>JAJYCL010000036.1 GCA_021778415.1 bacterium | reverse complement strand
TAATTGAGCTAGCGGAAGCGCGTACGTGCCATCGGAATCGAGCGGATTCATCGTGGCCAGAACCAGAAACGGATCGGGCAATGCGTGCGTCGTCTGGCCAATGGTCACTTGGCCTTCCTGCATTGCCTCAAGCAAAGCAGATTGCACCTTCGCGGGTGCGCGATTGATTTCATCGGCCAAGACGACGTTGGCAAAAATTGGGCCGAGCATCGTAGAAAAATCTGCGCTGCGTTGATCGTAAATTCTCGTTCCGACAATATCGCTCGGCAACAGATCGGGCGTGAATTGAATGCGCTTAAAGCTTCCGTTAAGCGCAGCGGCCAACGATTTACAGGCGAGTGTTTTCGCCAGACCCGGTGGGCCTTCCAAAACCGCGTGTCCATTGGCAATAAGGGCCAAAAGAACGCCATCGATGACATCACGCTGCCCAACGATCGTGCGGGCAAGGGCTTGCCGCAGGTGGTTCGGAGTGACGGTCATGTGAGCATCTCCCTCAACGTCGGAATAAAAGCACGAATAGCATCATCGAGTCCCTCATCATACACGAACGCGGCACGCTCTGCCGTCTCAAGCGCACGTTTCACCGTAGCCGATTGGGCGTTCGCCGAGCGCAGCGCATCGGAAAGCGTTGCTCCTTCGGGAATACGGAGATACTCGCGCAGGGCTAGGCGCGCGAAGAGGGCGCGCGCACGCGTCGGCTCCGCTTGCAAGCGTTGCAAAGCATCGCGAAGTGGTGCTCGCGGATCGAGGGGAATATTCGGTGGAGGCGGCTCGGCAGGCGGCAACACGGTGACGGGCAACGGTTGCGGCCTGCGACGCAAAAGAATGATGACGAGAAGAACGAGACAGGCAAACGCAAAGAGCCATCCTACGATACGCGCAACCACCGTAAGATCTGCACTCACGCGACGAACCATACCCGACGTCTGGAATGGCGCGTGGATCGGCCCCGCAATCATCAGCGTGAGACTATTCGAGAGAAACCGCTTTGCCGCACCATCGCGCGCATCGATTGCATCGAGGTATGCCGGCGAAATCGTCAGCTTCCCGCTGCCATGCGCAACAACCGTCAAGCGTTCGTCGTAGGTCGTCCCTTGCAGCGATTGCGTCGTCGTCGATTCATCGCCGAGAATATCGAGCCCAACAAAGGGAGGCAACACCACATTCTCAAGTTGGTTGATGCGTTCTTTGACATGAATGACGAGCTCGAGGTGAAAGGGCTTCTCGACAACCGGATTCGCCGTATCGCTAGAAAGAACAAATGATTCAACGTGAAGCCGCGCGAGCGACTGCGCGCGAGCAGGGGCTCCGAACACTGCAGTCGCGACGAACGCGAGAAGTGCTAGGAGTGCGCCGCGAGCAACCCGGCTACTTCGAACCATTGCGCAAATATCGAACGCGCGTCGTACGGGCCGGGCGACGCTTCCGGGTGGAATTGCACTGCAGCAATGGGGAGACGACGATGCCGAAATCCCTCGTTCGTTCCATCGTTCAGGTTGACCATCGTCGCTTCCAAATCATCGGGCAGTGTTGCCGCATCGACAGCATACCCGTGATTGTGTGCAGTCACTAACACGTCGTTACGAACGAGGTCTTTGACCGGATGGTTCCCTCCGCGATGGCCGTAGGGCAGTTTATATGTTTTTGCCCCGCACGCTAAGGCCAATATTTGATGTCCCAGACAGACGCCGAAGAGCGGCACTTTTCCGATGAGTTGTTTGAGTGTCTCCTGCGTTTGCAGAAGATCCATCGGATCACCGGGGCCCGGAGAAATCACGACGGCGGCCGGAGACGTTGCGAGGATCTCCTGCGCGTCGGCATCGTAGGGCAACACGGTAATATGCGCACCAAGTGCGCTAAGATCGCGAAGAATCGCGCGCTTCACTCCGCAATCAATGAGAGTCACTCGCGGTCCACCGTCGGTTCCGACAACCGATGAGGCTTTTGGAGCCACCGATGGGACCAAATCTCGCGTATGAGCCGTGCGCACAAATGCCGTTAAGCGTTCTTCGGCCTGGGCGAGCGCCGTTTCGCCGACTGCGAGGGCGGCCCAAATCGTTCCGTGTTCGCGAAGCGCAATCGTTAATGCCCGCGTATCGACATCGTGCATGGCGAGGACATGCTGCTCATCGAGATACGCCGGGAGCGACATTGTGGACGCATGATGCGACGGCTCGAAGGCGAGGTGTTTCACGATCGTTCCCGCCGCACAAATGCGACGATACTGAGCGGCGCTGCCGGAGATACCGTAGTTTCCAATCATTGGATAGGTAAACGTCAGCAGTTGACCGGCATACGACGGATCGGTCAGTGCTTCTTCATAGCCGGTCATTCCGGTAAAAAAAACAGCTTCGCCGAGGGCGATCCCCTCTGTCGCCAAGCCAAGGCCGTCGAAGCGAGATCCATCGGCTAAAAAAAGGGCCGCACGGTGATTCATCGAGCCTGCCAATTCGCCGCGACTGCCCAGGAGTCCGCCGCTACGGCCCGTACACGCCGTACGATGGATTGGCATTTTGGGGCGACCGCCTTTGCGACGGCATTTACGATCATCGATCCCATTGGGATGATGCCTTTTGTCGTAACAACCACGCAACGCTTCGATCCGAAGCGTCGCGCCCGCATTTGTAACGAAGCCGTCATCGTTGCCGGCATCGTTATGATTCTCATGGGAGTTGTCGGCCCGACCATCCTCAATTATCTCGGCATCACGCTTCCCGCGTTCACAATCGCCGGCGGCATTCTGCTCTTTCTTATTTCCATCGATATGCTTTTCGGACGCAATACGGGAGCGCGTAGCACCGAAGATGAGGAGCGCGCCGCACTTGCCGGCGAAAATCCGGCCGTTTTTCCGCTCGCCATACCGCTTATTGCCGGTCCGGGAACGATTGCAACCGTCTTGTTGCTCGTCAGTAACGCTCACGGCGATCCGCAACTCGAACTGCTTGTCGCGCTCAGTTTTGCCGCGGCCTTGGGCATCGCGTGGCTGTGTATGCGTGGAGCGGCGAAATTCACCCATCGGATCGGTTCGACGGCAATCCACGTCGTCACGCGCGTTCTCGGCATTATTCTTTCTGCGCTGGCGGTGCAATTCGTCGTTAACGGGCTTCTCAAGACGCCACTCTTCCACGGGGGATAGAGTCACTGCAATGAGCATCCTACGCGACGGAACGCACTTTCGTGCATGCAATCTTTGCGAAGCGATTTGCGGCCTAAAAATCACCGTTCATGGCGGGCGGGTTACCGATTTGCGCGGCGATCCCGACGATCCGCTTTCGCGCGGAGCAATTTGCCCCAAAGGACCAGCCTTAATCGATCTCCACGCCGATCCGGATCGTTTGCGCGCGCCACAGATTCGCACGAAGAGCGGCTGGCACACGCACCAATGGGATGATGCTCTCGATTTTGCCGTCAACGGCTTACGCGAGGTGATCGCCACCCATTCACCAGATGCCATTGCCTTCTATGTCGGCAACCCAACGGTGCATAACAGCGGCACGCTTCTTGGCTGGTCATCTCTCCTTAAGGCCATCGGTACCTCGCAACGCTATAGTGCTACGAGCGTCGACCAGTTGCCTCACCATGTCGCAGCGCAAGCCATCCTCGGGCACCATTTCTTACTTCCCATTCCCGATATTGATCGAACCGATTTCTTTTTCGTCCTCGGCGCCAATCCCATCGCATCCAACGGAAGTCTCATGACGGCACCGGGAGTGCGCGACCGCATTCGCGCTTTGCAATCGCGCGGCGGTCGCCTCGTCGTTGTCGATCCGCGGCGAACCGAAACGGCAGCCATCGCCGACGAACACTACTTCATCACGCCGGGAACGGATGCGCTGCTCCTCCTTGCGATGCTCCACGTCATCTTCACAGAGCACCTCGTCGATCTCGGACGATTGGCCGATTGCACCGACGGCCTCCAAACGCTTGCGCATCTCGTTGCAGACTTTTCACCGCACAACGTTTCGGCTCGCTGCGGCATTCGCGCCGACCAGATTATCGCGCTAGCCAGATCGTTTGCCGGTGCAAACCGTGCCGTTGCCTACGGCCGGATGGGGCTTTCAACGCAAGCATTCGGCGGGCTTTGCCAGTGGCTGATTATCGTACTCAATAGTGTCACGGGAAATCTCGATGAACCTGGTGGCGCGATGTTTACCGAGCCCGCATTTGATCTCGTGCGGATGTCGCGTTCGCGCCAGCCGGTGCGCCGCTCTCGCGTTCGCGGTCTGTTGGAATTCGACGGCGAGTTCCCCGTCGCAACATTGGCGGACGAAATTCTCACGCCGGGCCCCGGCCAAATTCGCGCCCTCATTACGATCGCCGGAAACCCCGTCCTCTCCACGCCAAACGGCACGCGACTCGATGAAGCACTCGCATCCCTTGATTTTATGCTCAGTATCGATCCGTATCGGAACGAGACGACGCGTCATGCACACGTCATTCTTCCACCTGCCGTTGGCCTGGAAACCGAGCATTACGACGCCGTCTTTCACCATTTTGCCGTTCGCAACACGGCGCGAGTGAACGAGCCCATCGCCATTCTCGATGAGGACCAACGCTACGATTATCAGATCTTCGCCGCATTGAGCCAACGGCTCGGAGCAAGCGCGAGTCCAACGCCGATGCAACGCATCGATGCCGCGCTGGCAGCCGGTCCGAGAGCGACCTCGCTCGCCGAGTTACGCGCGCACCCTCACGGTGTCGATTACGGCCCGTTACGTTCCGTTCTTCCGGAACGTTTGTGCACCGAAGGAAAACGCATCAACCTAGTCCCGCCGACGATCACCTCCGATCTAGCGCGTCTGGCTGCACAAAGCGCACCCAAAGATACTCTGCTGCTCATTGGCCGTCGACAATTACGCAGCAATAATTCGTGGATGCATAATACCCCGCGACTCATGCGCGGTGCCGATCGTTGCACGATCATCATGAATCCCGGCGACGCTGCAGATCGCAGCCTCACCGATGGCGAACTCGTCGAAATCGCAACGGAAAATGGACAAATTACGGTTCCGCTTGAAGTGAGTTCGGAGATGATGCCCGGTGTTGTGTGCTTGCCTCACGGCTTCGGCCACAATCGCGATGGAATACAGCTTGACGTCGCCTCCGAAAAACCGGGTGCAAGTTATAACGATCTCACCGGAGGCCTTGCCATCGATACGCTAACCGGAAACGCTGCGCTCAACGGAATTCCCGTTCACGTGACTCGGGCGTCAGGGCAGGCGTCGATGCGCGATGCGTCCTCCGACGATCGTGAGCATCACTTGGCGCGGTAGCGTCATCCCTGAAAAGGGCGTCGCCCGACCTTTACTGGCAAATTCCGATGGATCGACGACCCATGGTCGATCTTCATACACGGTGATATCGGCGCGAGATCCCAAACGTAACGTGCCTTCGGCCAAACCGAGAATTCGCGCCGGATTCGTGCTACACAATTCGATAAATCGCATCTCTGAGAGCCCGGGACAAGCATACGCATATGCACCGACGGCGATTTCTAACCCCGTGAACCCGACCGCTGCATGCGATAAATCGGCATGTTTTTCGCCCGCAGTATGCGGAGCGTGATCGGTAGCGAACACATCGACCGTTCCATCGCGCACTGCATCAATGCAGGCACGCCGATCATCCCCCGAGCGCAGCGGAGGATTAACTTTTGCCGCGGCGCCCATTTGCGCAACCGCTTCATCGGTGAACACCAAATGATGCGGAGTGAGTTCGCAGGTCACATTTATTGAACGGGCGCGAGCAAAGCGAACGAGATCCAAGGCAATACGTGTCGACGTATGCGCGATATGCCAGGCCTTTCCCGTATCTCCGGCAATGAGCACATCTCGCGCGACGATCACGTCTTCTGCGACGCCGGGGCTGCCGGGAACGCCTAACCGTCGCGAGGTTTCACCCTCATGCATCACGGCGGCACCCTTGATGAGTTCATCTTCCGCATGAGAAATAAACGGGCCGGGAATATCGCGAGCGGCAAGGGCCGCATCGCGAAGAACGCGAGCGTCCATGACCGTTGTGCCGTCATCGGAGAATGCGACCGCTCCAGCGGCCGACAATGCTGCGTAATCGACGAGTTCTTCTCCGCGACGCGCGACGGTGATTGCGGCGATCGGCACAACTCGGCACTCTGCGTGCGCATCGAGAAGATTCGCGAGAGTTCGCAACGTCGCCACGGAATCAAGGGCAGGGTTCGTATTCGGCATACACGCGATGGTGGTAAATCCACCTCGCACGGCCGCTCGTGTGCCGGTTGAAATTGTTTCCTTTTCCGGATAGCCGGGCTCACGCAAATGCACATGCATATCGATGAACCCTGGAGCGACAACGCAGCCGCGAACATCAATAATCTCTTCGGCGTGATCCGCATCGCGATGCTCGCCGATCGCATGAACGATTCCATCGCGCACGACGAGATCGGCAACCCTATCGAGATGCTGCGATGGATCGACGATCCGCCCGCCCCGCAAAACGATTGTCGTCACGAGCTAGCGTTTTCCGTGAACGAGAAAATCGAGCACCGCCATTCGTATGGGCACCCCCGCGGCAACTTGCCGCGCATAGCGCCATCCGGCATACGAAAGGACGCTCTCATCGAGTTCTACGCCGCGATTATACGGACCGGGATGCAGGATGATCGCATGCTTGCGCATTGTCGCCAAACGCTGCGCGTTCAGTTGAAAATTGCGCGTATACTCATCCATCGTTAACGGCATTTTATCGAAACGCTCGTGCTGAATACGGAGGAGAACAACTGCATCGACCTCTTTGAGTACCGCGTCGAAATCGCGTGAAATCGAAACACCGTCTCCCGCATCGGCTTGCGTGACAAATGCTTGCGGACCGACAAGCGTCACCTGTCCTTCGAGGCGGCGAATACCGTGAATCAATGAATGGGCGACGCGGCTATGCGCAATATCCCCGACGATTGCGACTCGCCGACCCGCAAGCGCGCCGAACTCGGCACGTAGGGTATAAAGATCTAAAAGAGCTTGCGTCGGATGTGCGCGACCTCCGTCGCCTGCATTGACGACATGTCCATCGAACGCTCGGGCAACGCGGCCGGGAAATCCCGCCTCGCCGTGCCGCACGACCAATACGGAAAATCCCATTGCAGCCAGCGTGATCACCGTATCTTCGATTGTCTCACCTTTGGTCGCTAAGCTTAAATCCTTGGGTGAAAGATTGACGACGTGGGCACCCAGACGCAGCTGCGCGAGATTGAACGACGCAAAAGTCCGCGTAGACTGCTCGAAAAATAGATTTGCGCACGCCACGCCGTCGAGCGTGCGACTGTCGGGCGAGGCTTCGATGCGACCGGCATAGTCGAGAATATAGTGAAGATCCGATGCCGAGAGATCGTCGAGATCAAGCAGACTACGACGCACGCGCATCGATTGTCACGCTATCATCGTTACGGGCACTCGGCGCAATCGCAACCGTGATACGTTCACGCCTGCTCGTCGGTATCGAACGGCCGACGTAATCCGCCGTAATCGGCAACTCATGCGAGCCGCGATCGATCAGGACACACAAGCGCAGTGCCGCAGGCCGGCCAAGATCCATAATGGCATCGAGCGCGCTGCGAATCGTGCGGCCGGTAAAGAGCACATCATCGACGATCACGACCGTCCGACCGGCGATCTGCGATGGAATTTCAGACTCCGGCATTTCATGGGTGACATGGTCGTCGCGATACAGCGTGATATTTAAGAACCCGAGGGCAGGTGCCGTACCGGTAATCCGCTCGATGTGGGCGGCTAATCGGCGCGCCAGGTTTTCACCGCCACGGCGAATACCGATGAGGACAATCCCGTCTTGAGCATCGTCGGGCTCGATAATTTGATGAGCGAGTCGAGCGATGATGCGTTCGATCTCGCTGGATCCGATGAGCTCTCGTAACTGTGATGCGGCGTTCATTCGGGCTCTCCGATTTCGGCGAGGGTGGCAACGGTCGAGGCAAGCTCGTCACGGTAGGTTGCAAGCTTCTCGCGCTCGGCGGCAACGACCTCGGCCGCAGCGCGAGCGACGAATGATTCATTGGCAAGCTTCTTCTCGCCACGTTCTACTTCGGCAAGAAGCCGCTCCCGATCTTTGCGCAAACGCGCCAGCATCAGCTCTCGCGGCGCGCGACCGAAAACGGCAGAGACGGTCTCCTCCCACGTTTGGCCAACCGCCGCAACCGCGGCCATGCGCCCGTTGGTATAGCGAGCGATGAGCGCAGCATCGTCTTCGGGGAGGTTCTCGGGGATAGCGAGTTCGAGCACGTCGCGATCTTTGAGGCCCATTTCGGCTCGGAGATTTCGCAGGCGCTCCACCACCGTTTGCACGGTTGCAAAGCGCATTTCCGCCTCGGAATCCTGCGGAATTTCTTGGAGGTCGGGCCAACTCGCCGTAACGATCGTCTTGCCATCGTGCGGTAAGGCTTGCCATACCTCTTCGCTAATAAAGGGCTCGATCGGATGCAGAACGCGCATCGCGGTATTGAGCGCAAAGGAGAGGACGGCCGCGCGCGTTGTTTGTGCTTGCGGAACTTTCGTCGCTTCGACATACCAATCGCAGAGTTCATACCAAACGAAGCGCCAAATCGCATCGGCTGCATTGCCAAAATCAAAGCTCTCAAAACACGTTGCAACCTCCGCCACAACGGCGTGCAATCGCGAAAGGATCCAGCGATCGGCGAGCGTCTTCTGTTCTCGCGGTGGCAACGTGCTTGCCTGCGGCAAACCCTCGGCAAGACTCAAGGCAAAGCGCGTGGCGTTCCAAATTTTGTTATTAAAATTTCTCGCCTCTTCGCAGCGTGATTCTTGAAACCGTAATTCTTGAGCTTCTAAACGCATCTGCCGCAACACGCCCATTCGAAACGCGTCGGCACCGTACTTCGCAACTAAATCCATCGGATCGATGGCATTCCCGAGGGATTTGCTCATCTTACGGCCCTGAGCATCAAAGACCAGCGGCGCGATAAACACGGTTCCAAACGGAATCTTCCCAATAAAATGCTCTCCGAGCATCACCATGCGGGCTACCCATAAAAAGATAATTTCCCATCCGGTGATCAGGACGCTCGATGGATACCAACAGTTGAGTTCTTCCGTTTTTTCCGGCCAGCCGAGAATCGAGAACGGCCAAATTCCCGAGGAGAACCACGTATCGAGCGTATCGGGATCGCGACGCAACGCAACGCCTCCATGCGCATCGGCCGCAATTTGCTCCGCTTCTTCTTGCGTGTGGGCAACAACAATGTCGCCATCGGGCGTATACCAAACAGGAAGTTGATGCCCCCACCAGACTTGCCGGGAAATATTCCAATCGCGAATATTCGTGAGCCATTGCTCATAGGTTTTGCCGTAGCGTTCCGGCACGAAGGTGAGACGGCCGTCGTGATACGCGCGTAGCGCAGGCTCCGCCAATGGCTTCATCGAGACAAACCACTGCAGCGATAACAGCGGTTCGATAATTTCGCCGCTCCGTTCGCTTACCGAGACGGCATGACGATAGGCCTCTTCGGCAACGAGTAATCCGTTCGAACGAAGGTCATCGAGAATCGCCGCACGGGCAACAAACCGATCCATGCCTGCGTAGCGGCCGACGGCAACTTCGGCTCCGCTGATGCGCGCTTGCACATCCATAATCGAAGGCATCGGCAACGCATGCCGCAAGCCGATTTCATAATCCGTCGGATCATGCGCTGGCGTGACTTTCACGGCCCCCGTCCCGAATTCGCGCTCCACCGAGGCATCGGCGATAATGGGAATGCGCCGCTCTAATAACGGCGGAACGAGAACGTCGCTCCCGATCAGGTGCGCGTAGCGTTCGTCCTCCGGATGAACGGCAATCGCAACGTCGCCAAGCATCGTTTCGGGGCGCGTCGTCGCAACGACGATACCATCGGAACTCTGCGGCGAGGCAGCGAGCGGATAACGAATGCGCCAGAGATGCGCATCGCGCTCGACGTGATCGACTTCGGCATCCGAGACCGTCGTCTGCGCTTTAGGATCCCAATTCACCAGACGTTTGCCGCGATAGATCAAACCCTCGCGATATAATTGCACGAACACTTTTGCCACGGCGGCGGAAAGACCATCGTCCATGGTAAAGCGCTCTCGCTGCCAATCGGGGCCGAATCCCATGGTGCGAAATTGTTGGTTGATCGTTCCACCGTAGGTGCGCGACCAATCCCAGGCGCGTTCGATATAGGCGGGGCGGCCCAAGTCCTCGCGCGATGTCCCCTCCGTTTTAAGCTCTTTGATCAGCACGGATTCCGTTGCGATGGCCGCGTGATCCAGGCCGGGCAACCAATCCGCATTATCACCGAGCATCCGATGATAGCGCGTCAGGACATCCATCGGCGTGTAGGTGGAGCCATGGCCGAGATGCGCACGGCCCGTCACATTGGGCGGCGGCATGCAGACGATAAACGGCGGGCGCGCCGGATCCGGCTCTTCATGGAAGACGCCCGTCGACTCCCACCAAGCATAGCGGGCACTCTCAACGGCTGCCGGATCATAGTTCTTTGCAAGTTCGGACATGGATGCCCGGCCTTTTCCTCGCACGGCGTTCAGATTCCTAAGAAGCAGGCAGCCGCGTCTCGCGTAGCGCACTTTTGTCGCATGCAGTTTTACCGAATTCTCTCCGCCTGTGCCGTCGTGGCACTCCTTGCCGCCGGTCCCGGTGGCAAACCAACCCAAACGACCGCAGCGGTAACATTGGGGACAACCTCAATGACCTTTGCGGCAACGGCAACCGTCATCTCGCGAGATAGCAATGGAATTCCAACCTATAAAGTACGCGGCGATATGGCGATCAAAAATGCCGGACAGAAAACATACCGGGCAAATCCTTGGCAAGTCGTCTTCGATAACGTCCTCATCAACGGATATATCAAAGAGATCATGGGCGTCGGCTTTACCAAACCCTACCTTGCTCATCTTTCCGGACAAGCCCAGGCCGATGTGGTTGTATCCGGCTACACCTGTGGCGCAAATTGTAGCGATACCTCGGTGCTTCTTTCGTGGAATGCAAAGAAGCATTGGTATCTTCCCGTTCCCTATGCCATTACGCAGGATTGGAATCCGATTTCCGCCGGCCATCTCGTTCATCTCGATGCCACGCACGATGCGATTGCCTCGCACGTCAGCGGCCCCTTCGATGATTGCCACGCCTGTCAACCCGGACGCGTTCCCGTGCTCTTAGCCGTGCGCCCGAATGGCAGCGGGTCATTGGTCATCAAAGATATCGCCAATACTCAGCCGGCCAAACTCAAAGCCGACGCGGCGGCGGCGTGGACCGCAGCATTGCACCCGGCCAAAGGTGCCTACCCGACCGGAAAACTCGTCGACATCTATCGCTATCTTGCCGATCGCTGCCGACTCAATGCGTGCGCAGCAGCCTGGAGTGCCGTGAAAAAGACGTTCGCATCGGCAAACAAAAACGATGCATTCGAACAAATGACAAGCGCGCTTGCCAAGCAAGGCTTTACCGCGCCGGCGGTTTCGCGTTAGGTGCAATAACATGAGGCGTGATGAGGAACACCACCTCATCACGCTCATGATGCATTCGTTTGTTTTTAAAAATCTGCCCTAAGATAGGAATATCGGAAACCCAGGGCACCCGAGAAATCGTCTCCGAAGAAACATCCCGCATCAGGCCACCCAACACGATCGTCTCGCCGTCACGAACCCGCAACGTCGCGTCGATTTTTCGATTGGCAACGATCGGAAATCCACCTTGCGTAACACCGACGAGTTCCGAATATTCAGGATGCAAATCGGCGGTCACACTGCCATCGCGACCGATCATCGGTGTCACTCGTAATTTGACACCGATATCGACGTACTGCACCTGTTGGCCGCTAAACGCCGAACTCTGCGTCACAACGGGATAGGTCTCGCCGATTAACAGCTTCGCTTCTTGATTGTTTAGAGTCGTGACTCTAGGTGTCGCCAGTATCTGGGCGTGTCCATTGGTTACGAGCGCATTTAAACGGGCTAAGATCGGAATGGTGCGATTCGCGAACGTATAGGTCGTTGATCCGATACTTGGCGACCCTTTAACATCGACACCACCAAATTCAAGACCGACATTCATATCACTCGACGTCGGAGTGACGTCGACAACTTTGACTTCAAAAAGAACCTGCGCCGGCGCCACATCCAATTGCGCTGCATAACGGGCAATAATCTCCCGAACGCGAGCGTCCCCCGAGATGAGCACAATATTCCGAGCATCGTCGGCCGTCGCATCGTGAACACCGATGAAACCCGATAGATGCGCCAAGAATGCGCTCGGTTTTATATAGCGCAACGAAAGTGCTTGCGGTGAACGTACTCCGGTCCTGCCCCGGAGCGAACGATCCAACGCTTGCGTTAAGGCCCGAACACGAGTAATCGTCAATGGGTCTGCGGACACAATGACCGATCGAGTTCTGGCATCGGCCACGAGTACGGTTCCCGATGCAACCGCCGGGGTTAAGGCCTTCACGACATCCGACGGATTGGCAAAGTGCAAAGCAAGCACGACAGTGGCCGCTCCAAATGGCACCGCTCCGGCATCACCCGCTCGATTCATGGCATCGGTGCTCCCGAGAATCAACACGCCGTTTTGGCTTCGCACCTCCAAATCATTTGCAGCCGCAATAGCACTTAACGCTTGATCGAATGTGACATTCGTTAATTGCAACGTTATTTTTGTCGGCTTTACACTTGCATCCAAGACAATATTGCGATGCGCTTGAGATGCAAGAAAAGCAACGACGGACCCTAAATCTGCAGAGTCAACGGTGAGCGTAATGCGACCGCCTTGGCTTGCACGTGCACCTGCATATTGACTCGCGATCACAAGACAGAGAAGAATCCCGACCAATCGCTTTCTCATGGCAGACTTCCTCCGACTACTCGCAAAACACTCCCGTCATCCCAAAGTATTCCGGATTCAGATATGCGTACCACACGACGTCCGTGCAACACGTCACCATCCGATAGCGTCACGAGCGAGCCCGAATCATCAAGCAGCGCACTCGAATGCGCACCGACCGACAGTGCAACCAGTCGTACCGCGGTTCCAACAGGCGAACTCTCCAACGGCATCCATTGCGCGCCCACATTTGCAGGAAGCGTCCCTTGCGGCGAACCTCCGATCGGGCTCGATGCGGAAGCGTAAGAAAATGGATCTCGCAAGAGCGGAACGACTGCATCATTCATCATCATCGGCAACGATGGCACAACCATTTTCCCGGCCGACGACACCGCGGCCGCCTGCGCAGATAGATTTTCGAATCCGTCAAGTGAAGCAAACACGAGCCCACCGGCGAGTAAGGATAGTCCAATTTCGTAGAGTAGCGACCGTGCTTCATCTGAGATTATCATCGTGCTCCCTCTCGTGTAGGCGCAGAGGAAAGTAGCGAAATGGATGCTTTGGCAATCACATCGGCCCCCGATCCGTGTGACGAAAACGAAGCCGAATTCAGGCGAATAGCGACTCCCGGAAATTGTGTCATACGTCGCAGGAACGACAATTCATCGCCAAAGGAACCGCGTACGACGACGGTAGCTTCTCGGGAGATAAGGAGACCGGTATTCTGATTTTCCACCTTTGGTTCGATCACAATGCTGCGAAGTCGAACATGCAGGCGCTGGGCTAACGACTGCAAGCGGGGCAAAGAACGCCCGATAGCGAGTGTCGCTCCACCGCTCACTCCGGAACCTGCGAAAACTTTTTGAGCGATTTTGGCTCGCCGACGTACTTCTTTCGATTGCGCAAGTAACGAAAGATTCGCCTGTATTCGCGATTCCAAAACGTTTCGCGCCGCTATATCCTTCACAATATGATGATGCCCCGGCTCAATGACAAAATGATAGCTTGTTAATGCAGCGCCTCCGCATAGAATCCAAAGCATTGCCGGTAGGTATTTTATCGTACGAAATGACAACACGAATCTGGTATCCGGACGTGTAAAACAAAGGAGACACCATCACCGGAGCGATGAGTTTGCAGCGAACGAGCGCTTTCGAGTCCGACTTCCATCGGGCCGAGCGATTTCGAGAGTTGGCCTAAAGAAAAGCCGATTGCCGAATACGTTGGGGCCGTACCGGATAGGATAATCGGGCCTCGTCCCTGCACGATAGAAGTCAACCGTGTTTGCGGGTGAAGTAAATTCGCAAGCGTCGCATGCATGTTTGAAACTTTAGCTCCGCTGTTTTTCGCTGCAAATATCTCCGAATCGATAGCAATGAGACTTCGCAATCGCGCAAGGTCGGTCCGTTGGCTAACGATTCTCGTTGCAAGACGGTCACTTTTTTGTTGCAGGTCTGCAACGTCGCGATCCAGACCACGCACTTCATTTTGCTGAGCAACGAAGGCTATAAGCGAGATAAGTCCGACGATGGACAGCACCACCAACGGGCGCAGAACGGCGCGAGAAATTCCCTGGGCAAGACGCCACAAATACCGCTCCCTTTCATGAATTTCGAGAAAATTCAGGCTCGCCATCATGCTGCGGCACCATAAAAAGCTAGCGCGACACAAAGCGACCAATCGAAGCGAGCCGATCTCATGACATCAAGAGGATAATCACTCGTTAAAAATTCCGGCGGGATTTCATCGACCACTCGAATTTGCGAACTACACTCTAAGGACTCACGTAAACCGGCAATTCGAGCCCCATTGCCGACTAGGGCGATCGTTCGTATTTGCCGGCCCGCGCTCCGCGCTTTGCGAAGAAGTTCGCACATCGCCCGAATAAGCGATAAAGCAGAGCGGTCTCCTGAACCTGACGTACCAAGTATGCGCTTTCTGCGTTCCGCAGAGTACGAATCCAATCCTAGGTCGTGAGATATTCCCTGCGTTATTTCATCGCTACCGATCTCAGCAATAAGCGTTTCAACTGTCTGAGCGCCGAGAACGTGTAATCGAGTCGTTCTGCCGGCAACATCCAGAATCGCATCGGCATCCGGGTAGAGCCTCGCAAGTGCTTGCCCCTCGTGCTCAATTGCAAGCGGACGTAATTTCGCCTTTCGTAAAACCGCAACGCGCGAATGGACGGCTTTTTTGGGAGCCATCCCGACGATGAAGTCATCTCCTGCTTCGGCGGTGCGCACAAGACAGACGCCGACACTTTCACTCGAAGGATGAGCAATGTCCGCTTGAATTCGTGCTGCTTGCCGTCGCTCAAACGCAGACATTTTTGGGAATTGCGCCTTTTCTATACGGCACACCGTCGCCGGGAGAGCGCACGTCGCAGCGGCACGGGATAAGGATAACTCGCCCAACATTTCGGTCACGACATTTGCGATGGCTGAAATATCATCGAAAATCCCACCGGAGTGCGTGCCGGGAGCCTCTCTCGAGGCTACCGCGATAAGCTTTCTCCCTGACACCGTTTCCCTGGAAAGAGCTACGCGAACCCGCTCGCTCCCAAAATCGATACCGACAATGTCCTTTTTACCGAAAAGCATAGACCACATATCCCCCAGCGAGGAGCGTTCCAACGAAAATGAAGGGGACGAAAGGAATCGCCCCATCTGACGGCGCCCGGTTTCGACGAATAATTGCAAATAATGCACCGGCGATAAACGCCAACGTAAACGCCGAAAATGCAAGCGACGGTCCTAAAATACTTCCGATTCCTAAAGATAATTTCACGTCGCCAAATCCCATTCCACCACCGTTCGTCGCAAGAAACGGAAGGCCGAACATGCCGGCCGCGACGGCCATCCCACCGAGAACATCTCCTCCCGACGACGACCATGCATGCCCGATGACGATCAACGCAAAGGGGTAGAGAGAAAGGTCGAAGACATACCCAGTATGTGCGTCAATAAGTGCGTATGCACTTAACGCCGAGAGAGTGAGCGCAGCCCAAAAATAGGTTGCATGGATACCAACTCCCGAAAAAATCACCGACGGTAGAGCTACTAAAGCGACGCTCCTAGCCGAAAGCGCCATCGGAATCCCTCTCACTCGACAACATAGAAGGCCGGAAGCGCAAATGCATGCCGTCAATAGAGCTGCGACCGTCGACCAGATGATCTGAGTTGTTAGCGAGATCATTGTAGCCGCTCGAGCGCTCGCCGAGCGAGCGTATTTTTCGGGTCCAGGTGAAGAGCAGCTTCCATATCCGCCCGAACGATTGCGTTGGGACGATGTCCCCGTTCTAAAAGTGCAGCAAAAAACATGTAGCGTGAATTTCCAAACCGGCGCGCGAGCACTTTAAAATCATCGGCCGCACGTAGGAAGCGTCGACTACGTTCTTCAAGAAGCGCTCGATCCAAGAGTAGGCCGGAATCCGCTGTCTTCTCGATCTCCGGATCACCGAGTACTTTTGCAACGTCCTCGCGAAAAGGCCGCAAAAGTGTCATAAACGCGATACGGTCGACGGCAACCGTATTCCTTGAATCAAACCAACGCGCACGATCGTAATACGGCCGAGCGTACCGAGGTCCTAAGCTCGCAAGTATCGCGTCTCCGCGCAGGCAAATCGCCACAGACAGGAGCGCGCGCATTCCCACTCCGACCACCACAATTGCCGCAACTGCCGCAATGAGGCGGCCCAATGGATGTTCAAGGCTCATGCGGTTACCGCTGATAGAACGCCAAGAGCCAACCACAGCGTGCCAGCAGTTGTCTGCATAGCATACGTGAGTGACTTCGAAGAAAAATGTCGTTTAATCCGCTTGAGAAAAAACGGGGCAACGAGAAGCGGGCTTGACTGTGCGATGACGAAAATTCCGATTGATAGACAGGCATCAATCGGACTCTCGCTACGAGCTTGCAGGACAAGTGGCAGGATCAGCGGAGAGCAGCATGGAGTACTAAGAATTCCCAAGAGAAACCCAACGCCAATTCCCGTCGCCGACCTCCCATCGGAGCGGCAGCACGCTCGTTTGCATCGATTTTCGAGCAACGTTTTTAAACCGAAGATTATGGCGATGACTCCAACGATGTCATTAAGAAGCCACGACCATGAAGTCAGGCGAACGAACGCCGCTAAGGAAAATGCGAGCAGCGCGATACCGACAAACGTTCCGAGCATGAGGGAGCACAGTGCAAAGACACGTGACATGCCCGACAATCCCGCGATCGTCAAAAAACGTGCAGCAAGGCAGGGTCCAAAGCTGGAAGCTAACCCCGATATCCCGGCAAAGCCAATGAACGCTGGGATCATGGAGACGTCGACAACCCGCCCCGAGAATCGTATTGGATGTGCGTATCGGAGGTGCCCGATTTCACACTTTGCAACGTGGCCGGATCGTGGACGCCTGGGCACGTTATCGTGTACGTAGCGGGGCCCGCTGCCGAGGCCGCATTCACGGTGACGGAATAATATTTCCCGGGACCGGCAGCCGGATCAACCGGAATTTGCTGCAGATATTGAGCAAAAGCCGGGTCGGAACTCTGCCCCAGCGGAGTACCGTTAAAATTCGGATAGGCCTGGTTATCGGTATCATACAGTTCGAGCGCTGTTGCAATTTCCTTCAAGTTTGCTTCACATGCGGCCGTTTGAGCTTGAGCCCTTGCTCGAACGAAATTCGGAACTAACAATGCGACCAAAATTGCAATGATTGCAACAACCACCATCATTTCAATGAGCGTAAATCCGCGTTCATTTCGATATGTATTCTGTCGCATACAAATAAAAATCCCCACTAACCAGCCGCGAGGACATAAGGAGAGAGTTTTTTTAACGCAGCTTTTTTCACTCGGGATACATGCCGCTCTGAAACGCCAACGTTTCGAGCAACTTCGGCGACTGAAAGCTCTTGCTCAAAGAGTCCGATGATGACGAGACGCTCGATTGGAGCGAGAGAACCGAGCAGTTGCTCCAAAGAAATATGGAACACACAATTTTCTAACTCTCCGTCTAGGGATCCATATTCGACGGAATCATCGTCCAGAGATTTCGGCATGGCGCGGTGGAAGGCGGCTTCACACTCCAACCAATCGCGAAACGAGATATCCATCGCAATCGTCAACTCACGGGCGGTGGGTTCTCTTCCAAGTTGAACGGCGAGCTTATCGGCAGCGATTCTCGACTGCCGATACAATCTCGTTAACCGCCTCGGGAGGCGAAAAATACGATTGTTATCGCGTAAATGATGCAAGAGTTCGCCGATAATAAGGATCCATGCATAACCGGCAAACGCAGCCGGACTCTCGCCGAGAAATCGATCGGTCGCCTTTAAGAGGCCCAAAGCGGCAATTTGCTCATAATCGGCAAAATCGTGCGCGGAACGGGCAAAGCGCCTGGCTGCCGATTTGCACATAGGCAACAGAGAAACGACAACTTCTTCTCGATGTTCAGGAGAACGATCGGCAATCCACTTTGAGACGATAGATAAAGAACTCATCGAATATTTCCAATCATTGAGTAAAGTGGAACAATAAGTGAAATCACGATAAAGCCAATAAAAGATCCCAGGAGAATAATCATCGCCGGCTCTATAAGGGCCGAAATCCGATCTAGAGAAATTCCTAACTCGAAATCATATTGCTCTGCAATTTGCAGCAATAGATCATCGATTTTTCCCGTTCGTTCGCCAATCCGAACTGCCGACATGAACAGTCCATCAAAGGCAGCACTTTTTATGACGGCATCAGTGAAACTGCTACCATCATCTAATTCCAAGCAAATAGAGGTTAGGGCTTGTGAAACCGTCACGCTCGAAGTCGCACCGACAACCGATGCGCAGGCATCTCTGATTGGGACTCCGGATTGCAACATCGACCCCAACATTCTGGATACGCGCTCTGCTTCAATGAGCCGAACAATTTTTCCAATGATCGGTGCTGATCGCAATGCAACATCACATTGAGCCAGGAACCGACGACTACGGCTAACGCGATGCACAACTATTGCCAACGGTGGTAATCCAAAAAGTATCATGCCAATGGCAATTTTATTTCGCAGGATATTTCCTAGTAATTCAAAAGCTCGAATCGACGACGGCACCGGAACGTGCATTTGCACGAACATTGCTGAGAATGCCGGCACAACTCCGATGCTTAAAACCAAGACAACCGAGATCATAGAGAGAAAGAGTACTGTGGGATAACTTAGCGCTGAAAGGACACGGGCTCGCAGTCTCCTCTTCCGTTCAAGCAATTCTGCATACCGAGAGAGCGTTGCAACAAGTGTTCCCGATTTCTCTCCGGCTCCAATCATGGCCAACGCGATGCAGTCGAATTCTCTCGGACGTTTTGCCAACGCTGATGAAAACGAAAACCCCGATTCAAGATCGGCAATAATGGCATGAAGGGACTCTCGCAAATCGCTATTGTTCGATTGCGTTGCGCACGTTTGTAGTGCTTCGCTCGCGGAAATACCACAGGATAGAAGTATCGAGAGCATGCGAATTGCCTCGATCCGAGCTCGTTCCGAACGACGAACATAGGAGCTTATACCAGAAAACGACGGGAGCGCCCCTTCGTTTATGGAGGTCACGACCAGTCGCCGTACGAGTAGCTCACGAATCGCAATTCTGCGCGATTCCGATTCAACGGACCCGCAGATGAATTCTCCGTTACGATTCCTCGCTGTGTAGGAAAATACTGTCGTCATGCGGCTCGATCAGCAAGGCGTACAATACCGCTTAGCGTGAGTCGTTCGATCGCGCTTGAGAGGCTTTCCATGCCTTGCGCTCGACTAGTGGCGATAACATTGCCGATTTGATGGATTCTTGCTTCACGAATAAGCGTCCTGATCGCATCGTTTGCAACAAGACACTCGGCTGCTACGCATCGCCCTCCGCCAACTGTAGGTAGCAGTCGTTGGTTGATGATCCCCAAGAGTGCGCTCGATACGCGCACTCGCGCCTCGGCGCAGCGCTCGGCGGGAAACGAATTAATAATGCGTTCAATACATGCGGCGGACGACGAGGCGTGAATCGTCGAAATGACCAAATGCCCGGTTTCGGCAGCTTCCAATGCGGCACTGATACCTTCGGCATCGCGCATTTCCCCAATCACCAGAACATCCGGATCGCTCCTCATCGCACTTCGAATACCGCTTGCAATATCGGGGACATCGCGCCCGATTTCGCGCCGTCTTATGAGGCTGATATCGCTTGAAAACGATACCTCAATGGGGTCCTCTATGGTGAGCATATGGAGAGGCCGCCGATGCGAAAGTTCTCGCACCGATGAGAACAACGATGTTGATTTTCCGCTCCCGGTCGGTCCGGTAAAAAGAAATAGGCCGTGCGGCTCGTTTAGGAGCTCCGTACACACAGTCGGCAAGCCGAGTTCATCCAAGCTTCGCAATTGCGCATCGTGTAATCGAAGTGCAACGCCAAATGTTGATCCTTCACGCCATATATGTACGCGCACCGGCGCGACTTCATCTGGCGAAATCATGACCGTACAATCGCCAATATCGGCTAGCCTTTGCAAAAGCAACGATGAGTTCGAAAGATACTTTTGAATACCGAATATGAGCAGAGATCTATCGAACGATGCAACTCGCTCTAGCGTATTATCAACGCGAAAAAACGGACCGTCGTATCCTGAAAAATGGATATCGCTTGCCCCACGGGAACGTGCCAGCCGCACAATATCCCGTAACATTGCGTCCGCGCAGATGCTATTCATCGCTACCGTGCGATCCGAAAACACGAAGCAATTCCTCGTAGGCGATTACTCCAGCAGTACAAAGCGCAGAGGCGGACATTTGCATACTTTGCCAATTTTTCCGTCGCAGAGAATCGCGCATATTTTTGCGTACGCAATTTTTCGTGAGCATCAATCGCATCGTTGCATCGATAGTAAGAAGCTCAAAAACGGCTACCCGACCAGATTTCGATTGGAAGCTTAAAAGTCGCTGTCCGATGACCCCCTTAAGGACATGGGCTAAAACCTGATTCTCGACACCAAGATCGCGAAGCCGCTCGAAAACACTGAGCGCATCTCTCGCGTGTAGCGTCGTAAGAACAAGATGACCGCTTAACGCTGCGCGGACAGCGATATGGGCCGTACTCTGGTCGCGCATTTCGCCTAACACCACAACATTGGGGTCCGCTCGCAACAACGCACGGCTTAAGTCGTCGAACGTTGCACCCGAGCGATTGGAGACTTGCGATTGCGTCGCTCCCGGGAGAACCTGTTCGATTGGGTCTTCAACAGTACAGATATGCTCGGCGTCGGCATCGCGAAGTGCGACGAGACGATACAGAGTGGTCGTTTTGCCGCTTCCGGTTGGACCGCAGATAACGATTAATCCGCCTTCCCCTTGCACCAATGATTGCGCTTCTGCTTGCATTTCAGGGGCCATTCCCAGTGCAGTCAGATCGAGTAGCGCCGAGCTCGAATCAATGAATCGTATCGAGATGCGTTCCCCAAAAAGCGTCGGCAAGGTCGCCACCCGCATTTCGATAACGCGATCATCATGCCGAATCGAGAAGCGCCCATCTTGAGGCAGCCGATGCTGAGCGATATCCAACTCGGCCAAAACTTTTATGCGCACGATGAGTCGGCGAAATTGATCGATGTCGCAGGCTTGTACCAATCGCAACATGCCGTCCCTGCGAATACGAACTCGCCCACCCTGCGGTGAGGGGTCCAAATGCATGTCCGAACACTTCGCTTCAACGGCGTCTCGGAGGAGCCGATCGAGCAATCGGATAGACGGGGCTTCGTCATCTGGGCGATGGGGTAATGCGGCCAGTGATAACAAATGACACCTCGTGTAAGGACCGAGGAAAGCGTTTACTTCGAGGTTATCGACCTCTCGTATCTTTCATTGAGCCCAGCACGAAATGTTTCCGGACATGAACGGATTTCACAAAATTAACTATTGTGTATCCGCCGAAAAACGTGTATTATGCCCGCCGTCGGCGGCTAGGAGACGTAGAGCGCAGAGGCCTCGATGGCGCGGCGATATTGCATCCAGCCGTGGAAGTTCGCGCATTGATCATCACTTGGCGTAGCAACGTGTTCGAATGGCGATAGGTGCCCGTCGCGCATGAGCCGCTCGCAGAGTTCGATATCTTTTCCCGTATCTCGAACGCCGGTGTGCGTAAGATACGACACGCGCGCACATCGCGCTGCACTAATTTTTTTGAGGTCTTCTAGCCCTAGCGCATATTCGTCGGCCTGCACTAATGGAAGATGCCACTGACCTTCGCCGACAGCCCGTGGCTGCGAGGCCGTCAGCGCGTCGCGCATGAGTTCGGCCGCTTGACGAATTTCCGGTTGCGCAGTGGGGGCAATTCGTAGATAGAAAAAATTTGCCCATTCCGTC
>JAJYCL010000007.1 GCA_021778415.1 bacterium | reverse complement strand
TTGTCGCACATTAACGACGTAATTCCTGCGTTTGTGAAGGCCAGGACTGATTTACATTCGACGATGACACAATGCGTTGCACGCTCGAATGGGTGTGACGCACTATGGAGAACGTGACCGGCATGCATGGAAACCCTATCGAGGTTCAAAAAGTGTGCGACCGAAGCCGTATGAGAAAAATTCGGAGCTCGGCACTGTTTGTTGCCGGCTTCGTTCTTAGCGTGTGCATCGGGACGATTCCATCGCGAGCCGTTCCGGTCTTAGCGAATGGACAAGGTGGCGTCAACTGTAGTCTCTGCCACACCGCGGTACCTCAATTAAATCGGTATGGCCGCTATGTTCTCATGACGAATTTTTCTCGCGGGTTAAACTCGCACATTCAGATGATGCAGAATCGCAGTCAACCATTGGCGCTTGAAATGACCGCGAACGCATCGAATCAGCCGGATCCGTCGCTGCCAAAAGTTTTTAGTGCTCTCGATCAGTTTTTGAGCGCCGGCTTTCTTGGGCGCGACGTTTCATATTTTGCTTCTGTCCCGATGGTATCGGGCGGATTTCCGGCATCGTCGATCGATCAAGTTTGGCTAGCGTATAATGGCTTATCGCACGGAAACACGAGCTTGCAGTTGGGGCGCTTTCCTACGCCGATTTTTGCCCCTTGGATGAGTCAATCACTTTCGCTTTCACCGTATTCGGTTGCATCGTTACCTGTCGGTTTCAACGCTTCAACGCTCGCTGACAATCGTTGGGGTGCTTCACTCACGCAATTTGGGCATCTTGGTCTCGTTGGCAATATTTCCTATCTTCGCGGTGCCGGAGAAGGTCCGGCATGGACGGGGTCTGTGCAGTATCTCTCGCCCGAGTCACATTGGTCTGGCGGCGTCGCTGCGATGGCTGGATCGTATCCGCTTGCGTCCGGCGCAAGCGATCGTTACTCGCGGGTTGCCGGACTCGCGTCGTACAGCGGTAATCGTTACGAAATGATGGCAATGGGTGTCATTGGTCGAGATGCCAATCCTTTTGATTCGGTTTCGCAATCGGCGCAAAGCAACGGGTTATCGCTTGAAACCATTTACGGTCCCTTGCCTTGGCTGCATTTGGATGTTCGCTACGAGCACACGGACGACGGCCTTGGCACATCGACGGTGAACTATATTTCGGATGCGGCGTTTAGCTTGCGCCCGAATATCGTCTTGACGATCGAAAACCGCTCTTCGCCGGGAGCGAGCCCTGGTGTCAATTATCAACTCCTGTGGGCGGGCCCATGGACGCGTGAAGCATTTCCGCGAGGTTCGATCGGGCCGCAGCAAGCGGCGTCAACTGCCGATGCGAACGGGCTCGCGAACGGTCGGTCGATCTTTTTCACCGGCACCGATCTTCAAGGCATCCGGATCTCAACGGCGACGCCGGCGCGCACTTACCAAAGTTGTGCGGTATGCCATGGAACGACTGGGAGAGGTGGCGTGATCCTTGCCGATGGAGCGATTAGCGCGGCGTTAGGGCCAAACGCGCATATGCGCGATACGATGGGCACCGGAAATGCAATGCCGGGTATGAACATGAATGCGACATGGACGTTATTGCAGTTCGAACGAGCGATAACCGATGGCGTCGATGCCAATGGTGAAGCGCTTAGCCCGGTGATGCCGCGGTGGATAATGTCCGACCGTGATCTTCACGACATCGCGCTCTATATTTCTCAGTTACATCCCTGATTAATGCTGGCTCGTGCGCGGTGAAAAGCCGGCAGGTAGAACATTTTCGCCAGGGATTGATACCGGCGTCATGCCGATGCTCTTGCAACTCCAGGGCGATGGAATCGTGCGTACAATATCGTCAGGAATCTCGGCGGAACTTGCCGGAACGGGGGCTTTCGTTCCCGCCAAGCGTGCCGAATCGAACGCGCCCGTCAAGTCCGACAGCGTGCTTTCGGTATCGCGCGGTCCCTCGGGCATATAGGGTGCTTCATCGGGCAGCGTCGCTAATGGCGGCAGATTGAACAGCGTGTCGAGGAATTTTACGAACGATGTATGGTCCGATTGCGCCGTTACGATCGCGCCGGTTTTTGCATACGGCGAAATGAGAATTGCGGGGACTCGCGGTCCATCGCCACAGGCGTGGTTATCGGGGCAGCGTTCGAACTGCGGCGGGGAAACGTGGTCATAGTAGCCTTCTGAATCATCCCACGTAATAAGAATGGCGGAATCTTTCCAGTACTTGCTGTGAGCAATGGCATTGACCATCGTCGCGACCATCGATTCGCTAATTTGGGAATCCGAATAGCCCGGATGATCGTCGTCCCCTCGGAATTTCACTTGAACTCGCCGATCTTTATTTGCAGGCTTCAGGCCGAACGGATTATCGTATCCGCCTTTAATAAACGTAACGCTGCGATCAGGAAGTGTTCCTTGCTGCAACGATGGTAAAAGCGCCGTGAGATCGTGTACGTTCTTCCAAAAATAGTTGTTTTGGCGTTCATAGCCGAAATATTGGACGGCATTGTGATGGGTGACGTACGGGCTAAACATGTGTCCACGTTTTGCCCCGAAGCCTTCCTGATACCAACCCCAACCGACGGAAGAATGCCCGGATCTCACGAGTGTTGAGATATCGTCTTTGATATCGTCAGTATCAACGGTCGCTTTGTTGGCGTTTTTCCCGGTAAGCGTGAGTAGAACGTTAGCGAAGGTGAGATCAATTTGGCGCTTGAGTGGATCCGGGGCGCCCGTGAGGTAGGGGCCGAATGCAGGTGGCGAATCATTGAGAACCGGCACGCCGGGCCCCGTATCGGAAGCGGAAATCTGATCGCTGGCATCGCGTGCCCATTGGGTTTGCCCCGTTTGCGCCGCTATAATGCTAATGTTTCCCGGAGTCGACGGACCGGTCGTTGCTTGAAAGAAATGATCGAACAGCGCGAATGTATGCGCGTATTTCCAAAGGAACGGAATGGTGTCGCAGTCCTCATGTGCCATGGTCAGCAGACCGACGCGTTGAGCATCTTCGCGATTGTAGCCGCGCGCGAGTAAGCCGAATTCTTCCGTAGAAATATAGAGGTCCATGGCTCCGCCATCCATTTTCGTTTCCAGAGCCGGTCGGGCGTGATTCGCATCGGCGAGATCGGGATCACTAATGCGAAACGGCGTAACGAATTGATGCCCGAGCGGATCGTACTGCCGATAGCCGTTGAGCATCGCTTCGGGAGACGCAAGATTGTCTGCGCCCGGAAACGTTCCGAAATAAGAATCGAACGAGCGATTTTCTTGATAGATGACAAAGACGTGCTTCACATGCGACCGTAAATTCGCAAGGAATGTTGCGTTTTGGTCTTGTGCAATGACCGGCGGTGAAAAACTCGCGAGAAATGCAAGGCACGTAACGACTGCAAGAAATTTGCGCATGCCGCAACGGTGCGCGTGTCATGCGAAGATTCCTGCGCGGTTTGCACGCGAAGTTCTTTATGTTCTTAAGACTACGTTCGTGTCCGCGTAGGCATCGTTGCTCGTGACCTCTGGCTAGCGCAACCTAATCCCTTGAGAAGCGAGAGCATATTTTTAGGCATTAGTAAATAGCTAATCTATGCTATTTATTTATTATTAAAATATGCTTCTTTATACCTGTTGACTAGCTCATATTGGCTATGCTATGAACTGACAACGAAAGTCGAAGTCGAGCACCAGAAGTCGTGGCTCTTTCGCCTTTTGGAACTTTTGTGAGGAGAATGTATGCCAGATAGTAGCGGTCCAGATCTCGCGCGGGCCCAGGCCGAACGCCTCAAACGTCTCGCGCTCATCGGCCTGACGCCAGATGACGTCAAGGCGCCCCCCATCGTCGTACAGAGCGATCAGCATTTCGTTTTTTCGTCGGAAAATGCGGCGGCTAATTTGTGGATGAAGCCACTAAAACCGGCCCGTTCGCTCGACGAACTGAAGGAGCTTGTCGGCGTACCCAATCGTGTCTTTGAACACAACAATACAAAGCATTTGTCCGTTCATCCCGAGGTGCAAAACGCAGCCCTCAAGTCTGGTGATGGACTGTCGCTGACAGATCAAAATTCTGTTGCCCGCCGTACTGCAGAAAATCTCGTGTACGGATATGCCGATCCCACGTATGTTGCACAGCCGTCAGTCGACGAGCTCACGCAAATGATGTGCTCGGCGCTCGGCGGTCAATTTGCTGTCGTTGGCACTGCGCTGACGGTGCAAAATGGCGGAAAGGTTGATCTCGGTCCCAATCCGGTCGTGCAGTTTGATTCGATTACGGTCTATGGGACGGGGCAAATTATCGTCCATCCCAATCAAAAAGTTCAGGCAACCACCGTCACTTGGCTTCCGGCGTAAAGAGGAACAGAACATTATGAGTACAGGTGGTACATGGAATGGTCCCGGGCAAGATGGCACCCCTCCGGGCTCCGTTGGAGTGCCGGGCCCGGCAATTGCCCCTTACACGAGTGCTGCTCCCGTCGGTTCGACCGGATCGAGCACATCGACATGGCTTGCAAATGGCGGTAACGGCGGCACGGGAACTCCAGGGAAGAACGGGGTCGTTGGGAACAACGGTCAGCCTGGTGGCCCCGGGGCTCCGGGTAGCAGCGGTGCAACGTTTGTTATTGATGCAACGCACATTGTCGGCGATTTGCATCTCAATTTTCGCGGCGGAAATGGCAGCGCCGGAGGGAACGGCGGAGCCGGCGGTCAGGGACAGCAAGGTCAGACCGGCGGAAACGGTGGCCCCGGCGGTAGCGGGGGACATAACGGCAATAACGGGAGTCAAGGTGCCGGCGGCGGCGGAGGAACCGGGGGCCAAGGCGGCAATGGCGGCAATGGCGGCAACGGTGCCAACGGCGGCGATGGCGGAGTCGTTACGATCCTTTATCGCCCGGGCAATTTCCCGAATGTCGTCCCCGTGCCTGATAATGGCTTAGCGGCCGGAGTGGGTGGCGCCGGTGGACAGGGCGGCGCACCAGGTGTCGGTGGCTTGCCAGGGGCTGGTGGAACTGGAAGCGGAGGCCAGGCGGCAGGCGGCGGAAACGGCTCCCCCGGCACCGGAGGAACGAATGGCCAGCCTGGAGTGAGTGGCAAAAAGGCACTCGTGAATATTCAGGAGACTCCGTAATGGAGAATCCGGTGCCGAATTGGGTCGGGTCCGGAGAGCCCGGCCAGACGGGCCTGATCGGTACCCCGGGGGCGGCGATCGCCCCCTATGGAACGCCGGCGGCAAACGGGCAACCGGGGCAAACCGGTGATAACGGGTTGGCCGGAGGGAACGGAAACGCCGGACTGCCGGGCGATCCGGGTACCGATGGTTCTCCCGGTGTTTTCGGCTTTGTTCTCGAGGCCGACACGTTCATAGGTTCCATCGTCGCCGACGTGAGTGGAGGTCGCGGCGGTGACGGTGGAGCGGGCGGCACGGGTGGTGCCGGCCAGGATGGCCAGAACGGCGGAACTGGTGGCCCCGGGGGACACTCCAAGTGGGGCGACCCTGTGCAGCCCGGCAATGGTGGCAATGGCGGGGTCGGCGGCAACGGCGGCCTTGGTGGCAACGGCGGAAGTGCCGGGTCCGGCGGCGCTGGAGGGCAGTTTTCTGTCCTTTATCGCGGTGAGCGGCCCGATCTTATCGCTGTCACGACCGCGACAACCGGTGGAAACGGCGGTTCCGGTGGGCAAGCCGGCGCTGGCGGATCGGCGGCTTCCGGCGGTTACGGCGGCGCGGCTGGCGGAAGTTCGGCTGCGCCCGGAATGACTGGAGCCAACGGCATTGCGGGTGGAGGCGGAAGCAACGGCGCCTCCGGTGCAAGCGGAAGTCCGCCACTCTACCGGGCGACGGCGAATACTCCGTGATTCCAACGGCCGAGCCGCTCGAAGAGTTGCTTGAACGGCAGCTTCACGCTGATCCGCGTGCACTCACTGTTGCGCGCGATCTGCTTGAGGCTGCCTTTTGGGGTGAACGTGGAGTCCAACGACGACGCCCGGTGATCGCCGGTGATGGAACGCCGATTCTTCTCTCATTTCAGGAGAGTGGGCGCGCCGAGCCGCCGCCGTTTCGACTTTTGGTTGAACCGGGTCTGACGAGTCTAAGCGTTTCCGAGCAAATCGATTATTCGCTCGCGACGATGAATCGATTGTTGGCCGATTTGGCTTGGAGCTCAAGTGCTACGGTCATCAACGATATCGTCCGAGCGCTCTTCCCGTCGCGGGCCGATGCTGTTGATTCCTGGTGGGGCGGACTGGGGCTCGGAATGTCCGTTGATTCACACGGATTGGAATTGCGGCTCTATTGCAATGTTCGAGAAGGCGATGTAGCGCGGCGTTGGTCGCGAATTGGCGCGGTGTTTGCTCATTTCGGCGCACTCGATCTTGGTGGCGAAGCGCTACGACTGTTCATCGAACGTACGTCACTGTATGCAGTGCCGGCCGGGTTGGCGTTGAGTATTCGTGATGGTCGCGCACATGGTCTTCGTCTCTACCTCTCCGTATCGCAACCCGATGTCGACTCGATTGCCGCCTTAGGGAATCTTAACGACGCGCAAACGCAGGCGGTCGCAGCGATCTGCGCTGCGTATCCGGATGTTCGCCCATTTACGTATGGATGCGTGACCGTGGCCTTTGATTTTGCCTTCGCACGCAATTGCGCGACACTTACGATCACTCCGGTCCGCTTTAAGGCGGATTTTGACTGTACGGTCGAGCCTGGTTCGCCATGCTCGAAACCGGACCTGATGCGTCGTTGGCTTGTACAACGACATGAAGCGCTCGGACTTCCAGCCGATCGCATGCTTGCATTTTTCGACACTCTCCAACGTACGTGCGGTCGGTACGAGACGGATTACGTCAGTTTCGGTTGGCGCGACAGTGCGCCCGAGATAACGACGTATGTTCTCCCATCCGGCTACGCTACGCTCTAGTTTTTATTGCACCGAAAGGACCGCACCATCATGGCAACTGCATCGACGCTTTTGCGTCCACAAACGAGTTTGACCCGTTCACTGCAAGACGTCAGTGTTGTTCCGCCCGGCGGAATTCTTTTAGCACCATCGTACGTGCTGAGTTTTGATGAGCCCGGTTCCTACGCGTCGATCCCGGCGATTGCCGCATATCAATTCGGAACTGGCGATTTCTCGCTGGAGGTGTGGTCGGCCGGTGTTCAGGGTGGTCCACTGTTGGCTTTGGTCAACGCCGCTGGGGCAATTTTTAGCATCACTATCCTGGCTAACGGCGATATTGCTGTCACTGAAGGGCAGAATCGCGTCGCGAGCGTTGGGCAGCCCACGTCCGTCACGGACGGAAATTGGCATCTCGTTTCCGTTACTCGCGCGAGTAACGTCATTACCATCTATCTTGACGGAGTCCAAGTCGCGCAAGCGCTAGAGAGTTCGCCTTTTGCGATCACTGGTGCTACGGCACTGTTGATGGGCGCTGCAAGCACAGTCGCCCAGTCGCCTACCTATCTCGGAACCTATGCCGATGTCCGGGTATGGAACTCGTCACGATCGCAAACACAAATTCAGCAAGCAATGTGCTATCGACTTCCCGCCGACGCACCGGTTGTTGGGTACTGGACATTTGTCGGGCAATCGCTTACGGACTATTCAACGAATCAAAACAACGGAGGAACGCTCGTCGGACCGGCTGGTTATACGTTCGTTCCGATTTCCTATTACCCAAGCATTGGATGCCTACAACTTGACGGAGCAACATCGAGCGTTGCCATCGGCGGAAACGCGGCGTACGAGTTTGGAACAGGCGATTTTACCATCGAGGCTTGGTTGCAACCGTTTTCATCGGGAACATTACTCTCGCGAACGATCGGATCTGGGGCTGCAACGAGCGGATTCTCGTTATCAGTCAATGCAAACGGGTTGCTCAATTTTATGACCTCGGACGGAACGCATGCGACCAATGTCACGCAGACTGCGGCAATGGATGCGTTCTTAACGGTTTGGCATCATATTGGCGTAACGCGGCAATCAAGCGTCATAACCATCTATGTCGACGGCATTCCTGTCGCTTCGGGAACGGAAAGCACCCCGACGTCCATTAATGTCGGCCCGTCGACGCCGCTATTGTTTGGAAATCTTGCCAGCACGGGGCAATCATCGTTGCCGACGCCGGCGCCGTCGAGCTCAGGGGTACCGAGTGGAACCTCTCCGTTCGTTCTGCAACTCGCCGAAATTCGTTTGTGGAACCTTGCGGTCAGTCAGAATGCACTGTACCGAGGAATGCTCATCGAATCGCACGGCAACGAGTCTAGACTCGCGGGATATTGGAATTTCTCCACCGGCAATATCATCGATCGCTCAAACACGCGGAATCTCTCGGTACCTCCGTATTCCGCAACCATTGGAACGCCTGCGCAGCCGATATCGCTTGCGCAGTACGTTCTCGATATTCCCGGGAGCGGCTATATGACCGCGCCATATGTCAAGGGATTTGATTTTGGTACGGGCGATTTCACTCTCGAAACAAGGTTCTCGGCGACTGGCGCCGGGACGCTCATGAGCAGACCCTATGTTGCGTCGGTTCCGTCGTGCGGCCTTCAAGTCCGTGTTGATGCAACGACGCTGACATTAACGCTAGCGTCGGCTTCAACCCGTGATACGTACTCGGCGTCGATCTCGTTGCTCGACGGTGCTTGGCATCACATCGCGTGGCGGCGAACCGCCGGCGTAATCTCGGTATTTGTCGATGATGTGATCATTGCGTGCACACCAACGGCATCAACGCACGTTGTGACGACGCCGTCAAATTTTGTTGTTGGGGCTCTGTTCGACACCGCAACGTCTACTTATAGCGATACCGTAACCGGCTCGATTGATTTTGTCATCCTTTGGAATAGCTCTCGCGGCTTGGCAGAACTCCAGTCCCTTTCTTATCTCGATCCGGGCGGCGCGGTGCAGGAGGCAGTCGGTGCGTGGTCATTTGATCAACAGGCACCGATCGATCAGAGCCGGAGCAACGCCAATGGGATGCTGGGGACGGGTGCAAGCATTGTTGCGAACGCAACGCTGGCTGTCACTGTACCGCTTTCGACCGCTCATCTTCCGGGCGCAACGTCGTGCGTAGATTGTTCCGCACGAACAGATTTGAGCTTCGGAGGCATTCAACCCTATACGATCGGTGCATGGATTAAACCGATGTCGGCAAACGAAAATGGAACGATCATTTCTCGATATGATAGCGCTGGCAGTTCAGAATATCGGCTTCGTCTCGTCAATGGAGTTCCCGTTGCCGAACGTGCGGCAAGCAATGGCGTAGTGTCGGGCGTCACGCAATTGCAACCTGATTGGTGGTATTTCGTATCGATGACGTATGATGGCGCATCGCTGGCCGTGCAGGTTAACGGGATCACCGAAAGTGCGGCACAGGTGGGTGCGATCACCGCTGCGACGTCAACCCGTGTCTTGATCGGAGCGACGTCCTCCGGCCAAGCAACGACGGACGCTTTCGTGGGTTGCATACAAGCCGTCCAAGTATGGACATCGGCATTAACAACAGCTACTCTCCAAACGGAACTCAACGCAACGCTAACAGGAAGCGAATCCGGTTTGCAGGCGTATTGGAATTTCGTCTATGCCTCATCGCAAGATTGGACAACTCACGGGCCGGATGCAACGTTCATTGGTGACGCGCGCTACCAGGCGACAACTCGCTGGCGTCAACAAGTTCGCAATGCGCTTTCATTCGACGGCGCTGGATCATTCATAAACTGCGGCGGAGGAAGAAGCCTAAATGTAAAAGGTTCGATGACGCTTGAAGCGTGGATTCGGATCGATGCCTTTTCAACTGCGTGGCAGACGATCGCCGCAAAGGGAAGCGTCTATCAAATTCGGCGGTACAATACAACAAATCAAATCACGTTTAGCACGGCGAATTTAAGTGTTGCGGAATTGCCGTCGACAGCGAATGTGAATGTACTCGATGGCGAATGGCATCACGTTGCCGCCGTTTATGATGGTGCAAGCAAATATCTTTATATTGACGGAGTTCTTAACGCATCGGCGGTCGCATCCGGAGATCTATCGTCAGGCAACGGCGTGTTGTATTTCGCGGACAACGATGGCGAAATTCTTGTCGTAGATCAAGAAACCGGAAATGAAATTTGGACGGCCCGCGTCTTTAAGCCCATTCAGACGTCGCCGGTAACCGATAAAAATGTGATGTGCGTTAGTAGCCCAAGCGGAGACATTTTTGCCTTCGACTACTCGACACGCAAGCGTCTCTGGGATACGCAAATTCCTCAGGGCTATCAAGTCCCGATGACCATTCACAATGATACCATTTACTTTTCAGGGGCGGGGACAGCTATTTCAGCCGTAGACTTACTTGGCGGCAACGTTCTTTGGAATATGAATGGGATCGCCAATCCGGTCGCACCGACTGTTGTTGGAAATACGGCGTACTACGGTGCTCAAAACACCGTGTTCTCTCGGAATCTCATCACCGGTCGCATCAATTGGGCCTTTAATTTTCAAGACGCCGTTATCGGCTCCCCAACCGTGGTCGATACTGTGGCGTTCGTAAATTGCGCTGATAATACGCTTAACGCGATGCTTCTTGGCGAGGTGACGACGAGCGGCGGAAGCTTCACCATGAGTGCAACGCCGATAGGATCTCCCATTATCGAAAATGGCGTCATTTATGTTGCTGCCTCCGATGGAACGATAACAGCACTAACCTATAGCTCAGCTTCCCAGACATTTACGACAGTTTGGACGCAAAAAATCGCTGCTGGAATGACACAGGCGATTGCAGTTGACTACCCCTACGCTGCTGCAATCGGCAACGATAATAATCTCTACACCTATAACGCTGCCAATGGACTAGCAATTTGGCAGTGGACGAGTGGGAGCGGCGCGCCTCAGGCGCTTTCCGGCCTGACGCTGGTGAACGGCGCCGTCTATATCAGCGCGGCAAATGGGATCTATAGCGCTCTCGACCTGGAAAATAAATCCGTCATTTGGACGAAGGATCTCCAAACGGTCGCCACTGCTCCCGCAGCCGTAACCTACGCTCCGTTCTGCATCGGTGCGAGTCTCAATGAGCAGGGGAGCGTCGCTCCCGGTACCTTTGATGGTCTGATTAGCGAGGTACGCCTCTGGCAGGAGGCGCGTAGTGCAGCCGATATTGCCGCATCCTTTCATCGCAAAATTGTGGGCGACGAGCCGACATTGGCTGGTTACTGGCAATGCTCAAGCCTGCAAACTCAGGAACCGGATCTGTCGTCGCACATGAATCCGGGTGTGTATAACGGATCGATGCTCGAGACAATGGTCGATTTACAGTTGCTCGATCCTTTACCGCGTATCGTCGCCCAAGCTCAGATGATGCAAAACTGGTCACAGGCCGATGTAGCGTCAAATAATGCACAGGGTCAAGTCGTGTTTCGCACGGAAATTTCGCTGCTCGATAGCACCGGTTCACCGCTTGTCGCAAGTAACATTCGTGTCTTTACGGACGCGCCGACATCCGTTCTTATCGGTGGGGTCGCATACGACGTCGATAATCAGCACGCTGCAGAAGTGCTGACCGACCAGCGTGGGATGATCTCCGTTGTAACGCCATGCGTTGAATTGACTTCGTCGACATTGCAGATCTGGGCGAGCTTCATGCAAGCGGATGAACGAATCATCATTCATCCCGACGAGAATTTGAGTACAACGTTAGGAAGTGTCCAGGGAATCGATCTTATCAACCCGTCGCAGAGTACGAATCCTCTCATCAAGGACAAGCCGGCATTGCTTACCGGTGTGAGTCAGGAACAGGCAAATGGCCTTGCTAGTGCAATCAATAATGCGATTCAAAATGTTAAGCAGCCGGCAATGGCCTCTTCGCGCTATGCAGCTCGGCCAAGGGCTTTGATGGTTGGCGACGCGTCGGTGCAAGGCGATGTTGTGAGCCAGGGGATCGTTTTAGCCAACGGGCAACCGTATGCGCAGTACGTTGCGCCAGGTTCCATCCCGAATTGGCAGTTCAATTTCCAGACCTACGCGTTTGCTCCGGTCTCCAATGAAGAGCTTGCCGTAATGCGCGCTCAGCGATCAATGCGGGCGACGCTTACGACAGGTGAAGAGGGCTTCCTCGACCTTTGGAATGATTTTGTCAACGGGGTAAAAGAAGCGGCGAACATTGTGATCGAGGCCATTGGAAACGCCGTGAAAATCGTGGTTCAGTGGGTCGATTCTACAATTCAAACGCTTGAGCATATCTTCCAAAGCGTTGCCGAAGTCGGGCAGGCAATTTTTGGTATCTTCAAGCAAATTCTCAGTGACATCGTGGATGCCGCCAAAAAAATCTACGAATTCTTTGCCTTCCTCTTTAACTGGGATGATATTCTCAATACCAAAAATGCCTTGATTCGATACCTGCGTCAGTCGATGGACCAGGTTGGTCCACAGATCGACGCGTTTATAGCGCAGAGTTCTCAATTTTTCGATAAGATTGAAACGGATTTGGATTCTGCGTTCGAAGTTATTATCGGGCGATTAGGCAAACAGAGCCTTTCACAAGTCAAGGAATCGGCTCCGTCGATGAATCCTATGCTTCCGGGTTTTAGCCCGATGACTGGATATTCTTCGGCAAAGCTCCTGGCAGCAAGCGATAATCAAGCCGTTTTCGGAGCAGAAGGAAACTGGCTCGTTTCGACAACTATGGAAAATTCCGGAGGAATAACCGGGGGCGGCATGCTGACGTGGAGTAACGACGCCGTTAGTTATATTGGGCAAGCCTTCGATGAGATTGCGCAAATCGTCGGAACAAGTAAAGCGTACGCCGCATTCAAGAGCTCATACGCATATTTTGCACAAATCGGCAGCAACCCGGAATCCTTCATGCAACTCATCGTGCAGGGCCTACTGGAGGCGGTAAAAGGTTTGGCCGAGTTGGCCATTGAGATTGCTAAGGTGGCCTTTGTGCTGCTTCTTAAGGCCGTGAAAATGTTCATCAACATCATGTGGGATGCACTGGCGGAGCCTATCGATATCCCGGTTGTTTCATGGCTCTATGAGAAGGTCTCAGGCGCGAGCTTGAGCATCCTAGATCTCATTGCGCTTATTGCGGCAATTCCGACGACAATTATCTATAAAGCATTTACCGGCGAGGCTCCATTCAAGCCGACGAGCGAGGCAACGGCGAGAAAGGCTACTACGGGCTCGCAATTGGCTGGCTGGCAAAAGGGCCTAAAGACGACGTTAGCTGTTCTGCAACTCTTAAGTATTCCGATCGGTATGATTTTGGACGTGCAAGAGGTCGTTCCCAACGAGACACGTGTAGCGTCAAACCCGCAAACGATACCCCCGACGTTCACCCATACCCAGGTACCGTGGACCGGCCGTATCGCCGATTTGTTTCGTGCGACGAGCCTGAAAACCGCGGCATCGCCAAAATTGGGTCCGGCAATTGTCCGTTGGCTCAATGTTGGATTCAAGTTCCTGATTACGGGCTTTAGTGCACCCTGGATCTATAACAGTAATTGCACTGATTTCGAGCGCTACGCATGGTTGTTTTACGCAATCGAATTGGTCGTCGTAGAATTCTTCTTTGCGCTGTATACCCAGATAACCGGTCTTGCGTGGATGCTCAACGAATTCGCCTGGGCAATACCAACGTCGGTTGGACTCTTCCGATTCATCGCCGTCATCGTCGCAACTGCGGTTTCAGACACTTTGCCCGCAGCTTCAACGGTCGTCTCGGCGTTCTTCTCGCCGTTACCATCGATGTGTAAGTTCCTCCGATGGGGGAAAATCGTAGCGGCTACGGAGGGCGTTTCAATTGCGATTTTGTTACTCGTGGATCTTCTTACGGGGGTGGTCCCGCCGATCATTACCCTTGCGGCGACATGGGGTTGATGAAATCGTGTACGAATGTCGGCGCACTCATGGACGAGGCGTTGGCATATGTGCATGCCGCTGGGCTTGCACTTAAGCAGCCCAGCGGTTCACTGCCCACTCCCTTTGATTATCTCACTTGGGCGGATGCATGCACGGTATATAATCCGGATGCCGAGATTCGCGGAGAAATCCTCGATTTGCGAAGCAAACTCATTCATCGCGCCCATCAAACCCGTCGCGCCGCACGGAATGTCGATTCGTTTGCGGCGGCGAGGAATCGAGTTCTTGGGGTTCTTCTGGACGACGCTCGGGCCGGCTATCCCGAGCTGTTGCACACCATGGCGTTTCCGCCTGATGCGGGCTTTCATCCATCGTCCCAATTGCAGTCTGCAGATGTTTTTACGCGGGCAATCGTTCTTGAGGTTCTCGCGCACGCGTCGGCAAGGGGCTATATTTCTTGCCCGTCGATTCTTGGTTTGGGTACGGATTATCTCGTACGCGCTCGGCGCCGAGATGCGCCCGGAGGCTGGTCATATTTCCCAGGGCTCCTCGAGCTTCCAGGCGATCTCGATACACTTTCGCAAATTGCAATGACACTGCACGCATGCCGACGTGATGATCTTTTAGCGGCTCATGTTACGGACGTTTTTGCGCACTATTGCGCGGAAAATACTGACGGCAATTTTGAGACGTGGATATATAGTTCGCTCAATTCCGTAGCCAGCGTGCAACGTCACTGGGCTGAGCAAGCGTGGGGTATTGGTAGTGATACTGAAGTTGTTGCCCACGCTATTCATGCGATGCGTACCATCGATGCACATCGTTTTGGCGATGCCGTAGCGAAAATGCAGAACGTGTTGGTTCGGAATCACTCTGACGGTCAGTGGACGAGTACGTGGTATCATGGTCCATTATACGGGCCTTACGTGGCGGCAAGGGCTTTGCACGGTTCCGAAAATTTTGTTAAAATTATCGATGAGACATGTCGAGTTCTTTTCAAATCTCAGAACGCTGACGGTGGTTGGGGAATCGAATTCGACTCAAGCGATGCTTTGAGCACGGCTTACGCCGTTTTGGCATTGTATTGGAGCGGTCGCAAAAGCTCAGAATCATGCTCCAGGGGGCGTGACTATCTTGAAGCGTGCATCGAAGATGGACGATTTTTGGCCGAAGTGCCATTTATTCGAATGGATTTAGGGCGAGCTCGGCATTGCAATGGGCCGATACTGAACTATGCGAGTTCGACGATTACGGCCGCCTATGTTGCCATGGCTCTTATGAGTATTGCTGAGTGAGCGAGATGTATTTTCGTGATCCGCAGCAACGCGAGCGTTTTGAGCGCCAAGGGTATATCGTGGTGGATTTCCTGGATGAGGAGGACGTCGTTTCTCTCCGTCAGCTCTGGCATGATCACGATGATCCGATCCTTGCGATGCCTTTTAACGTGACGATTATGAGCGGAAATCTCGCCTATCGAGAACGCATTCACAATGAAATTTCAAAAATCGTCGCGCCACGCCAGGAACGTATACTTCATCGATCGCGATTCTGTTACGGAAGTCTCGTGACGAAACAGTCGTCGCATGCAGGCATCGTCCCCCTTCATCAGGATCCATCGTTTATCGACGAACGCGATGCAGATACGTATAACTTTTGGGTTGCGTTGCAAGATGTCAACGAGACTAACGGATGCCTCCATGTCGTTCCGGGAAGCCATCGACTGAATCGATATCCGCGAAGTAACGGTGCTTTTTTTTCGTTCCCTTATAGAGATATGCACGAGATCATTGTTCGTGATGGGCTCATCGCAGTTCCCGTCCGTCGCGGACAAGCCGTGATTACCTATCAAACACTTTTTCATATGTCGTACCCGAATGTGACACCTCATCCACGCTTGGCGGTGTCGGCCCTTGCGGTCCCAGCCTCAAGCGCTCTTCACCATTATTTTCAGCCATTCGGAGTTTGGGATGCGCCCCTAGAAGTTTTTCAAGTCGATGATGATTTTTTTCTCCGACACACGATGAACGATCGTCCAACGGGTGTACCTAAGTGCGGGCGTATTCCGTATCGCGTTAATCCTCTTACCCTAGAAAATTTTTCCGAGGCGCTTGAACTAGCCGGGCATGGCGTATGATAGCGGTTCCGGTACATGAGCGACGTGCAATTTTTCGCGATGAAAGTGTGCAAGAAGAATTCGATCGAAGAGGATATGTCGTCCTTCCGTTCCTGCACGATAGTGATGCGGATCGACTTCTGCGTGTTTGGCAGAACCTTGCAGTAGCAATTCATGGGATGCCATTTTCAGCAAGCGTAATGAGCGATGAGCGGCCGTACCGGGATAGCGTTTCACGCGAAATTGCCAATGTTTTTCAGATCGGCATTGAGAAATTATTCATCGACTATCGATTTAGCTTTGGCAATTTTATAGCAAAACGAGCCTTCGCTCTCGACGGGATTCCCTTGCACCAAGATGCCATGTTTGTCGATGAACATCGTTTCGAATCGATCAATCTTTGGGTGCCGCTCGTTGATGTTACTCCGGAAAATGGCTGTTTGCGAGTGATGCCGGGAAGTCACACGCTCAATACGGCCCTACGAGGGACGAATCGTCAGTTCCCGTATCCGCAATTTGAGGCAGAAATTGAACGGAACTATCTCCGCGATGTGCCAATGCGCCGCGGTTGGGCGTGCATTATGAGTCAGCGCACCTTTCACACATCCTATCCAAACAAGACCGGCGTTGATCGCGTATGCGCATCTGCGCTTGCCGTGCCCTCCGAATCCGAGTTGTACTATCTTTTCCAGCGCGCGGGGGCCGCCGACTCGAAGATCGATCTTTACGAGGCTGACGATGAGTTTTATCGGTATCAGGTTTTCGGAGCTCCTCCCCAAGGGCGCAATTTCCTCGGGCAATTGCTTCCGTATGCCGACCAAATTGATGCCGAGCGTCTCAAATCTGCGTTTTTAAACGGGATTTCGTAAGGCTTTCGTTTATCGCCGGGGAAAAGGTAGCCTAGCCGAGCTAGAGAAGACGGAAATGTGCTAGGCTGGGCGGGACGCTATGAGTAAGCCGCGTGTGACCAAACCTCGGACGCCATCTGAGCCGCAAGAGTCTCAGTGGGTCGAAATGCGCCGGTATTATGACCTGGCGGAATTTGATCATGCTGCTCGCGTTTTTGACCGAAAATCTTCGGGTGATCCGCCTGTCGAGGCGAAATTACTTCGCGCGAGATTGTATCTCAAACACGCTCCCGAGACGGCCATTGCCTTTTTGTTGCGAATGACGGAACCGATGCGGCAGCGCCCAATTCGGGCCGAGCGAGAGATGTTGCTCGGCGTCGCCTATTCGCGTATCCACCAGCACGATGCGGCGAGTTCGCGTTTCGACGCTGCCGAGAAACTCATCTCCGCGAAGGCCCCCTTGCATGCGGAAATCAGCTACTGGCGCGCTCGGGATTGGGTCCTTCAAGGCAAGCCGGAGCGTGCAGCGGACATTGCGGCCGATTTGGCCGGCAGTGACGACGAAAGCGTTCGCATTCGTTCTTGGCAATTGCTCTCGGCGGCTCTTCGTGCCCAGGGTCGCCATCGAGAAGAAGCGCAACTGCTAGTGAAGGTCCTCGATGCCATTTCGCAGAGTAAAAAACCGGATATTGAGCTTCGATGTTGGACGACCCACACGTTGGCAGCGCTTACTCGTGAGATTCCGATTCCCGAGGCCCGACGCGCAGTTGAAAATAGTGTCGATCAGCCCTGGCCGACTTATTTTCAAGAAAATCATTTTCAATCAGCAAAAGCATACTCATGGTCATGTGCTCTTGCCGGTGATTACTTTAACGCTTTTCGGTACCTAAAATTTGCTGCGAAAATTGCTCCAGGTCCGCTCTGGACGATTATCGTCCTCCTTGATCGTGCATATTTGGCGAAGTGCATTGGTGAGACTCGCTGGTCTCGACAGGAATTGAGCGATGCCCAAGAACTGCTTAAGGATATTGATTGGGACTCAGTTCGGGGAGAAGAGCGCATTGCAATCCTTTTATTGGCAGAGTTGCTAGCACCAACGGATGCCGCAGAAGCGGCATACTATATGGCCATATATCAACGACTTGCTCCGTTGCAGAATCCTCTATTGAGCCTTTCGTATGGCGCTCGATTGGCTGCAATTGCCGAGTATTCAGCAGGGGTCGTGCATGCTGCATTAGGAAACCGGAGGCAAGGGTTATCGCTCTTGCGAAAAAGTTTAAAGATATTTGATAAAAGTGGGTACGATTGGCGTGCAGCTCGGTGCGCGCTCAGTATCTACGAAGTCACACGCGATGCAGAGATGCTTGAATTTGCGCGCAATAAACTCGCCGATTATTCATCGAGTTGGCTAATGGAGGATCTTCGAAAAAAAGAATCCATGGCGAAAACCACTGGATTAACGCCTGCACAAGAGGCAATTTTTCATGATATCTGTGCTGGTCTTTCAACTGATGCGATAGTGGAAAAATATCGTAGGAGCAAATTTACCATACGCAATCATATCAAAGCGATTCTAAAAGAGTTCAATGTTAAAACGCGATCCGCTTTAGTGGCAGAAGCGTCGCGCCGTAGGCTTATGTAGTGTAGACCTTCGGTGATCAAGGGGTCGATGCCTCAGGCCAGAGTCGGGCCCGAGGCATCGAAGAGTCGAAGCGAAGTTTAGCCCGGATCGCCGCCAGCCGTGTCCATCGGCTTAACGTGCTTGATCGGATGTTTAACGATGATACCCGCTGGTGTCGTCGTCGCGGCGGAGTGCGCCACGTAACCTGAGCCGAAGCCGCTAATGGGCATATGGAACGAGACGAGAAGCATGATGAGGGTGTGAAGAAACGCCATAATAGACCTGCCTTTGTTGGAGTGTGTAAACATGGCTAATTTGAGCCATGACTCCACCTGCGACGCGGGTGTCGTCGAGGCCTACTCGATTTTGTTCTGAAAAAACAATAATTTTTGCGATGTCCGATTATGGCATCGGATGGGATTACCCCATCTACGGGCCGTTTTTGGCAACCGGGGTGACGTATAGTTTTTGCGTTTTTAGCTTTTGACTCTTGCTCACGTAGAAGAACGCCGCGTGCTGAATTACGCATGAGGATCTACCACCGGGACGCGGTGCTTGGCCGTTTGTTGTTATTGCTTGATGCGCCTAAAGTCGCACGTGTTCGAGAATCGGACGGTAGTCGGACGGCAACCCGGTACGCTTGCCGGCAACATGAAAGTTTGCGCACGTCCGGCTACGATGGTTCTGGCTATTCTTACCGCTACGACAGGTTGCAGCGGGAGCTCGGCGAGTGTTCCATCAGTAGCAATTACGGTCAATCCAACACCTTCGGTCATCTCGCCGTCTCCCGTGGCCGTAGCGTCGTTTCCGGCCTCTATTCCGTTTTCGTCCGGAGCCCTCAGCGGTAACGTTCTCGTTCCAAGTGCCGCGAACGCAGGGAGCGGAGCTTCGGTCACGGTTATCGCGACGTCGGTTGCCCCTGGCGGCATAACACCGCTGCTAGCAGTTGGCAAACCGCTAGCAAGCACGCCGTCTACATCGCTCATCTTTGTTGCTGTGACATCAAATGAGACGATAACCCTTACTGGATTGCCTGGCTTGGAGCTAGCGCTTACCGGCTTGGATCCGACCAAGGGACCGTTTTATGCATCGCTTTGGAATCCGACGCCCTCGCCTGGAGCCTGGCAAAGCACCGGTACCGTCGGTGTGATCGGAAATGGAGATGTCATATTTCCGGCCACGATGACTCCAATGACGCTCGTCGCGAACCAGACGTATGTTTTCGAGTTGTATCAACTCACGGGCGCATCCGGCAGAGTGGTAGCGAGTCCAAGCTCGCTTTCATTTCTTGGTGTCGCGCCTAGCGACGCGAAAGTCGTCGGTTTAAGCGAACTCGGCTATTCCGGAACCTTTGCAATCGCGACGACGTGCGCAACAGTGGCTACGATTACGCCGCTCGGAAATCAATTTGTGGTAATTCCTATCGGTGCGGGTACGTGCGCCGCCACCTTTAGCGATAGTGCCGGGAATAGTGCCGCGCTGCCAATTGTTGTCACGACGACCGTTGGAGGGGGGCAGTAATGTATCAATATCGCATTTTTGTCGCTCTTGGCATCGCTGTTGCCATTGCCGCGTGCTCTGCGGCATCGGGCGGTGGAGGATCTGTAGCCCCGCCAGTGGGTACGTCGACGATCGCGCCGCAATCGAATTCCACCGTTAATTTTAGCGTCGTGGTTCCGCGTAATGGGACATCCCCGCAAAAAATCGGATCGCCGAATTACATTTCGCCATCGACGCAATCGCTGACGATTAGCGTTGCATCGCCGAATACGCCGACTGCAACGCGATCCGCCAATTGCTCCGCAAACGTATGTTCCATCAGCATCGAAGCGCCAACCGGGTACGATTCGTTTACCATTCAACTCTTCGACGGGGCTAACGGATCGGGAAATCTTCTAGCAGCAGGATCCGTATGGCAGACAATTCTTATCGGTACGGCAAATTCCGTAAACGTTACATTTATTGGCGTCGCGAAGAAAGTGACGCTTGCGGCAAGTCCAAATTCGCTCCCATACGGTGCGGCCTCATCGTCGAATATCACCGTCGCCGAAATCGACGCCGATGGAAATACGATCGTCGGGCCGGGAGCTTATGCGGCGCCTATTTCGCTTTCGCTCTCAGGAGCAGCCGGTGTCGCAACTCTCACGCCGACCGACGTGACGCAGCCTGGCGAAACGGTCGCATTGCTCTATACCGGCCAAGCATCAACCGGCATGACGATCACGGCAACTGCTCCCAATGTTTTGCCCGTAACGATTGCATTTGGAATAACGGGCGGGCCATCGCCATCTCCAACACCCGTAGCAACGGCGACTGCGACACCAATTCCAACAGCGACCCCAATGCCAACGCCTACGCCGTCACCGACAGTAGCTCCGACGCCAACGCCGACACCGACACCGACGCCAATTCCAACAGCGAGTGCATCGCCGGTTCCAACGGCTACGCCGATTCCAACAGCCACGCCAAACAGCGCGATCGTTATCTCGCCGTATTCGCTTAACTTCTTTAATACGGGGGCAGCGTATGCGCAAACATTTACGGTTGGTGAAAACGGATTTAGTGGCACCTATACGGAGACCGACACGTGTCACCCAAGCTCCGGAACGATCGCGACGTTGTCGCCAACTTCTGCCGGCGGTCCGAATGCCATTTTCACCGTAACGCCGGTCAATGCCGGGACGTGCACGATAACCATCACCGATGGAATTGGGAATACGGCAGCGGTCTCGATCGGTGTAACCCTGTCACAAGGAGTGATTAACTGATGATTCGCATCATTCGCGTAACTGCTGCGTCCGCCGCATGCTTCATGCTCGGCGTTTTCGCGGCCGGCTGCGGTGGTGGCGGAGGGGCATCTGCCTCCGCCATCCCAACCGCCGGAACACCAAGCGATGGGAAAACGATCGCACGGTTGGTCATTTCCATTCCGACGAAATCGTTGAGTCCGGCTGCAGGTTCAAGGACGCCGGCTTTCGTTTCGCCGTCGACGCAATCAATATCGGTGCAGATCGATTCTGCAGCACCCGTTTCACAAAATTTAACGCCGGGCTCACCGAATTGCACCGTTCCCGGTGCCCTATCTGCGCTGACTTGCATCGTGAATATCGGGGCCGTTCCCGGGAGTCATACCTTTACGTTTACGACGTATGATCAAGTCGGATCGGCCGGCAACAAACTTTCCGTAAACAGCGTCGTGCAGACCCTGTATTGGGACCAGGTCAATCCTGTGAACGTGACGCTAGCCGGGGTACCCAAGGCCGTGCAAGTTGCGCCGCTTCCCAGCGCTACGGGAATATCCGGAAATTCTTCGAGCGGGTTGCAGTTTCTTTTTGGTTCACCACGCTCGATATCGGTCGCAGCAATCGACAGCGACGGAAATTATATCGTCGGCCCAGGTGCCCCGACTTTGTCAGTTAGCGTCACCGGAGCAACGGCGGCTGCAAACATGACAGCGAGTGCAGCGTCCGATGGAAATCCCAATCACTACCTTCTAAATGCGACGAGTTCCGGCACAGGTTCTCTTGCGATCACGGCGACTCCAACATCAGCGCTTGCCGGAACGTCGATCAGTTCGACAGTTTCCCTTACCTCTGAAGTTATCGTGACATTTGTGGATCCGATGACTAGTGGTGGGTCGATGTTTGTTGATGGAGTTGTCGGAACAGAAAGAATTGCCCCAAATGCTAAGGGAATCACATACGACTCAGCCGACGGGAATCTTTATATTACCGACTCGCTGGTTTGTACGGTTCGCCAAGTGACGCTGTCAGGTACAATCACCAGCTATGCCGGTGGTCTCCCACCTGTTACGAACAAATGCAACGGACTGGACGGTACCGGGGCAACAACATCGGGTCCGCCGGGTTTTTATACTCCGGAAGGCATCGTCTACGATCCGGCGACCTCGTCCTTCTACGTCGCCGATTATGGAAATTGTAAAATTCGTCAGATCAGCGGTGTCGGCGCTGTCGTGACGACCTTGGCCGGTGCTCAAGGAGCTTGTGGCACAAACGACGGCCAAGGCAATGCAGCCCAGTTTAATGGTCCGATGGACATTACGTATGATTCAAATAACGGAAACTTGTATGGCGTAGACGTTTTCGGCTGTTCGGTAAGGCAGATCACGCCTCTTGGCGCAGTAACGACCATTGCGGGAAATAATGGGTGCAATGGAACCGTTTCCGATGGGACGGGAGGCGCAGCGCATTTTAATGGCCCATGGGGAATTACGTACGATAGTTTCGATCACAATCTCTACGTAGCCGATACGGGAAGCTGCGCAATTCGCAAGGTTACGCCAGCCGGCGTCGTTACGACCTTGGCTGGTTCATTGCCAGCCGGAGGAACCGCCGCGTGCCTAAGCACGGATGGAACCGGGAGCGCTGCACAGTTCAATATGCCGTACGGAATTACGTATGATTCTAACGACGGAAATCTCTATGTCACGACGTATCCGGCGCAAGCTCTTCGACAAGTAACCCCTGCCGGCGTCGTGACGACGCTCGTTAGCGGCAGTAATGTTCCAGCTCTCGTGGTGGGAAATCCGTCATATCTAGATGCTCCATTAAGTCTCACTTTTGATCCGAACAACGGCTTTCTCTATATCCTCGATAATGATTCAATTAGACAGGTGCAATTATAATGCGCAACTTCCTTGCTGTAACTTTGAGCTTGGCTCTCCTAGTAGCGGGCTGTGGAGGAGGGGCGGCCACGACCCCATTGGTCACAAATATAGCATCTCCGAATCCTGGCAATGGGAAAAACGTTGGCCCGATGAGCAGCGTGCACATTATTTTAACGATTCCTTCTGCGGTAGCTACAAACGCTTCCACTCGCAAACCGACGTTCGTTTCGCCGTCGACGCAGTCGTTATCCGTTCAAGTCGATACCAATGCACCGGTCGTGCAAAACGTCTCCGCTTCTGCGCCAAATTGTTCTAACGCCGGAGCATCGGCTCCAATTAATTGTACGATCACTGTCTCCGCTACTGTCGGCTCGCATACCGTGCAATTCATCACGTATGATAAACCAAACGCCAATGGAAATACGCTTTCTGCAAATGCAACGACGGTGACATTTGTCGCTGGGCAGAATCCGGCGATCCCAATCGTTCTTTCAGGCGTTCCAGTAGGAATTCAAGTCGTTCCACTTCCCGGCTCAACAACGAGTATCGTGACAAACTCACTGCTGAATCAACCCGGCATGCAATTTGTCTTTGGAACTCCTCAAGTGGTCGCAATAACTGCCCTTGATGCCGACGGAAATTACATCGTTGGCCCCGGAGCCCCCACGTTTTCATTTACGACAGCAGATACGAACGGTAGCCCCGGAGTAACCGTTACTCCGGTTACTGGCGGAAACGAAAATCAATTTTCCATCCAGGCACCGAACGCAGGCTATACAACTCTTACGATAACAGCAACACCTCAAAGCGGAAGTAACACAAGCCCTGTTACGCTTGCTTATACGTTGGCTGCCGTAGCGAAAGTAACGACAGTTTTCTCGAACAATTCGCTTTGGGCATATTTTATAGGATTAACCTACGATCCTATTGATGGAAATATTTATACCTACACCGAAAATAGCAACTGCCTAATTTTACGGTCAAATCTATCCGGTACAAGCGGAGTGACCACCGCTGCCGGTAATGCGACAAATTGTGTTTATGGAGCGTCATCGTATCTCGATGGGACCGGCACTGCCGCCGAGTTCAGCGAGGGCGGAGTCCAGTTGACGTTTGATTCTGCGGATGCAAATATGTATGTATCCGATAGAGAGAATTGTTCGGTTCGGCAACTCACCTCAACAGGGCTCGTCACGACGATTGCTGGGGCGCCACCGCCGGCGGCAATTTGCACGGGATTCACCGATGGTACCGGATCGGCCGCGCGATTTGGATATCTTTCAGCGATAACGTACGATACCGCCGCAGATAAACTCTACGTTGCAGATAATTGTGCGATTCGTCAGGTTTCCGCAACTGGAGTGGTGACGACAATTGCCGGTTCTGTTCCGCCAAACCCGTCGTGCGGTTTTACTGATGGAACGGGTAGCAACGCAAAAATGGGCGTCGCACCGTCGATGACGTACGATTCTGCGGATGGGAATATGTATTTTATCGATCATTGCGGTGTTCGACGGGTCACGCCTTCGGGCGTCGTAACAACGATCTCAGGTGGTGCCGTTACCAGTCGAGGATGTGGCTACGTCGATGGGATCAAGGGAACGGCAAAATTTTCAGCTTATACTGACGGCATCGCTTTTGATGCCGATAATGGAATGCTGTATGTGACGGATAGTCAGTATCATGCCGTTCGGCAGGTGGACCCAACGACTGGTGCAGTCGTTACCATCGCCGGTTCACCGCCGCCGGGCGCGCAACTGTATATCCAACCGATGACTGACGGTATAGGCAGTAACGCATACATTTGCTACGCGGTCAATTGCTACGGGCTTGTATACGTTCACTCGACCGGGTCGTTATATACCGGCGATATTACCGGCGTGCGGCAGATACAACTCTAATGTTAGAGTCACTTTTACGGAGAATCATGAAAAGACATATTGCCATCTTTGCTTCGTTTGCAATACTTGAAGTACTCGCAGCGTGTGGAGGCGGCGGAGCGAGTACTGCGTCGAGTATAATGCCCAGCGCTCCGAGTGTTACGCCGAACCCTGTTGCAACGCCGACTCCAACTCCAGCACCGAGCGGTCCTCCGCATCCATCGGCGGCCGGCGACATGTTTGCTTTTACCGGCAGCATGGTGCAAAACGATACGTACACATATCCCGTTGGTAGCCCGTTACCGGCAACAAGTAGCACTGCAAAGGTCTCGCAGGCGGTAACGGTTTTTGCTACGGCAAATCCTAACGGCGGCGGGCAAGTGCAAGATTTTCATTCGGTTGAAACCGACGCGTATCCAGCGCAAACTGTCGGCGAAACGACTGATTACTATTTTAAGTCAGGTTCGGCGTTTTCATTGATCGGATATGCCTCTACGGACGGCAGCGGAAATCGTAGCACTATGATGTTTACGGCACCGCAAGTTGTCGATCAAATCCCGGAAACCACAGGGGCGTCTTGGACAAATAATCCGGCAGGGCAGTTGAGTCAAACATTTATCGATGGGAAAAGTGCAACGCGTACGATTGCAAGCAATGGTACCTATGTCGATTCGGTACAAGTCTATGGGACGACGACGAATTATCCATCGATAGCATCGTCGGTGACCGAAAATCCCGATGGTAGTGGCGTGTTTCAGATCATTTATTATGAAAACGGTCGTGCCGGCTACCAGCCGAATGAAGTGGTATACCAAAATTATGCGGTAAGCCCACCAACCGCCCAATCGACGAACGCTCAGTTCCTCTACATAACATCACAAAATTATCCGGTTTACTTCGGATCGCCATCGCCTCCGACGCCATCCCCGTATGCGACGTTACCGATTTGGTACACGAGTCCGCTTTCTCTCTATGGTGAAAGCGACAAAAATCTCGGTACTACGGCCGTTCCTGCATCATGCAATCTACCAGCGTCGCTGGGTACGACGGCGACGGAGATCCAGCAAACCGTGACAAGTACGGATACGGTACTTGGAATGACAACTGCCACGACAACGAAATCGTATGTAGTTGACGGCTACGGTCCCGTATGCGTTCAACTTTCGAGCACGGTGAGTGCCTATTACGATTATAATAAGGATACGTATTTCGGTGCGATTCTCTACCAGGCCACGCCGATGCAAACAACGACCTATACCGAATCGCTTACATTGCAACCGCAGCAATCATATCAACAAATAGCCGGCAAAGTGACGACGCATTCGGGCAGTGCGTTTGCTGCCATTACCCCGGCGGAGATTGCCATAGCTCGCTTGCGTTTGAAGCAGCGACTCGTAGCAAATCGATTTGCTCGAATACGTTCGATCAGCGAAGCCCTTACCCGTCAAGCTCTTGGAAAGAAGATTCGTAAGTGATGAACTCGTTGAAGGTTAAGCTCTTCTTGGCTCTCTTCGCTGCGGCTGCGGTCGCCGCGTGCGGCGGTGGAGGCGCGCTTCCCAACCGCGCCGGCATCGGCAGCCAAGCCACGGCGACGATAGCGCCTTATTCGGGTCCAGCAGCACTCGCTGCATTCGATTGGGGTAAAAAACTCATGACAGGGGCGGTACTACAGAAAGAAGCCGACGGGAATGCGATGATCGGCATGCAGGTTGTTGTCAATCAACGGGATCCCATTGGTTTGATGCAATTTGCGCATGATGTGAGTGATCCTGGATCTCCGCGCTATCGTCAGTTTTTAAGCCCGGTGCAAATTGCCGATCGTTTTGGCGCCACTTCTATGGATTATGGAAATGCGGCGGCATATTTTGCGCAATATGGAATCACCGTTGAAGGCTGGCCGCAGCGAGAGTCGTTTTACATAAGTGGCGCCGTTGGGCAATTTGAGCGTGCGTTTAACACGCCATTTGGAATCTATACACAAGGAAATGCCCAGTTTATCGCGCCGATGGGAGCTCCGCATCTTTCGCACGTCGTTCCAATTGCACAGGTTGTCGGAATGGTGCACGCCGTTCTGTATAAAAGCTATGCTCTTCGTCCGCCGAATGGACAACTACGCGGGTATTCGCCGCAACAGTTGCAGCGAGCATTCGATTTTAGTGGTGCATATAGCGGAGGTTTTACCGGCAGCGGAATCAATGTCGCCGTCGTAGGAACGGGGCCAATTTCCTCAGCCGATGTTCCCTACTTGGGCGGACTTTTTCATGCTCCGGTAGCGACGGTTACGCAAGTCAACGTTACTGACGCGGGTGTGAGCGCAGGTCTGGGAATCGGCGCCCCTTCCCCGACGCCGCTTCCGACGGGCGTAGCGTATCCGCTTTCAAGCGGTTTTGCGACTCCGCCTCCGGTTACCGCACCGTGTTCGAATCCGCTTCCGGCCTGTAATCCCGAAGATTTCGAAGCGCAGTTGGACACCGAATCCATTGCGTCGCTTGCTCCTGGGGCGAACGTGTTGTTCTATCTCGGATATAATCCGAACGACTGTTATTACGTCGATGGAATACCGCAAGGAAATTCTGCGTGCCCAGCTGGGCAAGGCACACCGGTCGAAGGGATCGCACTTGCCGATGCTGAGATTCAACAGATCATTGCTGATAATCGGGCTGATGTCGTATCGATGAGCTACGGGCTTGGTGAGCCGCTTGGAGTTTCTGGGTACGTTTCGGTTCACGGGTATTACGACGCGCTCGGCTTTGGCTATGGCCCACTCGAAATGGCGACGATGACGGCTGAAGGAATGGCGCTCTTCGCGTCGTCCGGCGACAACGGAGCATACGAGTGCGGCTTCTTTGGGGCGCAATATCTCGGAAATCCGCCCTGCGTAAGTTACCCGGCTGGCGATCCGAACGTGGTCTCCGTCGGTGGTGTCACGGCGCCCTTAAGCGATAACGGCTCACCGCTTACCCCGTTCACCGCTTGGGGTGAGCAGACAACGGCTGGCGGAAATGGATCATTCGGAAACAATATCGGCTCAGGCGGCGGTATTTCGACAGTGTTCCTGGCCCCGTCATGGCAGACGGCATCCGGCGTCGGTAAGATTACCGGTGGTTATCGTGGCCAGCCGGATATAGCGATGATGGCCGATCCGGCGACCGCTCCGGCAATCGTTATGGATGCGGGCTTTCCCGGCCAAGCCTTTGTCGCTCCCATTGGCGGAACGAGTTTGGCCGCGCCGCAAATGGCGGCTCTCTGGGCACTTGTTCTCCAAGCATGCAAGTCCGACACGACGTGTTCGAGCAAAGGAACCGGCGCTGCGCCGTATCGATTAGGAAATCCGGCGGCTCTTATTTATGGAGTGTATTCCAGTCCAACGCAGTATCCGGCCACGTTTTTCGATGTGACCTATGGAGCTAACGGCGCAGCCTCACCGTTTGGAAACAGTGGAAGCGGCTACTCGGCCGGAACGGGGTACGATTTGGTTACGGGAGTCGGGGTACCATACGCAGGGCATCTTATCAATGCGATTTTGACGAATGAGGGTTCAAAAGCAACCTGGGCGTTGCCATAGTGATAAAACGCGGGGTGGATAAATCGCGTGCCGCCTGCTACTGGTTCGAGCCCGAGTCCGGCTCATTTCGTGGATCGAGCGGTCTTTCCAGGCTTCTCGGTGTGAACGAACGTCTCGATGATTGGGATCGATTCCTGGAATTCGTTGTGGAAGAAGATCGAGCAATCCTAGCTGGATCGCCAGAAAGGGACTACTCGAGTTCGAACGCATGCACGACAACCTATAGGCTCAGGCCGACGAATGCTCCGGTCGTGTTGGTAAACGAACGGAGACGCTATCAAGATAATGGCATGAGCCCTCGTAGTATTATTGCCTCGCTAGCAACCGTTGCCCATACTCAGCCTACGAAGTATTTGCCTGATGAGCATGGTTCCCGAGATTCGCTTACCGGATTGCTTTCTCGCAGAAACGTATTGAATGTGCTAGCGGATGAAATAGAAAAGCGTCCAAGTTGCGGATTTGCGTTAATGTTCCTTGATATCGATCGCTTTCGGTTCGTTAACGATAGCATGGGCCACACAGCCGGTGACATTGTTCTTGAGGAACTTGCCAAGCGGCTCAACGCGTTTTCCGGAGATCACGCCGTTGCAGCGCGCTCCGGATCGGATGAGTTTCTAGTCGTAATTTTTGACGTCCATTCGGAATTCGAATTACAAGACGATATCGAGGCCATTGGAAAAATTTTCTCCGAGCAATTTACGATTCTTGGCTCGTCATATTTTCTTTCACTTAGCGGTGGCATCGCCTTATATCCTCGTGATGGAGAGAATGTTGAGGATCTCTTACAAAGCGTCGATGCCGCGCTCTATAACGTCAAACAATCTGGCGGCGGAGCGTTCGAATTTACAACCCCGTTGGCGCGGCAAGAGATGATTGATTCCTGCACCTTGGAACTTGAACTGCAGCAGGCAATTCGAAATTCCGAGTTGGTCATATACTATCAACCGCTTTGGAGCTTTCGCACGAATTGTATCATTGGTTCGGAAGCATTGCTCCGTTGGAATCACCCTGAACGGGGTTTGCTACTTCCTGGCGATTTTTTACCGCAGGCTGAAGGTAATGGGACGCTCATTCGAATCTTAGGGAACTGGGTTTTCGATCAGGTATGTGCGCAAATTAGAAATTGGCGAATGCTTGGAATCAATGGTAAAGTCTGGATTAATGTCGCGCCGATGCAAGTGCATCATCGAGATTTCGAGGCCGACATTTGCTCAAGCCTCTTTCGTCATAATGTATCTCCGGCAAAAATCGGTATCGAACTGACCGAGCGGACTTTACTGGCGAACCGCGACGACGCAATCTGTGCTCTTCGCAATCTTAAAGATATGGGTCTTTCGATTGCACTCGATGATTTCGGTGTCGAATATTCATCGCTCTCTTATGTGCATCACTTACCAATCGATACCTTGAAAATAGATCAAATGTTTGTTTCCGAGGTAGAGACGGATCGATACGATAAGTCGATTATTCATACCATAGTGAGTATCGCTTCTGAACTCGGACTCTCAGTAACCGCTGAAGGTGTCGAAATGCCTGGCCAATACCAGGCACTTAAGGAGATGGGCTGCCACTCATTTCAAGGTTGGCTCTATTCGCCGGCGCTGCAACCTGATGCGTTCGTTGATCTTGTCAGAGAAAGAGGACGAGTTACGCGGACGGGCAGTTAATTTCTTGTGCCGAGCATGGCAATGATTGAACTCAATGAGAGGATCTCCCCGAAACTTATCTGTTTTTCAAGATCGTTCCCGATGTGCGCACGGAGTTTTTCGATAAGATCGGCGTTTTTGGTAAGAATTGGTTGGTCCTTAATCCCCCATGCGCGCTGAACATACATAGCGAACCCGAGTGTTCGTGCACTTTCAATAAAATGGTTCTCGGCCGCTAAGACATACGCTGCAGTCGTGACGCTGTAAACCGAACTTAGCGTCTCGTACGTGATATCGGTTTTTAGAAGCGCTTCGCGAATGTTTTCATGGGCGTGCGAAATTTCACCCAAATCAATTTGGAGTTGGGCAATGATGCGAAGACCAGTCGATTCCGCCGGAGTATCGTTTGCCTTGCGGGCTAAGTCAAGGCTTTCTCGAGCGCACGTCATCGATTCGTCTGCCATGCCACTAACACGATATACTAATGAAAGTTGTTGCAACGTGATCGTTGTGCTATCAATTCTGTTATATCGCCTACATATTGAGACTGCATCAACAAGATATTTTCGAGCTAATTCATGATCTCCGGACAGACTCGACATGACACCGATATTTGCAAGTGTTTCCGCTGCGATGACGTCTTCGCCAAGATCTCGCAATTCGTCATATTCACGTTTGTATTGAGCGATGGTCTCCGAAATCGGCTGGCCGGTTGATGACCGTGAATGAATGAGGCCGATCCGAGCTTCTGCCGCATCGCGGTGACGTCCGCATGACGTAAACGCTTCCGCTGCCTGCTGATTCCACTTCAGGGCTTCTGACCAGTCGCCGCACGCGTTGGCAAGAATACCGGCCGATCGTGCGAGCTCCCCTTTGGAGCCATCAGTCGCTCGCGAAAAATATTTCTCAAGAAGACTTTGCACGAGCGCCGTGCCCTCTCGCACATGCCCATGGCGACGCCAATACCAAGCAAGGGCGAATGTCAAGCCGGAAATATTCTTGATGTCATCAATGGATTCATACCAACGTAATGCCGCCATAAAATTATCATGGTCGAGCCGCATGCGGTATCGTCGCTGACGGTGTATAGCCGCTTCCGTGGCGCGAAGCGTATAATGCTGCGCGTGCCACGCGTGTAGGGTTGGTGTTTCGGCCGCAACGACTAGTGAATACCGCCGGATAGTTTTGAGCATTCGGTACCTGACATCGTGCTCGGATCGGCGATCAGCGGTTATCAGCGATCCTTCGATAAGATCACTAAGAAGAGCGACGACATCCTCAACCTCGATCAAATCTCCTACGCAGACCGCCTCGATTGCGGCGAGATCGAAAGACCCGTAAAACACCGAAAGTCGTCCGAAAAGTTCTTTGCTTTTGGGTGATAGGAGATCCACGCTCCAACCGACGGTTGCGCGGAGTGTATCGTGGCGCGTTGAAGAAAAATGGGCGTGCCGAGGAATATCGAGGGTTTGTGCAATCCGTTGGTCGATTTCATCGAGCGTTAAGAACGTTGCTCTCGATGCGGCTAGTTCGATGGCTAAGGGAAGCCCATCGAGCTTTGCCGTTAAATCCCCAATGATTTTCGTTGTTGTATCATTAAGAACGAGATGAGCGCCGGCGGCAATCGCCCGATCCACAAAGAGGCGTATTGCCGAGGAGTCCGGCATGGGTTCCAAATCATCGTTTGGCTGTTCAGAAATGGAAAGTGGCTTTACCGGAATAACGATTTCGTTTGGCAGAGTGAGCGGGCGTCGACTGGTAGCGAGGATTGTTATATCTTCGACGTTGAATATTTTTTCTACAAAGCGAACGACATTACTCAGTACATGCTCACAATTATCAAGGACGATGAGCGCCCGTTTCCCGCTGAACCGTTCACGTAATGCTAAGAGAGAGTCAATTTGGGGCGACGTATCGCCTATGGCCCGTCGGATTCGCTCGATAATCTCTTCGCCGCGGACGATGTTCTCAAGGTCAATGAACCACGTTCCACCCGGGAAGAGCACCGGCGATCGCCAAACCGATTCAAGGGCAAGTCGCGTTTTTCCGACTCCTCCCGGGCCAAGAAGCGTAACGATTCGAGCGCGCTCTAAAGAGCGAATAACGAGGGCGACATCGGCGTCTCGACCAATGAAGCTCGTGTTCGGCCGCGGGGGCAAATTCCCAATTTGAGCGTTTAGCTCAGATCCTTTGAGGATCGATTCAAACAAAGCGACCGTTTGGGAATCGGGTGCGGCATCGAGTTCGTCGCGGAGACGGCGTTCAAACTGGCGATATCGAGCAAGCGCTCCTGCGCGGTCGCCGCTCGCGGCTCGTCGCTTAATAAGTTCGCCGAGGAGTTGTTCATCGTACGGGTAGATATCTAATCCGCGCTCAGCTGCCGCAATCGCCTCAATATCGTCGGCAATGCGTGAATGCTTCCGCAACAGATCGAGTGCCATATCACGGAGGCGGGCTCGATGCGGCTCTAGCCAACCGGAAAATGAGCCGGGAAGAAGATCGCCACCATAGCGCTCCAGAGCCGATTTTGCATCACCGCTGGCATGAAGATCCTCGAAATCGAAGAGGTCGATTGCGTAAGGCGATGCGTGGTTCCACCAGAGGAACGATTTGTCGGAGAGTATCCATGGAATATCGTCGTGAAACGGGAGGGCCTTTGAAAGCAGATGAAGGTGGCGACGTAGATTCGCGCGACCATCGTCATCCGATGAATCCGGCCAAAGTGTTTCGTGAATGTACGAGCGTGATAGGGGCTTTCCTCGGCTAAGGGCAAGCATCGCTAACACTTCCACCGCGCGACGCGGAAGGCGAAGCGGTCGATCCCCACTTCCGGCATCAATCGCGATGGTACCGAGTAGTCGCAACTTTGCTCGATAGTTTGCCAAACGACTCAGATGGAACGGCTCATAGAATCAATCTTGCGTCCTCTCACTTTCCCGGTGTGCATATTGGCTGGCACTGCGAACAGCCCATGCCTTCCGGACCGTGGTAAGGAATATCACACAATTGCTTTACATATTTCGGGCACTATGAAATGGCGGGTGGCGCGGGCTTCCCGAGCGACGCTTAGGGAGAAAGGACGGTTTGCAGGGCTTTATCCAAGGCGGCGTAGGGAATTTCGCCGCTTACCAGCGAGAGAATTTTTTTATTTCGCCCGATAAGGACGATGGTTGGAAATCCGCCCTGTAGGTACTGTTGCGCGACGGTTAGCGCTGGATCGTAGGTCGCGATAGGGTAGGTCACGCCAAAACGTTGCTGAAACGCGAGAAGATCCAGCGACGACTCGGGCGAGCTATAGTCCATGCCTTTATTGCTACCGACGACCGCGATGAATGATACCCGGTTTCCATACTTCGCGAAAAGATGATCGATGACAGCTGTTTCGCGCTGGCAATGCGGGCACCACGTGGCGAAAATCTCGAGGAAAATCGGGCGCTTTTCTTTTGCAAGGTTAAACAATCCAGCCGTGGTCGCCGCAGTGAATGCCGGGGCAGAATCGCCTACGGCGAGCGGTGCGCGAAGCGGTGCGATCGATGCCGTTTGTAATGACCCGGATGAAAAATAACGACTATAAACGAGGCCACCGACGACAAGGGCGGCGATTAGCCCAATGGTGATAGCGGTAAGGGATCGTCGGGTCATTCGAGGTGCATTCTCCTGTCAAGCGAGAGTGGGCTTGGACCGTTTATGGCGATAATGAGGGCAATCGCTGCAAGCGCAAAATCAAAGGCTACGTGCGGCCAATCGGCGACCGCGTGATCATTTGGGCCGAAGCAGTCGCAATCGGCAGGCAGCTTGCGAATGATTGCCGATGCGATTGCCGCCCCATAGATCACAAATTGCAGGGTAGCGACGAATGAAGCAATTCTTGTGAAGAGACCGATCACGAGGTAGAGGCCAACGAGCATTTCAAAATATGGCAAAATGATCGAAATGGCGACGATGATGCTTGGAGCGAGAAGATGAAAGCTTGCTATCGATGCTGCCAGGGCGGCCGGCTGTCCGACTTTTTCGGCACCGGAAATAAGAAGAATGCCACCGAGAATGACGCGGGCAATCGTGGTAATCATTTGGGCATCCCTTCATGACAAGGTCCTGCATCCGAGGTGCGAACGTTAAACGCCAGGCCCTGTTGGTTGGCAACGTCGTAGGTCAGTCGCTGGTTCCGGGACGTGGGGTCGGTTTTTTGCGAATGTTGGCCGATTGTCGATCCGATACTGTGAGGAGCAAACGTGACAAGAATTTCGCAGGTCGAGCCGGTATCAACAATCGGCCACATTGCGAACTGTTGTGCTTGGGGACTTCCGTCGGTGAGATCCGCGTGTATACCGAAATACCGGAGCTGAGATGCAATTTCATACGGCCGTGCGACGATACGAAACGCTCGATTATTGATAGCGGGCCGGAGCGCGCGTGCAAGTGAGCTATAGGCATACGAGCGGTCGACCACTGAGCCGACAAGGATATGACCGGAGCTTCTCATGATACGTGCTTGGACCGGCAGCGGCAGCGATGCTATGGAGATAAAAAATCCACTCACGACGGCAAGCAGGAGCCAAACTCCCAGGCATGTTCTGCGTGCTGCTACTGGAAGTTGCGACACGGCAATGCCCAGCCCAATACATAGCGATGTAAAGGGGCCGAGTAACCAATACGACTCGACGCGTTGAAACATGCCGAGAACGATAAGAAATGTTGTGAACGGAAGTGCCGTCCACGCGAGCAGTGTAAATCGCGGACGGATGATCGCCCACCAGGCTACTCCCCAAAACGCAACAGCGAATATCGCATAGCGAAACGTAGAAAGTGCGAATAGTCGTGAAACCTCCAGGTGCCGAATTGCTTGCCGGCCGTGAAAGGTGAAGGCGAAATTTGCCCAGTGATGGCTAGCGTTCCAGGCGATATTCGGTACGTAAAAACCGAGTGCAAGGAGAAGTGCAAGCCACAAGCCGTCTTTCCATAGGGAACGCTTTTGCGGTGTGAGCGCATAGAAAGCAATGCCGAAAATGAGCGCCCAGCCAAAGAAGCGCGAGAGCAATGCTGCTCCAAGTGTTAGACCAAGAAGAACTGCATCGTTGCGCTGTCGTGTTCGCTCAAACCGAAGCATGATCCAGAGTGACATGGACCAGGCGAGAAGATATGGAGGATCAGGGAGCGCCTGCCCAATGAGCAGCCTGGTCTCGGGGAGCAATGAGAAAAAAAATGCCGTTAAAAACGCCGCCCGCTCATTTCCTTGTAATTCGCGCGTCGCCCGGCTCGCGGCAAAAGCTGCAGCGGCTTCGCAAAGGATCGACGGCCAGCGCAGCGACAGCGAGCTGTGCGCTATTCCACCGAAGGTTCCCAAGGAAATAAGCCATGCGACGAGCGGTGGATGGTCCACATACCCAAATGCAAGGTGCTGTGCCCACGTCCAGTAGTAGGCTTCATCATCGCTGACTGGGAGCCGGGACGCTACGACCAACCGAAATAGCGTTATCGCTCCGATGAGCGCTAAACTAGAACGATACCAGCGTTGTTGTGTCATAAAGCTGTGACAAAGGTCTCACGCATAAGCACGGAATGCGTTCTCCGTAATACGCAGGAAAGCCCGTTAGGGGAATGGGTCTCTCGTGGCGAAAAATTGCGCGATGGAAACGCTGTTCGAGGACGAGCGCCTTAGGATTACCTTCGAACCCGGGACCGAGCATGATAAAGCGATCGTCGCGTTTGCCGGCTTCGCCTTAGGATTCGGCGGAATTCAGCGTGAAGAGTTTGCGGGCACGCTTTCAGATGCGTCGATCTCGCACGACGTGTATTACGTGGTTGAAAAAGCACGATCGTTGTTTAATGAAACCTTTGAAACGATCCGTACTGTCCTAGACCCGCGCTTACCGTTAGGGCAGACGTATTTACTCGGAAATAGCGCAGGCGGATATGGAGCTTTGCTCTTTGATACCGTTTTTGCCGCCCGAAAATCCACGATTGCCTTTGTTCCCACTTTTAGCGTGCGACCTAATGGGCTTATTTATGATCCTCGCTTTCGCGATCATATTGAAAAAATTGCAACATGGCGATTTGATCATGTCCCGAAAAGTAATGGGTCGCGAAGATTCATATTTTTCGGAGATAGAGATACAAACGATTTGCCGCATCTCGCACACTTCAGGGCCTTTGAAGATCCCAATGCGCAAATATATTGTGTTTCAGGATGCGGACATGATGTAGCAATGTATCTGCAGATTGTTTATCGCGCGCTTCGTCCTATTATCGATATCATCGTGAACCACGATGCATCGCATGATGACGTATCCGCTCTTTTGCAAAAATTTGGAATTCCCGTGACGATTACATAATGCCGATTTCCGAAAACTGTCGTTTCGCATATATCCATATCCCGAAAACGGGAGGGACATCCCTTGTTCAGGCGATGCGATCTGCGGCAATCGATTTTACGTTCGAAGAACGCGGGCTTTGGGATCTCATCTACGGCCGGCCCGATTTGGCAGACATACTGCAGGCGTTACGAAAATGTTTTCCGCTTTCAACGCTGACGGAGTTTCCCCAGCAACATCTTCCAGCTCAAGTTCTCCAAATGTTATTGGGAACAAACAAATGGAAGGAGTTTTTCCGGTTCGCTTTTGTGCGAAACCCATGGGATTTGGTTGTATCGTCCTATCATTTTGCAAAAATGAATTTTTTGCCCGTTCAGTACCCGCTCGAACCAGATATCCAAGCGTTTGTTCAACGATCTGATTCTTTCGAGAATTTCGTGAACGGGTTCTGCGCAGTTCGGTGCGATATGTCTTCGTTTATCGAAGATAAATATGGTCAAAATGCGGTTGATTTTATTGGGCGATTCGAGAATTATGGAAACGATCTGGCCTATATCTCTCGACGAATTGGCGTAGAATTGCGGTTGCCACACGAAAATCGATCCGAGCACAATAATTATGCGACCTATTATACCAAAACAACACGGGACATCGTGAGTAAGCATTTTGCTCGCGATATTGATCGTTTTAAGTACTTATTCTAGCGCTGAATGCTAATCGACTTATATCCATCAAAAAGTCTCTGGTCTTGACAGATTTTGACCGTCGGTAGAGTGAACCGAATTGCAACACCTAATCGTCGCTCATTTGATAAATTTGGACCTGACCGATGCAAGGTAGTGGAATCGAATAGGATAAATTGGCCCGGTTCCAGTGGAATAGAAAGACTCCGGTCCGTTTCCTCCTCCGGCAGTTGCGGATACTGTTGATTGAAGCGCTCATTGCGATACGTCACGCGATGAGAGCCTGGTATAAATTCTATGCATCCGTTCGATAAAGTTGTCGAAGTAAGCGCGACCCATGCCGTAACGTTGACCATGGGCGTAAGAAGATCTCGCCAAATGCTGGAGTCTCGATGCCAGGGGAGCTCTGGTGCCCCGGGAAGCTTATTGAAAATATTTGAGCGCCAAAGAACGATGTGCGGACCAAGCACGTCATGGACGGCACTCGTAATACTTGGCGAGTTGCACAGTTTTGCGAGCGCCGCTGAATCAAGATGGCGAGACTGTGTTCGAGAACGAACATCCGGCCCGTCGTTCGAGAGAACGTCGCGATCAATCGTTGCTAAGAGCTCACTCGCTTGCCCCGGAAACAGGGCCCGTAGTGTGCAAGAGTGCCCGAAATCTCGATATGCGTCAAGGTCAAACATGATTTTTTCCTACCTAACCAGTATGGTCGAAAATAACGCGTTCTAAGTAGAAACCCAGATTGCGTTGATCCTTGCTTATGCCAAGTTGATAGTGATTGACCGTGTGCGTGCTTCGAATGGAGATTTCGGCAATCGTATTGGTTTCAAGCGTGTGCGCAATATCTAATGTGAGCGTTCCGGGCGCAACGAACGACGATACACTATCTTTTTTATCTATGGAAACCGTAATTTGTCCGTCCTGAGGCATGCCCTCAGGGATGCGAATCGAAAGCGAGATACCAGAAACCGGCCGCTCTGCGCAAATTCGAAACGAAAACGCTCGCTCGCACCAGCCATCGGAGTAGCCAGATTTAATGGTTTCTATGGTCCTAACATAGCCCATCGTTGGAACATGTTGAGATTTCCGCAATTGGCTAACCAGTATGCGTAGCTGCGCAAGTTCTGATGAAGACTCATCTTGTCGCCCTTGCTCGCCTTGGTAAAGCTCGATAAGGTGATCGCGCTGACCTATTAGATCGGTAAGGTCGCACTCGTCCTCCCTTGTAATGGTATATCCCGCGGCGTATTTCGCCGGAAAGGGTCTTGGAATGAAAAAAGTCGTGTGTTCCCGGTAAATATCGGTGCTTGGGCGTTCTGCTGTATAAAAATACAATGAAAGCGATTTACGAGACCGGTACACCCCGTCTTTCGGGAAGCACAAACGATCGAATCCATGCCATGAGGCCTCATATGTTGCAAAAAGGACGCATCGATTAAAAAGGGGCTCATAGGAAACGGGCGATTCCTGGTGATTTCTTGGATCGGCGTAAAGTTGTAAGGAGCCACCCCAATCGCTCTTCCACGGATCGTTGAGATAGACGATGAGATTGAGCCGACGATGCAATTTTGTTACAGGGTGAAAATTAAAATCGACATGAGGTCGGAGATCTCGGTTGTCGCAGTTTTCGTGAAGGCCACCACCGTAATTGCTTGGATCGTAAAGAATATCCGGAATGCCCGTAATAGTGGCGAGCCAGTCAAGCGTTGTCTGCGCACTAAAATATGTGTCTATTTCCCGAAAGGTCGGGCCCAGATTCGTTAAATCCGAATGAACAATTTTGTCTCCTGGAGCTCCATATGAATTTTTGACCCCATTTTCCGGCGCGTATGGAAATTCCGCGACGAGGCTTCTTGCCACATCTTCCCTGAAGAAATTCTCGAGAACGACATGTTTAAACGGCTGCGCGGAGTAGAATTGCGCCGCAATTTCATCGGCGCTTTCAATAATCGATGTTTCTATGCAGGGTTTCACTCAGGTTTACTCTCGTCAGTGCGGTTCGTCGGGTAATATCGCCCAGAAAATGCGAGATATTCCCGTTCCCAACCGGTGCGCCATTTCTCGCCGAATCCGGCAGCAGTTGCGCTATACCCTGCGCCATATGCGAAAATTGCCGTCCGTTGGAGTCGCTCGTCCTCAGGCGCGAGGTTTTTCGCTTTGGAGGCTATGCAATACATTGCATGCCAATGTGGAATGAGGTTTGGACGTGTCTTAATGAGTTGCGCGACCAACTCGGATGTTAATCGATGATCGATATGATCGTCCGGGTTTACTATCGGGTCAGGATCTGCCGCGTAAATGGGCGCATTCGTATCCGTCGTGGGTAGTTCGTCATCGATTATTTTTCCTACCGTATGTTGAAGCTCTTCCCACGTCGTATACGTGCTTGGTTTGTGCTCGGGCCAAAGTGTTTGCAGGGGCTGCGATTCTGTTTTTAAGTGTAAAAGGGAAGCAAAATTCGGCGAAAAACCATAACCCGAGACTCCCCCATCAGGAAGATGAAGAAATTTAAGAGAAATTGTCGCAGACAATGTTCCTTGAATTTCACACGAGAGAATATTTTTTCCCTCGATCATGCTGTGGCGATATGCAATTTGAAATGACGAGGGTAATTCTGCCGACGGGCGCTCGTCGAGTGCGTATGGACTCCAGGATGGAAGAGCTCGAGCGATAGAAATTACAGCTCCGGATAAACGAGATTTCCAATGTGCTCCAGAATCTCCGGCATCACCCGCTGTTATCACAACAATGACGATGTTTTTTTGTGGATCGCGAACGTAATGATAGAGTGTATGACCGAAAAATATCTGCCAGTCATCTTGATGGGCTACAACGACAAAAATATGGTTGCTAGGTTTCATAAAAATCTCTTAAAATGCTCGGACAAAAATTTTGAAAACATTTTTCGTTCTCGCGAAATTGAATGTTCCTGAACGATTCGCTTCGCCTCATTTCGAATTTTACTGGCTCGCTCAGCATCGGCAAGTATCGCTTGAATCGTTGTTAAAATTGCATTCTCGTCTGCTGTTGGAGTAAATCCGGTTTTTCCATCGATGCAATAGCTGCGAGCCCCTGGGCAATCTGGAACAACTGCGATGCACCCAAGCGCCATGGCTTCAAGTCCCGGTAGAAAAAAACCGTCAATTGGCAGCGGTAGCGTCAGGGCAATCTTTGCCGAAGCCATGCGTCGAAGAAATTGCCTTTGGTCGATAAAATCAGTAAGCAAATCAAGAGATATGCCTCGCTCTTGCGCAAGTGCTGCTACGCGGCGTGCAAGATCCGGGTTTTTTGCACCAGCGATAAATACATCACAAGTTCGTGATGAAGGTATAAATCGAGAAAGGGGGGCGATGCCGTTGTAATTCACGCAAATTGGTCCATTTACGCGGTCCGTCGATCGAATTGCGTCGGCGACAACGTCGCTAACACATATGCGCAGTGCCGGTCGATCAAGAAACCTATACTGTGTCGAATCCGGATTGGCATGCCGAAGGCCCTGAATAAGATTAATAACAGGTGACGTTGTGGTGTCGATTCCCGCGTGATCAAGTTGGACCCAATCGTTTCCAGCGACGAAATATGCGTCCGAAACACTTATGTCTTTGAGTATTTCGAGGTCGTGGGGAAGATAATGCGATGGAATGGGGACGCTTGCTTTCGTGCAGTAAAGTGCAGGCAGGAATTGTCCCATTGCGGCAACGTGGGAAATGTAGTCAAAAACCTTGCGATGGCCCCCGTTATAACCTTGGTAATCGCGAATAAAGAGCATACGGGGCATTGGGTGCCGAGGCTGCATACGTTCCGATTCGATCTTCCTTATTTCTGCGTATATTTCATGGTATACTTCGCCGCATGGAAATCGCATCACGGAAATTGATCGATGCCTATTGGCGGGCTGCTAATTATTTAAGTGTCGGGCAGATTTACTTGCTTGATACGAATCCTCTCCTTCGTCGCCCTCTTTCGCCGGCAGATATTAAGCCACGGTTACTCGGGCATTGGGGCACGACATCAGGGTTAAATTTCGTTTATGCGCATCTCAACCGCATGATTAAGCAATATGACCTCGATATGATTTTTCTTGCGGGTCCGGGGCACGGGGGGCCCGCAGTTCTCGCAAACACGTATCTCGAAGGATCATATAGCGAGCTGTATCCAGATGTTCCGCAAAACGAGTTGGGAATTGGGCGCCTCTTTAAGCAGTTTTCCTTTCCGGGTGGCGTACCGAGTCACGCTTCCGCCCAGACTCCCGGATCGATAAACGAAGGCGGTGAGCTCGGTTATTCCGTAGCGCATGCCTATGGCGCCGTCTTTGATAATCCCGATTTACTCGCTTGCGTTGTTGTCGGGGACGGGGAAGCGGAGACTGGGGCGTTAGCGGCGAGTTGGCATTCCAATAAGTTTCTCAATCCAACGCGCGACGGAGCAGTGCTACCGATACTCCATCTCAACGGGTACAAAATTTCTGGGCCAACAATTCTTGCGCGAATCCCCGAAGAAGAATTGCGCAATCTTTTCGTTGGTTATGGCTACGATCCAATTTTTGTTCAAGGCGATGACCCGTTGCTAATGCATGATTGTATGGCTGCGGCTCTTGAAAAGGTCATTTCGGGAATTCGTGCGATTCAAAAGCAGGCTCGGACAAGCGGGTTCGATCACCGCCCAATCTGGCCGATGATTATTCTTCGCACGCCGAAGGGGTGGACGGGCCCAAAAATTGTCGATGGCCTAGAAATCGAGGGTACTTTTCGTTCGCATCAAGTTCCCGTACTTCAGGTGCGCGAGAATTCCGGACATTTGGCGATTCTTGAATCCTGGATGCGAAGCTACCGGCCCGATGAACTTTTCGATGAGTCGGGCGCGCTAGTTCCGGAGCTAGCGAACCTTGCACCTAGCGGTGAGCGGCGCATGGGAGCGAATCCGCATGCCAACGGCGGGCTCCTGTTAAAGAATTTAGCTTTGCCGAAATTTGCGGATTATGCCGTTGACGTTCCGAAACCCGGCGCGGTGTCCGCAGAATCGACACGAGTGATGGGGCAATTTCTTCGCGACATCATGCGTGAGAATCCCGAGCGATTCCGCATCATGTCACCGGATGAAACAAATTCGAATAGGCTATCGGCGCTTTTTGAAACTACCGATCGTTGCTCAACGGCTCAAATTTATCCCTCGGATGACCATGTTTCCGCCGATGGTCGTGTTATGGAAGTCCTCAGTGAGCATCTCTGCCAAGGTTGGCTTGAGGGATACCTTTTGACAGGCAGGCATGGTCTCTTCCCGTGTTACGAAGCTTTTATACACATAATCGATTCCATGTTTAACCAGCACGCAAAATGGTTGAAAACGACGCGTGAAATACCGTGGCGTCGCCCCATCGCGTCGTTAAATTATTTGCTGACGTCTCACGTTTGGCGACAGGATAATAACGGCTTTAGTCATCAGGATCCGGGTTTTATCGACCACGTCGTGAATAAGAAGTCCGATGTTGTCCGTGTGTATTTGCCGCCGGATGCTAATACGTTGCTTTCTGTTACCGATCATTGCCTACGAAGTCGAGATTACGTCAATGTGATAGTTGCCGGCAAGCAGCCGGAGTGGCAGTGGTTAAGTATGGAGGCCGCCGTCCGACATTGTACGATTGGCGCCGGTATTTGGGACTGGGCAAGTAATGATGACGGCGCCGAGCCGGATGTCGTTATGGCATGTGCGGGCGATGTTCCAACGCTCGAGACGCTTGCCGCTGTCGCTTTTTTGCAAGAACATCTTCCTGAAGTTTTGATTCGCGTTGTGAATGTTGTCGATTTGCTCGCGTTGGAATCTCCCGAAAATCATCCGCATGGCTTAGATCACGCGACCTTTAATGCGCTGTTTACAACTCACGCACCGGTAATCTTTGCCTTTCATGGTTATCCCGCCCTGATTCATCGGCTCACATACAAGCGAACGAATCATCGGAATTTTCACGTGCATGGGTATCAAGAGGAAGGAAGCACGACCACGCCGTTTGATATGACCGTCAGAAATCGGCTTGATCGGTTTCATTTGGCGCAAGATGCAGTGCAACGAATCCCGCGACTTGGAGGGCGCGCAGACCATGTGCTACAAAAAATTCGCGATATGCTGATAACCCACAAAGAGTATATTGAGCGCGTCGGTGATGACTTACCGGAGATACTTGGGTGGCGGTGGCTCGGAAGTGTCTAGACCCGATTTCTCACGGTGAATTCACAAGTAACCGGTCTCTCGAGTGCTCAGGCGTCCGAACTTTTAAAAAAATATGGGCGCAACGAGATTCCTCTTGAGCGGACTCGGCCGTGGCTTTCTTTCTTCATAAAACTTTGGGGTCCGATACCATGGATGCTGGAAGTGGTCATTGTCATGACACTTGCGACCGGTCGCTACCCCGATGCTGTGGGCATCTTATTTTTGCTCTTGTTCAACGCGACATTATCGAGACTGCAAGAAGCGCGCACAGAGAATGCCGTTGCACTCTTGCGAAAGGCGATCGTCGTCCAGGCAAGGACCTATAGGGACGATCGCTGGCAGACGCTTTCGGCGGCCGAATTGGTACCGGGGGATTTGATCCATCTTGATATCGGAAATATCGTTCCGGCCGATGTCTGCGTCGTCTCTGGGACGCTGGAGGTAGACGAGTCGACCATAACCGGCGAATCGCTGCCGCGCGATGTATCCGAAGGGAGTCGACTGTTCGCAAGTGGCCTCGTAAAACGAGGCCAAGGCGAGGCTACCGTTGTCGCTACCGGAATGCGAACGACCTATGGTAAGACCGCGGAACTCGTCCGTACGGCAAAGGTGAGTGGCACACTCGAGCAGCTTATCGTGCAACTCGTTCGTATCTTGAGCGTCCTAAGCGTCATTGCCATTGCCGCTGTGGTGCTCGATGCCATTCGTCTTCATATAGGGTATTTCGATGTTGCGCTTTTCGCGATCGTCCTCTTATTGGCATCGGTTCCCGTTGCATTCCCCGTTGCGTTTACCATTGCGACGACGCTAGGTTCTCTCCAGCTTGCCCAAAATGGAGTTCTTGTAGCGAGGCTTACGGCAATTGAAGATGCAGCGTCTATGAGTATTCTTTTTACCGATAAGACCGGTACCATAACGAAAAATGAAATCGCTGTTGCGAAAATTCTTCCATTTGGTGACCGGAACGCCGCGGACGTCCTAGGTTTAGCGTCGGCAGCCTCGGATTCATCGAGTCGGGACCCCGTCGACTCTGCGATTGCCGCGAAAATTCTTACGACACCAGGCAGTACGCCGACGTTTAGCGCTCATGATATTACGCCCTTTGATCCTGCGACAAAACGATCATCCGCGCGTGTCATTTGGAACAACGTCCCTGCCATCGCGTACAAAGGTGCTCCTGAAGCGATTAGATCGCTGAGCAAAATTCTACCGAACGATTTTGACGCATCTGTCCGTAGCTTGGCGAGTAGCGGATATCGCGTCATTGCCGTAGCATGTGGTGCTGCCGAGGCCGTCGAGTGCGTGGGGCTCATTGCGTTAGCCGATCCCCCTCGCGACGACTCTAAGGCACTGGTTAGTGCAATTGAAGCAATGGGTGTCCGAGTTGCGATGCTTACCGGAGACGGCGTAGAGACGGCGAAATCGGTTGCACAAAGCGTCGGTATTCTCGGTGACTCCTGTAACCATGACGACTTGCTGCGCGATCCTTCGTTGATCGAACATTGCACAATTTTTGCGTCGATATATCCCGATGATAAACTTTCTATTGTGCGAGCTGCACAACGCAATGGTCACATTGTTGGAATGACGGGCGATGGGGTTAACGATGCACCGGCACTGAAACAAGCCAATATCGGAATCGCAGTATCTAATGCGACCGATGTCGCGAAAGCGTCGGCTAGCGTTATTCTCACGCAACCAGGCTTGAACAATATTTTGCCCGCGATTGAGGTAAGTCGACGGATTTTTCAGCGTATGCTTACTTATACGCTTATCAAAATCATTAAATATTTTGAGATTACATTTCTTCTTAGTTGTGCATTTTTTATTACGGGACGTTTTTTTCTCACCGCCGATCTGATGGTCATTCTTCTCGTCATAAACGATTTTGTTACGTTGGCTGTCGCCACTGATAATATTGGCGCAGTTCGGGGGATTCAACGCTGGAATGTCAAGAGATTAGTCTTAGCGGTTGTGCCGATTGCGGTGCTGACCGCTACTACGGTCCTGTTCGTCCTGCTATTTGCGTCGTCTCACGAGGGGCTCGATGCGGCGCAATTGCAAACACTTGCCTTTTATTGCATTGCGATAATGGGGCAATTCTCGGTTTTGGCGATTCGTGAACGTGGAGTTATTTTCTCGACTCGACCGTCTATATGGCTCATGGTATCTAGCTTGTTCGCAATTTTTTTGGCCGCTTTTATATCGCTTTTCGGAATTCTTTGCGAGCCACTTCCTCCTGTTCTTTTGGCAGAAACGACAGGAGTACTGCTACTCTGTGCCGTCATCATCCTATTCATAAAGATACCGCTTTTCCGTGGAGTATCATGATAATGAAGCATATTGAAAATGCATTGCGTTACGATCGCGCCAAGCCGGGAGGTCTCTCGCATTTTGACCCTGCTCATCGTTGCGGTTTTCTTGACAAGGTGGACGCTGAAGAAAAATTGTTGGCAGATATCTCCGAAATGGCGGCATTGCAGGATATGCTCAGTGCGCAGAAGAGGTATGGCTTACTTCTTATTTTGCAGGGCATGGATAGCGCGGGCAAGGATGGTGTGATCAAGCATGTGATGAGCGGCGTCAATGCGCAGGCCGTCAGTGTGCACAGTTTTAGGCAACCCAGTGTTGAAGAAGCCAGCCACGACTATCTCTGGCGCTGTGCACGCGTTTTGCCGGAGCGGGGAAGAATCGGAATTTTTAACCGTTCGCATTATGAAGATGTTTTAATTACTCGCGTTCATCAAAATCTTCTTGGAGATGATCAAGATGTCGCAAAAAAAATGGGTAAGGCGTTTTGGGAGGATCGGTATCGCGATATAAATCACTTCGAAGAATATTTGCTCCGTAACCGGATTATCCCGATTAAATGTTTTTTGCATCTTTCGAATGACGAGCAACGAAAACGGCTTCTATCGAGGCTGGACGATCCTAAGAAACAATGGAAATTCTCACTAGGCGATCTTTCGCAACGACCATTTTGGGACGACTACGTCGTCGCATACGAGGAGATGCTTAATGCAACCAGTACGAAGTCTATTCCCTGGTATGTCATTCCGGCCGATCACAAATGGGTCGCTCGGCTTGCAATTGCAGATATTGTGGTACATGTGTTGCGATCGCTTGATCTTGCCTACCCTCCGCTAGCGGATGAAATCCGAGCGGCAATCGATCAGCAGCGGGCTGCGCTCAAGGCGTCGTGAACGTGTCCACGATTCTCTGCATAAATAGCGGATCATCGTCGGTAAAATTTTCCATCTATTCGCCGACATCTTCGGGAGAATCGCGTGCCATTCGAGGGGAGGTAGAACGCATCGGGTTGCCCGGCGGGGTTCTTATTCTCGACGATGGAAGGCGGCACGAATCGATCGGTGAATTCAGCGATCATCATCGGGCTTTGGAGGCCGTATTCGCTCGGCTATCGAGAGCCGGATACGACAAGTTTGATGCCGTCGGCCATCGCGTTGCCTCCGGCGGTCCAAAATATCGGCAGCCAATCCGAATCGATGCGGATTTTGTTACCGATCTCCATGCTTTAATACGCTCTGCCCCGCTGCATTTGCCGGTTGAAATCGCATGCATTGAGGCGAGTGCGCGTCTGTTTCCGTCGATTCCTCAAGTGGCGTGCTTCGATACCTCATTTCACCGAACGATTCCCGAAGTTGCGAGTCGTCTACCCTTACCAAGAAACCTGTGGCACGAAGGCGTAAAAAAATATGGATTTCATGGTCTTTCGTACGAATATATTGTCGAAGATTTGCAGGGGGCGTCGGGACGGACCGTAATCGCGCATCTTGGGAACGGTGCGAGCATGGTTGCCGTGCGAGACGGAATATCAATCGACACGACCATGAGTTTTACGCCAACTGCAGGCCTCATTATGGGGACTCGGTGCGGCGATCTGGATCCGGGGGTCGTGATGTACCTCATGAACGAGAAACGGTATGATGCAGCACAACTCGAAAGATTGCTTGATCATCTTTCCGGGCTCTTAGGAATCTCCGGAATAAGCTCGGATATGCAGACGCTCCTTGATCAACGAGACGCCGAGCCGCATGCAGCTCTGGCCATCGAAATGTTTTGCTATAGCGCTCGCAAACATTTGGCTGCGATGGTGGCTGCGCTCGGCGGGATCGACACCCTTGTCTTTACAGGAGGCATCGGTGAAAATGCGCCTGCTATTCGCTCCGAGATATGTTCTCAATTGCGATACCTCGGAATCGAGATCGATAAGGACGCGAATGATCGCGGAGATCGAGTCATCGGTTTACCGGGTCGGAGCGTACGCGTTATGGTCATTCCGACGGATGAAGATCGAATGATTGCCAGACATACGCGACGTCTGCTCTTTTCCCCGGGTTTATAACGATCGTGCGCGATTTTGAAGAGCTCCTACGTGTCGTTAAAAGCATAGAGCCGTTGACCGTTGCGGTCGTCGATGCCGCTGAAGATCATGTCTTGCAAGGTGCTATCGATGCCGCTTCGCATGAGATAATCAACCCAATTTTCATCGGTGATGAAACGACCATTCGGGTCATGCTTCAGGGAAGAAAATCGATGATGCGTTCATCGCCTTGCATTGTTCATGCCCAAACAGATGACGTTGCCGCGAAACTTGGTGTGCAAATGGTGCTCGACGGAAAGGCCGATGCACTTATGAAAGGGCATATCCATACCGATACGTTTTTGCATCCAATTCTCGCAAAATTACGCACCGGGCGATTGCTTTCGCACGTGTTTGTTGCGGACTTGGCGTCATACCCTCGATTGCTGTGCATTACCGACGCTGCTATCGCCATCTCGCCGGATCTCCATGCGAAGATGGGAATTGTCGAAAACGCAGTGCAGCTTGCCCATGTAATGGGTATCGCCTCGCCCCGCATCGCCATCCTCTCAGCGGTCGAAGTGGTCAATGCGGCAATTCCGTCGACGCTGGATGCCGCGGCATTGAAAAAAATGGCATCCGAGGGGAGTTTTGCCGGCGCCTACGTCGATGGACCGCTCGCGCTCGATAACGCAATTTCTGAGGAGTCGGCGCGGATCAAGGGGATTGGAGGCGAGGTCGCCGGTCGCGCCGATATTCTCGTCGTGCCTGATATCGTCTCGGGCAACGTTCTCGCAAAAGCCTTGGAGTATCTTGCCGGAGCCACGTTGGCCGGTATCGTCCTCGGTGCTCGGGTCCCAATCATTTTGACGTCGCGCGCGGATCCGCCACGAGCGAGGGTCGTTTCCGCGGCGCTTGCCGCTTTGCTCCGTAGAAATAGTCCGCCTGCCTAAATAACGGCGAACGGACGAAGAAATGGTGGGCGGTACAAGGATCGAACTTGTGACCCCTACAGTGTCAGTGTAGTGCTCTCCCGCTGAGCTAACCGCCCCAGAACCTTGCGCACGATAGCAGAGTCGCAGCGTGCTCGTCAAATGGTTTAGGCTTTGTGGTGTTCGCGACCTTGCCTGGGAGTCTTGCGGCCCCGTCACTAAGTGAGGGCTATGGCAGCTCGCTTGGCGCAAACGGCCCCCGACGCTGCGCGCCGGATGGCGGCGTTGCTGGTAGGCAACCTCTCGCTTGACGAAATTTTTGTCTCGCTCTGCGATCTGCTTGGGTCTTTTGTCGAGGCCACCTCGGTCGAAGTGGCCTTTCGCCGCGGAGAACGCGGCTGGGTGTTGCTTCGGTATTCAGGCGACCGCTATTTTCGGGAGGCATTGCCTGCCTTGCCGGATGACGATCCCTGCGGGCGGGCCGCGCGCGAAGGCGTGCTGCGCGAACAACATCCTGCGGCATTTGCGCTTCCCTTGGTCATCGGTGATGAGATCGTTGGAGCCGTATCCGCACGTAGCGATGGACTCAATGCGTATGATGACGACTCCGAGGCGTTAGTAGGGTCGATAGCGCCCTATATTGCCGTCGCGCTTCAACAACGGATTCTCCTCGACGCCGTCGTTGCGGAGCGCTTTCGGGCCGAGCACGATCCGCTGACGAAACTCGCGAATCGGGCCCTGTTCGCATCGCGTTTCGAGCAGGCACTTCTTCGCGAGCAGAGGACGAACCGCGAGGTTGGCCTTCTCTATCTCGATCTCGATCGCTTCAAACCCGTTAATGACCAGTTCGGTCACGAGGCCGGCGATCTCGTCTTGCGCGTGGTCGCGGAGCGATTGCAACATGTGGTACGTGATGTGGATACCGTTGCGCGCATCGGGGGTGACGAGTTTGCCATCCTTCTCGAAGATGTCGGCGAAGGTATCGCTGACGTCGTTTGCAAGGTAAAGCATGCTGTCGAGTTGCCCATCGCCTATGGGGACGCAATCCTCTCCATCGGTGTTTCCATCGGAACGGCTGTTGCTCCGCGAGATGGCCGCGATAGTGAATCGCTGATGCAACGTGCCGATGAAGCGATGTATCGGCAGAAGACGGGCCGCGCGTAAAGATTAAATTTCCGACGAGTTCGGCGGGGTAAAACGGGCTAGGCGGGGGCTTGGGCGAAGGGGCCCTCTATGAATCAAGCTGTTGTAATCTCCGAAGTCTTTCGTCTCCCGTCGCCTGCGCCTTCGCCGCAGGCGCTTGCGTGTGATGGGGAGCATCTTTGGTTGGGGTCGACCGAGACGAATCGCATCTACGGCATTGATCGCGCACATTTTACGGTGTTTGAAGAAGCGGATGCAAAAGGTGGCCCGATCGGCGCAGTGTGCGTTGGTGACGAGCTTCGGCTCGTGAATTCCAACGATGATGAGGACAATCGCGTTATTCGCCGTTTTGTCCCGGGACACGGTGTGAAAGATTCAGAACTTTTGCATTGTCCGAACGATACCGGTTCATATCTTGCTTTTGATGGAACATTTTTGTGGTTGACGCATGCTGTTGATAAGCGTCTATTGCAACTCGATGCATCGGGGAAGGCACTGCAAACAATTGCACTCGAACTTGATGGACGCAGTCTCGCGGGAATTGCGTTTGTCGGTGGTTCGTTATTCGTCTCGGTGCGCAATCACGACAACGTTAGTGGATTTCTCATTCGGATGACGACGCTCGAAGACGGTAGCTACGAACGCTTAGCAGATATTCCGTTCCGCGCCGTATCGCTGACCCATGATGGCGCGCGTTTCTGGACCTCGGATAAAACCAAGAACGAGCTCGTCGCCTTCGAAGTCTAGTTGCTCTCGGACTAGCCCGGAAACGTCGCTCGGTAGCTCGCGCCTGCGACAAAGGTTTTCCCTGCATTCCTCGTACTCCCGAATGCATGAACGTAGTGCGTTATGTGTTGTGCGGAACGATGGCATTCGTCGTTTCTCTCCTCTCCGCTTCGGTCGCATCCGCCGCCCTTACGAGCCCGCTTGCTGGGCTGCAATTTCGCTCCATCGGCCCGGCTATTGCGGGTGGGCGGACGACGGCGATTGTCGGTAGCAATAGCGACCCGATGGTCTATTATGCCGGCGGTGCGGGGGGCGGCGTTTTTAAATCGACCGACGGCGGCGTTTCGTGGAATCCGGTCTTCGATGCTCAACCAGTAGCGCCGATCGGAGCAATCGCCGTATCGCCCACCAATCCCAATGATGTGTGGGTCGGAACCGGCGAGGCGTATCCGCGCAATACGTCAGAATCCGGTGATGGCATGTATCACAGCACCGACGGTGGGAAAACGTGGCACCGCGCCGGATTGGTGAGATCGCAGCGAATCGCGCGTATCAGCATCGATCCACGCGATACGAACACGGTCGCCGTTGGAGTTCTTGGAAACCCATTCGCCGATAGTTCGGATCGCGGCGTCTACGTGACACATGATGGCGGCGCGCATTGGACGCACACGCTTTCCGTTGGCCCGGCGAGCGGAGCTTCGGATCTCGTGCGGTCGCCGGATCATCCATCGACCTTGTACGCCGGTATCTGGCAGTTCCGCCGCTCGTCATGGCATATGAGCAGCGGCGGTCCGCTCGATGGCATCTATCGTTCGCTCGATAACGGCACGACGTGGAAGAAGCTGGTCGGAAACGGCTTGCCCGGTGGCGCGATGGGGCGTATTGGCCTTGCCGCTGGGCCGAATAACCGCGTCTACGCGATTATACAGACGAAACATGGCGAACTCTGGAGATCCGATAACGCGGGAACGTCTTGGCAGGCGATGCCCGAAAATCCGCTGCTTGGGGCTCGTCCCTTCTATTTCAATCGGATCTACATCGATCCGGCCGATGCAAATCGCCTCATCAATGTTTCGCTGATTCTTTCGATGTCCACAGATGGCGGTAAAACGTTTAAGCCGATCTCATTAAACGCCGGTTGGGACTACCATTTTGTTTGGTGGTCGCACGACGGTCGTCGCGTTGCCATTGGAAGCGACGAAGGCGTCGTTATGTCCAACAACGGGATGCAGACGGTTTGGCAGCCTTACGATCTTCCATTTGCGCAACCGTATCGCATCGGCTTTGATCATTCGGCTCCCTATTACAACGTGTGTATCGGTTTGCAGGACGATAACACATGGTGTGGCCCGTCAAGTTCTACCAATGGAATCGGCGTGCTCAACCGCGACTGGTATCAAGTTGCACCTGGCGATGGCATGTGGGCCGTCTTTGATCCTAAGGATGCAAATCTTGTGTGGTCCACCTCGACGGCATCTGATACGGGCCAGGTCTATCTGAGTAATATTCACACGCTTGATGCGCGCGAAGTTTCTCCGGATGCCGAAATAACAGAAAACGCGGCGTCAGCCTTAAAATATCGCTTTAATTGGGAATCTCCGGTGACGTTTACCAACGATGGGAAAGCCCTCGTCGGTGGGAACGTTGTGTTTGAAAGCGCTGATCATGGCCAAACGTGGAAGGTCATTAGCCCCGATCTTACGCGTAACGACCGATCGCATCAAATGCATACGGGTGGCCCGATTACTCGCGATGAATCCGGCGCCGAAATCTCCGATACGATTCTCGATATCGGTGTTTCAGCACTCGCTGACGGAACGATGTGGGTTGGCACCGACGATGGCGTCGTACAATTGACGCGCAATGCCGGCGCAACGTGGACGAACGTGACGCCGAAAGCAATGCCGTCGTTCGGCCGCGTTCCGACCGTCGAGGTCGGTCATTATTCGGCGGCGACAGCGTATATCGCCGTTGATCATCATATGAGCGGAGATGACCGTCCGTATATTTTTGTCACCGATAACTATGGAAAATCATGGAAATCGATTTCGGGTGATTTGCCGAGCGATCTTTTTGTGCGAAGTATTCGTGAAGATCATGTCAATCCGCAGCTCCTTTATGCCGGAACGCAACGAGGCGTCTACGTTTCGTTCGACCGCGGGACGCACTGGCAATCGTTGCGGGGAGCAATGCCGGCCACGGCGATTTATGATCTCGAAATTCAACCCGATGCGAATGATCTGCTAGTTGCTTCCCATGGGCGTGGCGTTTGGATTCTCGATGATCTGCGTCCGCTCCAAGAATGGGCAAAAGCAAAAGTGCAACCCGTGACGTTATTCGCCATTCGCCCAACCGATCTCACCTGGCTTGCTGCTCCGATTCAACGGTTTCTTGAACCGCCGGTGCCGAGTAATATTTACGTTGGAAAGAATGCACCGTATGGCGCGCTCATAACCTACAATCTTGGAAGCAAGCCCAAAAAAATCGCTCTCGATATCCTCGATGAGCAGCATCACATCATTCGACATCTTACCGGTAAGGACGCGCCAATGGCGCTTGGGATGAATCGCACCGCTTGGGACCTGACGGTCGATGGTCCGACCATTTGGAAGGGGACATTTCTCACAAATCAGCCGTACCCTAGCCCCGGTGCACGCGTTGTGCCCGGTACCTATGTTGTGCGGCTTACCGTCGACGGGAAATCCGTGGAACAAAGTGTGAGGGTCAATCCCGATCCGCGTACCGGCACGTCAGCTCGTCCCTATGAGGAACATTATGCTGCCGTGGTTCAACTCAACGCCGAATTATCGGACGTCGACAGGATGCTCAACGCCATTGATGCGCGTTTGCCGCACGCCGGAGCAACAGAAAAAAAGGCGCTTGTTGCCTTTCTTTATCGCCTCACCATAAATCCGAAAAACATCGAAGATCTGCAGGGGCCGGCAAAATTGCGTGAGCGTATTCTGGACATGCTCTCGCGCCTGAGCAGCTCCTACCAGGGGCCGAATCAACCGCAGCAGCGAGAGTTGGCGGCAATCGCGCAAGCCTACGCCAAGGCCAAGGCGGACTTCGATCACAGCGAAAAAGTCCGATAACAGGGCAATGTCACCCTGAGGAGCGCACAAAGTGCGCGTCTCGAAGGGTCGCTGCGCTCGCTCAGGATGACATCGTCTCGACGGGCGAATGCTTCGAGACGCTCGCTGCGCTCGCTCCTCAGCATGACAGCGTATTGTCACCCTGAGGAGCGCACAAAGTGCGCGTCTCGAAGGGCGCTCGCTGTAGGATGACATCATCTGGGCCGCTGTGGGGTGTGGGGGGCAGAGGATGGGACGGCAGGAAAAGAAGGTCGTTTCCCGCTTGACGGGGCAGGCAAGGAGGCGTACAATACCCGCCTATGCCCTTCGGCTTGTAGCCAGCAACAGAGCTAAAGACGATCCTGCCCCGGCCACGGTGGAGTCGTCCTTTTTCGTGTGCGCACACTTCGCGGGCATTGCAGCGCTTCTTTTCGGGTAAAGGTAGATACGAATGGCGAAGACGACGGCGACAAAAGCCTCTGCGAAGAGCTCCACAAAGAGCACCAGCAAGGCCAAGCCGAAGCGGGGCGCGAGTGTAGGTTCTAATACGATTGCCGCAACCTCGACCTCGATTGTGTTCCCGGCATCGACGGGCGCTTTCATTATGGAGCAGCTCCCGGATCCGGGTCCTGCTCGCAAGCGCTTCTCGTTTGCGAAAATTCCGGATGTCCTTGGACTGCCGAATCTCATCGAGCTTCAACGTGCTTCGTTCGAGTGGTTTAAGACCGACGGTCTCAAAGAAGCCTTCGCCTCCATTTCGCCGATCAAGGATTTTACCGGGAATCTCATTCTTGAGTTCGGTGAACATTCGCTCGGCGAGCCGAAATATACGATCGAAGAATGTCGCGAACGCGATATGACCTACAGCGCGCCGCTGCGCGTGCGCGTTCGATTGATTACGGCCGAGTCCGGCGAGATCAAGGGTATTCCCGATCAGGAAATTTTCATGGGCGATTTCCCGCTCATGACGGAAAAAGGCACGTTCATGATCAATGGCGCGGAGCGCGTGATCGTGAGCCAGCTCGTTCGGTCGCCCGGTGTGTATTACAACCAGGATGCCGATACGAATAGCCGCCCGACGTATAACGCCACCATTATTCCGAATCGCGGTGCCTGGATCGAGTTCGAAACCGATAACGGTACCAAAAATGACGAGACCGAAGGCACCATTGGCGTTCGAATCGATAAAAATCGCAAGATTTTTGTTACGACTTTTATTCGCGCCTTGGCGCGTCCAGATCTCGGCGCGAACTGGGATGACGATGCCGAGATCCTCAAATTGTTCTCCGATCTTTATGTGAAACGCCGCGATTCGTCGAAGACCGAACCGGTCTCAACGAAAAAAGATGCCGAAGCGAAAGGGCGCGAGCTCGAATTGCGGGCTCTCTTTGATACGCTGTTCCCGGATAAAGAGCCGGATAATTTCATCCTGAATTCGCTCATCAAAGATGATGAAATCGTCACGCGCGAGGATGCGCTTAAAGAAATTTACAAAAAGCTTCGCCCGGGTGAACCCGAGAATGCCGATAACGCGGAGAAGTTGCTTGAGTCGTTGTTCTTCGATGAGAAGCGCTACGATCTAGCCGGCGTTGGTCGCTATAAGCTCAACTCAAAGTTCCATTATCGTATCGAAAATCCGACGGTCGAAGAACGCGCCACGAAGCCGTATCTTGAAATCGATGAAATGACGGCGCAAGGCGTCACCATGCCGTCGATTGAAACGCGTTGCCTTAAACGCGAAGATATGATCGCCGTTATCCGTCGTCTCATTCGCGTTGCGATGCGGATCGTGGCTAAAGACGATATCGATCATCTTGGTAACCGTCGTATTCGCTCGGTTGGCGAGCTCTTACAAAATCAATTCCGCGTCGGATTGCTCCGTCTTGAGCGCGTTGTTCGCGAACGTATGACGGTGCAAGATATCGAAACGGTTACGCCGCAGGCATTGATCAACATTCGCCCGGTCGTCGCCGCGATCAAAGAGTTCTTCGGTTCCTCGCAACTTTCGCAGTTCATGGACCAAACGAACTCACTTGCCGAGTTGACGCACAAGCGTCGCCTCTCAGCCTTAGGGCCGGGCGGACTCTCGCGCGAGCGCGCCGGCTTCGAAGTTCGCGACGTCCATCACTCGCATTATGGACGTATCTGCCCGATTGAAACGCCGGAAGGTCCGAACATCGGGCTCATCGGTTCGTTGGCAACGTTTGCTCGCGTCAATCGCTTCGGCTTTCTTGAGACGCCGTATCGCGTCGTCGAAAACGGAATCGTGACCGATAAAATTCAGTACCTCACGGCAGATCGTGAAGACGAATATATCGTCGCTCAGGCAAACACGCCGGTCGATCTCAACAACGGAAAAATTCTGACCGATACGGTTGTCTGTCGATATGCTGAAGAGTACATCGAAGAGCCGGCACAACGTGTGCAACTCATGGACGTTTCACCGAAGCAAATCGTCTCGGTTGCAACCGCCTTGATTCCGTTCCTTGAACATGACGATGCCAACCGCGCACTCATGGGTGCCAACATGCAACGTCAGGCTGTTCCGCTTCTCCGTCCGGATGCTCCCATCGTGGGCACCGGCATGGAATATCGTGCTGCTAAGGATTCAGGATCGCTGGTCGTATCGCATCACACCGGTAAAGTTTCGGCCGTTGATGCTCATTCGGTCGTCATTTCGAATGCCGAAGGCGATCATCGGTACGAACTCCTCAAATTCGTGCGCTCGAATGCCGGTACGTGCATAAATCAACGTCCGATCGTAAAATTCGGCGAAATGGTTAGTGCCGGGCAAATCATTGCTGACGGTCCCTCCTCAGATGATGGAGAACTCGCTCTCGGGCAGAATGTGCTCGTCGCATTTATTCCATGGGAAGGCTATAACTACGAAGACGCCATCCTTATTTCCGAGCGCATGGTCAAAGAAGATCGCTTTACGTCCATTCACATCGAAGAATATGAATGCGAAGCGCGCGATACGAAACTCGGACCCGAAGAAATTACGCGCGATATTCCGAACGTTGGCGAAGAAGCGCTCAAGGATCTCGATGAGCGTGGCATCATTCGCGTCGGAGCGGAAGTTCGCCCGGAAGACATTCTCGTCGGTAAGGTAACGCCGAAGGGCGAGACTGAGTTGACCGCAGAAGAGCGCCTTCTGCGTGCTATCTTCGGTGAGAAATCTCGCGAAGTGCGCGATACATCATTGAAAGTGCCGCACGGCGAAAAAGGCAAGATCATCGACGTTAAGGTATTCTCGCGCGAGAATGGCGACGAGCTTTCACCGGGCGTCAATCAACTCGTTCGTGTGTACGTCGCGCAGAAGCGCAAGATTCTGCAAGGCGATAAGATGGCCGGTCGCCACGGGAACAAGGGCGTTATCGCCAAGGTTCTTCCGGAAGAAGATATGCCGTATCTTGAGGATGGATCGCCCGTCGATATCGTGCTCAATCCGCTCGGCGTGCCGTCGCGCATGAACCTCGGTCAGATTATGGAAACGCATCTTGGCTTGGCCGCGCATATGCTCGGCATGCACGTTGCAACGCCGGTCTTCGATGGTGCCCATTCCGAAGACATTGTCGAATGGCTTCAGGATGCCGGTCTTCCGTCCGACGGAAAAACCTGGTTGCGTGACGGTCGCACCGGCGACCGCTTCAGCCGCCCGATCACCGTCGGGATGATCTACATGCTCAAACTCGCGCATCTTGTCGATGATAAGATCCACGCGCGTTCGACCGGTCCATACTCGATGATTACGCAGCAGCCACTCGGTGGTAAGGCACAGTTCGGCGGACAGCGCTTCGGCGAAATGGAAGTCTGGGCATTGGAAGCCTATGGTGCGGCCTATACGCTTCAGGAACTTCTCACCGTAAAATCTGACGATGTCGTCGGACGCGTAAAAACGTACGAAGCGATCGTCAAGGGCGAGAACGTCATGGAGCCGGGTGTTCCCGAATCGTTCAAGGTCCTCATCAAAGAACTGCAGTCACTCGCGCTTGATGTCAAAGTCCTCACCGAAAATCGTGAGGAAGTTGATGTGCGTACGCAATACGACGATCTTTCGCAAGGCGAACGCAGCGAATTCGGCGTGCTTATGGGCGCCATCGATGAACCGGCGGCACCGAGTCCTGCAGCCTTGCGCGATGCGGCAGCCGCTGCAACGGCCGAATCGATGACCGGTGAAGCGCAACACGAAGGTGCTGAAATCGAAGACGAAGAGGAGGACGACGAGATCGACGACAGCAAGCCGATTGATGCCGGTCCGATTCCCGAAGCTCCGCCGCTCGCACGTGTCCCGCAGTTCGAATCGCTCGAAGACCTGGCAATTGCCGAAGTCGAAGCCGTCGAAGATGACGACGAAGATGGTACGCCGGGCTACGAACTCGAAGAGGAAGAAGATCTCCTCGAAGAGACCGACGAACCAACGCTTTTTGACGACGAAGATGATTCCGACCGCTTTACGGACGGTAATCTTCCCGAAGAAGAATTCTAGGGACGACGCATTACGAGCGAAGAAAGGGACTCGGTCGCCGACCGGGTCCTTTTCTTTTGCAGAAGGTCACGACGCTTGCAATTCGAACATGCATGCGCGTGAGGGTATCGGCGATGGCTCGTCGATTGATGAAGCGGTATCGCAACATTGCGGCTGCCGTCATATTTGTCGTCGCCTACAGTATTTTTGATATCATTGCGACCCGCTATAGCGGGGTAGCCGGCTTTAGCCCCTGGTATCTCGGCGGAGCCTTAGATATCGCCCTCTTTGCAGCCACATCGTGGCGGATGTTTCCCCTCGTTGGGGTGGCGTTAATGCTTCGAGGGTTGCTCTTCGGCTATTCTCCGTTGCTACCACCGATTGATTTGCTTGTGTTTGGCGTCTCGGTCGGCTTGGGCTACGCCGCGTGCTATCTTTTGGCAACGCGCGTTTTCGATCTCTCGCTGACGCTCGGACGGGTGCGAGATGTGTTACTCTTTTTTGTCTTTTTTGTTGTGCTGGCTCCCGTTCTTACGAGCGCATATTCCACGCCATTTATAGCCTGGCTTCATGTCATCCCGTGGCAGTCGGTTCCCGAGCAATTTTTTGCGCATGCAACAGGCGATGCCATTGGCATTGCCGCATTTCTCCCGGCTTTTTTAGTCCAAGGATATCCACGTTGGCGTAAATCTGCTTCGCCAATTCCGACCTTGTGGCTGGCCGCGGGTCGTTTTGAGTTCTTGCTTGCGATGGCATCGCTCGTTCTCAGCGTTTTATTCGTCTATTGGTATGCGATGGTCATCCATTCGACGCCCCACTTTGCCCCGGCATTCATACCCTTGGCATGGTTAGCCGTTCGTTTCGGCTTGCCCGGTGCAGCGTGGGGAATGCTCGTCGCAGATACGTTGGCTACGGCACTTTCGGCGTTTTTTCCATCGACTTTCGAAGCGCAAATTCTTGCTCAAACGGTCTTGATTTTCGTTGCTTTAGTCATCTTCGTTATCGGGACTCTTTCGGATTCGCAAGTTCGATTAATCAAGCGATTAGAGGCACTTGCCCTCACCGACGCACTGACCGGGCTGCCAAATCGTGCGGCGATCGAACTGCACTTGGCGGCGATTGCCGCCGGCCCCGTGACCCTCGCGCTCATCGATATCGATAACACCCGACTCTTCAACGAAAGCCTAGGACGATCGAGTACCGATGCCTTGCTTACGGCCTTTGGCGCCCGCGTTCAAAACGCGTTCGGGAATGCCGCGTACGTTGGCCGTTTTTCGGCGGATGAATTTGCTATTATTTTTGCTGAGCATATCGATGAGATTGCAACGCGGCGGAAAATCGATGGGCTTTTTGCGCTGTCGTTTGCCACTTCTGAAGCACCGTTGTTTTTAAGCGGTTCCGTCGGAATGGCGTCATGCGATTTCATTAGTGACATCGGGCAATTCATTATGAAGTCTGACGCCGCACTCGAACGAGCAAAACAACATGCGCCGGAGCCGGTGGCCGTACGAACAGGTGATCAGTCGACGGATCGGATGACGGTGCGTGAATTGCATCGGGCTCTTGATGCGCACGAATTTGTTATGTATTATCAGCCGATTTTTCGTATCGACGAAAATGGACGACATTCGCTTGATGGCGCAGAGGCATTGCTGCGTTGGGAGCACCCTCAGCGCGGCCTTCTCCGTCCAGCTCGGTTTTTTGACGTCCTTGAACGCTTGGCAATTGCCGAGCAGGTTGGGTGGTGGGCGCTTGAACGCGCGCTGCGCGACATTTCGGCCCTGCGCGCTCGCTTCGGCCCTTTGCGATCGTGGGTGAATCTTTCGGCGCGGCAAGTTCGGGATCCGGAAATTTTTTCGCGCGTGTGTCGCGCGCTTGCGCTCACCGGAGTTCAGGCCGAGGGACTTGTCCTCGAGATGAATGAGCGGATATTAGCCAACGACGACGATGTCGTTCGCAGCGTTACTTCGGAACTGCGCGAAATTGGCGTTGGTGTGGCTATCGATGATTTTGGAACCGGCGGATCTTCCTATGGGCGCGTGCGCGATGTTCCGGCAAACATCCTGAAGATCGATCGCTCGTTTGTTGCCCGTGCCGATCTCGATGAAAAATCACGGTCGGTGGCTGCCGGAATCTCACGCCTAGGCCTTGATCTTGGGATGGAACTCGTTGCCGAAGGCGTTGAAAACCAAAGTCAGCTTTCAACCATGCTATCGCTTGGTTGTACGTTCATTCAAGGATATGAGCTAGGTCATCCGATGCCCATCGCTGCTCTCGAGCAATTAGCCGTTCTCGACTAACTCTGAGAAGGCAACGCTTTGGTGCAAACGCGAATGACCACGCCATGAGCGAAAATCTTCGAATCGGCGTGGTGGGACTGGGCCGCATGGGCGCCAACATGGCGCGTCGTCTCAATGATTGCGGATACACGATCGGAGCGCTTTTTGATCGCAACCGAAATACCGCAATTACGCTGGCCGCCGAACTCGATACGATTGCGTCGGCCGAATTGCGCGATCTCACCTCGGCTGCCGACATTATCTTCACCGTGGTTACCGATGACGAGGCGATGCGATCGATCTTTGCGACGAGTGGAGATTCGCTGGTTACCGATGCGCGGGGAAAAATTTTTATCAACTGTGCGACGGTGACCCCGGAAATTCACGTTGATATCGAACGGCTGCTCGAAAAACATGGAGCGCAATCGCTTGAAGCATGCATGGCGAGCTCCATTCCTCAAGCTCGGGACGGCACGCTGTACCTGATGGTGGGCGGCAAGCGCGAAGTTTTCGAACGGGTCAAGCCGATTCTTGAATCGCTTTCGGCATCCTTGCGCTACATCGGCGAAGCGGGGCGTGCTGCTCAACTCAAAGCCCTCGTCAACATGGTGATGAACATCAACACCGCGGGGTTAGCGGAGGGCTTGGGCATTGCCGACGCGCTTGGCTTGGACGTAGCCGTCGTGCGAGACGTTTTTTCGCAGACCGGCGCACAGTCGCGCGTCCTTGAAACCGACGGTCCCGATATGCAGGCCAGGGACCATGAATGTTATTTCTCGGCCGAACATGCGGCCAAGGATTCAGGCATCGCCGTTGCGCTCGCCGATCACATCGGTGTGAAAGCACCGCTAGCACACGCAGCGCTCTCGCAGTTTGAACGGATGAAAGAGCTTGGTCTTGGTGGCCTTGATAAATCCGGCGTGTCCGAATTAACGTTTCTTTCGCGCCACGGCAAATGACGGGAACGAGTCGAATCGTTCGATTGAACGATGGCAGTGCGACGACGGTCGAATTGTGGGGAGCTTCGGGCCCGGTCATGCTTTTGGTGCACGGCATGTCGAGTTCGCGCCGCTCGTGGCTGCGCATCGTCGAACGATATGCGCCGACGTTCCGGATTGCAGCCTATGATCAGCGTGGGCATGGCGAGAGTTCTGCCGTCGGTGGACCGATGACCCTGGCACAATGCGTCGACGATCTTGCATCGGTTGCCGAGCAACTTGATGCGCCTATCGATGTACTAGTGGGACATTCATGGGGTGGAGCGGTCGCCGTCGCTGGTGGAAAGCGGATCGATGCGCGTCGAGTCGTTGCCATTGATCCGATGCTGCATCAACTCGCCGATTCGTGGTATGCAGAATTCATTGAAGAATTGGATGAAGCGTTTGCATTTGAAGGTGAGGAACGTGAGCAACGGATTCGGCTTGCGTACGCCGGCGATCCCGAACTTGATGTTGTCGGAAAAATTCACGCGCTGGCAACGATGACACCGGCGCCGATTCGTGCACTGCAAACCGATAATCCGGCTCCAACGTGGGAATTGATTCCGAAGGTCGCGCAGTATGATCGGCCGCTTCTTCTGGCAATGGCATCGCCAGGAGAGGGAGTGCTCGAAGCATCGCGCTATGCGGAGTTACTTCGAGCACTCCCTCACGTGGTGCGTTATGTCGAGTTTCCCGGAGCGGGCCATAGCTTGCACCGTTCGGCGCTGGACGAATTCAGCGCTGCCTTGGATTCGTTTCTGGCCTCGTAGTTAGTGCGGGGCGAACACGTGGTAGGCGGCGACTCCGCCTTTTGCGTCCATGCGAATTGCCACAATGAGTGTGCCGTGCTCGAAGGTCGCGGTGTAGGTGTAGTCGTTTTTTGCCGGGTCCTGGGCCATGAGGGCAACGCCTTTATAGGCACCCATGCGATGCATGAGGTCTGATAGGGCGCCTACCGAGGCGCGTGTTACTTCGCCTCTCGTCGACGCATCAAGTTGGGCTGTCGTGCCTCTAAAATCGTTGGCGTACACGGTCTTGGTGACGGCATCGGCAGCATGATCGGCCGTTGCGTTCGCGCTACTGGAACATGCGGCGACGCAAAGACCGAGCATTGCCGATGCTACGAGAAGTCTGAGTTGCACGCTAGAGCGTTCCCCATCCGTACGAGACGTTTGCAACTTCACGCGATGTCGAATGGGCCTTAACACCAGGACGCGCGGCGACCACGCGCCGAGTGGTGATCACGGTAGTGTGGAGGCCGACTGCCGCAAGTTGTTTGCTTTGCTGCGTGATGATCGAGTGCTGGTAGGCAATTTCTTTTTGCAGATCCCGATTCACGGCGAGTTGGCGCTCGTAGGCAAGTTTTTCCGAATTATATGCGGCATTCGCGTTGTTGGCTTGCTGCTGTGCAGCCGCAGTTTGCGCGGCTTGTGCGGCCTCGCGTTGATGCACGACGCGATTGTGATGGATGATGAGATACGTCGCCGCTCCCACCCCAAGGATAATATTTCGTGTCGATGCCGCGCCATTTGCCAATGCAGTCGACGCCGGAACCGCCGTAAGGGCGATGGCGACAAGTGCGCCTGATGCAATGAGTCTCTTGAGCATAGAACTGACCCTCCTATGAATGGGAAACGACATACGGGTCGAGGCAGTTCCCTGGCTCGGCCCGTATGTCGATGTGCGCTTAGTGCGTCGGCACGTGAGAGGCGGAGATTGGCGCCATCCTGATGATGTTGTCGAGCGTGACGCCGGAGACGAACGGTGCGATCTCCGCTGGAAGGGTCACCGAGGTCATCGGCAGGTACCTGGTTCCGTAGCGTCCTTGCACGACATCGTGCATCGTTGTTGCAAAATAGGCGTTTATTATCGATGTGGGCGCACTCGCGAGGATTGCCAGATGGTTTCCGTAGGTCATATCGATGGTGAATCCGGCATGTTGCAGTGAGGCAATAACCGTCGATTCGTCACGCAGAAGTGATGGTGTATCGCGCAGCACGATGAATGTTGTTACGCGATCGGTTCTCAAGCGTGGGCCGAGATCGCGAAGTCCACGCACAGGCGGCACCATGGGGAGCACTCTGGGGCCGGGTGCGCCCAGTGTTTCCGCGAGCGGACGATAGGCGGACGATGCGTGGGCAATGAGCGGGATGTTGTTCGGGCAGAGTGATTGCGCGACGTTCATCCCGAGTGGGAAGCCAAAGCCTGACGTATTGTCGTACCCTGCCGTCGCAGTATAGAACGGAGTCGTTGTGCCGAATTGATTATTTCCACTCGTGACATCGATAAAATTCGCTGTCGATTTGGTTTCTGCCGTGTAAAAAATCGTGACCGGGTTGGCGACTGAGGAGAGATGGCAGTACTCGTCGATCTCGGCGACCAACGCTGCCGCTTGCGGAGCACTCCACGAAGTCCCGGCCATTGTTGCCCACGCGCCGTTGCTATAGACCGCGGTTTGCACCGCCGGTAAGGCAATATCCGGGACGTTGCGCATGGTCGCTGAGGCAATTCCGGCGACACCGCTTTGGTACGTCGGAATCGAAAACAACGTCGATACGCCGCCGCCGGTGGCGCACTGGCCGGAGGCGCAAAGGTTATCATTCCACGCAACTGGATTGGCAATGTTGAAGGATCCGTTCATAACCGATTCCGTTCCGCCGACGCCAATGACGTTCGGGTCGCTCGCCGGTGCGTTCACACCAACGGTAAATGCGGGAGTACCGCCGGTAAAGCACTCGTTGCCGTTGTCGCCAGCCGAGGCAACGAAGGTGACTCCGGCGGATGCACCGTTTGCCAGGATGGTGTCTTGCGTTGTATTCGTGTACCCCGCAACTTCGCAGCCCCCGTAGGAGATGCTCACCACATACGGCGTTCCGGCCGCAGCGTGGTCCGAGATAATGGTATTGTATCCGGCGTCGAAGCTCGTTCCACTCGTATCCGGAACGGAGTAGAACACCACGTTTGCTCCCGGGGCAAGTCCTTCAACGGTTTCGACATCAAGTGTGGCCTCGCCCTGACCAGCCGGATCAGGCGCAGCCGGGCCGCCGTTAATGACTTTCACCGAGTAGTTTCCGGTGTAGGTTAGGCCGAATCCGGCGTTATAAGCGGCGAGATCGCTTGCCAGTGGCGCGGTTGTGCCGATGATTGCAACCGTTACGCCATTTCCGTTGTAGCCCGACTGAACGGGATACTTGAAGGCTGAAGCAGCGGCGGTTGGCCCCCAGCCCGACGAATTGTTGTGGCCGCTTGGCGGGAGCGTTGCCCCCGGGGTGGGCATGCCTGCAACCGGCGAGGATGTCGGAATCGGCGTCGGCGAGGGACTCGGCGTTGGGGTGGGAAGCGGAGTGCCGGTCTCCACGATGGCAAAAATGTAGCTCGTGTTCGCAGCGAAGATCAGCGGAGGGGCCAATGTTGCGCTTGGAAAGGTGACCGTGGTTCCCGTGCCCGGTTGCGGACCGGAAACGACGTTCCATCCCGTCAGCGGACTACTCGGGTTATACACGACGGCATAGACGTCCCCGGCAAGGGTTCCGGCCGGAAAGGTGAGCGAAAACGCCGGCGTACTCGCAATGGTGACCGTCGCGCTCATGCTAACGGTCAAATAGAGTAGCGGCGTGACCGTTCCCCCAAGGGTTTCAATACGTTTTTTGGCCGAGACCGAGAGCGCTCGCGCCGGCACCGGCGCGCCCGTGGGGAGCGTGCTTTGCTCGGTTACCGTGCCGGTGGCAGTTCCGGCCTGCGTCGCAGGGAAGGTAAACGTGCCTGACGCGCCCGAGGCGAGGGGGCCGAACGGCGCCTGCGCGGCCGCTGGCCCAACTGCGAAGCTTTGGGTCGCCGTGGCCGGTGACGGGACCGGAGTCGGTGCCGGAGTCGGTATCACCCCGCCGCCGCCACCACCACCGCCGGAGCTACTTCCCCCTCCGCCGCAGGCCGTTAACAAGAGAAAGAGCCCGCTTGCTACGAGGGCAGGGGCAAGTGGTGAGCGGCGGCGTGAGCCCATGGAAGGCCTCCTTTGAAGAAGAAGTGAGGGAGCAGGCGTACTCGACCGTGCTTTTTCGATGTTTGTCGCACCGTGGCGATGTCCTCGCTCAACATCGCTCGCAACGGTACGTTTGCGCGGCGCCTCGCTCTGCGCTATACTAACCGTCTGTGCCCGAGGAGCATCGGCCAGCGGCAACGGTGGGAAGCCCGTACCAAGTGTGCGAGGAGGTCCCTGCGTCAGCCCGGTTGATCGGCACGCTAACGGAGCGAATCCTTGAATCTGATTGACGTCAATAATTTCGATGCAATGCGCATTGGGCTAGCATCGCCGGATCTTATTCGCGCGTGGTCGTTTGGTGAAGTCAAAAAGCCCGAGACGATCAACTATCGTACGCTCAAGCCTGAGCGCGATGGACTTTTCTGCGAAAAAATCTTCGGACCGACCCGCGATTGGGAATGTCATTGCGGAAAGTATAAGCGCGTACGCTTTAAGGGCATGACGTGCGATCGTTGCGGCGTTGAAATTACCCGCGCGAAAGTTCGTCGCGAGCGCATGGGTCACATTGAATTGGCCACGCCGGTAACGCATATTTGGTATCTCAAGGGCGTTCCGAGCCGGATCGGTATTTTACTTGATATGTCGCCGCGACAGCTTGAAAAAGTTGTCTATTTTGCGTCATATGTCGTCATCGATCCAGGCGATACCACGCTGTTGCGTCGCGAAGTGCTTTCCGAGCAGAAGTACCGCGATATGCGTGAGAAATATGGCAATCGCTTCAAGGCCGGAATGGGCGCCGAAGCTATTCGTGAATTGCTCCGCGATCTCAACTTAAAGAAGATCAAAGATGAACTTCGTCACGAATTCAAAATTGCGACGGGGCAAAAGCGTCTCAAGGCGATTAAGCGTCTCGAAGTCGTTGAAGCATTCATGGCCTCGGGCAATAAGCCGGAGTGGATGATTCTCTCGGCCGTTCCGGTGATCGCTCCGGAACTGCGCCCGATGGTGCAACTTGATGGTGGTCGCTTTGCGACATCGGATCTTAACGATCTGTATCGTCGCGTCATCAATCGCAACAATCGTCTCAAACGATTGCTCGAGCTGAATGCGCCGGAAATCATCATCAAAAATGAGAAGCGCATGCTGCAAGAAGCCGTTGACGCGCTGATCGATAACGGTCGTCGCGGTCGCCCGGTGACCGGCCCGAACAACCGTCCGTTGAAATCGCTCTCCGATATTCTCAAAGGGAAGCAAGGCCGCTTCCGTCAGAATCTTCTCGGAAAGCGCGTCGATTATTCGGGACGTTCGGTGATCGTCGTCGGTCCGACGCTAAAACTTCACCAGTGCGGTTTGCCCAAAGAAATGGCGCTGGAACTCTTCAAGCCCTTCGTGATGAAGAAGCTTGTAGATCGCGGCCAAGCGCACAATATCAAATCGGCGAAGCGTATGGTCGAACGCGTTCGTAATGAAGTCTGGGATGTACTTGACGAAGTTATTCGCGAGCATCCGGTGCTCCTTAACCGCGCCCCGACGCTGCATCGTCTCGGTATTCAAGCCTTCGAGCCGGTCCTCGTTGAAGGCAAGGCGATTCAATTGCATCCGCTCGTTTGCTCGCCATATAATGCCGATTTCGACGGCGATCAAATGGCCGTGCATCTTCCGCTCTCGGCGGGGGCTCAGGCCGAAGCGCGAATTCTCATGCTCTCCTCGAACAACATCTTGCTTCCCGCATACGGAAACCCCGTTTCGATTCCGGCGCAAGATATGGTGCTCGGACTCTATTATCTCACCTTCCAACTGGATGAATATAAGGGACCGGCGCGTGCTCCGGCGTTCGAAGATTTCGACAACCGGACGCGCACCCTCAAGGCCAATGCACCGAGTGCCGATGCACCGGGCCAATTGCCGGCATTCGTTGATACCAACGAAGCGCTACTCGCCTATCAGACAGAGAATCTTAAACTCCAGGAATGGATGTGGGTTCGCTGGCGCGGTGAGCTGATCAAAACGACGGTTGGGCGCGTGATTTTCAATCTCGCGTTCCCCAAAAATTGGCGCCATACGTTTGTTAACGCCACCGTCGATAAGAGCATGCTCAAAAAGCTCATTACCGCATGCTATCGCACGCATGGAAACGCGGAAACCGCACGCTTCCTCGATAGCATCAAAGAGCTCGGCTTCCATCACGCGACGCTTTCGGGGACGACGGTCTCCATCGGCGACGTCGTCGTGCCACAAGCCAAGCATGATCTTATCGAGCGGGCACAACAAGAAGTTGATAACCAGCATTCGCTCTACGAGCAGGGCTTTATCAACGAAGAAGAGCGCTACAACAAGACCATTGAAATTTGGTCGAAGACCTCCGACGAAGTCACCGCAGCCATGCAAGCGGCGCAAAACCCGCTTAACCCGGTCTTCATGATGGCAACGTCGGGTGCCCGTGGTTCGATCGCCCAGGTCAAACAGCTCGGTGGTATGCGCGGACTCATGTCCGATCCGTCGGGACGAATTCTTGAAATTCCGGTGAAGGCTTCACTAAAAGAAGGCCTCACGGTTCTCGAGTACTTCATCTCGACGCACGGTGCTCGTAAGGGTCTCGCCGATACGGCGCTCCGCACCGCAGACTCCGGGTACCTCACGCGTCGTCTCGTCGATGTCGCGCAGGACGTTATTATCCGTGAAGATGATTGCGGAACAACGAAGGGAATCACGGTTTCCAATATTGCATCGGGCAAGGAAATCATCGAACCGCTTTCGGACCGCATCGTCGGCCGTCGCGCGACCGACGATATTCGTCTCGATCCGAAGAAGCCGACAACGACCATCGTCAAACGCGGCGAAGAAATCGACGAAGAAAAAGCGGCCGCAATCATCGCGGCCGACATGGTCGATGTCAAAATTCGCTCCGTACTCACGTGCGCTTCGAAATTCGGCGTCTGTTCGATGTGCTACGGCCGCGATCTGGCGACCGGAAATCGCGTCGATATCGGAACGGCAGTCGGCATCATTGCCGCACAGTCCATCGGTGAACCGGGCACGCAGCTCACGTTGCGTACCTTCCATACCGGTGGCGTCGCGACAGCCGACATCATCACGGGTCTTCCTCGCGTCGAAGAAATCTTCGAAGCGCGTAAGCCGAAAGGACAGGCCGTTATTACTGAAGTGGGCGGCGTGGTCAAATTCGGTGAAGATAAAGTGCATCGTTCGGTCATCGTCACCGATGAAACCGGTGAAGAGCACGAATACGATATCACCCATGGAACGCATCTCACCGTCAAGGAAGGCGATGTCGTGGTTCCGGGCGATCAGTTTAACGAAGGATCGCTCAATCCGCACGATATTTTGCGCCTAAAAGGTGAGACTGCATTGCAGAATTACCTGGTTCAGGAAGTGCAACGCGTCTATCGTTCACAGGGCGTCGACATCAACGATAAGCACATCGAAGTCATCGTTCGTGCGATGATGCGCAAGGTGAAGATTGTTGAAGGCGGCGATACCGAAATGCTGCCGGGTCAGCTCATCGAAGTCTCGCAATACGGCGACGCAAATGATCGGGCGAAAGCCGCGGGCAAGGAATTGGCCACGGCCAATCCGGTGCTCTTGGGCGTCACCAAAGCGTCGCTTGCGACCGAGTCGTTCCTTTCAGCAGCCTCGTTCCAAGAGACAACGCGTGTGCTCACGGATGCGGCAATCAAGGGCAAATACGATCCGCTCCTGGGGCTCAAAGAGAACGTTATCATCGGAAAACTTATTCCCGCCGGTACGGGTATGTCGCGCTACCGCAACATCGAAATCACGCCCGAGGGTCAAGATATCGATGAAGAAGGTCGCCCGCGTAACCAGTACGACCTGATCTATCCGTCGATGACGGCGGACGATGCGGCATTGGCCGAGGTTATGACCTCGCAAATGCCAAACGGCGAAACGAGCCGCTTGGTGAATGCGTATGACCGGAGTCGCGAGCCGCTCGCCGTGCAATACGAGGGGGAATACGATCCGCTCGCAGCTGTGGAAGCACCGGTTCGCAAGACCCAGTATGACCGCATCAAGGGCATCAGCATCGAGGAGCTGTAGTCGAAAGACTGCGACTGCGACGAAATGGACCCCGGAAACGTAAAGTTTCTGGGGTCTTTTTTTTGCCCCCGATACCGGAAGTGGGGTCGGGCGGACTCTCAGGCGAAGATATCCACACAGCGATGGTCGAAATTTTTTACCGTTATCGCATCCACCCGTCGCAAGCTCGGGCGTTTGAACACGCCATGGGCCACGAAGGGCCGTGGGCGCTCCTCTATGCGACACACCCAAGGTATATTCGCTCCAGATTGTTCCGCCATCGCGGTGACGTTGAAATTTACTTGACGGTCGATGTTTGGGAAGAGAAGGCCGATTGGGACGACTTTCGTAGCGAACATGCAGGCGATCTTCGAGAAATCGAACGTCGGTTTGGCTTGCTCTACTTAGAACGTCATCTGTTAGGCTATTTTGAGGGCGACGAGGAGTATCGAGCACCGCTCGATGCGTTTGCATGATCCGTCGCGTTAATTCCGATGGGACGATCGATGCCGGTGGGCCGTTCACGCCGATTTTTCGTCCACGCGTGGTCGATCGTATTGCAGCATCGGCACGCTTGCGAGTCTGTCTCATTGTTGCGCCGGCGGGATTCGGAAAAACCACGGCGATGCACCAGTTTCTCGAGCAAAGTGCGCAACCGATTCTGCGATTTTCTGCCAGGCCTGAACATGCGACGATCCTTGGCTTTATTCGTGGTTTGGCCGACGCGGCGGTCGGCGTGGCGCCGGGTCTTCGGACATCGCTGACGACAGCCTATGAAGCGAGTCGTCACGCATTGGAGCCGGCAAGCGAGTTAGCGCGTTGGATTGCAACGCATTTGACTGATTTTTCAGGAATTATTGCCGTCGATGATCTTCATCTTTGCACCACCGATGCTGAAGTGCGTCAACTCATTGCAGCGCTTGTCTCTTCGACGCACGAAAAGCTTCGTTGGATGTTTGCCTCGCGCGCTTGGTCGGGCCTGCCGGTTGCTTCATGGTTGGCCTACGGCCTTTGCGATCTGGCAATCGATGAGCGAGATCTGGCATTTTCCTCCGTTGAAGCTCGCGAATTTGCGAAAGCGACGCGTCTGAGTGTTCGCGATGAAGAAGTCCTTAAACTCGTCGAGCTGACCGAAGGCTGGCCAACGGCGCTTTCGTTCGCATTGCGTAATTCAACGCGATCGCACGACCTTGCGCACGTGCGCACAACGACGAGAGATTTGCTGTTCGCATTTCTGGCCGAGCAGGAATATGAGTCACTCTCGGAATCCGAACGCGAACTGCTTGAGTTCTCCGCCGTACTCGGAGCGATTGATTTACGTGTTCTTGAATCTGCCGGATTTTCGCAACCAAGCGAATCTGTACAGAAATTGCGCCAGGCTGTTGCCTTTATAGCGCCTGGCGAGCGTGAAGGTTTGTTTGCACTGCATGATCTCATTCGCGAGTTTTTCGTGCATCGGGCGCTGTTACGTGGTTCGGATCACGCGCGATCGCTCCATGTTCGAGTCGCATCGGCGTTAGAAAAAATTGGTGAGTTTTCGTCGGCGCTTGACGTTCTCGTTCGCTCGTCCGCACCTGATCTTATTTTGCCGCTCCTGCGTGCTCATGGCGTGATGCTCGTCGAGCACGGCGCGAGTGATATCGTCATTCGAGCGATCGCCGCGCTTGATTCATCCGTCCGATCCTCGGATGGAGTGGTGCTCTATTTGCGCGGACTGCTGGACGCGGCGGCCTCCGACGGCGTCAATGCAGAGCGGCTCCTCCGCTTAGCTTGTGAGACGATCGACAACCCGACTGTGCGTCGCGAAATTCTCTTGCGGCGTGCGATCCTTGCGGGAAATTCCGGCGGGGATGCACGTCCGATGCTCGTCTCACTCATCGATGATCCGCTGTGCGAGATGTCCCTTCGCGTCGAAGCATGGGCAGTGCATGCCATCATTCTTGCGCGTGCCGGCGACCATGACGGTGCAGCTCAACGCATTTCCGAGGTCGAAGCGGTCGTTGAAGACCTCCTCGACGAGGATCTTCGCGCTCGCATTTTGCAGCGCATTGGACTAGCTAGTCTGGATCTAGGGCGCCTGGATCAATCGTTGCTGCTGCTAGAACGCGCCGCGCGTCTGTGCCAGGAACGGGATCTTGTCATATTAGCGAGCCGTTCGCATGCTTGTCTTGCCCTCCTGGCCATGCGCGGAGAGCGCAATCTCGCCAAGCAGCTGTATCATGCTCGAGCGGCACATCGCTTTGCTGATCGCGCTGGAAGTCAGTTCGACGTGCGTACGGCATTACTTCATGAATTGCATGTGGTGTGTGAGCGCGCCGTAACCGACGAGATCGAAACGCTCTGTACGACGTTGTCGCGTTCGGCTCCGGCTGATAAACGCACGCGAGTGTTCGTCCAAATTGCCCAATCGAAGCGCTCGTATTTTCTTGGAGAATTCGATGATGCGTTGCGTTACGCTGAAACCGCGACGCACGCCGTTGCCGAGTTGAGCGTTCGTTTCGACGCCATCGCCGTTGCCGCACTCGCGGCGTATCAGGCGGGGCAAATTGATAAGTTCAAGGATCTTATCGCGATGGGACGATCCATCATGCGGGAGGTGTTACAGGCACCATGGGATGCAACGGTGGCGACTTCAATGGCCGAATTCACGGTTGCGCTCGCATGTCAGGGGCAGACATCGCTTGCCTTACGGTACGCTAAGCACATCGCCAAGGATCGGGGGATGGCGAGTACTTTGTTGCGCCAAGTCGCCGAGTTCCTCATCGGCATGGTGCGCGGCGAGGCAATTTGGGAACGTCAGTTCCTTGGTTCCCTTGACGACCTACGAGCGCTCGATTTTGTCGGATTTGCGGAAATGATGCGTCTCGTCTATGAGCGAGTACAGAGTCTCCGACGGGTCGACGCACCTCGACTCACACCAAGCGAGCAACGGATACTGCAACTCTTGGGCCGTGGGCTCACATCGAAGCAAATCGCCCAAGAAATCGGTCGGAGCGTCTTTACCGTTCAGGCCCATTTGCAGAATATCTTTGGCAAGCTCGGGGTCCACGATCGGGGTGAAGCTATCGAACATGCTGTTCGTCACGGTCTAGTTAATCGTAACTAGATACGTCTTGCCCGGGGGCAGGTAGACTCTAGGAACATCATCGTTCGTTCTTGGAGGTTTTCCATGCTCACCAGCATCATCGTCGCCATCGCAGTTGCTATCGTTACCCAAGTCGTTCCCCCGGGTCCCATCGGGCTTTAGGCTGTGTCGCTCGATTTGATCGGGCGCTCCCTCTTAGAGCGCAGCCACACGTTGGCTCGCATCGCTTTGGGCGGCAGCGATGATCCCGTCGTTGCCGCCACCGACGATCGCACGTCTGATGAAGCGGTCGTTCTGTGTGAACGCTTGTCGCTTTCGTTGGCTTTCTCTCGCCCGGTCGGGCTCACGTCGTGGGCCGAGCGGGTTCGCTCGGATTTAGGGCGGGTCGAAGCCCTTGATTTGATTGCGTCGGTCGTGGATACGCTTCTTGCCTCGCCGGAAGTTGCCAACGACGGCTCCGCCTCGGCGTATTTAGAGATGCTTCGCTCCATTGGGACGGACGCCGTCCTCGGCTGTCAGCCTAGTCCGCAACCTGATGGCGACGATTCGGCCGAAGTGTTGATCACCGCGTTAGCCGCGCGCGATCTTTCCATGGCAGAACATTCGCGTGCAACGGCTGCCTGGACGCGTCGCCTCTGCGTCGCGCTCGAACTCGATCCAACCTCTGCCCGCTTTGCCGAGCGGTGCGCATTATTGCATGATATCGGGAAAATCGCGGTTCCCGATGCGATCATCAGCAAGCCTACTTCGCTCCTGGCTACTGAGTGGGATTGCATCCGCGAACATTCCGCGGTTGGGCAGCGTATTCTCGATACGATTCCGTCGCTGCGTCGTTATGCGCTCGCTGTTCGCGCCCATCATGAACGCTGGGACGGGCATGGCTATCCTGACGGGCTCGTCGGGAATGCGATTCCTCACGAAGCGCGCATCATCGCGGTTGCCGATGGCTTTCACGCGATGCTCAGCGAACGACCTTTCCGCGCAGCAATTCCTCCGCGAACGGCACTCGCTATTCTGCGCGACGGTGCCGGCTCTCAGTGGGATCCGCAGATTGTCGAAGCATTCCTCACGCTCTTTGATGATTCGACCCATCCGATTTCGCATCCGGTTCCTTCACGGTTACTCGTTTCTACGGGGTAACGCGCTGTAGCTCAGGTCACTCCAAGGGTTTGGCGTGACGATATGGCATAGTGAAAACTGTGATTTCCGCACGAATTGCCATCGTCGATGATGATCGGGCCATGCGTGATATGCTCGAACTCGTGCTGACGCGTGAAGGCTACGACGTGCGCACGGCCCAAGATGGACCGGCGGCATTGACGTTGGTGCGCGAGTGGTCCGCGGATGCGGTGATTCTGGATGTGATGATGCCGCGACTCGATGGCATCACGCTCTTGCCGATGCTCCGAGAAGTCACGCAAGCTCCGATCCTGATGCTCACTGCCAAAGGCGAGGTCGAAGATAAAGTTCGGAGCCTTGCCTCCGGAGCCGATGACTATCTCACGAAGCCCTTTGTCGTCGAAGAGTTGTTGGCTCGTTTGCAGGCGAAATTGCGTCGTCCCCAACTGATCGACGATGCGTCGGTTCGATGGCGTGATCTTACCGTCGATGCGACGACCCGCGACGTCTTTCGCGCCCGCGAACGCATCGAGTTGACCCAACGCGAATTTGAGTTGCTCGATACGCTCATTCGGGAGCCGAGACGTGTCTTCGGCAAGGAGCATCTCTTGGAATTGATTTGGGGTCACGATTTCGAAGGCGGTGCAAATATCGTCGAAACCTATATTTCGTATTTGCGCGGGAAGCTCGATCGCCCGGCTGAGGCATCGTATATTCGCACCGTTCGCGGCGTCGGGTACGGAATGGCGCCACCCGCGTGAAATCGGTTTCCGCGCGACTTGCCGGCCTTTATACGGCAATTCTTGCCGTAACGCTGCTCTTAGTGATTGCGGCATCATCGTTTGCCTTGGTCCTCGGGCTAGGCTCGTTTACTAGGGATATCATCATCGCACGCCATGAGATGGCCAGGAATATCGTCAGCGATTACCGCGCCGAACATCTCACCTTAGCGCAAGCCGCGTCGAATATTGTCAAACGTTTAAGCATTACGGGTTTGCGCGTCGCCGTCTACGATGATAACGACAAACAGCTTGCCGGCGATCCCGCACCGCCACCGCATTTCTTATCGCGAATCGTCGGCGGGCACGTCGTACGACATGACACGTTTCTTTCGGTTGTCGTGCATGGTGGATATGTCGTTTTCGAGCCGAGTTCCGGCTTGCTTATGGTCTTGCTGGTTCCATACTGGCGGGTCATTGCCATTATCGTGCTCATTGCCATTGTCATTTCGTGGTTTCTCGGCCGGTTTATTGCCGAACGTGCCCTAGAACCGCTTGGCGAAATTACCGATTCTCTGAATGCGCTGGCTCGAGGTGATTTCACGAAGCGGCATTTTATGTCTGCCGGAGGCGAAGATATCGGTGCTTTGACTGCAGCATTTAACGATGCCGTGAGCGGCGTCAACGGAGCCATCGAAGAGCGCGCAAAAACGGAAGAACGCATGCGTCGGTTCGTCGCAGACGCCGGGCACGAGTTGCGTACGCCGTTAACGATCATCGGTGGATACATCGATGTCCTACGTCGCGGAGCGGTCGAGGAGCCGAAAATTGCTCGGCAAATCCTCGGCACGATGATGCTCGAGCGTGAACGAATGCGGACGATGATCGATAGTTTGGTTCGTTTGGCCCGCATGGACGAGGAGCTTCCACCGGTTCGTGAAGATATCGATGTCGCGGAATTGCTTCGCAATCAAGTCGATGCCGTACATCGCTTAGATGAAACCCGCGTGATGGATTACGATGTGCCGGATAAGATGGTCGTAAGCGCGGATCGCATCGAACTTGGAGAAGCCCTCTGGAACATCGTCGAGAATGCAGTAAAATACGCCCCTGATTCTGCGATTCATCTCCGGGCTCGCCGTACTGATGACGGACGTGCCGAAATCGTCATTAGCGATGACGGGCCAGGTATGACCGAAGCCGAAAGGCTCCACGTTTTTGAACGCTTTTTTCGTGGCGATATTCGTGGTGAAATTGCCGGTAGCGGCTTAGGTTTAGCGATTGCCAAGAGAGCTATTGAGCGCGTCGGAGGATCTATTTCTCTGCAAAGCGCCCCCAAGCGCGGAACGGTCGTTACCTTACTACTCTAATCGACGATTCATTTCGTCTCAGGGAAATCTCTGGCGTTTCATTCATGCTTTATCGGCATGAATCGGACTATTTCTTTCGTCATTGGGCTTTTGCTTCTTGCGACTCTGGGAACCGCGGTACGGGCGCAATCGGATACCGGAGAGATTCGTATCGTCGTGACCGACAAGGCGAAGAAGCCGATTCGTTTTGCGCGCGTCCTTTTGCAAGGGCCTGTTATTGCGTCTGAGTTTAGCCGTCCCGACGGTGAAGTGCAATTCACCGATGTTCCCGATGGAATTTATCGGGCCCGCGTTTTTAAATCAGGCTATGCAGCCGTAACGTCGCCGGAGTTTGAGGTACTCGGAGGGCGTCTCGTCTCACTCTCCGTCGCTCTTGCGTCGTCGTCGGCTCTGAAAACCATTGCCGTTGTGAGTTCGAAATCAACGACGAATATAGCGACGAGTTCTATCTCGGCAGATGCGGCACAGCGGAAGCTTTCGTCGGATCTTGCCGATGCTCTGAACAAATTGTCCGGCGTTTCCGTATCGCTGTCGAGTGACGATTCGGATGCTGCTCAAACGATCTCACTCGAAGGACACGATCCGTCGCAAACGCAGTTGACGCTCGATGGCATTCCGTTGAATGCTCCAGGTAGCGCGGGCGACCTGCGCTCATTTGCTTCCGATCTCTTTTCGGGAGCGTCGGTGCACTATGGGCCGACCGTCGGCGGGCTTGGAGGTGCTGTCAATTTTCGAACGATCGAGCCAACGATTGCTTGGTTAGGATCGGCGACGATGGGAGTGGGAAGCAATGGAAAACATTCTACCGCAATGTCCGAAAGCGGATCTGTTGGAAAACTGGGTATTGCGACGATGCTTACCTCTCGCACGATGACGTCGCTTGCCGATGGTTTGCGCTATACAGATCAAAGCGGACTCGATTATACCCACGACGGCGACGCTACCTCTACGGGGTCGCTCGTAAAATTTCGCTATAACGTGAATGACTCGCAAACATTGGTTGGATCATATCTCGGATCATCACGTTCCTCGCAACTCGTGTGCCTGCGGATAACGGCAAATCTACCGTGCGGATACGGGCCGGGCAATACGTCGTCCGGAAATTTTTCGCTTTTTTCACTGACCGATTCTGCGCTGATCGGCGACACCTCAATTCAAGCGTCGCTGTTCGGCAATTCAAGTTCATTTGATCACGATCTCACCAATCGATTTGTCGATGGAGTGGCTCAGCCGACCGGATTTATCAGTAATAACCGATCGATCGGATATACGCTTTCCGCAGAGCTACCATCGCGCAGTCGTCACACAATCTCGATCTCAGCGTATGGAACACATTCGACATCGGTACTTTCGCCGCTCGTCCCGGCTGCACAGCCGTACTCGACCGGATCGCGAGCGAGTGCCTATTCGTCGCTGCAAGTGAGCGACTCGATTCGATCGTCGTCGACGTTGACGTTGGACGAGTTTCTCGGCGTGAGTACGTCCTCCGGTGCATCGGCATCGGCGCTTGGAGGTTTCGGCGCAACATGGAGGCCGACGTCTCACGATAGGATCAGCGCATCGTATTCACTTGGCGGCACTGCACCTAGCGCCGGGAGAGCCCAGGCCCTTTCCGATCCCGCGTCATTGCGTTTTGATTGCACCGGGAATATCGCGTATGGGAGCGCGCCGGGCGATCAGCCGCACGGGTCGTCGTCAACCTCGGCGCGTCTCGATATGACGCATTCCGTGGCGCATGGCAACGTTTCCGTTTCGTTCTATCGTCAGGTGCAGCAAAATGTCGTTCTCCCGGTGCTCGTGAATGCATCGGTGCTTTCGCCGAGCATGTTTCCCCCCGGCTATTTCTCGGCGATCGAAGGAATATACGATTCTCCAGCTGGCTGCAATGCGCCACCGGGAACGCCATTCGGTCCGCAAAACATCTATGTCACCTCGCCCGTGGCCGGCGTGACGCGCATCTACCAAGGAGCGCGGTTATCGGCATTTCTTCCGATTGGCAATCTTATCGTGCAACCGTTTGCGGATATAACCGGCGTAACAATTGCATCCAGCGATCCGCGCATCGTCAATCCATTCGCACTCATCGCACCCGGTTCGCAAGTCCCGAATACGCCGCTCCATCGTGCCGGGATAACACTGGATTACAAAGCGCCGCATTCGGCAATCGAGTGGTTGGGCGACGCGCAATACACTGGGCCGAACAACCCCAACAATTTGCCGGCATATACAACCTATGATCTTGGTGCCGCGACGACACTTGGTCGAGGAACGCTCACCATTGCGGCATCGAACATTTCGAATAGTTTCGCTGGGACATTTGCTTCATCGCAGTATTCCGTCCCCTATATGACGCTTGGCGGGATGTCGGTTGCGACGATAGCGCAGCCGCTCGCCCCACGAAATTACTCTGCAACATGGACGGTTCGCTTTGGCTCCGGTGCGCAAGTACTCAAGCCGACGCGTGCGTTGGCAGCACGCACACGATTTTTTCAGCCATTGCCCGTTGCAGCGCCAAGCGATCCGCTAGCGGTTCGTTCGTCCGAGCGCTGCAGTGCGTCAGATGCGCAAACCGCAAGCGCGACGATGAATGTGTTGCGAGCGTTTGTTGCAGCGATTGAAGCGAAGAAGACGCCGAGCGGCTATCCAATGGAAGTGATTCCGCCCGTCCTTGCTTCTGCAACGATTGAGTATCGCGTCTATGCTTCGTCCTACGCGCTATCGTTGGTGCCCAAACCTGGAGCCAATGTTCGTTCGCTGATTTTCTGTACCGATGTGCATCTTGCTCGTCCAGGCGATATAACGGCCCGACACCTGTTTGCACCGACGTCCGGAACGTTTTTCCGTCCTCAGCTGAATTTTATGCCGAGCGTCGGCCTGTATATTGTCGCACACCCGCCGGCCGCCGGCACCGAGACATTCCGCGTCTATGCACTTGCCCGTTCCGCACCGCGTACGCCGTTCGTGCTGCAATCCGGGCCGACATGTCCGCCAGCACTGCGCGCCGTTGCCGCGCCGGCGCTGGCAGAGCTCGCCCGCTATTTTCTAGCGAACGTGGCCACGCCGAATTGGACGATTACGATGCGAGCGGCAAAAGGCGGAGCCTGGTACGATCTGAAGGCAAATGACCCGGCAGCTGCCTTTGCCGTGATCCGTTGCGCTCATGTCTCGGCGGGGAGTCATGCAGATCTCATCGCTCGCGGGCTCGATGGCGCACGGCCACCCGACCTGAATTATTCGCCGACGCTCGGACTCTATGTTCTTCGCGGGATGCAGCGCCTCGGACCGTAAAAGTCGTAGCGAGAGAAGGAACTCGCTGGGGTGAGGCAAAGCGACATAGGGAGGTCTAAAGGTAGAGGTGTCATGACAAAAACGGAGCTCTTTACGGAGTATGGCTTGTATCATAAGGATACGAGAAACCGTCTTTGCCATGCCATCGGTATACCATTGATCGTCCTCGGCGTCATGGGCATGCTCTCGCATTTGCGTGTAGGCCCGGTCGATCTCGCCGCTTTGGCGGCGATCGCAACGCTCGTGTACTACGCCGTGATTGATCTGCGCGGCGCGTTACTGTGTACGGTAATTTTCGCTCTGCTCTATTGGGCAGGGGGGCATTTGTCGTGGCAAGTGGCGTTGGGAGCCTTCGTCTTCGGATGGGTCTTCCAGCTCGTTGGGCACCGCTTTGAAGGTTCGAAACCGAAGTTTTTGGAGAATCTGGTCTATCTTTTGATCGGCCCGCTCTTCATTTTCGAAGAAGGTTTGGATTTGGCATTGCGGGTCGGTCGAGCAACATAGGTTGCCTTTCTCCTCCTCGCATGGTAAGGTTCATGAGTCACTACAGGGTTTCGAGCACCGCGAAGTGCTCGGGCGCCTCGTTTCACGCGCCAGCGGGTTTCGAGTCGTGGTTCCGCACGGTCGGCATATTCACGTACCAGGCGAGTCGCACCCCGTCGTACCACCAGTCATAAACACATAATATCCAAGGAGTTACTCGTTTCGTGTACACCGATGAAATGCTGAACTGCGTCGACTGCGGTCGCCAGTTTGTTTTTAGTTCCGGAGAACAGAAGTTCTACGAACAAAAGGGTTTTCAAAACAAACCCAACCGTTGCCCCGATTGCCGCTCGGCCCGTAAGGCCACACGCGGCGGCGGCGGCGGCGGAGACCGCTCAGGCGGCGGCGGCGCAGGCGCGCCACGCCGTGAAATGTTCCAGGCGACCTGTTCGTCCTGCGGCGGCGTAGCTGAAGTTCCGTTCAATCCGCGTGGCGACAAGCCCGTGTATTGCCGCGACTGCTTCTCGTCACGGCCTTCGTTCCGCTAAGCTTTCGCTAGCAAAGAAACAGCCCGTCGCGCATCAGCGCGGCGGGTTTTTTCTTGCGCTTCGCTCGAAGAAGATGGTTGGCCGGCCGTTGACCATGGACTGTTGAAATTCCGTGAAGCCAATTTTGCGAGCGAGGCCGATCGATGGGAGATTCTCGACATCGATGAGACAAACGGTTCGGGGTGATGCGAAATGTTCGTCGCCCCACGAAATAATTGACCGGAGCGCTTCGGTTGCGAATCCCTTTCCGTGCGCGCTCGAGGCGAGCGCCCAACCGATTTCCGGAGCGTCTTTCATCGTCGGATCGATCTCACGATGAAAATTGGCGAATCCCGCTTCGCCAATGAATGTGTGCGTAGATTTTTCTTCGATCGCCCAGTAGCCGAAGCCCATCAGTGACCAATGACCAACGTACTGTAGGAAACGTGACCACGCTTGTTGTTCCGTCGATGGTTTGCCACCAATATAGGCGGTCACGAGCGGATCGGACCACATGGAAAACGAGGCGGGAAAATCGTGTAATCGATGGCCGCGTAAAAGCAGGCGTTCGGTATGGAGGATTGGAGGCGCGCCCGTTTTCATGCAAGCTCTGCCCGAGGCTTGGAAATGAGCGTGATGAGTGCAATGCTGGCGATGTTGACGATTAACGCCACGAATCCAGGGTTGATGCCGGCGATAGGGAGCGTGTAGCTCATCGAGAGCAGTGATATGCCGATGCCGACGATCATCCCGACGAGCACGGCATGGCCGGGCACGCGAGGAAAACGGAGTGCGCAGAGGTAGCCCGGTAGTAGTTGTGCCCACGCATTATAGGTCAACAACAAATAGGTTACGAGCGTCGCTTTGACCGTCCACCACATGACGAGCGAGAGCAGCGCCATCGCAAGAATCGAGAGACGAATCGCTAGTGTTTCATTAAAGCGCGGCGAGGAATAGGGAATGAACGTTCCGACGACATTGCGAGCGATGACTGATCCGCTCGCGAGCAAGAGGGCGGAAGCCGGAACAAGTGCGCACAGCACACCGGCTGCGGCGATAAAGCCCATGACCCATGCGGGATAATCGTGCTGCACGACAAGCAGAAACGATTGATCGATCGCCGTTCCCGAGAGTCCCGGAACGATGAGCAGCGCTGCAAAACCGGCGAAGAACGCGAGAAGAAGCAACACTTGATAGAACGGTAGGAAGATGGCATTGCGACGTAACGTATTTTCGCTGTTCGCCGAAAACGTTGCCGCGATAGAATGCGGACCCATAAAAAACGACGATCCCGTTAACAGGACGGTTGAAATATACCATAACAGCCCGTGCGTCGAGGTCCAATCCTTAAACGTGAGTAAGGGCGCGTGTATCGCGATCAGACGGTCGAACATCGCTGCCGGTGATCCAAAAAATTGTACGGGAAGTGCAATGCCGGCAAAAAGAATTGCGCCGAGAACGACGATATCCTTAACAACCGAAGCCCACGCGGCCCCACGCAGTCCAACCTTAAAGACGAACAGCGTAATCAGAAAAAACGCGCCCGTTGCAGCGAGCGTTGCATTGATCGATCCGTATCCGGAGATACTGAAAAGTATCGTTAACGCGGTAAGTTGTAGCGTGATATACGGTATAACGGAGACCGTCTGAATGAGCCCGGTGATCAGTCCCAAGCTTCGAGAGTGAAAGTGATCGGCAAAGAGATCCGGACCGGTTAAGTAACCGCGCTCTTTGGCTCGTCGCCATAACGCGGGCAAGAGAAAATAGCCAAAAATATATCCGCATGTACCGTAGGCCAAAATATAGAATGCGGGAGCGCCCTGGCCGTACGCCCACCCCGCTGCTCCGAGGAACGTAAAACTGGTATAGACCTCTCCTGCGAGCAAGAACCAGAGAAAGATCGTGCCGAGCGAGCGACCGCCGACGACCAATTGTGCCGGGTCGCTGGGGAGACGACGCAGACTCGCGAGCGCGAAGGCGATGGTTCCAGCGACGATGCTTGCAACGATACCAAGAGCAATCGAACTTGCGCTCATGGCCGCTTCTCGACGCGATACAAGGCGAAGAGAAAGAGTGGGGTCAAAAGCACCCATCCGGCAATCCATGCCGCGAGAAAGGGAATGCCAAATACACGAGGCTCAATGCGGTTCGCAAGCGGAATCGCGACCGTCAGCATGGCGACCGGGATGCCCGGAAGCGCGAAGCGCCATGAATACACGATCTCTTTCTCGTATATGCCCAGGATGAAATCCTTCGATGTCGCGATTATCGGTAGTGGCCACAACGGCTTGGCGTGTGCCGCCCTGCTCGCGAAGGCCGGCCTTCGGGTTGTCGTCTGTGAGCGATCCGACCGTTTGGGTGGGGCAACAGTCAGCGATACCGACGTTTGGCCCGGTTACACGATTTCGGCCGCGTCGTACGTGTGTAGCCTTCTCGATCCTTGGCTGGTGAAAGAGCTCGATCTTACCAAGCACGGATATCACGCTTATCGCAAAGACCCGGCATCGTTTACCCCGATGCGTGACGGCAGATCGCTGCTGCTTGGCTCGGACCACGCGACGAATGCTCAGGAAATTTCTGCCTTTGATCCAGCCGATGTCGCCGGATTCGCAGCTTTTGAGGCTGAGGCTACTCGCTTAGGGTCGCTTCTCTTCGAAACGTTTGCCGATGAAGATCCGAGTTTTGAACGATTCGATGCCCAGACGCAGGCACTCTTGCGCGGAAGTGCAGCCGATCTTGTCGAGAAGTTTGTCAAAACACCGGTCTTGCAAGCGACGTTAGCCACGGATGGACTTATTGGCACGAATCGCGGCCCGCGCGATGCCGGAACGGGGTACATTCTCGCGCATCATTATGCCGGACGCGCGCTTGGTGCACAGGGTGCGTGGGGGTTTGTTCGCGGTGGAATGGGTGGCGTCTCGGCGGCACTGGCTTCGGCGGCGCGCTCCTTCGGGGCAGAAATTCTCACGGATGCCAGCGTGGCGCGAATTGTCATACGTGAAAATCGCGTTCAAGGCGTCATTCTCGAAAACGGTCGCGAAATCGATGCGCGTTGCGTCGCATCGAACGCGCATCCGCGCACGACGCTTCTAGGCCTTGCCGCCGGAGCTGAGATGCCTAGCTGGCTACGCGATAAAATCGTCCTTTGGCGAACGACAGGAGCGTCGCTGAAACTCAATCTCGCATTAGGCGAATTACCGAATTTTACCGCCAGACCGGGAAGCAATATGCAAGCGCATCATCGCGCCACCATTCACGTTGCGCCGTCGTTAGACTATCTCCAAAAGGCGTTCGAAGATGGGCGGACGGAAGGCGCTAGTCCCGAACCGATGCTTGAGTGTTTTATGCAAACGCCAACGGAACCGGATCTCGCCCCACCTGGAAAACATATTCTCTCTATTTTCGCGCAATATTTCCCGTACGATCGCGATGATCGCTGGAGTACCGATGCGCGCGAGAACATCACGAAATCGATTATCGAGACGCTCGCGCAGTACGCACCGAATATTCCATCGGCAATCGAAGCGCAACAACTCCTCGCCCCGCCGGATTTGGAATCGCGCTTTGGGCTCGTCGGAGGAAATATTTTCCACGGCGAACTTCTTCCAGGGCAAATTTATGAAAATCGCTTTAACTTGCGCACGCCAATCGACGGATTGTACCTTTGCGGGTCGGGCACGCATCCCGGCGGCTGCGTTTCGGGCTTCCCGGGGCGCCGCGCAGCTCAGGCTATCGTCAACGATCTCGTTACGGTGACATCATGATCAATCAACGGGGGCAGCATATCCCATTATCGGATGCCCTCACGGCGCGGCCGGTTCCCGGCGAACTCGCAGCAGCACTTGCAAAACGCGATGACGTCGATATCGAGTTTTACTCGCCGCATCTCATGGATTTACAGCAGCCTCACGAACGAAATGAACTGTACGTGATTGCCAGAGG
>JAJYCL010000035.1 GCA_021778415.1 bacterium | reverse complement strand
ATCTGCTTTGCTTGAGGCAATGCAGGAAGGCCAAGTGACCATTGGCCAGACGACGCACGCATTGCCCGATCCGTTTCTGGTTCTGGCCACGATGAATCCGCTCGATTCCGATGGCACGTACGCGCTCCCGTTAGCTCAATTGGATCGCTTCATCATTAAAATCGAGGTTGGTTATCCGGCGATGGATGAAGAGATCACGATTTTAGAGCGGTTTGCGATGCACGAGATCGATGTTGTCGAACCTGTCGCCACGATGGATGACGTCCGCGCTTGGCGCGTTGCCGCTCGCGCAATTCACCTCGATGAGAAATTGAAACGCTATATCGTTGAACTCGTCACGGCGACACGCCCGGAGCATTCGCTTCCCGCTCTCGGCGATGTTCATGGTTTTATCGAATGCGGAGCATCGCCTCGAGCGACGCTGGCGATTGCCAATGTGGCTCGGGCTCGTGCGTTTTTAGATAATCGCGATTTTGTGCTCCCCGATGATGTTCGGGCCGTGGCAATTTTGGCTCTGCGGCATCGCGTTGCATTCAATCATCGCATCATTACGGAGAATGTTCCGCCGGCGTCACTCTTGGCACGTTTGATTGGGGCGGTTCCGGCGCCGTGAAACCTGCGGCCCTTCGCACGGCACTCCTGCGTGGCAAACGCCGCCCGCGCAACGCCGGCGGTGGATCACCAACGCAATTTCGTGGCGATGGGTTGGAATTCGTCGAAGTACGTGCGTACGCCGACGGTGATGATCCTCGTCGCATCGATTGGGCCTCATCGGCGCGCGTGGGGCAATTACAAACCCGCGTCGTCCTTGAAGATGTGAGTCTCACGCTGGCTACGATTCTCGACGGGTCATCGTCCATGAATCTGGGCCACGCGACGTCCCTTGCGAGCGCAGCGTCGGACGCGATGCACACATGGTTCGGATGCGCGACGGGAGAAGATCGCTGCGTTCGCGTCGGAACGTCGTCGCTGCTCACGCCGTCGCATCTGCGCGGTCGCAATGCCGCTGTCGCCGCTGCCGCAGCGACGGATAGGACGCCATTTTCTCTGCAACGCGCCTTAACGACGGCGCTTGCCGCGCTTCCACGTGGCAGCGCAGTGCTGGTGATCTCCGATTTTTTGGAATCGCTGGATCGCGATGTGATGGCGCGGTGTGCGCGAAGATTCGATATGACGGCGCTTGCGGCGCGCGATCCATGGTTCGATGGGATTCCCTTACGTGGCTTTGTGCACTTGCGCGATGCGGAAACGGGCGAGCAAACGAGGTTGTTCGTGGATGCAACGGCGCGTAGGAAGTATATCGAGGCGACGCAGCGGCGTGAGCGCGATTTGCACGCGCTCCTGCGATCCCTCGGTTGGCGGACCGAAGCGTTGCTCGAAGGCGCCGGCGCACGATCCTTGTATGCGGCATTCGGTTTGGCGGAGCGTATCGCGTGAGCTTTGCTGCGCCGTGGATGTTGCTGGTGGCCCTCGCCGGAACGCTGGCCGTTCTTTCGTTGCTCCGCCGCGCCCAGAGCGCGACGAAACACGATGTCCTCACGTATTCGCAACTCGCATTTGCAAAAGCGGTGCTCGCTGGAAGCGCGTGGCGAGAGCGCGTTGTTATGGTTCTGCTTGTCGGCGGTACGGCATTGGCGGCCTTGGCCTTGGCTCGGCCGGCGTTTAGCGTACCGGTCGTTGCGCATGACGGTGCCGTCGTCATTTGCATCGATACGTCGGGGTCCATGGCCTCGACGGACGTCGATCCGACCCGCGCAGTTGCCGCGTTGCGCGCCGCCGATGCGTTTATTCGTGCCGTTCCCAGCGGCGTCAAAATCGGCATTGTCGCGTTTTCTAGTTTCGCAGGCGTTGTACAGCCGCTCACGACCGACCACGCGATGGCTCAGGCGTCGCTTGCGCAAGTACCGGCGCCCAACGGTGCGACGGCGATTGGCGACGCCTTACAAGATGCGCGGCAAATGCTCGCCATTCCCGGCCATCGCGCGGTGATACTCGTTACCGATGGCGAAAATAACCGCGGGTCGGATCCCTTGCAAGTCGCCCAGGAACTCGGCGCATCGCATATACCCGTCTTCACCGTCGGCATCGGCACGAATTCCGGCGTGATAATTCCCGGGACGAATCAAACGGCCGGTATTGATGAACAGGCGTTGCAATCGTATGCAGCGGCGAGCGGTGGTGCCTATGCACGCGCGGATAGCGCGGGGGCGTTACGGCAAGCCCTAGAGAATCTCGGACGCATGACGGGAATGACGCTGCAGAAGCGTGATGTATCGCTTGCCTGCGCGCTGCTGGGTGCGTTCTTTATCGTCGCCGGTGCGCTGGCAAACCAACTATGGGGCAAATTTTCATGACCATTGAAACGTCGCGAGTTTCCTACGGGCAGTCGGAACTCGATGAAGCCGCACTGCTCGAGGACCCGCTCGCGCAAGTACGTGTGTGGCTCGATGAGGCGTATGCGGCAAAACTGCGCGAACCCAATGCAATGGCGTTGGCAACCATCGATGCTGATGGTGCGCCTTCGCTGCGTATCGTCCTTGTGCGTGGATTGGATGCCCGCGGGGTGGCATTTTATACGTCGTATGAGAGTCGCAAAGGCATCGCCATTGCGCATGAATCGCGTGTGGCAGCGACGATTTTTTGGGCCGAACTCGAACGCCAAGTGCGCCTGGAAGGCCGCGCACAGCGACTTTCCGATGAAGAGTCCGATGCGTATTTTGCGACGCGTCCGCGCGGTCATCAACTTGGTGCGTGGGCCTCGGATCAAAGTCATACGGTGGATTCCCGCCAAACCATCGAAGAGCGGATGCGCCATTTCGATGAGCGTTTCGAAGGCGAAGACGTCCCGCGCCCGCATTCCTGGGGCGGCTATGTGATCGTCCCGGAGCGCATCGAATTCTGGCAAGGTCGGCCTAACCGCATCCATGATCGCATCGAATACCGCCATGCCCCAGCCGGCTGGCTTCGCCAGCGCCTCCAGCCATAACGCGCTTCCGCCTGCCATAAAGAGCGGAAACGGTAGAAAGTGGGTGCTTGGCGAACCATACGGGTGATGACAGATTTTGCCTCGCTGGGCCTCGATCCGGCACTTTTAAGCGCCTTGACGGCGCTCGGCTATGAAGAGCCGACTGCGATCCAAGTTGAGGCGATTCCGCCGCTGCTGGCCGGTTCCGACGTTCTCGGCCAAGCCGCCACGGGAACCGGCAAAACCGCAGCCTTTGCCTTGCCGATGCTCAACCGTATCGGCAAGCGCGTGGAAGGCCAGCGCGGCATCCGCGGACTGATCCTTGTGCCGACGCGCGAGCTCGCGATGCAAGTTGCCGAGGCTGTCCATAAATACGGCCGTGTCTTGGATGTCCATGTGCTGCCGATTTTCGGCGGTCAATCGCTGTCCGTTCAATTTCGCGCTTTGCGTCGCGGTGTCGACGTCGTTGTTGCGACGCCGGGCCGAGCGCTGGATCATCTTCGCCGCGAATCCTTGGATCTGCGCAACGTGGAATTTTTGGTCCTCGATGAAGCCGACGAAATGCTCGATATGGGCTTTGCCGAAGATCTCGAAGCGATCGTTGCGGCGCTACCCAAAGTCCGTCAAACTGCGCTCTTTTCCGCCACTATTGCACCGCGCGTTCGAACCCTTGCCAAACGCTATCTCACGAAACCCGTGAGCGTAACGATCGCGAATGAAACGGCCGCTCCCGGGAAAAAACCGCGGGTGCGCGAGGTCGCTTACGTGGTGCAGCGGGCACATAAAGCCGCGGCATTAGCGCGCATTATCGATATGGAAGCGCCGACATCGGCGATTATTTTTTGCCGTACGCGCACGGAAGTCGACGAACTGACGCAGACGCTCGGCGGGCGCGGTTATCAAGCGGAAGCCATTCATGGCGGTCTTTCGCAAGAGCAACGCGATCGCGTTCTTAAGCGCTTCCGCGAGGGAACGTCGGAATTGCTCGTGGCGACCGATGTTGCGGCGCGCGGTCTCGATATCGATCACCTTTCGCATGTCTTTAATTTTGATGTGCCGTCGTCGCCCGACGCCTATGTGCATCGTATCGGGCGGACGGGGCGAGCCGGGCGCGAGGGCGTGGCGATTACGTTGGCCGAAGCGCGTGAACGTCGCCTCCTGCACAACATCGAAATGCACACGAAGCGCAAGATTCCGGTGCAGAATGTTCCGACCGTCCACGATTTGCGTGCTCGTCGCCTAGAACGCACGCAAGAGATGCTCACCGAGGTGCTCGAAGCGCAAGAATTCGGTGCGTTTCGCCCGCTGGTGGAATCTCTGGCGGTATCGCACGATATTTTCGATATCGCGGCAGCAGCGATTAGCATGTTAGATCGTAGTCGAGATGATGATGATGTCGTCGATATTTCATCCGTTCCACAATCTCAGTCGTCGTTTGGCGGCGGATCGGGCCCGGGTCCGGGTAAGCCACGCGGTAATTTCGCCCCGCTCGCCGATGCAACGAAAATTTGGTTAGGCATCGGCCGTATGGATAGCGTTCGGCCGGCCGATATCGTCGGCGCCATTGCCAATGAAGCGCGCATTAGTTCGCGCGATATCGGTGCCATTGATATCGCCGACCGCTTTTCGCTGGTCGAGGTTCCCCAAAGCTTGGCCGAAGGCATTATCACCGCGATGCGCGGAGCCTCGATCCGCGGCAAAAAGGTGACCATTCGCCACGACCGCGGGCCCAAGAAACGAACCGAGCGCGAATCCTAAGTTTCCAGGAGCCATCTTGCACCGTGCATAACTTGTCGGCCCGGCATGTCATTACGTAGCGTTCTCGTCATCGGCTCGGGACCCATCATCATTGGGCAGGCCGCGGAGTTTGATTATGCCGGCGTTCAGGCATGTCGCGCGTTGCGCGAGGAATCGCTGCGCGTCATTTTAGTGAACTCCAATCCGGCGACGATTATGACGGATCCCGAAATCGCCGATGTTGTCTATCTCGAACCGCTCACGGTCGAATCGCTCGAGCAAATTATTGCCATCGAACGTCCCGATGCACTCTTACCGACACTCGGTGGCCAGACGGGCTTAAATCTCGCCGTCGAACTCGACGATGCCGGCGTGCTGGAGCGCTATCACGTCGCGCTACTCGGTACGCCGGTGGCGACGATTAAGCTTGCGGAAGACCGCGAACTCTTCAAGAAGAAGATGCTGGAGATCGGGCAGCCGGTTCCGCTCTCTGCGATCGTTACGGAGATCGATGAGGGACTGCGCTTTGCCGAGATTCACGGCTATCCGCTGGTCGTTCGGCCTGCGTATACGCTTGGTGGTACCGGTGGCGGAGTGGTGCACGATGAACGGTCATTACGCGAAACGCTGCATTCGGGTTTGAGCGCCAGCTTGATCGGTCAGTGTCTCTTAGAGACATCGCTGTTAGGTTGGAAAGAAGTAGAGTACGAAGTGCTCCGCGACGGCGCGAATAATTGTATTGTCGTGTGCAACATGGAGAACATCGATCCGGTGGGCGTCCATACCGGGGATTCCATTGTCGTTGCACCTTCGCAAACGCTATCCGACGCGGAATACCAAATGCTGCGCACGGCGTCGATCGATGTCATCCGCGCGCTCGACGTGCAAGGTGGATGCAATATTCAGTTCGCGCTGCATCCCGAGCGTAGCGAGTATGCCATCATCGAAGTCAATCCGCGTGTGTCGCGTTCTTCGGCATTAGCGTCGAAAGCGACCGGCTACCCGATAGCCAAGATCAGCGCGAAAATTGCGCTCGGGCAAACGCTCGATGCGATCGCCAATCCGGTGACGGGGGTCACTACGGCCGCCTATGAACCGACGCTCGATTACGTCGTGGTGAAAATGCCACGCTGGCCGTTCGATAAGTTCCCGCTTGCCGATACGGTACTGGGAACGCAGATGAAATCGACTGGCGAAGCGATGGGCATCGGCCGCACGTTTGCCTCTTCCTTTATGAAGGCGCTTCGCGGTCTCGATCTCAAGCGTGAAACCCTCACCGGCGGTGCGTATGAATCGTGGACGCTCGATGAACTCGATGCAGTCATTGTGCGACCGACTCACGAGCGACTCTTCGCCGTTTGCGAACGCTTGCGTCGGGCAACGGATCGTCGCGCGTGCGCTCAAGAGATTCATGAGCGCAGCAGCATCGATCACTTTTGGCTCTCCGAATTTCTGGAATTACTCGAGATCGAAGAGCGGCTTCGCGTCGATGCCTCGGATGAGGCGATAACCGCTGCGTTGCTTGCGGGCTATTCGCGGCTTGCTATCGCTTCGCTCGTCGGTCATCGTATCGACGGCTCGTCGTCATCTGCTCAACCCGCCTTTCGGATGGTCGATACGGCTGCAGCCGAGTTTCCGGCGAAAAGTCCGTATTACTATCTTTCGCGGGGCGAAGCCGATGAAATGCGCAAGCCCACCAAGGATGCCGTCGTCGTTGTCGGCAGCGGCCCGATTCGCATCGGGCAAGGTATCGAGTTCGATTATAGTTGCGTTCATGCGGCCTGGGCACTACGGGATGCCGGGTGTTCGCCCGTGGTTATCAACAATAATCCGGAAACCGTCTCGACGGATTTTGACGTCTCCGATGTTCTCGTGTTTGAGCCGCCGGGTGCCGATGAAGTTGAAGCAGCGTATCGCGCGACCAACGCGCGCGGCGTCATGCTCGCATTCGGAGGCCAAACAGCGATTAATCTCGCCTCGGAATTGCACGCGCGCGGCGTTACGATCATTGGTAGCGATCGCGCCGCATTGGATATGGCCGAAGATCGCGAGCAGTTCGATGCTGCGTTATCCCGCCTCGGTGTGGCGCGCCCGGAAGGAAAAGCTGCCCGGAGTTTTCGTCAAGCTCGCGTCATTTCACGCGAACTTGGTTTCCCGGTTCTCGTCCGTCCGTCGTTTGTTTTGGGCGGACGCGGCATGGAGATCATCTATAACGAGGGCCAATTGGCATCGTATGCCGAGTCCGCGGCTCCGATTCAAGACGACGCACCGTTGCTGGTCGATAAATATCTTCGTGGTTTGGAAGTCGAAGTCGATGCAGTCTATGACGGCACCGATATTCTCATCCCGGGAATCTTTGAGCATCTTGAACGCGCCGGAATTCATTCGGGCGACTCCATTTCGGTCTATCCGGCACCATCGATTGATGCCGCAATGGAAAAGCGTATCGTCGATGTGACGACGGCCATTGCCCGCGAACTCGGGATTCGCGGACTCATCAATATCCAGTTTGTGATTCACAAAGGTGCGCTCTATATTATCGAAGCAAACCCGCGCGCGTCGCGGACTGTGCCGATTATCCAAAAGGCAACGGGAATCAACATCGTCGCGGCAGCGACGCGCATTGCGTTAGGTGAACGTCTGGCAACGATGGAATACGGCGTCGGACTGGCACGTAAAGCACCCTACAGTGTGGTGAAATTGCCGGTTTTCTCGTTTGCGAAAATGCGTGGCGTCGAAACGATTCTTGGCCCGGAGATGAAATCGACGGGAGAAGTCCTTGGAATCGATGCGACGTTCGAAGGAGCCTTGCGTAAGGCGTTCATCGCATCGGGTTTGCGATTAAAGCCAGCCGGATCGCGAATTTTAGTCTCCATTTCGGATCAAGAGAAGCCCGATGCCGTTCCGATTCTTGCCCGTTACGTTGCCCTTGGGCACCGCATGGTGGCAACCGGCGGCACCCGAGATATGCTCGAGGCCAACGGCATTGTCTGCGAGCCGATCAAGAAAATCAGCGATGGATCGCCGCACGTTCTGGATGCCATTCGCGGTCGTGAAGTCGATTTAGTTATCAATGATGCACAGGGCCCGCGTGAACTGTCCGATGGGTACCGTATTCGTCGGGCCGCCGTAGAAGCGGGTATTGCGTGTCTGACATCCCTCGATACCGCACGCGCATTTGTCACCTCGCTTGAGGCCCAGGCGACACCTCCGAAAAGTTTGCAAGCGTATCAGGCATCGTTGCGCGCGGTCGCAGCTTCGTGAGTGACGACGTTCTCGCAAAAGTTTTTGTTCTTGGTGGTAACGCCGATAGTCTGGCCGTGACGTGGTCGCTCAAAGAAGAGAATGGGACCATCCCTATTGCCCTCGTCCCGATTGCCCAAACGCCGCTCGGTGCGACGTTCGGGCAGACGTGGCAAAATGTCGGGATTGCCGCCGACGCGCTTATGGATTGGATCGATCGAACGCTTATCGCCGATGATGAACAAAGTTTCGTTACGCCGATCCGCGACATCGATTTACTCCTCCGCATTGGATGGCACTCTACTCGCCCCGAAACGCTCGGCGAGAAAACACTGCTCAATCCGGAAGACCTTCCTGCGGAACTTCTTGAAGCGACGATTCAACCCGCGGCGTCGGTCGTGCAATGTGCGACCTGCCGGCGGCTTTGTGTGCGCGACGAATTTGCATGGAAAGACAAACAGTTATGCGCGTGGGATTACCACGGGTTGGTCTTTGGCAAGCGCGGTCCGTGGCGAAACGGCGTGTACGAGTCGCGACACTTTGAAACGTTGCCTTTGTGTGCGTATGTAGCACCGCCGTTACTCGAAGAATTAGCCGTTGATGTGTTGCTCACGACTCACGGACTTCATGACGATCTGTGCCATGCGTTGATTAATGAGGTGTTGGGCGCGGCACCGGACCAGGCGCATCTTGCCGTTCGAACACGCGACGGCTTCGTCGTACTCCGCGAGCGCGAGCATTGACTGATCGCGCGATCCTGCGCATTCGTGTAGTGCTGGTTCTTGCATTACTGGCCATCGCCGGTCGGCAACTCTATGTGCAACTTATCGCCGCTCCGACTATTTCTGCCGTCCCGACAAACCCTCGCCGTCATCTTGCCGATGCCGGACGCGGGCGAATTTTGGCCTCCGATGGGACGCCGTTGGCGCAAACGGTTTCCGGCGTACGCGTGTACTCGATGCACGGGGCAGCGGCGCAACTCATCGGCTACGATAGCGTTCGCTACGGAACGAGCGGCATCGAGGATGCCTATAACGCCGCCTTAGAGCCGGCTACACGTTCGGGAGACCCATTTGCCCAATGGCAGGCGCTCGTCGATGCTTTCCAGGGAAAGCCCGCAAGTGTTCACGGCGCAGATGTTATCACGACGATTTCGCCGACCATCACGCGCGTACTTGCCGAACAGTTGTCGCGCTATCCGCGCGGAGCCGGCGTCGTTCTTGACGCACGGACGGGAGCCGTTTTGGCGATGGTTTCTCAGCCGACCTTCGATCCGAATACGATCGATACCACCTTCGCAAAGACCGTCCTGCTCAAGCAAAGTCCGCTTTTAAATCGCGCGATTGACGGAGAATATCCCCCGGGTTCGACGTTTAAGATTCTCACGGCGAGTGCTGCCATTGATAGCGGAACATTTACGCCGCAGTCCCATTTCTATGACCCGGGCTATCTGCACATCGGATCATTTACGTTGCACGATAACGAAGGAGAGGCAACGGGATCGCAAACGTTAACCGGAGCATTTGCGTTATCTAGCAATGTCGATTTTGCTCGTGTTGGCATGAAGCTTGGCGTTGATACTTTTTATGAGTACCTGCATCGGTTCGATGTTGGTGCGTCACTTGATTTTCAACTTCCGGCAACCGTCTCGCATATTCCGGACCCAAAGGATCTCAGCGATGGCGAGCTTGCGCAATTGGCCTTCGGCCAGGGAGCGTTAACCGTCTCACCTCTGCAGATGGCGCTCATTGCGGCAGCCGTTGCCAATGGCGGAAAGGAGCCACGGCCGTATGTCGTGCGCGACGTTCTTCGCGATGGCGTTCATGTCGGTACGGTAACACCGTCTACGTTGGCCATTCCAATAACGGCGGACACGGCGGCCGCCGTGACGAAAATGATGGTCGCTGTGGTGAAGTTCGGAACCGGAACGACGGCGGCCTTACCTGGTGTGACGGTCGCCGGGAAGACGGGAACCGCAACAAATCCCTTGGGGCGTCCGCACTCATGGTTTGTGTGCTTCGCGCCGGCCGATGCGCCGCGCGTCGTTGTCGCCGTGGTCGTTGAAAATGCCGGATACGGAGCGACGGTAGCCGCACCGATTGCACGCGCTGTCCTCGCGTCTGCTTTGAAAGTCGTGCGATGACCGAAGAACATCCCCTCAATAATCGGTATCGCATCGAAGGGAAAATCGGCGAGGGCGGTATGGCCACGGTCTACTGCGGAACCGATTCCGTTTTGCGGCGCCGCGTTGCGATTAAGATTATGCGCGATCAATACGCAACGGATGCGGAGTTCATCGCGCGTTTTTATCAAGAGGCAGAAGCGGCGGCCAAACTCTCTCATCCCAATGTTGTTGCCACCTACGATGTCGGGCATGAAGATGCTCTCTATTACATCGTCATGGAATTAGTCGACGGACCGTCACTTGCCGATTTACTTGCCGAGAAACGCGGCCTTCCGGAGCCGGTTGTCATCGAATATGCGGCGCAAATCTGCAATGGCTTAGCCTATGCTCATCGGCAAGGTTTGTTGCATCGCGATGTGAAGCCGGCGAACATTCTCATCACCAAAGACGATGTCGTAAAACTTTCGGATTTCGGCATCGCGCGTGCGGTGTCGCAACACACGATGGCGTTAACGAAGCCGGGCTTGGTGATGGGGAGCGTCTTTTATATTTCCCCGGAACAAGCCCAGGATCACGCACTTGCACCGAGTTCCGATCTCTATAGTCTCGGCGTCGTCCTCTACCAAATGCTCACCGGTCGTCTACCATACACGGGTGAGTCGCCGGTCACCGTCGCTCTCAAACATGTCAGCGAGCCCGTGCCCATGCTCGATACCGTTATCGACGGCGTGAGTCCGGCGCTTGCTTCGATAACGAATAAGCTCTTACAGAAGCGACCGGAGCATCGCTTTGCCTCGGCCACTGAAGTTGCTGCGGCGTTGCGCGAGGCGCGTGAACGTCCATCGATTGCATCGTTCGCCATGCAAGACGATTCGATTTCATTAAATTTCGCGCGAACGCGAAGCCAACAATTACCGCGCCGTGAATCGCCGCTCCCCGATCGACGCGTCGTGCGTAATGACGCTGTCCCAAGCAAGCGTTCGGGCTCGCCGCTGGGCACGGCGCTTGCCCTTGCCGCACTCCTTATCGTTGCGATTACTGCCGGCTATCTGATCTTCGGTCGTCCGCTCTTTTCGTTGGCTCCGATGATTTCGGTGGCCGATTATACCGGCTTAACCGATGCTCAGGCACAACGCGAGATCGTCAATGCGGGCTTGAGCGTTCGATTGCTCCGGACACCGAGCGATACGGTACTCGCCAACCGCGTTGTTCGGCAATCTCCGGGTGCGGGAACTTCCGTTCCGAAGAATAGTGTCGTGGAGCTCGTCGTTTCCAATGGCCTTCCGCTGATAGGGTTACGCGACGTTCGCGGTTTTACCGTCGATGATGCCAAGCGCGATCTCGTCGGCGATAAGTTCCGCGTCAATATCGTTCGACGAAATGATGCCGCGGCCAAAGATACCGTGATCGATCAACGACCGAAGGCCGGAAGTTCGCTGCATAGTAATTCAACGGTGACATTGGTCGTCTCGGATGGCCCGGCTCCGCTCATCATGCCCCGGCTCATCGGGCTCACCGATGTTCAGGCGCGAGCGCTCGCGAGTAAAGATGGGTTCACGCTGGATGATGCGGTGCATCAGCCGACGCCGGGGACGGATGTTGGCGAAATTGTCACTCAGGATATCGCACCCGGAACGCAAATCGATCGAACGACGGTCGTGCACGCGATTGTTTCCAGCGGCGCATCGGCCATCGCAATTAATGTGCCCGATGTTCGCGGACAGTCGCTGGATAGTGCGCGCAGCTTCCTGGCACATGCGGGACTCAATATGCAAATTACCTACCGCGTGCAAAGCGATGCCAATGGTGCGATTGTGGATCAGCAGCCGCTTCCCGGATCAACGATGGCTGCCGGCTCGGCGGTGACCTTAACGCTCTCGGTTCCCGGCGCCGTTCCCGATACGGAAGGAATGAGCGTAGCGGAGGCGCGATCGACGTTACACGCAGCCGGCTACGTCTTGGGATCGATGTCCTACACGACCAAAGAGGGAGCCGATGGAAAGGTCATCGGGACATCGCCGGACGTTGGAACGACGCTTCCGCCGGGCTCTCTTGTCGGGCTTATTGTTAATGGAACCGGACCGTGAGAATCCTCGGCATCGATCCGGCGCTACGTGTCACCGGTTATGGCGCGCTCATCGCCGATCGCGGAAAACTCACGTTACTCGAAGGCGGAATCGTGAGCCCGAAAACGGAGGAGACGCTTGAGCGCCGACTCGCTGCTTTGCATGATGGCTTATGCGCAGTCTTCGCGTCGGTCCGTCCGGATGTCGTCGTGATCGAAGATATCTACACCACGTATCGCAATCCGCGAACCGCCATTTTGATGGGCCACGCTCGTGGCGTTATGTGTTTGGCGGCGGCTCAGGCGAATGTGCCGGTACAGACGCTGGGACATTCCCGCGTGAAGAGTGCCTTGGTCGGATCCGGGAGCGCGCGCAAGGATCAAGTGAATGCGATGGTGACGCATTTGCTCGGACTGCGCCAAGCGCCAAAACCCAACGACGTCTCCGATGCGCTGGCGCTGGCCATTGCATGGGCTAATATCGTGGCGCGTTAATGTTTACGCGAATGACCGGCATTCTTCTCGAGCGGAGTGATGAGCGGGTGCTCATCGATGTTGGCGGCTTGGGCTATGAGGTTATCCTCCCGCCGTGTGTTGGTGCGGCCCTTGAAGAAGCGATCAATGATCGCGTGACGCTGGAGACGTATAGCGTCTTGGCGATCGAAGGCAACTCCGGGCGCTTTACGTACTATGGATTTCGTAACGGCATCGAACGGGAATTTTTTGAAGCGTTGCTTTCGGTTGCATCGATTGGCCCCCGTTCGGCCGCGCGCGCATTTTCACGCCCAATGGCCGATATTGCCGCTGCCATCGATCGCGGCGACCATGCGTTTTTAAAGACGTTACCGGGAATCGGGCAGCAAAAGGCGCGCGATATCGTTGCAAAATTACAAGGCAAGGTTGCTCGCTTCATGCTGATTCGGCAAGAACAGCGCGATGTTGCCCTTCCGATTCCCGATTATGCCGCCGAGGCGCTTGATGTGCTCCTGCAACTCGGCTATAAACGCAGCGAGGCTGAAGCGTTGGTAACGGCGGCAATCGAGATAACGCCAGCGAAGGATGCGGAGGCCGTCTTAGCGGCGATTTATGCCGGAACGAAGAAGAAGAACGCATGAGCTCGGATGCCCGCAAGCAGCTTCTCGGCCCCGACGATGTCGATGCGATGCAGCAGCGCATCATCGATCCGCGTGATGGGATCGAAGATGAGCTCTATGGAACATCGTTGCGACCGAAAAACTTCGACGAATATGTGGGACAGCGTACCGTTGTTGAAAATCTTCGTATCTCCATCGATGCCGCCGTAGCTCGCAATGAGACGCTGGAACATGTCTTATTGTATGGGCCACCGGGCCTTGGGAAGACGACACTGGCAAACCTCATCGCCAAAACGACCGGTCGTGCGCTGCGTCCAACGAGCGGTCCAACGCTTGAAAAACCGAAAGATCTTGTCGGAATCCTGACGTCGCTTGAAGATGGCGATATTCTGTTTATCGACGAGATGCATCGCTTGGGCCGAGTTGTTGAGGAATTTCTCTACCCGGCTATGGAAGATTTTCAGATTGATTTCGTCGTCGATCGCGGTGCGTATGCGAAGACGATTAAACTTCCGCTCAAACGCTTTACGCTCGTCGGTGCCACGACGCGCGCCGGAATGTTATCGGCACCGCTTCGCGACCGTTTTGGAATCATCCATCATTTGGATTACTATGATGTGCCGGATCTTGAACATATCGTCCTTCGTTCGGCGTCGGTGCTTTCGGTTCCGATCGATGATGCCGGCGCGCATGCGATTGCCTCTCGGAGCCGTGGGACGCCGCGCATCGCCAATAGGCTCCTCCGTCGCGTGCGTGACTATGCAGAAGTCCGAGCCGATGGGGGCATCACCGCGCATGTCGCTCACGATGCATTGTTGCGAGAAGGCGTCGATGAGCGAGGTTTAGACCGATTGGATCGTGCGTTTTTACGAACCATCATCGATCAATACCAGGGTGGGCCGGCCGGTATTGCGGCGATCGCGGCGACGCTCACTGAAGACGCTGAAACGCTTGAAGATGTCGTCGAACCGTTCTTGCTGAAATCCGGATTTGTCATTCGCACGGCGGCGGGGCGCAAGGCAACGCCGGAAGCATATCGCCATCTCGGGTTGATTGCGCCGCCTACAGCCGAGCGCTTTTTGTAGGTCGTTCGTGATGCATCGCCGGGCTTTTCTCACTGGTCTTGTCGCCATCTCAGGCGCTGCGCCCGTTTGGGCTGCGATGGACGACGTGGATCCGGCCGTGTCGAGCATCAAGCCGGCGCTTCGTGTCTTACTCGGTCGCGGCCAAGCGAGTATGCTCGGACCGGGCGAATTTCTTTTTAACGGGCGGCACTATCGCGGATCGTTCTCACTCCTGCCAAATGGCGATGTGGTGAATCTCGTTGATATCGAAAGCTATTTGTATTCCGTCGTGACCAGAGAAATGCCGCCGTCGTGGCCCATCTCGGCGCTTCAAGCGCAAGCTATTGCCGCTCGCACCTATGTCTTGGCTCGTTCAAATCCGCAGCGAGCGTACGATGTCGTGCCGTCTGAAATCGATCAAGTCTACTCCGGGATCGAATCGGAAACGGAATCCGGACGAGCCGCCGTTTCGGCCACTGCCGGGGATGTGTTGCAACTCGACGGCCATTTCGCCTCGATTGCCTATTCGTCGTGTTGCGGAGGGCATACGGAAAATGCCGGAGACGCGTGGGGCGGCCGTGCCCCGGTGAACCTTCGCGGGGTAGTGTGCGGCCATTGCACGGATTCGCCCTGGTATCGTTGGACTCGTACCCTACGCTTGGCTGACTTGGCAGTCGCCTTCGCAGCCGAACTCCAGGGAGAAGCCATCATTGGCTTTGCCGCGTCGGATATCGATCGGAGCGGGCGAGCACGTGCGTTTTCGCTACAAACTGAGCGTGGAGTCCGTTCGATCCCGGCGACTCGGGCTCGGGCTCGAATCGGCACGCGCGTCCTCCCGAGCCTGCTCGTCCATTCTATCTCGCCCCCGCAGGCCGACGGGACTGTCGTCATCGAAGGGGGTGGCCTAGGGCATGGCGTTGGGCTATGTCAGTGGGGGGCGCGAGGATTGGCGCGTACGAATGCGTCTGCTCTTGCGATTCTCTCGTGGTACTTTCCAGGAACGACAACCGCACATGAGTGATCAACAGAAATCATCCGGCGCAAACACGGCAGCTTCCGATAAGCGATATGGCCTCCGCTTGCGTAAATATATCGACGTTGTCGTCGAGGATCCGCTGTCCTCGATGCTGTTTCGTGGTGCCATCGCCGATATATCGAATTCGGGAATGCGTGTCATTGTCGATCAATATCTGCCAAAGGGCAGCAAATATACCTTCACCATGAAGCGGCCGCCGTCGCTCATTATGCGTGGTGAAGTTCGCTGGATCCGAGCGTTCGAAAACGATACCTTTCAAGCAGGCGTTCAATTCGTCGAGGTAGCCGACGATGTGCAAAAACGTCTCGATAACTTCATTGACCTTGAGCGGCAACGATTGACATCGAACGGCTAAGCGCCGCTTACACCTACGACCTTCCCGCCGAACGCATTGCGCAGCACCCCGTCGAACCGCGCGATGCTTCGCGTCTTTTTTATGTGCATTCCGATGGGGCGAGATCGCATCATCACTTTGCCGATCTCGACAGCCTCCTGCATGAAGGCGATCTGCTCGTTCTGAATCGGACTCGCGTCATTGCCGCGCGGTTATTCGGAATCCGGCCCAGCGGTGGGAAAGTCGAAGTTTTGCTCCTTCGTCCATCGGCGTCGATCGGCTACGATGAGCATGCTACGCTTTGGCATGTTCTCGCCCGACCCGGAAAACGCTTACCAATTGGTGCGGAAGTCCTTTTCGGAGATGATGCGCGCGCTGCGGTAACTGCCGTCTTCGATGAGGGAATTCGCGAGATGCAATTCACACTCAACGTGCCGTTTCAGGAGTTGCTCCAACGTCACGGCCGCTTACCGTTACCGCCCTATATTAAAATCGACGATACGCACGCGCAAGAACGTTATCAGACGATTTTTGCCGAGATTCCGGGGAGCGTTGCCGCACCGACGGCGTCGTTGCACTTTACGGCAGATTTGTTCGACCGTCTCGATGCGCGCGGAGTACAACGGACATACGTGAATCTCGATGTGGGAATCGGAACGTTCCGCCCGATGACCGCGGAGCGAATCGATGACCATACGATGCATGCCGAGGCGTACGATATTCCGGCGACAACCGTTGCCGCCATTCGTCGTGCAAAAGAAGAAGGACGGCGCGTTGTCGCGGCCGGCACGACGGTCGTGCGCACGTTAGAAGGGAACTTTGCGGAGCACGGGCGGCTGACCGCGGGCCAAGGACAGACCAACCTCTTTATCTCCCCAGGTTTTTCATTTCACGTAATCGACGCGATGATTACGAATTTCCACTTACCTCGGTCGACGTTGCTCGTTTTAGTCAGTGCGTTTGCGGGACGGGAGCGGATACTAGCTGCGTACCGCGAGGCCGTAGCCGCCGAGTACCGGTTCTTTTCGTTCGGCGACGCAATGTTGCTCGAAAAGGAGCCTTCCGCGTTGTAACGGAAGCGATATTCTCATGAAGCTGTACGAACCAAAAAAATGGGACCTTGCCGGTCTCCACGGTATTTCCGACGATACGCTCGGAATCCACTTCGGACTCTACGAAGGCTATGTTAAAAATACCAATCTCCTCAACGAACGCCTAGCCGAAATCCGTGCCGCCGGGAAAAACGCCGGCCCCGATCCGGCCTATGCCGAACTCGTTCGTCGCATGGGTTTTGAATTCAACGGGATGCGTTTGCATGAGTACTATTTCGATAACATGATGAAAAATGCGTCGGATATCAAACCCGGAAAATTGCATACGGCACTCGCCGAAAGTTTTGGCGATTTTGATGCCTGGAAGAAAGATTTCTTCGCTGTCGGATCAATGCGCGGCATCGGTTGGGCGATTGCCAATTACGATCCGAAGAACGGCGTTATTACCAATCATTGGATCGCTGAGCACGAGAATGGCAACGTTGCCGGATTCTTGCCGATTGTCGTCATGGATGTGTGGGAGCATGCGTTCATCCGCGACTATAAGCCGGCGGAACGCGGAAAATACATCGAATCGTTCTATGCGAATATCGATTGGGCCGCCTGCGAATCGCGCCTTCCCTAGGTTGCTATGAGTTGAGTGCGTCGTTTGGGTTTGTAAGGATCGTCGAGAAATCGGTGTACCAAACTAACCCAGGCGGCGCGTCTTTTTGTTTGCGGACGTGTTTGCGGCGGGTATAGTCGACTGCCACCGCGTCGTTATGTCGTGCCTTCGAGTGTTGGGCGGCTAAGGTCGCGGCTTGAAGGATGTCGTCGATTGGCGGATCGCTGCGATCATCGCGGCAAAGAATGACGTGGGCTCCCGGTGTCTTTTGCGCATGGAACCAAAGATCGTCGGGTTTGGCAGTTCGAAAGGTCAATTCCGCATTTTGTTTTGGAGATCGACCGACAAGAATGCGAGAACCGGAAAGAGTACGCACTTCGATCGGCGCTCGCGGCGCCGTGCGATTGCGCAGAGCTTGGGCATCGCGTTCGCCGAGTTCGTCGGCAATCTCCAGCAGCGCTGCAGCATCGGCACGGGAAATTTCCCATAACTGAACCTGAATTGCCTCAAGTTCGGTATCGAGATATGCCGCGCGCCGCTCGAGACCGGGTACGGCCGATCCGAGTTTTTTGTATCGCGCAAAGAGTTCGGCTGCCTGCTCTTTTGCCGACGCGCGTTCGTTTTCCGGGCGTTCGTGCAACGTTGCAAAGAGCTCTTGACCTTGTTCACGAAGCGCATCACGACGATCGGCATCCAGGAGGCGCGCTGTGATCTTTGCGCGTTCGCTGCTCACGACGTGAGCGCGAGATTCGAGCCGTTTACGGAGGCGCGTCTGGAGCGCCGTAAAGCTCCCCTCGGCCTGTTCTTTTTCTCGTGTTTGGGCATAGAGTGCAAAATCTGCGAGAACCGATTCGCTCGGAGGGAGTTCGATCGGGGGTTCGGGGCGCCTGATCCCGGGGGGTGGACCGACGTACGGACGGCCGATTTCGATGGCTCGGGCGGAATTTTGGGCAAGTGAAAATTCGCGCAAGGCGGCGACGACGAGCCCGTCTTTGCAAAGGATGACGTTGCCGAAACGGGGGATAAGTTCAACGATGAGCCGACTTGCGTCGATCACGCCAAAGCTGGATCTGCGCTGGAGATCGAACTCGAGGATGCGATCATTCGGGACGCAACGAACCGCGGCGATGGTCATTGACGCGATCGCGTTGCCGATGGCTCGAACGGCTCCGCTTGGCTGCGCCGCCACCAAGTCATCGGCGAGCCACACCATCGGTGGTTGCGCAAAAACAGCGAAATGCAGGCTAGCGGAGCCGCCACGGGCGCGAAGCGTCAGCGCCAATCCTCCGGGAACCTCTCGGACTCCCGTGATGCGGACGCCGGCAAGAGTCTCATCGAGTTCCTTCGCTGCGCGTGAAAGCAGGCGCCAATCGATCCGCATTGGAGGAGACCTTTCTGCGTGGTACGAATAGCATCCGCTTGCCTTACCCCACATGGAGATCGCTCGTTGCACGGCCCGGGTTTACTCTTCGTCATTTCCGGCCCCTCGGGGGCGGGCAAAGACACCCTCGTCGATGCGCTTCGGGATCGGATGCCGAGGCTTCGGTACTCCGTTTCCGCCACGACGCGAGAGCCGCGGGATGGAGAGATCGAAGGCGTTCACTATTTTTTTCTTTCGCGGCACCAATTCGAGAAGATGAAGGCCGCCGACGGTTTCCTCGAATGGCGAGAATATAACGGACAGTACTACGGAACGCCTCGCCATTACGTTGAAGAGACATTGGCATCGGGATTTGATCTGGTCATGAAGCCGGAAGTGAACGGGGCTCTGGCGATAAAAGAATGTTTTTCCGATGCGGTACTCATCTTTTTGCTCCCGGATCGGTTTTCAGAGCTGCGGGAACGACTTTTGGCACGACGGACCGAGACGAATGAAGAAATTGCGCGGCGATTGGAAATTGCCCACACCGAAATGCACTACGTTCGTTCGTTCGATTACCTGATCATCAACGCGCGAGATCGCAAGGATGACGCGATCAATGATTTAAGTGCGATTGTTCACGCCGAGCGATTTCACATCCATCGCTATACCGACGATTCGCTGCGGCGGGTCGAAGATTCATAACGTACCACGATACAAAGCACCAACAGGAAGAATAGCCATGACTAAGACGATTTTTGGAGACCTTGAAGCCCTACTGGAGCATACCGACTCCAAATTTAGCCTCGTCAATATTGCGACGAAGCGCGCTCGCCAACTCAACAATTGGATCCGCGTGCAGCAAACGCCGCCTACCGAGCGCCGCGAGTTTTTTGCCAGCGAGCCGCTTGTCGATCAGGCATCGATTAATCCTAATAAGCCGGTCTCCATTGCACTCGATGAAATTGCCGACGGACGGATTGCGTATAAGCGCACGAAGGAAGGCATCAAGTAGCCGCTCAAAAGAGGCAGCATGTGCGGAATTGTCGGTTATATCGGGCAGCGCGATAGCGTTCCAATTATCCTTGATGCGCTTGCGCGTCTGGAATATCGCGGTTACGACAGCTCCGGCGTCGCCGTTATCGATGCCGACGGCGAGCTTCTCGGTTCAAAAGCTGAAGGGAAGCTCGCAAATCTGACGGCTCGTTTGCGTGACGGGCAGCACATTTCCGGCAAGATCGGTGTCGGGCATACTCGCTGGGCGACGCATGGCCGGCCATCGGATGCCAACGCGCATCCGCATATGGATTGTTCACGGCGTATGGCCGTCGTTCATAACGGCATCATTGAAAATTATGCGGTTCTCCGTGATCGCTTATTGGAGCAAGGGCACACCTTTGCTAGTGAGACCGATAGCGAAGTCATCGCCCATCTTCTCGAAAGCCATTTTGCGGGAAGCACCGCTGGGACGATCACCGAGCGGATCGAAGCGGCGCTACGTGCGACCTTACGCGAACTCGTGGGTGCCTATGCACTCGGCGTTATTTGCGCCGACGATTCGGAGCATTTATTCTTCGCGCGCAATGGTGCGAGCCCGCTCGTTGCGGGTCACGAAAATGGCGAAGTGTTCGTCGCTTCCGATACGCCGGCAATCTTGCAATATACGCGCAAGCAATTAATCGTGCATGAGGGCGAGATGCTCGTCGTTTCTGCAAATGGTTGGAAACTGACGGACTACGACGGAAATCCTGTGCACCGGCAAGCAACGACTATTTCATGGGATCCCGGATCCGCTGAAAAAGGCGGCTTCAAGCATTTTATGCTCAAAGAAATATTTGAGCAACCGACGGTTATCAACGAAACGCTCGCCGGACGAATTGACGAGCTAGGCGATGTCCGTTTAGAGCAGGAGCTTGATTCGATTAGCGAAGATCTCTTGCGCAGCATTTCCAAAATTTCGATTACCGGTTGCGGAACGGCATTTAACGCCGGCATGGTCGGTATGTATCTCCTGCGTTCCTTGGTTCATGTACCCGTCGAAATGGAATTAGCCAGTGAGTTTCGTTATGGAGATCCGGTAATCGACCATGGTGCTCTCACGATTGCGATGTCGCAATCCGGTGAAACGGCAGATACGATCGAAGCCGTTCGAATTGCCAAAGGAGCCGGAGCCACGGTTCTCGGTATTTGTAATCGCTTAGGCTCTCATCTTACGCGTGTTGCGGACGCGACGCTCTTTACGCGAGGCGGCCCGGAGATCGGGGTGGCTGCAACCAAGACCTACGTTAGCCAAGTGACGGCGATGATTCTTTTTTCGCTGTACTTGGCCAGACTGCGCGGTACCGCGCCGCTGGAGCGACTTCGCGAAATTGCAAAAAATACCGCACTCTTGCCGGCGGCGATCGATGTATTGCTGAATGAATCGGAGAGCATTCGCGCCGTTGCCAAATCAATGCGCAAGGCTCATTCCGTGTTGTTCATGGGGCGATATGTCAATGTTCCTACTGCTCTCGAAGGGGCCTTAAAGCTGAAAGAAATTTCGTATATTCATGCTGAAGGCTACCCGGCGGGAGAAATGAAGCATGGCCCAATCGCGCTGCTTGATTCAAGCGTTCCGGTGGTTGGCATTGCTACTGATGGTCGCGTTCGCGAAAAGATCATCTCCAATTTAATGGAATGTAAAGCGCGCGAAGCTCCGATTATCGTTGTTGCCAATTATGGCGACACGGAAGTTGCTTCGTTTGCCGACCATATCTTTTGGGTACCGAAAGTCGATGAGATGCTCTCGCCGATTCTCAACATCATTCCGCTTCAACTCCTCGCCTACCACATCGCCGATCTGGAAGGAAAAGATGTCGATCAACCGCGGAATCTCGCAAAAACCGTGACGGTAGAATAAGCGATGCGTCGTAGCGACGGTCGTGGACCCGACGAACTTCGCCCAATTGCCATTGAGGCGAATTATCTCAAATACGCCGAGGGAAGCGCCCTTATTTCCGTTGGAAATACGCGCGTGTTGTGTGCGGCAACGATCGAGGAGAAGGTCCCTCCATGGATGCGCGGACGCGGTACCGGTTGGGTCACGGCTGAATATGCGATGCTTCCCCGCGCGACGAACGAGCGAACGCAGCGAGAATCGAGTAAGGGCAAAATCGGTGGCCGAACGCACGAAATTCAGCGAATCATCGGCCGGGCATTGCGGGCCGTCGTTTCCCTTGAAAAACTCGGCGAGCGCGCCGTGTGGCTTGATTGCGATGTCTTGCAGGCCGACGGGGGGACGCGAACGGCGGCACTTACCGGAGCATATGTTGCACTCTATCTGGCGCTGGCAACAAAGTTTGCCCCCAACGATGCAAAAACATGGCCGCTATCGGCTGCCGTCGCCGCGACATCCGTCGGTATCGTTAACGGCATACCGATGTTGGATCTTGCCTACGATGAAGATAGCACGGCACATGTCGATATGAATGTTGCCATGACGGATTCTGGGCGCTTTGTGGAAGTGCAAGGCACTGCCGAAGCTGCACCCTTCGATCGTGCCGAGCTGGATCGCTTGTTGGAGTTGGCATCGTCGGGTATAGAGCGGCTCTTTCTCGCTCAGCGCACGGCATTGGGGATCGATCGTGAGTGATGCCGCGGCGCTGCGCGCCGCAATCGAACAGTTCTCCCAATTCCGCCTCACCGATGGAAAGCTCTCCGCTGAAGTAAGCCGCTTGCAAGCGCTTATCGAAACCGGGCAAATGCCGAGTGAAAGCGATACCAAACACTTTGTCCGCGCCAGTAGACAGTATTTAGAACGCTTCGCCGCCGAAGCGAACAATGCGCTGCGCGATGTTGATCGCCGGTTGGTCAATGCGCACCAAGTGGTCACCAATTTTTCGGCAGAACGCGGTGTGCTTGCCAAGCGTATTGCCGATATTGCCCATACGCTCGCGGCTGTCAACGATATCGATTCTCGAAAATGAATCTTCTCGAGCGGTTTGGCGAGGCGACGATCGGCTTCTTCGAGTACGCTGGGGGAATAGCGACGTTGACGGCCGACGCATTCCGGTTCATTTTTAGCTTTCGTATTCGGTTTGCCGAAACGTTGAATCAATGTTTCGTCCTCGGAAATCAATCACTGCTCATCGTGTTGCTGACCTCACTCTTTACCGGCATGGTCTTTTCGTTAGAATCGGCGTTGCAAGCGGTGCAGTATGGTGTCGGGAGCTTCGTCGGAGCAGCCGTTACCTATACTTCCGTTCGCGAACTGGGTCCGATGCTGTCGGCCGTGGTCGTAGCGGGACGCGTTGGCGCTGCCATTGCTGCGGAAATCGGCTCCATGGTGGTGACCGAGCAAATTGACGCGCTGCGTTCGATGGGATTGGCGCCCGCGCGCTTTCTCGTCGTCCCGCGTTTGCTTGCGATGCTCGTCATGTTACCGTTGCTGACGATCTCCGCCGACGTCATCTCGGTGCTCGGCGGCATGTATGTCGCTCAGAGTTACGCGCACATTTCCTACTCCTCGTTCATCCTCTCGGCAAGACAAGCCATCGGATTTGAGGATATCGCCAAAGGCCTGTTAAAATCACTCGTCTTCGGCTTTATTATCGCCATGATC
>JAJYCL010000034.1 GCA_021778415.1 bacterium | reverse complement strand
GGCAAATGCACCCTTGGGGCCGAATGTCTATCCGGCGACGGCCTGCGGGGTTGCTATGCCTGCGCCAATGCCTTCGCCGGTTCCGGGCGGCTATAGCGTGGATGAGCAACTGTTCCCGTACTCGGCTTCGGCTTCAAGCGCGCAGTTCGTGCAAGGCTTTCTGCCCACGGCCAAGACCGGGACGGGATGGGGTCCGACCACGCCGCTCTATGTGACGACGCTGACGAGCGATGAGGCAACCATGTTCGATGGTGCGGAAACCTACCGCATGGCGAACGAGGCTTCAGGTGTCGGCTATGCCAGCAATGCCCTGGGTGCGTGGGATGGAACACCAATCGTCCCGGATGAGACGGAAATGGAACTCGCCCGCTACAACGCCTGGAGCTACGGCACCACCGGACAAGACGGCTTGGGGGGGCTAGTCTTCGGAAGCGCCACAAGTGGACCTTACTTCATTGGCGCCACTGGATATGGGGCACCGGGGGCCGAGGGGCCAGCGATTGTACCTGTTTCAACGCCCTTTCAAATCACGCAGGTTGCTGGCGTCATGGGGCAGGGCTTTTTACAACTTTCGCCACCATGCTCGGTTGGGCATCCACCCGACGTTGAGGCATGTGCGACCGCCGCACAACTCGGCTTCTTCGGCGGTTTTGCATCGCTCTACAACGGAGTGCAATCCGTCCTTCGAGCCCCCGGATTCCCTTCGGGGCCGGACAACTACTTCGACAACGAGGAATCTTCCCCGCACTAACTTTTCCCTCGTACACCAAACCAAACGGCCCTGAGACTTCATGTTCTCAGGGCCGTTTGGCGTCCTCCCCCCAAACGATTCGTGGGGTGAGTCGGTGGTTAGCAGATGCCGAGTCGGTGCATCGCCGGGGTGCAGATTGGCCGAGGCGTCGGCGTCGGTCGCGGTGTCGGCGTTGGCACCGGCGTTGCCGTTGGGATCGGCGTTGCTGACGGCGTTGGCGTTGGCGTAAATCCCGTGGCGAGATTCGTCTTGGGGTCGCCTGCCCCGTTAACGAGCAGATTAGGGTACTGCACGCCAGGTATGTCAAAGAGCGTGGTGTCGTAGCACATGCTTGGGTTGTAGTAGCCGGGGGCAGGCGTTGGAACGGCCCAGGCTGCGGCATTAGCCGTGAGCGAGGCCACCGAGGGGCCTGCATTCTTTATGCACCAAGTTGAGCTCATATCACCGGTATTGACCCGTAGCGGGTAGTGGTAGGTGCCTTGGGGCGCAAGGGCAGCCTGGCCCGGCGTGAATGCGACGCCCTGTTGCAGATAGGGTCCGGCGTCAACGGTCCCGGAGTACCCTTGAAATGTCGGAGGAGGCCGACAACCCCTCGAACCACACGGGGCCGGTGGCGGATCGGGTTGGCACGAAGGCCCGAAGCCAGCAGAGCAACTGGTGATAGAAATGACGTGATAACTCACGCACAAATCACCGACCGGACAGGTATAGATACTTATAGGCCCTTGTCCAATATACGGCCCATAGACACAGCCGCCCGATACGACATAGCCCGCGTTACCGGCAGGGCCGTTCGAACTCGCGCACATTCCGCTCGGCCCACTCGATGAGCCACCTAATGCAGCGATAACTGCGGTCAGTTCGGCCCAGGCAGACTGAAATGCGCCCGTATTCGGATTCACCCCGCCATCGATAAGGCCCATGGTGCCGTCGCTGACGGTAAGAACGAGAATGGCGTGCTCTGCGAAGCCGCCGGGATAGGTCGCCGTTGCAGCGATTATGCACGTTCCGGCGGCTGATGCTGACGCCGCAAGCGTCAGTGGGGCATCGGTTATCGACCCGTTGGGGATGATCGTCACACTTCGAGGCAGACCGCGGAGCCCGGCGCAGCCGGGCCCGGACGCAGTAAGGGTGATCGGCGTTTGCTGGGGCCATGAGGTTTTAAAGGGCGAGACCGTGACGCTCTGGCCGGCACCGATGGGGAGCGACGAATGCGTCGTCAGCGCTCCGGAATCCGGGATGCCGGGCGTATCCGCCTCCCACGCGAGCGTTGAGCCAACGTCGATGGAGATCGCCAGCGGCGGCTCGCGATCGGCGGGAGCAAGCGGCAGGCCGTCTTGCCCGGTTTGCCCGGCCGCACTCGCGCCCGCGGCACAAGTGCCGGCGGCGAGCGGCGCGATGTGCCAGCTGCTCGTCGCCGGGTTCGGCCCGGGCGTAGGGAGGGCAGCGCCGGGTCCCTCACTGGACATGGCGATGATCGGCGCGCAATCCGTCGAGCCCGCGATGACGACGAGCGGTCCGGGGTCATACGTCTTGGCAAAGGCCACCGTCGTCCCGGGAGCGCTCGCACTGGGAAAGAGGATCAGAACCGCTCCGCTGCCAGCGGCAGATGGGAAATGTGCTACTGGAATCACCGACGGGCCCGAGATGGTCAGCGGGCCCATGACATCGATGGGTTCGCTGGCTTGTTGTCCGCTCGCATCGGCAATGGTCAGCGTGCAGAGGCCCGGCGTTGCCGGGTCGATCCAGAACCACGCCGGGGCGTCGTCCATGCTGATGGGCGACCACGGAAAGGCATACGGCACGCCGCTCGGCGGAGGCTGTGCCGTCATCTCGGGAGCGGGCGACGCTCCCGGTGGCGGCGAGGGCGGCTGATACTCCGTGCCCCAGTAAGGCGGCGCCGGATTGCTCTGCGGCAGCGTCGCCACCGCTGAGGCTACAGTGCCGCCGCCATCGGAAGCCGGGCAAGTGAAACTATTCGCGGCATACCAGCGGCGGTAGCCGAATTCGGTGGCCACGAAGTGCTGGCGCGGAGCCCGCGGATAGGCGAAGACGAGGGCTTTGCGAGTGAGCCAGAGAGGATTGCCGCCGAAGGTGGTACCGGGAGCCGGCGTGCGCCCGAGAAGGGCCTCAAGCGAGACGCTACAGGGGAGATGGCGGCTGGTGCGCCCGGTCGGCGAGGTGAAGTTCAGCGTGATGCCCCCGGTCGGACAGCTCGGCTCGTGTGCCAGCGCGACGAAATTCGGAATCGGGGCGGAACCCGCGCTCCCGGACTGTAGGCTCGGATAGCCGGCGATGCCGCTTGCGTGGGCACGGGCGTTCAAGAAAATCGAAAATGGCGGCTGGGCACTTCCGCCCGATCCCCCTTGCAGCCCGGTCGCGGTGATATCCGCTTCGGCCACGACCGACTGCATGGTGGTGGGCTGCACCGCGCCGCGTGAACTTGGGCGCCCCGAATAGATCCGAAGCACAAATCCCGGAAGTCGTCGCGATCCGGCGAGGCGGGGCAGAAACACCAGGGTCGCCCCGTTGGATCCGGCCTCGGCCAGCGGAACTGCGGCAGCGATTGCCGCATCGTAACCGGCCGTCGAGGCGCCGAGCGAGAAGGGGCGCATGGCACGGATGACCAGCGTTCCGGCCACCAAAATCGCCAGAATTGCGACGGTGATGAGCACTTCGAGGAGACTGAAGCCGCGCTGCCTTTCCATGGGGCAGGGGTACATCCCCGAAATGGTCCTTGACCGGACCTTGCGCATCGTGTAGTGTAGGCGACTGGCGCCACGCTCTCTCAGTCGTGGCGTACCCGGCAGCGACCCCAGCGGTCGCCTTCGATGCATTCGCCGAGCATCGACGCAGCAGATTCGTTGCTCGCATACGCGATACCACGAGTCGAGGCGACGACACCCCGTCGTTCGGGGAAGGATAAATACAGATCATCGGAGTTTTCGTTGGCTGCTAAGAAACAGACAAAGTCGCGCAAAAAACGCGAAGTCAAAAACGTCGCCGCAGGCGTCGCGCATATTCATGCATCATTCAACAATACGATTGTCACCATCACCGATCCGACCGGTGCTGTGATCTCTTGGGCCTCGGCCGGAAATCTCGGCTTTAAAGGCAGCAAGAAATCGACACCGTTTGCAGCGCAAATGGCAGCAGAAGCTGCAGCGCGCAAGGCGATGGAACACGGCATGAAATCCACCGACGTCTTCGTTAAAGGCCCGGGCGGCGGTCGCGAAGCTGCGATTCGTTCGCTGCAAGCAGCCGGCTTGGAAATCACGATGATTAAAGATGTTACGCCGATTCCGCACAATGGATGCCGGCCGCCGAAGCGCCGCCGCGTCTAAGTAGGAGACTGAGAAAAGAATGTCGCGTTATACAGGTCCTGTTTGCCGCCTTTGCCGCCGCGAAACCGCGTCGTCAAAGACGGGTGAAGTGGTCAAACTCTTTTTAAAGGGCGACCGCTGCTACACCAAAAAGTGCTCCGTCGAGCCAAAAGAAAATGTCGTGCAGACGGGGCGTCGTCGCCCTGGCTCCGAGCGGCAAATGCGCGCTGCAGCCCCCGGCCAAATCACCGCCGGAAAATCGCGTTCGAAGCTCTCCGAGTACGGCCGTCAGCTTCGCGAGAAGCAGAAGATGCGTCGCTACTATGGCGTTCACGAAACGCAGTTTGCGAATTACTTTGCAGCCGCTGCTCGCGTTCCCGGACAAACCGGTGTCACGTTCTTGCAATTGCTCGAACGTCGTCTCGATAACGTCATCTACCGCTTGAGCTTGGCCACCAGCCGTGCGCAAGCCCGTCAACTCGTGACGCATCGTCATTTCCACGTCAACGGCCGTTTGGTGAATATCCCGTCGTATATCGTGCGTCCGGGCGATGTCATCACCGTTGGTGAAGGCAGCAAGAAATCAACCGTATTCGAAGCCAATTTCGAAGCAGCGCGCAATCGCCGTCCGCCAGCGTGGTTGGATTGGAACGATACGGAAGTCACCGGAAAAGTACTCGAGATTCCGTCACGCGAACTCATCGATACCCCGGTCGACGAACAACTCATCGTCGAATTCTACTCGCGATAATAGATACCTCACCGGCCGTTGGGCGTGGGATCGTTTTGGGCGCGGATGCGCCCATGCGGATAACGTGAACGGCGAAGAAAGCACTAATAAAGAAACACATGATGACCTTAGAAGCGCCCCAGGGTGCATCCATCGAAGTTCGTGAACGCCGCGAAAACTATGCCAAGTTCGTCATCGAGCCGCTGGAACGCGGATTCGCAATTACGCTCGGCAATGCGCTGCGACGCGTCCTGCTCAGCTCGGTTCCCGGTGCTGCAGCGACGTATATGAAAATCGAAGGCGTTTTGCACGAGTTCTCAACGATTCCCGGAGTCGTTGAAGACACAATTGCGATCATGCTCAATATCAAAGGCTTGCCGCTGAAGCTTCACGGGTCGGAACCCAAAGTGCTCACGTTGCATGCGTCCGGCCAAAAAGACGTGACGGCCGCCGATATCACCGTTGATTCCGATGTGGAAATTCTTGATCCGAATTACAAAATCGCGACGTTAACGGCCAAAGATGCCAAGCTCTCGATGGAGATTGGCGTTGAAGTCGGTCGCGGGTATGTGATGGCTGATAAGCAGCGCAATATCGAGCATATGATCGGTTTGATTCCGATTGATTCAATGTTCTCACCGATTCGTCGCGTGAATTTCACCGTCGACGATACCCGCGTCGGGCAATCGGTCGATTTCGATCGTCTGACCATTGAGATCGATACGAACGGATCGATCACGCCGGAAGAAGCGCTCTCAAAAGCTGCGCGCATCGTGCAAGATCATCTCGAACTCTTCGTCGATTTCCAGAACGCCGCCAAGACCTTGACGACGACGCCGGAAAGCGAATGGGATATCCCGGTTGAGACGCTCAACCTCTCGGTACGTTCGTTCAACTGCCTGAAGCGCTCGGGCATCTCGCGCGTCTCCGAACTGTTGGATCTGAGCGAAGACGAGATCATGAAAATGCGCAACTTCGGTAAGAAGTCGCTCGATGAAATTAAACTCGTATTGGAAGAGAGGGGGCTCTCGCTGCGTCAATCGTAGTGAGAATTTAGGAAGACATGCCACATCAAATTAAGTATAAGCGCCTTTCGCGCACCGACGGTCACCGTAAGGCCTTGTTGCGCAATCTCGCAACCTCGTTCTTCAAACACGAAAAAATTGAAACCACGACGACGAAAGCAAAAGAAATTTGCAAAGTCGTTGAAAGTCTCATCACCAAAGCGATGGAAGGCGATCTCGCCGCTCGTCGCCAGGTTGCCGAGTTCCTCACGGAACCCGCAGTCGTGAAGAAACTCGTTGAGCAGATCGCACCGTCGCTCAAAGGCCGCTCCGGCGGATACACGCGCATTACCAAATCGCGCGTTCGCCACGGAGATGCAGCCGAGTTGTCAATTCTGGAACTCGTCAAAGAATAACCGTGCATCTTGTGTGCATAAAGGCGCTCCGAGCAACTCGGGGCGCCTTTTGCGTTTCTCTACCTACACATTGATCATGCTTGAATACCCAGCATTATTGCGTCATGTGCTTGCCGGCGAGCATCTTGCCCCGGAGCAAGCCGACATGCTTTTCGCCGCACTTATGGACGGCGATCTTTCGCCGGTCCGTGCGTCCGCGCTCTTGGCTGCGCTTGCCGCCAAGGGCGAGCATCCCGGCGAAATCGCCGCCGCCGCCAACGCCATGCGCGAACGTTCCGTGCGCGTGCCGCATTCATCTCCAATGGTGGTCGATATCGTCGGGACGGGTGGCGATGGCGCAAATACGATCAACATTTCTACGATGGCGGCACTTGTCGTTGCCGCTTGTGGGATCCCGGTTGCAAAACATGGGAACCGCGCGGCATCCAGCGCATGCGGAAGCGCCGATGTCCTCGAAGGCGCCGGGCTCGGCTTGGAAATCGATCCGAAAATCGCCGCACGTCAACTAGAGGAAGCGGGATTTTGTTTTTTGTTCGCGCCGAGGTATCATCCGGCTATGCGACACGTTGCGCCGATTCGCCGCGAGCTTGGCGTACGAACCGTCTTTAACATCCTCGGACCGCTCACCAATCCGGCGCGCGCAACGCATCAAATTGTCGGCGTCGCTCGGCGAGAATTACTCGAGCCCGTCGCACGTGTGCTTGGGCACCTCGGCGTTCAATCCGGCGCGGTCGTGCATGCGCGCAACGGAATCGACGAGATTGCCGGCGATGTGGAAACAGATGTCGTCTCGTTTTCGAGCGAAAAAATGCAGCGTTGGAGCATCGACCCCAAGGAATTCGGCATCGATGTCGGTCTCGACGCATTGCGCGCCTCCGATGTGCCATCGTGCGTGGCGGTGTTTACCACAATTCTCGGCGGCGGTCGCCATCCCGGCAGTGAGGTCGTCGCGCTGAATGCCGCGCTTGGTTTGCTCGTTGCCGATCATGTGTCGAGCTTGCGCGATGGTGTTGAACTCGCCCGTCGAACGCTCGCCTCCGGATCGGCCTTGCGATGCTTCCAGCGAGTAAAGAGCATCGGCAATGCCTGATATTCTCACACGGATTTTCGCGCGCAAAGCCGAGTTGCGTCTCCAGGCAGAACACAGCGAGCCGTTTGAGCTGCTTCATCGGCGCGCTCTCGAGCGCGTTGCCGAGCGGCGACCGTTTGTTGGAGCGCTTCGTTCCCAGTCGCACGTTGGTATTATCGCCGAAATCAAGCGCGCATCGCCCTCCGCCGGCTTGATTTCACGCGATTTTGAACCTGCGCATATTGCTCGCGCATATGAGGATGCCGGAGTCGATGCCATAAGCGTCATCACGGAGGTGGATCATTTTCTCGGTGATCTTGCCTTTCTCGATCTCGCCCGGGCGGCGTGCACGAAACCGCTCCTGCGCAAAGATTTTCTGGCGAGCCCCTATGAAATTGCACAAGCGGCGGCCTACGGCGCCGATGCCGTGCTGCTCATCGTCGCAGGCCTTGACGATGTTGCGCTATCGGCATGTCGGGAGCAGGCGCGCACGTATCGCCTCGATGTGCTTGTCGAAGTTCATGATGAACGCGAATTAGAGCGTGCATTGCGTGTGGATGCGGAAATGATCGGCGTGAATAATCGCGATTTGCGAACGTTTCGCACCGATCTTGCCACGAGTGAGCATTTGATGCCCTCGATTCCACGCCGTGTCTTGGCCGTTGCCGAGAGTGGCGTGCGCGACGCTGACGACGCTCTGCGCTTAGCGCAAGCCGGTGCTCAGGCCCTTTTGGTTGGTGAATCGCTCATGCGTAGCGAGGATCCGGCGGCAATGGTTGCAGCCATTCGCGTTCCCTTGCACCCATGACGGCGATAAAAATTTGCGGGTGCACCTCTCGCGGTGATGTCGAATTGGCGTTGGCTTGGGGGGCGCAGTACGTCGGATTCATCCTCGCGCCGTCGGTGCGCCGAATCGAGCTTCGCCTAGCCGCCGAAATTGCGCAGGATCTTCCACCCGGCGTGTTTCCGGTTGCAGTCCTCGTGAATCCCACTCGTGATCACCTAGCTGAGATCGTTCGTGCTATTCCGCGTGTGCAGATTCAGCTCTCGGGCAATGAAACGCCGGAGTTTGTTGCATCGGTGACGGCGCCGGTCATCAAGGCCGTTCATGTCGCCGCGTCACATGCCGATGTCGCAACTGTGCGTCGTGAGTGCAACCGATTTGCCTCCGCCCGGATTCTCTTTGATACCAAGATCGGCGAGGCATACGGTGGAACCGGCCAGACGTTCCCCTGGGAGACGATTGCCGATGTTGCACGGGAACGCGAGGTCTTCGTTGCCGGAGGTTTGACGGCAGAAAATGTCGCCGCGTGTATTGCGGCGGTGCATCCGTTTGCCGTCGATGTCCGTTCCGGCGTTGAAACCGATGGGCAGAAAGATCCCGTCAAAGTGCATGCATTTTGCAAAGCGGTAAAGGATGTCGATGAAACCTGATGCACGTGGGTATTTCGGAGCGTTCGGTGGACGGTATGTTCCCGAAGTGCTCGTCGCCGCACTTGAAGAGCTTGAAGCTGCCGTCGATCTCGCTTTTGCCGATGCCGCATTTTGGGCCGAATACCATAGGATCTTAGGTGAGTTTGTTGGTCGGCCGTCGCCGATCTATGCAACGACGCGTTATGCTCATGATGTCTCCGCGGCGCCGCTTGTGCTTAAACGCGAAGATCTTAATCACACCGGGGCTCATAAGATCAATAATACCGTTGGGCAGGCACTGCTCGCACGGCGCATGGGCAAGAAACGCTTAATCGCAGAGACTGGGGCGGGCCAACATGGTGTGGCCTCGGCTGTGGTCGGTGCAAAATTTGGGTTTCCCGTCGATGTCTATATGGGAGCTCTGGATGTCGAGCGTCAAGCGCTCAATGTGTATATTATGCAGTTGCTTGGAGCGACGGTGCATCCTGTGACCGGAGGAACGCAAACACTCAAAGATGCAACGAATGAAGCATTTCGTGTGTGGGCGGCGCAAGTCGAAGAAACGTTTTATGTCATCGGAAGCGTTGTCGGTGCGCACCCGTATCCGTACATGGTTCGTGAGTTTCAACGGGTGATTGGCGATGAAGCACGTGCGCAATGCCTTGAACGCTACGGACGTTTGCCCTCGGATGTCATCGCTTGCGTTGGCGGCGGAAGTAACGCCATGGGCATTTTCGCGGGCTTCGTTGATGATCCGAGCGTACGACTTTGGGGCGTTGAAGCGGGTGGCGATGGCCTCGAAACACCGCGCACGGCAGCCGCATTAGGTGCAGGCAGTGTCGGCGTCTTGCATGGTTCACGGTCGTATCTTCTACAAACTGCGCAGGGCCAAGTGCGCGATACACACTCTATTTCGGCGGGGCTCGATTATCCCGGGGTCGGTCCGGAGCATGCGTATCTCAAGGACTCCGGTCGCGCCACGTACGTTCCGATCACTGATACGCAAGCGCTGGAGGCGTTCCATGAGTTCGCCCGTTGCGAGGGGATTATTCCCGCTCTGGAGAGCGCGCACGCAATTGCCTTTGCGCGGAACTTGGCAGCCGAGCGCGGCCCGGACGATCTCATTCTCGTGAACTTAAGCGGACGCGGTGATAAGGATCTCGCGCAGATTCGCGCGCTATGAGACTCACAGAACTTTTCGCCGAACTGCGCCGAGAAAAGCGCCCGGCGTTTATCCCGTACCTTATGGCCGGAGATCCAACTGCTGATGCGACGGTCGCCATGCTTGTCATGTTGCGCACGGTGGGCGCGGATATCGTTGAAGTGGGGATTCCGTATGGCGATCCGCTTGCCGACGGGCCAACGATTGCCGCAGCCGGACAACGCGCGCTCGCGCACGGTGGCGGCGTCGCTCAGACGTTGGACATTATCGCCAAAGCAAGCCCGGCATCGCCACCGATCGTCGTGTTTTCGTATTTTAACCCGCTCTTGCAATATGGTTTTGAACGCTTCGCGCGCGAAGCAAAACGCGCCGGAGCTGTCGGGGTGATTGTCCCCGATGTGATTCTCGAAGAAGCGCATTCCTTACAGTCCGCTCTCGCGGCTGAAGGGCTGGATATGCCATTGCTCGTGGCGCCGACAACAGCGAAAGCGCGAGCTGCGCGCATCTGCGCCCAGGCGACCGGATTTGTCTATGTGGTCTCGCGATTAGGGGTTACCGGTGCCGGATCTACACCTGATTTCACACCGTTGCACGATCAGATTTCGCGATTACGCGAAGTCACAACCATGCCGCTGGCCGTTGGGTTCGGGGTAAGTAATGTCGGGCACGTCAAGGACGTTGCGGCACACGCCGACGGCATCATCGTCGGTAGCGCGCTCATCGATGCGTATGCGAAATCCGCGCCTGAGGATGCCGTCGCTGCGGTGCAAGCGTTTGTGACACCGCTGATTGCCGCATCTCGCGCTTAGGCGTGAATTGTGCAAACGTGATGCGCATCGAGGAAAGCGCGTCCATTGCCGGCGTGTTCTGCGATGCGAAATGCCCGCCAGAACGCATCGGCCTGCGGTTTCTCGCGTAGCGGATCGGTGATGTAGACGGGCCAACGCGCACGCGCGTCGAGGAGCGGGAAGCGCTGCATCCAGGCGCAGAGTTCAAGGTTGTGCCGGAAACGTCCATCTTCGACGGAAATAAAGTAGCGAGCGCCTTTGCGGATTGCCGACTCTTCGTCGAACGTCGTCCAGATATACGGGTCCTCTTCCCAACCGTAGCGCCCGATATAATAGAGCACATCGGGACCGTAATGGCCCATGACGACGAGTGCATGTTTTGGGAGCGTCGCATTCAAGGCGATGGCATCGCGATAAGCCGGACGAGAATAGGCGTAATACGGGGCGATTGCGCGATGTCCGATATACCAGATCGACGCGAGCAGGACGGTCACACCGATTATTGCCGCGTTCGTGCGAAATCGCGCCATGACCACATCGAGCGCGCCTGCCGTCGTGAGGGCGAATAACGGAACGAGTGGGAGCATGTAATAATCGACGCGCTCGACGGTCACCACAACATAGACGTACATCAGGCCGCCGAGAAGCCATCCCCAAAGAATGGCCGGCGTGCGCGACGCGACGCGTGGGAGCACGATGATTGACGCAACGGCAGCAGCGAAGCCTACCCATCCGAGCATGGTCCGAGCAAATAACCACCCGTCGAAAAGGACGTAGCGTGCCTTTGCGATGAAGCCGTGTACCGACGTGAGTGCGGCGATCAACGATGGAATAACGTGCTTTTCCGTGATACCGCTGGCCCAATGCCATTCTGCATGGGCGGACACATTGTGATCGTACCAGGCAAGAATGAACAGCGGCACCCCGATGAGCACGAGGGCTGCCGTTGGACGCATCGTGCGGCCGGATCGAACGCGTTCGATGATGAGCCAAATAATCGGAACAAGGATCAGCGCACTCACGGGTTTTGCCAGCAGGGCTAAGGCCAACAGCGCGGTTGCGCGGGCGAGTTTGCGCGGTTCCATCGCTTCGTCTTCAACGATCAACCGAGAACATGCATACAATGCCGCGACCAGAAAGAACACCATGGTTTCATCCGGCGTGAACGTTCGTCCATAAAAGACCGCGCCGGGATATATCGCATACAGAAGCGCCGCCAGGAGGCCTGCGCGTTCGCTTGAGAAGAGCCAACGACCGAAAGCAAAAAGCAGTGGAAGTGTCGCGACGCTAAAACCGAGCGTGATGAGGCGGCCGAATATCTCGTGAACGCCAAAAATCTTGTATGCAGTCGCTGCTAGGAACGGAACGATTTGCAATTCCAATTCCACATAATTCGGCGGCGGCCCATTGTAATTGGTCTGCGGGTAGAGAATGTTATAGGTGAGCGTCGCAAAATTGCGCGCAACGGATGCCATGTCGCCCTGGCGCCAATTGGGGTGATCCAAGATCGGATTGTGAATGCCCTTAAGACGTAACGCTACGCCGAGCACCGCGATAGCGAACAGAGCAATCGTCGTTACGCCGAAGCGAAATCGGCCGATTCTCAGTTCAAATGCTTGAATGTCCAATATTTATTCAAAAAGAAGTTGACGAAGATGCCGCTTACGGTCCCGAGGAACCACGTTTTATGACCATGTCCCAACCACGGTGCAACGGCGGTTGAAACGAGAAGTCCGGCAACGAGTGCAATAAGAGAGACGGACAGAAACTGTGCACCCTCTTTAACGGCGTCGGCTTGGGAGCGAAACGTCCAAATACGATTCAGATAATAATTCGACACACCGCCGGCCATAAAGCCGATCGAGTAGAGGAGGTAATATTGTAACGGACGATCGTGATTGGGCGTAAAATGTTGCAATACCGTAAACACGATGAAATTGACGAGAAAGCCGGATGCGCCGACGACTCCGAATTTAACGAATTGTCGCACGCCGCGGCTCTGCATGAGAGCTGAGATCGAATTAGGCAACCCAGTACCAATCTGCGAAGAGAACGGTGAAAAGCCCGAGCATCGGTAAAAACAACGCGACAATCAGGTTATTGACCCAAGGACGCTTGCCCCATAGCGAGAGAATGGCGAACATCGGAAAAAGCACAAGGGCAAAGCGCGGCATGGACATCAGCGACGACGTGGACATCGGAACGAGTATCGAGAGCCCCATATAGGCGATGTAGGACGGGCGTAAGCGCTTCCAGCCGAAAATCAGTACGGCGATCATCAAGACGGTGAACGTGATTTCAAGCAATTGATTGGCGACGGTTTGCGAACTTACCGCATGGGCGATTTTCGAAAATGCGTTGATGAACGATACCCACGGGGGCGCTAAATGGCGATTCCAGTGGCTTTGCACGTGCGAAAAGTACAGCGGGTCGCCGTTAAGCACCCAGAGATACGCCATATAGATCGCTAGGCCCGCCGGAATGAAAGCGCTTGCAAGCGCGCTGCGGATGGCTGCGCCATCGAGTTTTTTATGAGCAGCAAACCATTCGAGCGCATAGGGAACGACGAGCAAAACGCCCTCGACGCGCGAGGCGGCAGCGAGCCCGCCGATCAGCCCGGCAAGAAGCCACTTTCGTTCGCGCATGTAATAGAACGAGGCGACGGTGAGCATGAAAAATAGCGATTCGGTGTAGACCGCCGAGAAAAAGATCGCCGACGGAAAGATCGAGACATAGAAGATCGCTCGACGAGCGACGGAGCGATCGAATTCATGCTCGATGAGTTTGTAGAAGTAGAGCAGTCCGAAGAAAAAACAACCGTTGGAAATAAGGAGACCGGCGATGAGGTGATTGCCAAGAACGCCGCCGACGATAGCCACGAGCGCCGGAAAGAGCGGGAAGAAGGCCATATCCGTCCCGGCATAGCCCTGCGTCGCGATATCCAAGTAATGGACGGCATCCCAGCGGCCCCAGACGGCTAAAAGCGCATCGGAAGATTCTTGTACGTGTTGTCCGGCGCGCTGTCCGATGATCACGGCGGCGAGCTCGGCAATAATCAGAATTGCGGCGCGAGTTGCCAGAAAATCGAAGAGCACTTCGCGCACGGTTTGGTTAAAACGTGCGGCAATAATGACCTTAAGCGTGCAAAAGAGCGCAACTGCGAGCGCAACGAGACGCGCTTCTCGCGCGATTGCCGGGGTAAATAGAAAGGTCAGCCATACGCCGAGGAACGGCAGCCACGTATACGCATCGTATTCCAGGGCGCGAGCAAACGTGACCCCGCTACGTCGGGCAAAATAGATCGCGTAGGCACGCCACAGGGCAAGCGAGGTCAGCGGCCCGACGACCACGCTGAGCAATAACGTGATATTCGCGAGAATCGGATTCAGGTGAGGGACAAGGAGCCCATACCAAACGACGAATCCAAGGGTACATCCGGCCAAGGCGACGGCGATGGCGCGTGCGATCCCAGCTCGGAGAATATCCTCGACAAAGGTCGGAAGCGTATCTCGGCCTTGCGTCAACGTTGCAGACACGGGAGCGATTCTTAAAGGAATCATCGTGCATCCCTTGTAGCCATGACGTATGGCAGGATCAATGGCGCGTACAATGCTTACGCACCCCGCAAATTCACTTGATTTCGTGAAGGTCACCGAGGCTGCGGCACTCGCTGCATCGCGATGGATGGGCCGTGGCGAGCGCGATGCAGCCGACGGTGCCGCCGTCGAAAAGATGCGAGAGACGCTCGGCGAGATGGACATTTCGGGGCGCATTGTCATCGGCGAGGGCGAACGCGATGAAGCCCCGATGCTGTACATCGGCGAAGAAGTCGGACGCGGCGGTTTCGAATGTGATATTGCCGTCGATCCCGTTGAAGGCACGAATCTCGTCGCAAACGGCTTGCCGAATTCGATCGCGACGCTAGCGATTGCGCCGCGCGGTGGTCTGCTCCATGCTCCCGATTCCTATATGGAAAAACTTGCTGTCGGGCAGAAAGCGGCGCCGTTCGTTCATCTCGATGCGTCGGTTCGCGACAATCTCGAAGCAGTGGCGAATGCACTCGATAAACCGGTGAACGATATTTGCGTCGTCATTTTGGATCGTCCACGCCATGCGGACATTATCGCCCAAGTACGCGCTGCCGGTGCGCGGATTAAACTGATCTCGGACGGCGATGTCGATGCCTGCATTGCAACTGCCATCGATGGAACCGGGATTCATGTTGCTATGGGAACAGGCGGAGCCCCCGAGGGCGTATTGGCGGCTGCGGCAATCAAATGCCTTGGCGGAAATTTCATGGGACGTTTGAAGCCGCGCAACGATGAAGAGCGGGCGCGCGCGATCAAGATGGGCTTCGGTGATTTGGATCGAGTCCTGCAGATCGATGATCTTGTCCGCAGCGATGAAGTTGTATTCTGTGCTACGGGCATCACCGACGGTGATCTCGTTCACGGTGTTCGTTTTCTCGGGAATCAAGCTCGCACGAAATCCATTCTTGTTCACGCCGGCGGCACGGTGCGATTTATCGAATCCGTTCATCGCTTAGGAGCGCGTCCCGCCGGACGCTAAGGCCGGTATGGAACAGTATTCATACGATCTTGTCGTCATCGGAGCCGGCTCCGGCGGCTTCGCCGCCGCGCGCACGGCCGCGGAGTTAGGTGCCAAGGTTGCCTTGGTCGACCGTGGGCCGCTTGGCGGGCTTTGTATCTTGCGTGGTTGCATGCCCAGTAAGGCATTTATCGCGTCAAGCGATGCGCGTCACGCCGTGTGCGAGAGTAAACACCTAGGGGTCATCACTGACGTACCGACAACGAATATGCGGTTCATTCAGCGGCGCAAGAAAGCGCTGGTGCATGAATTTGCGTCGTATCGCATTGAAGGCATACATCGGCATGCGCTTCACGAGGGCCCGGCGCGCTTTCTCTCGGAGACGGAGCTCGCAGTTGGCGACAATCTCACCTTGACGGCGAAGAATTTCATCATCGCAACCGGGAGTGAAGTGTCGCCGCCGTTTATTCCAGGGCTTCTTGAAACCGGATTTCTCGATAGCGATGCGGTGCTTGAACTCGAGGAGATCCCCGCATCCGTTGCGGTTCTCGGCGGTGGATACACGGCGTGCGAGTTGGGGCAGTTTCTTTCGCGCATGGGCGCGGCAACGACGTTTTTTATTCGTAGCGGACATTTGCTGACATCGGCGGATGATGATATCGGCGATGCCCTCACCGGGTATTTCCGCCAAGAGGGCATGGATGTCATCACGCATGCAAAGGTACTCCGTGTAGAACGTCGCGGAGCAAAAAAAGCGATTCTCTACGCCATCGGTGAGGAGCAACATGAGCTCGTTGTCGATGAAATTTTTCACGCGCTCGGTCGTCGTCCGAACGTCGCCGGCCTTGATCTCGCTCGAGCAAACGTCGCCTATGATGAGAATGTCGGAATCACCGTCGATTCGTCGCTTCGCACGTCGAACCCACGGATCTTTGCCGTCGGCGATGTCATGGGTGAATTTCTCCTCGTTCATGTTGCCATCTATCAGGGTGAGATTGCGGCGCGTAATGCGCTTCGTGCTGCACACGAACAGGCGGATTATCATCTCATTTCGTCACACACGGTTTTTTGCGACCCGCAAATTGGGATTGCCGGGGCAACCGAAAAAGAACTCCAGCGAAATGGCGTTCCATACGTGCGCGGATTCTATGAGTTTAAGGAACATGGGAAAGCCATGTGCTTGGGACGTACGCAAGGCTTCGTCAAGATCCTCGCGGCGGCGAGCGACGGCCGAATTCTCGGGGCCGCCGTGATCGGACCGGAAGGTAGCGAGTTGATTCACGAAATGATTGTTGCAATGAATTTCGGTGCAACGGCCGAGCAATTCGCGCGGATCCCGCATCTCCATCCGACACTTTCGGAGATTTGGACTTACCCGGCTGAAGAGTGCGCAGAAAAAATCTCCGTCCTTCGTTCCGCCGCGGTCACACATGTTGCCGGATAGCAGACCACGCCTGCGCGTCGCGATCGTTCAGACAAAACCGGCGAAGGGACGCTTCGCCGAAAATCTTGCTGACGTTGGCGACGCTTTCGCGCAGCTTGCCGCATGGGAAACGCCGCCAAACCTCATCGTCCTGCCGGAAGCTGCGTTAACCGGGTATTTTCTGGAAGGTGCGGTCTACGATCTTGCACGCGATGCCGAGCAATTCGCGTTGGAGCTTGCAACGTCGTGGCAGGCGACAAACGCGGCCCACCCGGTGGATATCGTCTGCGGCTTCTATGAAAACGCTTCTGGAACGTATTTTAATAGTGCGCTGTATATACGCGTCACGACGGATGCTCATACGATACTGCACGTCCATCGAAAAATATTTCTCCCAACCTATGGCGTTTTCGATGAGGAGCGCTTTCTTTCGCGCGGCCGCGACGTGGGGGTCTTTGCAACACCGTTTGGAACGGCGGCGATCCTCATTTGCGAAGATGTTTGGCATTCGCTCGTCCCAACGATTGCAGCCGTAAAAGGCGCGCGCTTGTTGATCGTTCCGTCGGCATCGCCAGGTCGCGGTGTTGATGGTGACGGAGATTTCGTTTCGGTTGAACGTTGGAAGCAGACGTTGTCGATGCTGGCAAGTGAGCACGGCATATATATTCTTTACGCCGGACTCGCAGGCTTCGAAGGCGGCAAGGGGATGACCGGGAACTCGTGTATTGTCGATCCCCATGGTCGCATTGTTGTGCAAGGCGACCAGACCGAAGCGTGTATACTTGCCGTCGATCTCGACGCTCGCGAAATCGATCGTGCGCGCGCACAATTTCCGCTTCTCGGCGATCTTTCAAGCGTCCTCACGGATCTCGTGAATGATTTATCCAGTTCACTCCATACCGCTCGATGATTGCCGACCGCCGCGTTTAGATGCGGCAGTTGCAACCAAGTGGCTTACGGCTTTTCTTCGCGATGAACTCGTCGTCCGGCGGAACTTGGGGCACGCGGTGATTGGCCTTTCGGGCGGAATCGATTCGGCAGTGACCACCGCGTTATGCGTACGAGCGTTAGGGGCAGATCATGTGTCATGCTTTGCACTCCCCTATCGGACATCGAACCCAGCGAGCCGTGCCGACGCGCAACTTGTTGCCGACAGTCTTGGCGTCTCTCTTCGTACGATCGATATTTCGGCAGCAGTTGACGGCTATTTGCAGGTTGAAGCGGATGCCGATACTCGTCGGCGCGGAAATATCATGGCCCGAATGCGAATGATTATCTTATTCGATCAGTCGGCAAAGCTCTCGGGTTTACCAATCGGAACCGGGAACAAAACGGAGCGTTTGCTCGGCTATTTTACGTGGCATGCCGATGATGCACCGCCATTGAATCCACTGGGCGATCTCTTCAAAACGCAAGTCTGGGAGTTGGCGCGATTTCTGAGATTGCCCGCTCAGGTGATCGATAAGGCACCGTCAGCCGATCTTGAGGCCGGTCAAACCGACGAAGGCGATCTCGGTTTGTCGTACCCACGCGCCGATGCCATTTTGAGCCGCATGCTCGACGGCGTTGGCGACGCGGAGTTGCTCGAGCGCGGCTTTGACGCTGATGATGTTGCAATAGTTCGTCGTCGCGTTGATGGGACGCATTGGAAACGCCATCTGCCGACGACGGCGATGCTCACAAACACGGCCATCAATGAATTTTATTTGCGTCCGGTGGATTACTAGGTGAGTACCCCATTCTATCCTGTCTCATTGAATCTCGTGGGACGCCGCTGTGTGGTTATCGGTGCGTCCGATGATCGCGAAGCGGTTGAAAAAGCTGCGGCCTTGCGCGAGGCCGGCGCCGCGCTTATTTGGCTCACCGATCCCGATCACGTGCGGGAAGAAGATGTCGCCGATGCATTTTTCGTGATCTCGACGCCGCAGGATGAGGCACTGAGTGCGCGCCTGCGCTCGTATGCCGATCGACATCGCTTTCTCTTGTGTTGTATCGACCAGCCTCGGCATGGCTTTGTCGCGATGGCGGCGATTGCCAAGGCGGGTCCCGTGCGCATCGCTATTTCGACGACCGGACTTGCTCCGCGCGTCGGCAAGGTACTTAAAGAGCGCCTGCAGGAAGCAATGGATGCAACGTTTGCGCGCTTCATCGATTGTCTTGCAACGCAACGCGTCCGTGTACGGCGTGAATTTCCCGAGCCGGATCAGAGCGGTCAACGCCGTAACGCGATGATTCGTAGCGCCACCGGATTTGACACCGATATTTCGTTCTCGTATCCGCAGTGGTACTGTGATGAATTGCGCGATGCATTATTACCGCGGATTCTGCCCTGATGCCGAACGTAGAACTCATCGCAGTGGGGACGGAACTGCTCCTCGGACAGTTGGCCGACACCAACACGGCCTATATCGCTGCACACCTCGCCGATATCGGAATCGATGTTTTCGCCACGCATTCGGTAGGAGATAATCGCTCTCGTATTTCTTCGGCCATCACGTCGGCGCTCGCGCGCGCCGATGGCGTGATCATGACCGGCGGACTCGGTCCCACGGTTGATGATCTTACCAAAGAATCGGTGTGCGATGCTTTAGGCTTGGATGAAGTGTTGCACGAACCGTCGCTTCTGAGGATGCAGGCGATGTTTGCCGGCATCGGTCGCGAAATGCGCGAGAATAATCGTAAGCAAGCGATGCTTCCTCGCGGAGCTGACGTCTTGGAAAATCCCAATGGGACCGCGCCCGGTTTCATTGTTTGGACTGCCGATGGACCGTTCGTTGCGTGCATGCCCGGTGTTCCGCGCGAGATGAAACCGATGCTCGAGGATTATCTTCGTCCCGCGCTGTGTCGGCGCTTTGCACTCAAAAACAGTATTTTCACGCGAAGTATTCACTGTATTTCGATTGCGGAATCGGAGATCGATCATCGCATCGGCGATATCTTTGCCAAAAGTGAAAACCCAAAAATCGCCGTGCTCGCGCACGACAGTCGCATCGACGTCAAACTGATGGCGAAGACTGAGTCGTATGAGTCTGCGCAAGCCATGTTCGCTCCGCTACAGCGTGAGATCATGGAACGTTTACATGGCCACGTATATGGAATTGATGCCACATCATTGGAGTCGGCGATCCTTGACGCTTTACGTGCACGGAATTTGCGTTTAGCCACCGCTGAATCGTGCACGGGTGGTCGCATCGCTGCAGCTGTGACGGCAATTCCCGGCGCATCCGACGTTTTTGAGGGCGGCATCGTTGCCTACGACAATCGCGTGAAAGAACAACAGCTTGGCGTCGCGGCAACCATCCTTCGCGACGACGGTGCGGTCAGTGAATCCGTTGTTCTTGCAATGGCCGCCGGGGCGCGGCGGCATTTCGCCGTCGATGTCGCGGTTGCGACGACCGGCATCGCCGGGCCGGCGGGTGGCACGGACGAAAAGCCTGTCGGAACCGTTTGGATTGCCGTCGACCGGCAAGGCGCGGCGCCGGAAGCGCGCTGCCTGCATCTTCGCGGAGATCGCCAAACGATACAGGCTCGCGCCACAACCGCCGCCCTCGCTCTCCTCTGGCGCCAACTGTCGGCCTGAGAAGCCTCCAACGTGTGCGACTTAAAGGCGGGGCGATCGCTTCGCTCGCTTCCGGAGCATGATGGGGTTGCGCGATTAGTGGCAGAGAAGCGGCACGGGGACCCGTAAACTAAAGGAGTTACTTTTCTCGAAGGAGTCCCGATGACCACGACCTTGACCAGCCGACCACCCTTTACGAATGAGGCGATCAAATCGTTCTCCGATCCCGCCGATGTCGCTGCCATGACGGCCGCGCTGGCGAAGGTCCGCGCGACCTTTGCAACGGCCTATCCGCTGGTCATCGGCGGTGAACGCATCACGACCGAAAAGAAGATCCGCTCGATCAACCCCTCCAAGCCATCGGAAATCGTCGGCGTGGTCTCCTCGGCATCTAAGGAGCAGGCGCTCAAAGCGATCGATATCGCCGCGGACGCCTTTGAATCGTGGAAGCGCGTTTCGCCGGTCGAACGAGCCGAGATTATTTTCCGCGCCGCCGGACTCATGCGCGAGCGTCGTTTTCTCTATGATGCGTTGCTGACGCTCGAAGTGGGTAAGTCCTGGCCCGAGGCCGATGGCGATGTCGCAGAAGCCATCGACTTTATGGAATATTATGCGCGCGAAATGCTGCGGTATGCCGAAAAGCAGCCGATCGTTCCCGTGGCCGGTGAAGATAACGAGGTTGTCTACATTCCCCTTGGTGTCGGCGCCGTGATTCCCCCGTGGAATTTTGCCTGCGCAATTATGGTCGGCATGACGACGGCAGCAGTCGTCTCCGGCAACACCGTGGTGTTGAAGCCGTCCTCGGATTCCGCGGTTATTGCCGCGTGGTTTGTCGATCTTCTTGAAGAAGCCGGTCTTCCTCACGGCGTCGTGAACTTTATCCCTGGTTCAGGCGGTGAAATCGGCGATCTCGTGGTCTCCAGCCCGAAAATCCGCTTTATCTCGTTCACCGGGAGCAAGGAAGTCGGCCTTCATATCAATGAGCTCGCTGCGAAACCGCAACCGGGGCAGAAGTGGATTAAGCGCGTCGTCGCCGAGATGGGCGGCAAGGATTCGATTATCGTTGCAGCCGATGCTGATCTTGATGCGGCCGTCGAGGGTGTTGCCACGGCAGCCTTCGGATTCCAGGGGCAGAAATGTTCGGCGTGTTCCCGTGCAATTGTCGATGCGACGCTCTATGACGAGTTCGTCACCAAGCTCCAGGCTCGTGTCGCGAAGATGACCGTCGGAGATCCGGTAAACCACGGCAATTTCATGGGTCCAGTCGTCAACGAAGCCGCGTTCCGTTCGATCTCCGAGTACATTGAAATCGGGAAGAAGGAAGGGCGCTTGATTTCGGGTGGCGGCCGTGCAGCGGAAGAAGGCTACTTCTTACAACCGACGGTGTTCGCCGATATTGCGCCCGACGCGCGCATCTCGCAGGAAGAGATCTTCGGGCCGGTCCTGGCGATCATCAAAGCGAACGATTTCGATCATGCGATGGAGATTGCCAACAATACCGAGTTCGGATTGACCGGCGCAATCTATTCGAAGGACGAAGCGAAGCTCGAACGAGCGCGCGAAGAGTTCTTCGTCGGTAATCTCTATCTCAATCGCAAATGTACGGGCGCGCTTGTCGGCGTTCATCCGTTCGGCGGCTTCAATATGTCCGGCACGGATAGCAAGGCCGGGGGCCGCGACTATCTTTTACTCTTTCTGCAGGCCAAATCGATCTCCAGAAAGATCGGCTAACAAATGCGGGCGCGGCGGCAGCTTCGTCTCGCGTTGTCTGCACTACTGTGCGCCTCGTTGATCGGCTGCGGTGGGGGCGGCGGTGGCGCAGCGATTGCTGCCCCCGTCGTGCCCACCCCGGTTCCGCTGACCGCCCAGCAGGCGATAAAACATATCGTCATTATCATTCAGGAGAATCGCTCGCCGGATAATCTGTTCCAGGGCTTACCCGGTGCTGATATCGCCACGTCGGGTAAAGACCCGGCCGGAAACACGATTCCTTTGCATCCCGATGATCTGGCAGTTGGAGCCGACCCTCAACATGGATCGATTAGCGCCATCACCGATATCGACGGTGGAAAAATGGATGGATTCATCTATGAAATACCGGGAGATCCGACCGGCGCGTATTCATACGTTCCGCGGGCCGAGGTCCAATCGTATTTCGATTTGGCTTCTCGCTACACGTTTGCCGATCGGATGTTTGCTTCCAACGCTGGGCCAAGTTACCCCGCGCATCAATATTTAATTGCCGGGCAGGCCGCCGGTGTGACGGGAAATCCCTATAACCCGCTTCCGGGAACGAATGCGGCGTGGGGCTGCGATGCGAGTCCGGGAACGATCGTCTCCTCGGTGTTGCCCACCGGGGCGGCTGGACCGAATGTGTTCCCCTGCGAGGATTACCAAACGCTGGCCGATACGCTTGCCAGTAATGGCGATACCTGGCGATATTACGCGCCGGCAGTAGGGGCAGATGTAGGGTACATATGGTCTGCCTATCAGGCAATTCGGCATATTCGCTACGGTCCGGCATGGGGAAACGTGATTTCGCCGGAAACGCAAATTTTAACCGACGCGGCTCACGGTCTTCCGAGCGTCACGTGGATCACGCCGACGCTCAAGAACAGCGATCACAGAAGCCCCCCAAACGTCGACGACGGAGGCCCGTCGTGGGTCGCGCAGGTCGTTGATGCCATTGGAGCGAGTCCCGATTGGAATTCAACGGCAATATTCATCACGTGGGATGACTGGGGCGGATTTTACGATCATGTGCCGCCGCCGAAAGTCGACGCCTACGGACTCGGCATTCGGGTCCCGTTAATCGTCGTGTCGCCCTATGCCAAGCGTGGCTATGTCTCACATGTTCAGCACGAATTCGGGAGCATTCTCCATTTCGCCGAGACGGTCTTCGGCTTGCCGAGTCTCGGCCAGCGTGATGCAATTTCCGATAACCTCCTGGATTGCTTTGATTTTTCGCAGGCACCCGCGGCGTTCGTCCCGTTGAAGACTCCCGTGTCTCGGGCAACGCTCCTGCGGGCCGCGCCCGAGAACCTCCCGCCGGACGACTAAGCAGGAATCAGGAATTTTCCTGCTTTGGCTACCTAGCGCGTAGTTGCTCGACCAACCAATAATGTAAACTCCTCAATAAGCTTCGTCGTTTGTTACGGTGCTCTGCGATTTTTGTATTAAACTCGGTCCAATAATGGGTAGCATTCAATCATGACTTTTTTGCGTCGCATCCTCGGGAGCGCCCTCGCAACCCTCATGTTCGCTGGCTGCGGCGGCGGCGGGGGTGCTGTCGGTTCGGCTCCCACCTCGGGAAGTTTGCCCCCAACGACGTCGGGTGGC
>JAJYCL010000033.1 GCA_021778415.1 bacterium | reverse complement strand
CGATCTACGAAAAAAAGATCGACCCCCGACCATCCGTAGGTGAACAACACCTTCATCGGCACAAATGCCGGAATCGCCGGAAGAAAGCGGTTGAAATGCGAAAACATAACCGCAAGCACTGCGATTCCGCGCAATCCATCGAGGGAGACGAGATTCCGTCGGCCCGCTTCCGGAACGGTCCCGGAGCCAAAAATCACCGCCATAGTTACGGAAGAATTCGCGTTTCTTCGAATGCAAGGCGATGTTCGGGCTTCTCGGCTTCTTCGATGCCAGTCGTCTTTTCGACGATGAAGAGTGGGCGATGGCGCACTTCCTCAAAAATCATCCCGACGTATTCACTGACCATCCAGAGAAAAAAGAAGAGCAATCCGAAAAGAAACAGCATAAGCGCGACAATGCTTCCATAGCCATCGAATGGCACGCCGAAAAACGATGCTCGGACGACTTCAAATATCAGTAAAAGAAATGCGATCACGCCACAACCGATCCCCAGCGTCGGAATAATCACGAGCGGAGTTCTGGTTTGCGCGAGAATGGTACGCAATGCCGAATGAAAGGTCGCCCAAAGGCGAAAATGTGACGAACCTCCGCCGCGGGCGGGGCGTTCGGTCTCGATGCCGATGGACCGGAAGCCAAGCCAAGGCCACATCAGGCGCATCGGGCGATAACGCTCCGGCATTTGCAAATAGTTCACATACATTGCCCGGTCGACTAAACGAAAATCGCTGACGTTTCTTGGAACCGGCCGTTCACTCAGTCGCTCAACGAGCCAATAATAGCCGCGTGCCAGGAACCGTCGGAATTTGCTTTCGCCACTTCGATTCGAAACGATCGCATAGACGTTCTGATAGCCTTCTTCCCATTTCTTGAGAAATTCGGGAATATACTCGGGAGGATCCTGAAGATCCGAGTACATGATAACGGCAGCATCGCCGCGCGCAAACGATAGCGCAGCAGTAAGAGCACCTTCCGCAAAGAAATTTCGCGCCAAGCGCACGATTTTTAGGCGAGGTTCACGCTCGCGTGCCTTGAGAAGTTTCGCGTAGGTATCGTCGAGCGAGCCATGCTCACAAATAATGAATTCGAAATCGTACCGATCCGCCAATGCATCGGCAACCATTCCTAGCCGCCGGACAAGTTCGTCGACACAATCGGATTCGTTATAGGCGGGAGCACAAACAGAGATCAATTTTTTCACGGCGTCACTTCGATATCGCCTTTTCAGACGACATCCCTCCTTGTTGACGGTCAAGCGTTGTCAATATCACGGTTAAGACGGTAATGAGTAAGAGAAGACTGTCTCCGATTCCAACAATCCAGAGAAAGTTCGCGACCTGAGCGGGGACGATGAACATTGCGCCAATTTCGGCAGCGCATACAAATGCAACGGGAGCGGCAAATGCCCGTTTACCGATGCCGATCAGGTAGGTGGCAAGAATGGTCGCGAGTGCCAAGGCGCTCATGGCGAGCCCATAGGGCAACATGTAGCTCGCGGCCGCATCGAAAGCGCCTCCTCCAATACTGCGCGTTATGACGTGAGGGGCGAATACGACCAGCGTAAGAATCGGCGTCACGACGGCAAGAGCCGCGCCGATCGCTGCCAATAGATATCGCACGGGAGAGCGCCCACTCGCCACCGATGCGATTGCCTTCGGCATGAGGACAATGGGAGCAAACTGCGTTACCGTCACAATTGCTCGGCCGGCAAGCGCAGCGGTGGAGTAGAGCCCCGCAGTAATCGGGTCAAACAAATGCCGCGCTAAAATCGAATCGGAAAAGGTAATCGCATTAAGGCCAAACACGGGCAAGGCCGTTCCTGTTACGTGACGTCGCAGTTCCAACGTGGGCAACATCATCGGCTCGCTTGACGTGCTCAATCGACGACCGATGACAACATTAAAGAGATAGCTCGCCGTCGTGGCAAGAATAAATCCAGCCAATGCGACTCGGATACCTCCACCCAAGAACACCAGCAGAAGCCCGGTCAACGCCTTGCAAACGGCTTCCACCAGCCAAGATCCGACAAAGGATCGAAAATGCGATGCACCATTAAAAATCGCACGCTGAGGAATGAGCGGCAAGTAGCTCGCGAACATCAGCGCTGCTCCGGGAATGACCAATAGATCGCTCACGTGAAAAAATGCGCTGAGCGCACCATTGCCCGCAATTGCGATGAGGAGAATCACCAAGGCAAGCGGCAACGCCCAGAACGCAATGCGATCGGAGAGAAAACGAAGTTTTCCCAAACGGCCTGCAACCGCAGCATCCGAAGACAGCTTCGTGATAACGGTTCCAAATGCGCTCGCAGGAATAGCCAAAAGTTGCGAAGCCGAAAGAAGCGCCATAAACAATCCCGCTTCTCCCACGCCAAGTGAACGTGCGGTTAAGGCATAGGCGACATAAATAAGTGCATTGGATGCCAGTAGGCCTCCAAAAACGACCGCACCATGCTTTGCAAACTCACGCATGGCGTAAACGCCTCCCTACCGCCACCATCAATGGAAGTACAGCAAGAGCCGCTGCGCACTCAAGAAGAAATGCAATTGCCGAGTCCGCTTCAAGAAGATACACCGTCTGCTTCGGACCGGCTGGAAGCCGCCATGCATTGAGCACTTCGTCAAGACGAAAATGTCCCTCGTTTGCTATGCCGATCAATGTCCACGACGGTTCATATGTCGTCGCCCATCGAAGCATCGCGCGAGTATGAACCGGCAACGTCGCACGGATGAGCCAGGGCATAAGATACGAGAAGGTAACGGCCCGCGGGACGCGCACCGGGCCTTGCGCAGGTGCCAGCGGCGGCTTTCCGGTCGCAATGACCGCACAATGACCGATACAGCGAAGCGAACTCGGCCGACCAGAGAGTGCAATCCAATGCAAGGCACGCGCCTTGTGCATCACCATATGACCCGACGAGTCTTCAAGCATTCCATCCGTCCAGGCTAACATTGCCGACGCCGAACCGACGGGGAGCGCGACGGTCCTGCTCGTCGTAAAGACTCCGCCAAAACGAGTCGCAATTTGCGGATACCGCAAAAATGCCAATTGAGCGTCGATCCAGCCGCGTGCCGCATTCGATGTTTGTGCCGATGACCGAATCGGCGTAAAAGCCTTTGTTACGTCGCCAAAAAATATTCCATTCCCCGTCATCCGGTTTCCAATCGTAACGATATCCGGCCGATCCTTGACCAGGCCCAACACCGGAAAGGAATCCGCAACGGGTTGCGATGCGATTGCTCCATCGGGTGAATCGTGAACAAACACGTACCGAGTCATTGCTCGATCGGCAACGAGATTTTTCCGGCTGATTATTTGCGTCACGCCGAGACCGCGTAAATCGGCAAAATCGTGCTTTTGCCCATTCGCTAATGCCGTAGATTCAGGAAAGCGAACGAAAAACGTGTTGATTGGAAGAGCACGTCCGGACTGCACGAATTCATCGGGATCGTATCCCGATCCGACACCACCGAGTGAGAGCGGCTGCAACGCCGGATAGAGTGCAACCCGATTCATCGAATTGCCGGGAAATACGACCGGCGTATACGCCGACATCGGAACGAACCAACGAGCCGGCGGATACATTATCCAGGGGATCGCTAACGCCGAGCAGACGAGCACCCCGAAAAACGCCCATTTCCGAATACGCACCAAGAACGTCGCAAAGCCAAATGCGATGCCAATAGCAAGAAAAGCAAGCACATCATAAAGCTCGCGAAAAAGACCACTTGCCTTGATATGCACGACAATCCACTCATAGAACCCGCCGATCGGGCCTTTTGTTCCCGTCGCAAGAAGCGTCGCGACTATGGCCAATGTGAAAAACCAAACCGTGCCACGACGCGCTCCAATAGCAAACATGCTACCGATAGACGCGCAAAGACTCACCAGCAACAAAATAACACCGATCGAAGAAAATGCCTTATCGTATCCGGTTGAATATCCTCGTAGCACGACGGCATCGGCCGGCGCAATCGAAGCGATACTCTGCCATGTCAACGTGTATGGAGTGGATGCAATATCCGCATAGTGAGCGACGACTCCGAATGCAATTGGCATTGATGCAACGCCTAGTGCGGCAAGAGAGTACCAGCGTTTTGTCGCGATAAGCCATGCGCACAACAATGGAAACGAAAAAACCAAGAACTCAATTTGTGTTACTGCTAACGTCACGAGCAAAACGGTCCATGGCGAATCGGATTTCGTCGTAAGCGCCACACCGAGAAGCCACAAGAACACCGAGTAGGCAGCGATCATAAAAATATGCCCGGCAACGAACTCGGTATACACCCAGGGGTTGAGGAGAGCAAAGAGCATGACCGCAAGCGCAACAAAGGCATTGTCTCCGAGCGTTCGAGCGAGGAAAAATCCCGCGTACGCAACGCTACTCGCAATGACTGCGACTAAGCCGGCGATAAAAAGCCACGGCGGAAGAAAACTCAACGGCCAAAGAATAAAGCCGAGAAGGTACGCGGTTGGATATGGCTGCGGTTCGCCAATCCCTCGCAAGAGCCACGGCGAGAATAGCGTTTCGATGGCCGTCGGCATTGCACTCGCCGTGATCGGAAGACTCCAATCATGGCGAAATATCGGAATACCGTGTGCGCAAACGCTGTAGGTCACTCCAAGTGCAAGCACCCCGGGAATGAGCCATATCAGCTTGCGCACGCGAGCCTATCCAGCCAGCGAGGGTGCGGCGACTGCCTCCTCGATTGCCTGCGCTATGTAACGCATTTCGGCGGCCCCAATACCAGGATATGTGCCGATCCAAAAGACGTTCGTCATAATGTCGTCGGCATGTGGCAGAGCGCCAACGGTTCGATAGTGTACATCGCGATAGGCCGGTTGATGAACAAGATTTCCGCCAAAGAGGAGGCGCGTTCCAATTTTCCGTTCATTAAGTTCTTGCACCAGGCGATCGCGCGTAATCGGTGCGCCGGGCAAGACGCGAATCGGGAATCCGAACCACGAACTCTTCCCTCCCTCGATTTCACTCGGCAATGCTAACCAAGAAAAACGAGACAATTCTTTGAGTAAAACCGCGGCATTGGCTTTACGTTGCGCAATAAAATCATCGACTTTATCCAACTGCGTAACACCAACCGCCGCCTGCATATCGGTCAATTTCAGGTTGTAGCCGATGTGACTGTATGTATACTTGTGATCGTATCCGTGCGGAAGCCCGCCCAATTGCCAATCAAAACGCTTTCCGCAGGTATTGTCTTTCCCCGGTTGACACCAACAATCGCGCCCCCAATCTCGGAACGACTCGGCAATTTTCCGAAGACGTGGCGAACGCATCATGACCGCCCCACCTTCGCCCATTGTAAGATGGTGCGCCGGATAAAAACTCACGGTCGCAATATCGCCGAACGTTCCGACTTGCTCACCATCGAGTGTTGCCCCAACGGCATCACACGTATCTTCAATCATCCAGAGTTTATGTTCGCGACAAAAATCGCGAACGCGCCGCGCATCGTATGGGTTGCCCAAGGTATGCGCGAGAATGACGGCTTTCGTTTTTTCCGTCAACGCCGCTTCAAGTTGTGAAAGATCCGCATTATACGTGGAAAGTTCAGCATCGAGAAACACGGGGACGGCACCGGCTTGAATGATGGGATTGACCGTGGTCGGAAATCCGGCAGCCGCCGTGATGATTTCATCACCTGGCTTGAGGCGACGTTCACCGAGCTCCGGCGACGTCAGGGCAACCACCGCGATTAGATTTGCACTCGACCCGGAATTCACAAGCATACATTCGCGCACTCCGAACCAACGCGCAAACCGGCGTTCAAACTCCTCCGAGAAACGCCCCGACGTGAGCCAGAAATCGAGCGCGCTATCAACAAGCGATTCCATATCGCGAGCATCGAAGACGCGACCCGAGACCGGGACGGGATCCTGACCGGGGATGAACTCGCGTTCTTCATACGCAGCAGCATAATACTCGCCAACTGCTTTAAGTATTTGTTCCCGCAACGCCTTAGCCGGCGCGCCCTGTGATTTGTCGTGTCGCATCTTTCGTCTATTCCCGAGTGTGTCTAGCGATTACGTGAGGTGTGCGCGATACCACGCGACAGTTTCTTTGAGCCCCTGGTCCAACGTCCACGCGCAATGCCAATCGAGCATTTTACGCGCTTTAGCCGAATCGAGCGTCTGATTGACAATTTCGTTGGTGACCGTATTACGAACGTCCGGCGTAATTGCACTTCCCATAGCCTTGGCAATCGCTTTGACGATATCGAGAACGCTCACTTCCGATTCGGGGCTAAAATTAAAGGCCTGGCCAATCATATCATTTCGGTCCAAAGCCTCGGCCAGCGCAATATACGCGCTCACCACATCTTTTACGTAGATGTAATCTCGAATCATCGAACCATCGCTGCGAAGGATCGGCCGCTCGCCTTTAAGGATACTCCGAATGGTACCGGGAACGATCCGACTCCAATTTAGATCACCGCCACCGTAGATGTTCCCGCAACGGGCAATCGCAATTCCCATTCCATACGTGTGAGCGTAGGCATGACTGAGGAGATCGGTGCAACTTTTCGAGACGTCATACGGGTGGGCACCTCGCAAAGGCATATCCTCGGTATACGGGAGTATCGGCGAGTCGCCGTAGGCCTTATCGCTTGAGGCGACCACGATACGCGTAGCTAACCCCGGAAGTCGGCGTGCGGCCTCCAATAAATTATACGTTCCACGAATATTCGATTCAAAACACTCAAGTGGATCGCGCAATGCAGCGCCAACGATTGTTTGCGCTCCCAAATGAAAGACGACGTCAACATCGTGAACGTTGATCGCGCGCATACAATCGTCGAAATTCGCGAGATTTCCGCGAATAATCGAACAGCGTTCAATAATTTTCTCTGAATATAATCGCGAAAGCGGTTCGTCATCAAGAACAAGGGCGACGACATATGCACCACGAGCGAGAAGCTCTTCACAGAGCCACGAGCCGACGATCCCCGTGGCACCGGTAACGAGAACGTGACGTTCTTTCCATGTGAAACTCATGGGGTCGCAAGCCACGGTGCGTTGCCCGACGCCCAGAGATCCTCAAGCTGGTGTTTATCTCGAAGCGTATCCATCGGATGCCAAAATCCATCGTGCTTAAAGACGCTGAGTTCACCATCGGCCGCAAGGCTAGCAAGTGGTTCCTGCTCCAGGGCCGTCTCATCGCCGGCGATCCGGTCGAAAAGCGACGGCTCAAACACAAAAAAACCGCCGTTAATCCAGCCTTCGCTTGTCTGAGGCTTCTCAAGAAAACTTTTCACGCGATCACCTTCGATATCCAAGACGCCAAATCGTGCAGGCGGCCGAACCGCTGTCACCGTCGCCTGGCGTCCGCTTTTTTCGTGAAAGGCCAGGAGCGCGCGTAAATCCACGGACGACAGCCCGTCGCCGTAGGTACACATGAAGCGTTCGTTACCAATAATTTCGCGTAAGCGCTTAATGCGGCCGCCGGTGAGCGTGTTTTGGCCGGTATCGACCACATGCACTTTCCAATGAACCCGCTCGCGTTCGCGAATGGCAATATCTCCAGTGCTAAAATCAATCGTCAGATCGTTCGACGTCGCATACAACGAACGAAAATATTCTTTAATGACTTCCTGGCGATAACCGCACGCAATCACGAATTCGTTAAATCCGGCTGAGGCGTATCGATTGAGCAAGTGCCAAAGAATCGGACGGCCACCGATTTCCACCATGGGCTTAGGCCGAACGGCGGTCTCCTCGGCCAGGCGCGTACCGAGACCGCCGGCCAAAATAACAGCCTTCATTATAAGAATCCCTCCAGAATAATCGTTCGAAGCACAGGACTATGCGATTGGTGCGCTGCGATTTTCAGGCGGCGCTAAAACATTTCGCTCGAATTTTTCGAGAATAAATCTGGCAGCGAGTTGTAACTCCTCGACGCGAAACAAAAATGCTGCACCAAGGAAGACCATGCCACCGATGGCCACCTGGCCAACGAGGAACCACGCTCGCGAAGCGAACGATGCATCGGTGTGAACGCCGAGGGCGCCGATCCAGTGCAGAGCCATCATCATCACCACCGACGCGCCTATGATCCGCATACTTGAATTTGCAAGTTTGCGCAGTTGTAATCCGCCAACAAGGCGCCACGCCAGCCAAAACAGCAATATGGCCTGGATGGATTGGCTCACAGAGTTTGCGAGCAATAAGCCTCGAGCGCCAAGCGAGGGCAGCCAGATCAACGATAGTACAACATTGATAAGCACGGCGAAGACGGAGATCGTTACCGTCCACGAGGTCTCTTTACAAGCAAAACAACACCGAGTGAGCACGACATTTGCGCCCAAAGCGATAAGCCCGATTGCCGAATATGGCAGGAGGCTCGACGTAAGCAGCGTCGCAGCCGGCCCAAAATTACCGCGCTGAAAGAGCGCACTTACCATCGGCGTCGAGAGTGCGATTAATGCGCATACCGCCGGAATTGCAATAAAATTGACGAGTCGCAGACCTAACACGACGCTTCGCCGCACGCCAATGCGATTCTCCGCTGCAAATTGCGATGCAAGCAAGGGGAATATCACCGTGGCAATTGCCGCGGCAAAGACTTGCTGAGGAAAATTCACCAGCTTCGTGACGTAGTTCATACCTGCGATATAGCCAGGCGGCAGCGTCGAGGCAAAAAAACGGTCGAAAAACAATGCGATTTGCCCGGCCGCCGAACCGACGATAATCGGCCCGAGCACCATCCACAATCGTTGCAATCCCGGATGATGAATATCGATCTCGAAACGAAAGCGTCGTAGAGAAAGAAACGCGGGAAGTTGGACAATAAGTTGTGCGAACAGTCCGACGAGCGTTCCGACCACCAAGGCATAAATACCCAAGCTTCGGTTCAATCCGACCACACAAATGATCGTCGCCACATTCAGCGCGATGCCGATCATCGCGGCGGCACGGAATCGATGATAGGCATTGAGCATTGCCGAAATGACTCCGGAAAGGCTCACTGCAACAATCGTCGGCATGAGCATGCGCGTCATATCGATGGTGAGTTTCATTTGTGCCGGGGCGAAGCCATGTGCAATGATCGGTACGTAATAAGGCGCGGCCAGCCAGCCCACTGTCGCTAATAAAACGAGCAATATTCCGAGCATGTTCACAATGGTATTTGCTAAACGCCACGCCTCGGCTTCGTCTTCACGGGCAAGATACTCGGAAAATACCGGCACGAGCGCAGTAACCAAGGCGCCGTTGAAAAGACCGAAGAGTATCGTCGGCACGGTCGCAGCGGCAAGGAACGTATCCATTTGCCATTGAGTACCGTAATATTTTGCATTAATAACTTCGCGCAAAAAGCCAAGCAACGTCGATCCAAGCGTCGCCGCCATGACGAAAATGGTCGATGCAATGATTCCGGTGCGCGGCTGCGAGCGCGCAATAATGCGGAGTTGCGGTTTAATGCGCGCCGTCCTTGCGCAGAACTGCAGGTATGGTTTCGAGAAGAATCATCAGATCACCAAGCGGCGTCCACGACTCGACATATGCGGCATCAAGACGCATCCATTCCTCAAAACCGACACGACAACGGCCGCGAATCTGCCAGAGACACGTTATGCCTTGTGGAACAGCCAACCGTCGTAACGCATCGGCATCGTAATGCTCAACTTCTTCCGGTAACGCAGGCCGCGGTCCGACGAGAGCGATATCGCCTTTTACGACGTTGAACAAATTCGGCAATTCATCGATTGAGGTACGCCGTAAAAAAACGCCGAGCGGATGCACGCGCGGATCATTCTTAATTTTAAACACGGGACCGTCGAGTTCATTGAGATGGGCGAGATCTTCGCGCATCTCATGAGCTCCATCAACCATCGTCCGTAGCTTCCAAAGTCGAAACGTCCGTCCGTCGCGCCCGATGCGCTCCTGCGCATAAAACGGAGAGCCGCCTTCGAAAATAACGATGGCAACCGCTGCCAAGAGAACGATCGGCAACGTGACGAGTAAGAGGATCGTCCCGATAATCAGATCCGTTCCGCGCTTTATCATCCACCACGAGGCAGGTATGGCCCGGCGACCGCGCGGTCGAGTATACGACGCGGTGATAAGCGGGTGAACATCCGATTCGACGACGTGCATCTAAAAGAGTCCAAAAGCGGCGCCAACGGCCCGGCCCACGTGATCCATCCCCTCGATGATACCCAAATCCTGCCCAACCGCATCACGGAAATGCAAGAAGGGGACGAATTCTCGCGTGTGATCGCTTCCCGGAGCGGTTGGATCGCAGCCGTGATCGGCAGTAAAAATGAGCTCGTCGCCGGGTCCTAAGCGCTTCTCGATCTCGGGAATGAGGCTATCAAGCTCCTCAAGGGCATTGGCATAGCCTCGAACATTGCGGCGATGACCGTATTTTGAATCAAAATCGTTGAGGTTGACAAAAATAAAGCCCCGGTCGACGCGATCCAGGAGCTCGGTCGTGCGAGCGATCGCGTCGCGGTTATCTTGGACGCGAACCGAGGTCGTAATCCCGTGGCCGCAATAGATATCGCAAATTTTCCCCACGGCGTGGACCTCGACGCCATGCCCGGCGAGCGTATCAAGCACCGAGGGCGGCGGCTCGATGGCGTAGTCGCGGCGATTGGCTGTGCGAGCGAAGGCTCCCGGGGTGCCAACAAACGGGCGGGCGATGACCCGGTTCACATTATGCGGTGGCACGAGCATGGCTCGCGCGCGTTCGCACCAATCGTACAGCGTAGAAAGAGGGACAACCTCTTCGTGCGCGGCGACCTGAAAAACGGAATCGGCGGAGGTGTAGAGGATTGGGCGCCCCGTGGCAATGTGCTCGGCCCCCAGCTGATCGATAATTTCCGTTCCCGATGCGGGAATATTCCCAAGCGGCTGCTTGCCCGTAATTCGCACAAACTCCTCAACGAGCTCCGGCGGAAAACCGTTCGGATAGGTGGGAAACGGAACGTCGATGGTGATCCCGGCCATCTCCCAATGCCCGGTGATCGTATCCTTCCCCACGCTACGCTCCCGCAGACGGGCCACGGTCGCTCGCGGATGTTCGACCGCCGAGACACCCTCCATTGGGGTCAGGCGGCCTAAACCGAGGCGCTCAAAATTGGGAAGATGCAGGCCGCCAACGCGCCGGGAAACATTTCCCAGAGTATTTGCCCCGGGAGCATCCCCAAAGCCGCCGGCATCCGGCAGCGCGCCGATTCCGCCTGAATCTATGACAATTCCAACTACACGAGTCACGAAGGGGCGCTTCCTTTCAGCGCAGGCGCCTGCCTGCCCAAGTGAGTATAGCCTGCGACTGACAACCGATGCGTTACAAAATCATGAGTTTCTGGACAAAAATTCTCCTCGTACTGCTGGCGACGGCCATCGCGGTCGCTTTGTGCTCGCGTGTGGCCCCCGCCGATGAGCCCAGCACACCGACGCCAACGACGATTCGCCTAACGGCGAACCATATTGCGTTCTACAACGATCGCTTTCTCGTCGAAGCAGACGGCAATGTTCGCGTCACCACGAGCGAAGGACTCACCATCCGCGGGGAAGCCTTCTCAATGGACCTCAAACTCAATCGTTTTGTCGTCGCAGGGCGCGTTCACGTGAGCGGAACGAAGGGCGCGCAAAGCGGAGCGGCGCTTTCCGATTATCTCGATTTTCACCGCGTCTATTTTCTCCCGGTCCTTTCAAAACCGGATCGCTGGACGTTCATCGGCGGCGATTTCAGTAAGCCGTATCCGGGCCGGCAAATGCCGGGAGACGTCTTTTATCTCCCCGATCTGCATGATTCTTCAGCAACCGTTTTCTCGCGATCGGCGACGATCGTTTCGCGATCGTTCGTGCGCTTTAATTTGGCGAGCGTTTCGCTGGGTGGTATTTACCTGCCCTTGCCTGCGTACTATGTCAATTTTGCCGCCGATCCGAATCTCGCTGTGAATTCCCTCTCCGGTGCGAATTTCGATGGCACGCTTAATATTGCCGGAAATGCCAATTCCGTAACCGGCTTTCACACACGCTATGACACCGTCAATAAACTCTATTTTTCGCTGGAACAACACTTCGCATCCAAACGGGCGCATGCAGTGATCTCCGTCAATCCGGCGACGCGCCCATCCAAATATTGGAACGGCGTCTTCGGCTGGAGCGTCAGTAACAAAGCGCTGTTTTCCTCGTATGTGCAATTGCATACGGTGCAGCGCGGCCTATCCATGCCCAGTGAAGCGCAGTTTACTTCGATTAGCCAGCTCACCCAAGCCTTTGCTCACTCATCACTTTCTGCCACCTACCAAACCACGAATTACTCTCTCTTGCCGCAATCCGGATGCCCCGCATACGGAAGCGGACTCTTCTCCATAAATTGCAACAACACGTCGGCGTTGACATTGAGTGCCGCATCGATCTATCAAAAAATTTGGCGCACGCCACTCTTTATGCAGACTTTTTATAGCATCGGCATGAACCACAATGCCTATGGCCTGCAAACTTTTGGAGGCGCAATCTACCAAACAATTTGGAATCACAACGTCGGAGCGACGGTTTACCTGCCGCAATTGGTCGTCGGCAATAAGCAAAACTCATTTCGCAGCTATTATTTCAATGCGTCGGCGACCAAACAACGCACGTGGTATTCCCTCCCACACTATGTCGATAACACGGATACACGGCTCTCGTTAAGCCGAAATTTCTCAAACGCCTTAAATGCCTATTTATCGTATGAGGTCCTCAACACGGGCGATTACTATACGCAAGGGCCTGGATATACGGGATATACACCGATTGTTAATGGCATAAGCTATCCGGGATTCGCGGCGTTTCGCGGAGTGACGACGCAACGCACTGTCAGCCTCGGTATGAACTATACCCCGACTCCGGATTTCGCGCTCGTTCTCTTGGCCCGCGATCATGACGATTTTCCCAAACCCGTTCCAGGTTTGTTCACTTTGCCGATAACCAACGTTCTCGGCCAGTCTGTTAGCTCGGTATTCTTAGGACAGCCGCAATTCGATATTACGGGGGATGTTCGTATGCGCTTAAGCCGCCATCTTGTTCTCGACGTGCAGCGTACATATTTCTCATCGTCATCGTTCGCGAATTTCGGTCAACTCAATTTTAGCCCGCAGTTCGTAATCTCGGTGACGCAATGATCTCGCGGTGGCTCTTTGCGGCATTGCTTCTCCTTTCGCTCACGTTGACAATCGCAAACCCCGGGGCATTACGCGCCGCGGATGATCATCCGCGCGTCACGGGACAATTGCTTGATATGCAAGGCGGGTATATTTTTTTCACGACCGGCGACGCATTTCGTATTGCACCAACACTGATCGTTCGCAATGCCGCAGGCACGGGCTCAACGACGCTCGTTCCTGGTCCTCGTGTCTATGCCCGGGCCGTTTTCGCGAGCGACGGTTCGGTGATTGAACTCGATCTTTCTCGAACGCCACTAGCGACGGAAGGCTCCATGGCCGATGTCACGCGTTTCGCAGTGACGCTTTCATCGCCATTGCCCAATCCCGATATTGCTGCGCCAACGCCGAATGCTCACGGATACGTGCCTCGTCATACAGGCAAGCGAGTCGAAGTCGATTTTATTGCCCAAGTCCCTCCGACAACACCACTCACTGCGTCCGTCTACTTGATGACGGATACCAGTGGATGGAATCCGCAAGCTATTCGCATGGACCGCGTCGACGCATTACACTTTCGCGTGATCCGAACACTCATATCGGGCACGTTCATTCGCTATCTGTACACGCGAGGAAGTTTAACCACGGTTGAACGCTCACCGACCGGCCTGGAAGTCAAACCGCGCGTTCTCGATGTCACCGATGCCGATATTCGCACGATTCATTCCATTGTGGCAGCCTGGGCGGACCAAGGTCCGGCATCGCAAATCGGTTTACCGCAATCGCTACCGACACCGTACAATCCGAATCCATTCGGCAATCTCCCGAGCACCTTCCCAACACCTCACGCGCGTTAGTTGCCTCGCTATTCGAGGGTGATGGGTATACCTTGGGTGACGGTTGCCCCGGCGGTATTTCGCGCGGTGATCAAAAGCGTAAACGTGCCATGGATAAATCCCGGAAGATTCGGAACGCGATAGGCCAGCGCAAAACGGCCGACACCCACCTTTGGTACGGCGATCACTTGCCCGACCATACTCGCCGTTACGCTGGCGACGTTCGATGACGTCACGACGACCCCCGAAACAACATCACCGGGGTGCACCGATGTTGAGCTTATGGTATGCGAGATGATGCGCGGAGCGGCATTGGGTGGCGCCATCATGGGAGCCGGGCTCGCGGTTGCCTCTGGCTGGGGCGCAGTCGTCGGAACCTGAGCTGGCGGCGGCGCGGCCGTTTTGGATGCGACGGGGCTTGGTTTTGCGAGCGCAGTCGGCTTCGCCGAGGGAGAGACTGGCGTGACAATCGGAATCGGGCGAGGCGTCGACGCCGCGTCTTGTCGAGTAGGATGAGCGCACGCGCTTAAAGCAAGCACCGTTGCGAGAATCAAGATTCTTTGGGACACGAAACGGGGGATTCGCGCCGCCCCAGGGGTGAAGCCTGTTGAGAAGCGCTTGAGCACCGTACGGCGAAGAGAATACCAATGAGCGAGCCGAACCCGGTTGTAAGCGTCGTCGTCCCGCTATTTAACGAGGCTGGGAACGTCTTTCCATTGCTGGATCGCATAACGTCGATCGTTGACGCGTTAGGCGTCAGCTATGAGATCGTCCTCGTCAACGACGGGAGCCGCGACACGACCGTCGCCGAAATCCGAACCGTTATGGCTCGGCAGAACAACATTGTGCTCATCGATCTTTCGCGCAATTTCGGACATCAACTCGCGGCAACTGCCGGCATTGAAATTGCTCGTGGCGATGCCGTCGTCCTCATGGACGGCGATTTGCAAGATCCGCCCGAACTCATCGCCGAATTTTTTGCGAAGTGGCGAGACGGCTATGATGTCGTCTATGCCGTACGACGCACGCGAAAGGGCGAATCGGCTTTTAAGTTACTTACTGCCCGTATATTCTACCGCATCATCAAGCGCCTTACCAACGTTGCAATCCCCGTGGATACCGGCGACTTTCGCCTCATGTCTCGCCGGGTCGTGACCGCGCTCAACGAGTCGCCCGAGCGTCACCGATTTCTTCGCGGTATGGTCAGTTGGGTCGGATTCAATCAAATCGGCGTCGAGTATGATCGCGACGAACGCAATGCAGGCGTCACCAAATATCCCTTTTCCAAAATGTTCCGTTTTGCCATCGATGGGATTACATCGTTTTCCGATGTGCCGCTGCGTTTCGTTTCCTATTTCGGTTTTATCTCATCGCTTGTAGCTTTTCTCTACGCTATTTTGGTCATTGTCTTCAAACTTTTCAGTTTGAATCCGCCGGCCTATACGAAAGGTTGGGCGTCCACCATCGTGGCGATTATGTTCTTGGGCGGCGTTCAATTGATCGGTCTCGGCATTCTAGGCGAATACGTTGGTCGGATTTACGAACAAGTAAAGGGTCGTCCGCTCTATCTCGTTCGAGAAATCAGCCGATCGTCTCCGCAACCAATGCATGCTGCGGACTCGGCGACGGCGCAAGAGACACAATTGTAGCGAGATCCCCGAGCGCGTCGGCGCTCCCGTACAGTGTAAACAAGGGCGTGCCGGCGTCGCAATGCGAGCCAAGTCGCGCGTTCATCACGATCCCATTCATAGGATCGCTCATAGCGAGCATCCGACCGAGATTCCCAAGCCGAACGACATCAATTGCAGTAACGAAGCCGCTCGCGCCGGCCGCAATGATCGTTCCGCCGGAGCGCGGAACATGAAGTGAATCGAGTGTCGAAGCGATACCACCTTGGGCTTCTACCATGGAGCAGAACATTGTGTACGCATCGCCGGAGCGCAACGTCGCGAGCACGCGCTCCGCGGATTCGGGCAGATCACTGACGCGCAACATCGCACGGACAATATCCACGACAAGGTCAACGGCACGATCTTCGTGACGCTCGCCACGCAATAGTTCGCAGGCTTCTGCGATTTCAATTCCTGTGCCGATACAGGTGCCGAGCGGTTCATTCATATCGGTGATCAAAGCGGTCGCCGATCGACCGAATCGTCGGGCGATATCGACCATCGTGCGCCCTAATTCCGCAGCCTCTTCTTTCGTCCGCATGAATCCGCCGACACCGGTTTTCACATCAAAAACGATTCCATGCGCGCCGCCGGCGATTTTCTTACTGACAATCGAGGCGGCAATAAGTCCCATCGACGGAACGGTTCCGGTATGATCGCGCAGATGATACAGCCGCTTATCGGCGGGTACGATCTCGGCACTTTGTGCAGATATCGCACAGCCGATGCTTTCGACTTGTGCGACGAAACGATCGAGAGAAAGCGCGACGTTAAAGCCGCGAATAGTCTCCAGTTTATCGATCGTTCCTCCGGTATGTCCGAGTGCGCGCCCTGAAAGTTTCGCAACTTTTGCTCCGCACGCTGCCGCAAGCGGGACTGCAACAAGCGACACGATATCACTAACGCCACCGCTCGAATGTTTATCGACAACGCGAATGGCATCCGAGAAACGGACGCTTGCCCCGGAATGGACGATCGCATCGGTGAGCGCAAAAATTTCCATTTCGCTCAATCCGCGCCAAAGTGAGGCCATGCAAAGCGCCGCCATTTGCGCATCATCGACCACGCCATCCATGTAAGCCGAAATGAGAGCTTGCCAAAGATCGTGATCGAGTTCGCAACCTTCGCGTTTGCGTTCAATCGCGTGGCGAATGTGTGATTCGTTCATTGCGCGCGGGGGTTCTCGATGCCGGTGGGAGAAGCCCGCCCACCGTGCTTGTATGGCCGCCGCCGCTCGATACCATTGCGTTCATGGGCTTCATCACGCTCTTTCTGGGCGTGGCATGGGCAAGCGCCATGCGTCCGCGATTTGGGCTTGCCGCGCTCATCGTCTGCTATCCATTTCCCATGACGCATGCCATTGCCGCGACGACGATAACGACCGGCAAAGTTGCGCTACTCGCGGTGCTGATCGGTCTTGCCTGTACGGATATTCGACTCTTGCAACCGCCTCGGATGCTTCGCCTGCCGCTGCTCGCCCTTATGTGCATCGGCGTGTTTGACGCCATAAGTTCGCATTGGGCGCACTATCCGCACGCGGCACTCCATGAAGCCGGTAAATGGTTTGAGTATACGCTCCTTGCAGTCGCCGCTGCGGCTCTCTGGAGAAGGGACCCCGACATTCGCTCGATTCGCACGACGATTGAATTTTCAACGCTCGGCGTCGTCCTTGTCGCTCTCGTCTATGAGTTTGTTGCGCCAAGTTCGTTCGTTCACATCGGATCGGTCAATTTCATTCGACTGAGTGGAACGCTTGACGGCCCCAATCAACTCGGTCAGTTTCTGGTGGTTGCCACGGCACTACTGACGTATTTCGTTTTGCACGATGGCTCCAAACGATCGCAATGTGCGCTTTTCGCAGCGCTTATGGCGCTGGCACTCACGTATTCTCGCTCATCCCTCGTCGCCGGCATTGTTGTCGCGGGACTATTGGCGTGGATGCATCGACGATACGCTCGACGGCTCGTCCTCCCGGCAACTGCCGCCGTCATGTGTATTTTCTTGCTCGGTGGTGTCGCGTTCCATCGATCAAAGGTTGCGTCCGTATCGCAGTTCGCAACCCGGCCATATGCGGCACTCCATTCGGGTGGCGTCGGAGACCGTTCGGAATTATGGCATGCAGCTCTCGCTCTTTGGACATCGCATCCGATTTTCGGCATCGGTGCTGATAATTTCTCGCTTTCGCTGGGTTCTGTCGGTCTACCGACGATTCGCACCCAGGCAAACAACCTTTACCTCGAACAACTCGCGGACGGTGGCGTTATTCTTCTCGTTTTGACGCTGGCACTTTTTGCAACTGTTCTTCTTGCCACGTTGCGACGCGGTCGCGGCGTCGCTACCGTGGCGACGCTCGGTCTGATCGCCATCGGCCTCCTAGATAATCCTTGGTACACTCCAGCCGTCGTCGCTTGGTGGTGCATCATCGTTGGAATAACCGCAGCAGAATCGCCCCAGCAAAACAAACACGCTCTAACGCGCCAAGTTCCTACTCGATGACACCCCCCCAGTCACCCTGAGGAGCACGCGCAGCGTGCGTCTCGAAGGGCGCCTGTCACCCTGAGGAGCACGCGAAGCGTGCGTCTCGAAGGGCGCGGGCTCCGCTTTCATGATGCTTCGAGACGCGATGCTACGCATCGCTCCTCAGCATGACAGATACTCTGCGTGCTCCTTAGCATGACAGTTCTTTGTCACCCTGAGGAGCACGCGAAGCGTGCGTCTCGAAGGGCCGCGAACCGAGTTTGCACGCTTGCGCGTGCTCCGTTTTGATGATGCTTCGAGACGCGATGCTACGCATCGCTCCTCAGCACGACGCAGAAGGGGTTCCCCAGGGTGACAATTTCGCCACCCTGGGGAACGAGCCCAATGACGCTCGTGCGACGCCTAGTTGACGTTGACGGTGATCTTTTTGGGTTGCGCCTTCGGGTGAAGTGTTAACGATAAGGTCAACATTCCATGAGCCACGGCGGCATGGATGCCGTCGGGATCAACATCCTCGGGCACGGCGAAGGTGCGGGTGAAATTACGCTTCTCCGACTTTCCGGAAACGGTCAAAACACCGTCCTCGTACGAGACGTCGATATCGCTTGGTGCGAAGCCCGCAACCGGTACCTCTACGCGATACCCCGTCTCTTCGCGGGTGACTTCAACTGCCGAAACGGCGTTCCAGCCACCGAACAGGCTGCGGAACGGATCCCACTCAAGAAATCCCACAGGATTGCGAGCGGCGCGATTTGCAAGGCCCATTTCCGTATTCATGAGGTTACTCATAGCTATTTTTGTCCTCCATTTGGTAGACTTACTAGCCCACTCCCGGGCTCTAGGTTGGCACTCTTGGCAGTTGAGTGCTAATCCATAAAACGCATCCGATTCTTGAAAGGTTTCGCTCCCGGGCGAAGAGGTTATGACGCTCGATCTCACGCGGCTAAAACCGCTTCCAGCCGCGCTTGACGCACTCGACCGACCAGGCTCCGCGATCGCCATCACGGAGACGATTTCCGCTGTCAGGCCGGCTCTTTTAGCCGCTCTGCATCAGCGAAGCGAACGCAGCCTGTTCGTCGTTACGGCGACGAGCGACATCGCCGAGCGCAGCTTCGCCGATCTCCTGTACTATCTCGGCGAAGGCGATGCCCAGCGGGTCGCGCTCCTGCGGGCCCGCGACGAGACCCTCGGTGCATTGGAAAGCCCCAGCGAGCGAAGCGCCCGCATGACGCTCTACGCCGATCTGCTCGCAGGTCGTCCGCGAATCGTCCTCGCCCCGATCGGCGCCTTGCGCCAGTTCGCCATGCCCCCGGCCGCCTTCTCGGCGGCAACGCGCCACTTACGCGTTGGCGACGAAGCCGGCTGGGAGAAAACGCTCGCCCACCTGCATACCGTCGGGTATCATCGCGTCGATGTCGTCAGCGCCGCCGGCGAATATGCCGTTCGGGGAGGCATCTTAGATCTCTATGCGGCCACTTCGGATGCACCCGTCCGCATTGAATTTTTTGGCGATACCATCGACGCGATGCGCAGTTTTGCCATTGAATCGCAACGCAGCGACGCGACGGTAACAGCGCTTGACATTACTCCATGGAGTGAATTACCGCGCGGAAGCGATGCGTTTGCAAGAACGCTTGAGCGCGCGGCACCTCGGCAAGCGATCGCCGATGCCATGCATGACTACCTTGAGCGCGGGCACGATCTTCCATCGGCATGGCTTCCGTTTGCCTACGACGATCAAAAACTCGTCACCGATTATCTTAGCGACGAAACACTTGTCGTTCTCGACGAGCCGGCAATGATTGCCGGTGTTGCCCGGGCCTTGGATGAAGAACGCGCGCGCGAACGCGATGTCCTACTCGCCGCGCTTACAGGCGAAGATTTCGCCGTCCGCGACGATGACGTTTCCGAAGCGCTTCTTGCCGAGATCGATGCACCGGTTGCCAGCCTTGCACTGCTCGGTCAATCGGTACGCGCAAAACGTTTGCTGCTCTTTCCGGGAGGCATCGAAACCGAACTGACACCGTGGCATCCGCCAGCGGCTCACACCTTTGTTTGCGAGGCACGTCCCGCCGAGCACTTCAACCGACAGATTACCCTCTTTACCCAAACGCTGCGCGAGTGGGTCGCGGCGCGCGAACGCACGATAATCGTCACGACCTCCGTTGCGCGTTCGCAAGAATTATTACATGCCGCCAATATCGAATCGACTCGCGTTGGCGACGAACCGTTTCCGCTTCACGATCACCCTGCGCGCGGTGAAGTCATTGTTCTGCATGGATCGCTTGAATCGGGATTTACGCTTCCCGATCTACGAACGCGCGTTCTCGGAGATCGAGAAATTTTCGGCCAACCCGCCAAACGCGTCAAGTTGCGTGCTATTAAAGAAGGCGTTCCGGTTACGCTGGCCGATCTGCGGGTCGGCGATTTCGTCGTGCATGCTGTCCATGGCATTGGGCAATATCTCGGCCTGCGCAGCGAAACCATTTTGGGTGCGACGCAAGATTATCTTGATTTGAAATACGCCGGAAGCGATCGTATGCTCATCCCGGTCACGCAAATGCACCAAGTCGGCAAATATAGCGCAGCCGAAGGCCAATCGCCACGCCTTTCCAAAATGGGCGGAGCAGATTGGGCACGCACGAAATCCCGTGTCGGCGAATCGCTCGCAAAAATTGCCGATGGATTAGTTGAGCTTTATGCCGCTCGCGAAATTGCCGCCGGACATGCGTTTGCCGAAGATACACCGTGGCAGGCCGAAGTCGAAGAAGCGTTCCCCTACGAACCAACGGTCGATCAACGTAAGGCAATCGAGGAAACCAAGCGCGATATGGAACGCGATCGGCCGATGGATCGCCTGATTTGCGGCGACGTCGGCTATGGGAAAACCGAAGTTGCCGTGCGGGCTGCCTTCAAAGCTGTTGCCGATAAAAAGCAAGTTGCCGTCCTTGCGCCGACGACGCTCCTTGCGGATCAACATTATCGAACGTTCAGCAGCCGCTTTGCCGGGTTCCCATTGCGAATCGAGCGGCTTACTCGCTTCCAAAGCAAAGCCGAACAGAAAGCCATCGTCAGTGCAGTAGCCGAGGGAAAAGTTGATCTTGTCGTCGGCACGCATCGATTATTGCAAAAGGATATCGCCTTTTCCGATCTCGGGCTCATTGTTGTCGATGAAGAGCAGCGCTTCGGAGTCATGCACAAAGAACGCCTAAAACAATATCGCGCCGCCGTCGATGTTCTCACGCTTTCGGCAACGCCAATACCGCGAACCTTACACATGTCGCTCCTTGGCGTGCGCGATCTTTCGCTCATACAAACTGCGCCGAAAAACCGGATGTCGATTAAAACGCTGGTCGTTCCGGCGAGTGATTCCGTCGTTCAGCGCGCGATCGCCAACGAGCTCGATCGTGGCGGGCAAATTTATTATCTCCATAATCGCGTGGAATCGATTCACGCAGTCGCAAACGCTCTGCAAGAACTCGTTCCTCGCGCGCGCATCGGCGTCGGACATGGCCAAATGGCCGAAGGCGAACTCGAACCGATTATGCAGAAATTTATCGGCGGAGAGATCGATATTCTTGTCGCCACGACGATTATCGAAAACGGTATCGATATTCCGAATGTCAACACCATGATCGTTTCGGATGCCGATAAATTCGGCTTAGCGCAACTCTATCAATTGCGCGGGCGCGTCGGGCGCTCCAATCATCAGGCCTACTGCTACCTTCTGTACCAGGGGCACAAATCGCTCAGCGAAGATGCCAAGGCACGCCTCGAAGCGATTCGCGAGTTCGCCCATTTAGGATCCGGCTTACAAATTGCGATGCGCGATTTAGAAATTCGCGGTGCCGGCAATCTTCTCGGTGCAGCACAATCCGGCTTTGTCGGAGCCGTCGGTTTCGATACGTATTGCCAGATGCTCGCCGAGGCCATTGCAACACGACGCGGCGAAGCCGCTGCGCTGGAAGAACGGCGCGAGGCCGTCATCGACGTTAAGATCGATGCGTTTATTCCCAACGACTACATTCCGCAGGTCTCGCAGAAAATCGCTATTTATCAGCAATTAGCGCGAGCGAGAACGCTGAGCGAAGTCAACGACACTGCCGATTCCGTACGTGATCGTTTTGGCCCCTTTGCACGCCCGCTCGAAAATCTCGTGGCTCTCATGCGCTTGCGGGTCATCGCGCTCGAGAAGCATGTGACACGCGTTGTCGTCGATGAAGATCGCCTGACACTCGGCGTCGGAAGCGGATTTTCCCTCGATCCAGCCGGCATTCCAAAATTGCAGTCGCTGACGAAAAATCGCTTCCGGTTCAGCGAAGGAAAGATCATCGTCGATCTTCCCAAACGTCAACAGGGCGAGCGCCCCGAAACCATCTGGATGCCCCTACTCAACGCCCTACTAACCGCGCTCTAACAACGTACACGTCATACGGAGCGAGCGGCAGAGCCTTCGCTGTAGGAGCGAGCGAAGCGCGTCGAAGGGCTCAGGGTGACAGCATACTGTCATGCTGAGGAGCGATGCGAAGCATCGCGTCTCGAAGCATCATCAAAACGGAGCACGCGAAGCGTGCAACATTGGCGCGCGCCCTTCGAGACGCGCACTGCGTGCGCTCCTCAGGGTGACAGGCGCCCTTCGAGACGATGTCATCCTGAGCGAGCGAAGCGAGTCGAAGGGCTCAGGGTGACAAAGCACTGTCATGCTGAGGAGCGATGCGAAGCATCGCGTCTCGAAGCATCATCAAATCGGAGCGCGCAAAGCGTGCAACATTGGGCCCTTCGAGACGATGTCATCCTGAGCGAGCGAAGCGAGTCGAAGGGCTCAGGGTGACAAAGCACTGTCATGCTGAGGAGCGATGCGAAGCATCGCGTCTCGAAGCATCATCAAATCGGAGCGCGCGCCCTTCGAGACGCGCACTTCGTGCGCTCCTCAGGGTGACAGGCGCCCTTCGAGAAGCGCACTGCGTGCGCTCCTCAGGGTGACAAAAAGAAAGGAGCCGCCGGCTTTTGCCGACGGCCCCTTTTTTGCAAGGTTCGAAAACGCTAGAGAGCGTTCGCGAGTGCCCAGCCCTTTGGTGCTCCGATACCGGTCACGAGATCGTAGCCGGCAACGGCGGTGTATGCACCGTTGGAGCCCGAGGTGACATCGGTGAAATCGGTGTAGCCGCTATTCTTGAACACGCTGTACAGGGTCGGATTAACGAACCCAAACTTCGCGCCATGAAGTTGCACGGCTTCGGCCAAAAAGGCGCAGAACTCCGGTGACGACCAGGATGTTCCGTCGACTTGTTGTTGACTACCGTTGGCGTACACCATGACGCCGACACCGGGGAGCGAGATATCCGGATTGTTTCGGCCTGCGGTATTCACACCGGCAATGCCCTGCTGATAGGTCGGCAGTGCAAAGACGGTTGAATAGCCGCCGCCCGATGAGAATCCATTCGCCGAATCGACACCAGCGGTGATGCTCGTGAGCGCACCGGTGCTGCTATCCGTGAAATCAACCGAACCGACAGCCACGAAATACGGATCCGACGACGGCGATGAAACGCCTGGCGGACTGTTCCCCGTGCTGCATTCATCCGAACCCGAATCGCCTGAAGATGCAGCAAAGGTCATGCCCTTGGCCGCAGCTTGTTCGGCAATCGTGTTCGTCGTATTGGTGAACGTCGTATCGCTGGTTTCGCAACCGCCGAACGAGGAGTTCACAACACTTGCGATGCCATCGGCCACCGTCTTGTTGTAACCGTCTTCGATGGATTTCGAACTGAGATCCGGGAAGTTGTAGACGATGATGTTTGCGCCTGGAGCAAGACCGGAAATGGTCTCGACGTCAAGGGCGGTTTCAACATAGTCTGCGCTCGATGCATTGCCACCGCCATCAACCGCGACGTTGGTGACGCTGCCAGTTTGCGTGACACCGGCTGCATTCAAATAGCCGGAGACATCGCTTGCGTTGATCGGCGTATCGATTTCGACGGCGACCGTTACGCCGGTTCCATCGCAACCATGTTGCACCGGATAATCGAACGCCTTGGCAACTCCGGTTGCCAACCAACCGCTGCCGCTCGTGAGCGAGCCGTTAAGTGGGGTTCCATTGCAGCTTCCAACCGGAATCGGCGTTGCAGTCGGCACCGGCGTTGGTGACGCAGTCGGCACCGGTGTTGGTGACGCAGTCGGCTTCGGCGTCGGTGACGCAGTCGGCTTCGGCGTCGGTGACGCAGTCGGCTTCGGCGTCGGTGACGCAGTCGGCTTCGGCGTCGGTGACGCAGTCGGCTTCGGCGTCGGCGAT
>JAJYCL010000032.1 GCA_021778415.1 bacterium | reverse complement strand
AAACGATTCCGGCGCGGTAACGACCCGCTCACTCCACGCAAGCAGCGTTTGCTTATTGAGCCCGACAAGCGACGGCGAAGCCGGCGGCTGCGCCAATGCGATACGCTCCAAGCGACTGGAATGATCGTTCTCTTTGACCGTACGGTAGGCTTCTTGCAACCGCGTGGTCGCAGAAGCAATCATCTCACTCGCTTGATCGGCGGTAATCACGCCTTGAGCCATCAGCTTGTTGGCAAACAACTCACGGGCCGTCGGATGCGCTTTAATCTTTTCGTACATGACCGGTTGCGTATACGCCGGTTCATCCTGCTCATTATGTCCGAAACGGCGATAGCCGATCAAATCGATCACGATATCGCGCGCGAAAGTGCGTTTAAAATCAACGGCGAGATGAACCGCGGCAATACACGCATCGACATCATCGGCGTTGACATGAACGATCGGAACATCGAAGCCCTTGGCGAGATCCGATGCGTATCGCGTTGAACGCGAATCGCCCGAATCGGTCGTAAAGCCGATTTGATTATTGGTGATGAGATGAATTGTGCCGCCCGTTGCATAGCCCGCAAGCGATTGCAAATTAAAGACTTCGGCAACGATGCCTTGCCCCGGGAATGCTGCATCGCCGTGAATGAGAATCGGGGCTGCCCGATGGACGTCTTGCGACGGCATATTTGAGGCGTGATCCGTCTGCAAGGCACGCGTTTGCCCTTCGACAACGGGATCAACCGCTTCCAAGTGGCTGGGATTGTTTGCAAGCGTAACAACGACTTTGCGCCCAGTCGACGTTTCGTAAACGCCTGTTGCGCCGTGATGGTACTTCACATCACCGGTAACATCATCATCACCGACTTCACCGCGACGATGCGCGGCTTCGAATTCGGCAAGAATCTCTTCATACTTAACATTTACGACATGCGCAATCGTCGAAAGTCGGCCACGATGCGCCATTCCCAACACCACGTTCGGAACGTTATCGGTGCCAAAAGACTCCAACATTTCTTCGAGCATGGGAACCATCGCATCGATGCCTTCGCCCGAAAACGTCTTGGCTCCAAGGAACGATTTACGCAGGAAACGTTCGAAGACTTCGTGGCGCGTTAGGCGTTCGAGCACGCGCAATTGTTGCTCGTTCGTTAGCGAAACGCGATGCTTGCCCGACTCAATATACTCACGCAACCAGCGCCGTTGTTCCGTATTCGAGATATGCTCGAACTCATAGGCCAACGTCGATGAATAGGTTTCGCGCAATCGCGGCAGGACGTCGGCGAGCGTCGATCCGGGAACATGAACGTTTAAGACGCTTGCCGGTACGGCACTTTGCATCGCCGGCGTTAACCCGAAGGTTGCGGGATCGAGCTTCGGTTCATTCGATGTTTCGGATCCAAGCGGGTTCAGATGTGCCGCAAGGTGCCCGTGCGTGCGATAGCCTGAAACCAACGCTTGGGCTGCAGCGACTGCGCGCAGCAGTTCATCCGATGGGGCAGCAACTGCGCCTGTGACTGCCGGCGCCGGAGAAGCGACGGTAAGCGATGGTTGCGCTTGCGCCTGTACGCCGAGCGACGAAAAGACCGCTTCGTAGAAGCCGTGTTTGCCGTTGAGCAATTCATCGACGAGACGCAAGAACTCGCCCGATTGGGCTCCTTGAATCACGCGATGATCGTAGGTCGATGTCATTTGCATGACTTTGCCGACGCCGATTTGCCGCAGTGTTTGCTCCGAGACGGAAGCAAAGCCGGGTGGATATCCGATTGCACCGGCGGCAAGAATCGCACCTTGACCGGTCATTAAGCGCGGTACCGATGCGACCGTTCCGATGCCGCCCGGGTTTGTTAGCGTGAACGATGCGCCTTGCAGATCATCTGCGCCTAATTTATTTTCACGAGCTTTGGCAACTAACGCATCATAGGCCGCGTGAAAGCCGGCGAAATCAAGCGATGCAGCATCCCGTACCACGGGCACGACGAGAAAGCGCGTTCCGTCTTTCCGCTCGGCATCGACGGCAAGTCCAAGATGGATACCGGGCTCGACGCGCATCGGTATGGCGTTTTCGCGGCGGAAATGATGCGTGATCACCGGGACATCTTTTGCCGCTCGAACCAACGCGTAAGCGATGATGTGGGTGAACGATACTTTTGCTCGCGAGCCTGCGGCTTTTAGTGCGGCATTGAGTTCTTTGCGACGGACATCGAGCACATCGACGGCAAGCGTTCGAAACGAGGTCGCTGTCGGAATCGTCAGACTCGCGTCCATGTAGCCGACCAACGCTGCTGCCGGACCGCGCAGCGGGGTCACCACGGCTTCCGAATGTAGCGGCGGCATCTGCGGCTGCGACCCAACGGATGATTTCTTGGCGGCGCCTTGTTGGGCGGTCACATCGGAACGGAGGACCATACCCTCGGGCCCGCTGCCACGAACCATGCCTAAATCCAGATCCAGCTTTCGTGCGATTCGCTGCGCCTGATGGCTGGCAGCCGCGCCGGCCTTCGGCGGCGCGCTCGCAGGCGGCACCGACGTGGAAACGGCGGGCTTGGCGGCAGCGGAAACTGCGGCGGGGGCCGCGGGAGATGCGACGACAGCGTTGGCATCGAGTTCGGCTAGGACAGCCCCGACGGCCACGGTATCGCCAGGCTGGCCTACCAGCTTGGTGATGATGCCTGCGGCGGGAGCCGGCACTTCGACATCGACCTTATCGGTCGTGATTTCTACGACGGTCTCGCCCTCGGCAACGTGATCCCCGATCTTCTTGCGGAATTCCACAATCGAGCCTTCGGTGACCGATTCGCCCATCTCAGGGAGCGTAACGGCAACAATTTTGGGCGGCCCGGCGACCGCAGCGGCGGGGGCGGCTGGGGCGGGTTTGCCGTTGGGCGCAGCACTAACGGTGGTATCGATCTCGGCGATGACGGCCCCGACGGCGATGGTTTGCCCTTCGGCAACGAGCAGGCGAGCGATGACGCCCGATGCGGTCGCCGGCACTTCGACATCGACCTTATCGGTCGTAACTTCCACAATCGTGTCGCCCTCGGTCACGTGATCGCCGACCTTCTTGCGAAACTCTACGATCGACCCCTCAGTGACCGACTCGCCCATCTCGGGCAATGTGACCTTGACCATCGTCTCCGGCACCTGCGTTATGACTCCGTCTGCTGTAGGAAATTGTAACGAGTTGGCGCGTTAGCGCCAGGCTTCATCTTAGCGGCGTACAGCCGGGAGGCCTACGACCTGGCGCGGGAGCGCAAGGCAACCGCTAGAGATGCACCAGATGGGCGATGAGGAGGCTGCTCACGGAAATGACCGCCCATAGGATCGCCCCGAGCAGTAGCGGACGGAATCCGGCCGCGCGAATCTTGGCGTAATCGGCACTCAAGCCGACCCCGGCGAGCGCCACTGCGATACAAAACAGCGCGGCATCCTGCAAACCCGGATGCCAGGCCAACGGAATGAGACCGGTGCCATTGAGCGCGGCGGCAGCGATAAACCACAGCACGAACCACGGAATGATGGCCATCCAATTCACACCGTGTTGTCCTCGCGCCGCAAAGGCGCGTTTACCGGCATAAAACGCGACGATCGGAATGATCAGCGTTGTCCGAGTCAACTTCACCACGACGGCGTGTTTGCCGGCAACAGCCCCGAAGGCAAACGCCGCTGCAACGACCGATGAAGTATCGTTGATTGCTGTTCCCGCCCAAAGGCCGAATTGCGTTTGCGAAAACGCGAAGAGATGGCCGATTGTCGGGAACAGAACAACCGCGACAATGTTGAAAAGGAAAACCGTCGATAATGCGTACGTAACGTCGGCTTGATCCGAGTCCAGTGCGCTCGACATCGCTGCGATAGCGGAACCACCGCAAATCGCCGTCCCCACGGCGAGCAAACGTCGTAATTCACGATCGATGCCGAGTAACTTTCCGAACACGAATGCGGCAAGTAACACCAATGCCAAGGTTCCGAGCATGACAGGAAGCGACGACGCACCGCCGCTCAGAATTTCATGCACATCCAGTTGGAGGCCGAGAAGAACGATCGACCATTGTAAAATCTGCTTACTGGCAAAAGCGATTCCAGGAGCAAATTTTGCTCCCGGCCGACGTATTCCGGCGATTGCCAAACCGATAAGAATAGCAAACACGGCGGCACCGATAATCGGCAGAAAGCCCCCGAGCACCCATGCGACTCCTGCGATGGCGAGGCACAGAACAATACCCGGGGCGAGCGGCACATAACGCTGCCGAAACGAGGTGAGCACGATATGACACTTTCTGCGCTAGAAAAATCCTGATGCTTGTGGAGGGAATGCGATACTTTTCGTTTTCACGAATTTCGGTCGCGGATGGGAGAGCACGTAGGCGGAAACATCATACGCTTCTTGCCACGTCAGCGATCCAGGCTTGTTTTGCGGCATATTGACTTTTACGAACCCCGCCATCATCGGGATTTTGGCCATTCCGGCACCATTATTAAACGACGTCGGTCCCCAAAGCGGCGGGAACGTTCCTGAAACACCCGCTCCGGTCGCCTGATGACAGAGCGAACATTTTTGTGCGTAGAGTGCCGCACCATTTTGCACGCTCACGACTGCAGGTGCCGGATGGCGCAGAATTTTTGTTGTCGAATCGCTTTTCCCGAAGAGATGTTGTCCGCGTGAAAGCCAGGTAATGTACGCCGTCACGGCGATCATTTCGCGGGAATTATAGGCTGGCGGACGCCCATTCATGCTATAGAGAAAACATTCGGCAATGCGATCTTGTAGCATGATAACGCGCTTTGCACGCTTGTTATATTGGGGAAAATTTGCGGCGACTGCTAGCCATCCGCCATTTGCTACCGTTCCTCCGGCAATGTGGCACGCAGAACAGGACATATTTGCGGCGATATACGGTTTGGCTTGGGCCGGCGTATCCATCACAATTTTGCGACCGTACGCAATAAGATCCCCAACTGGGCCTGAGGGAAGTTTAGCGGCATCGTAGCCGATTGCTCCGGTCGAGGGAGCAATCGGCTTTGACGTACAGGCATTCAAGCCAAACACTGCGACGACGCATGCGAGGCTAGCGATGACGATCCGGGCAGAACGCATTAGAACGTCAACGTGAGATAGGTATAGTGGAATCGCGCTTGGAGAACAGCAACCGTTGCCACCATACCCGGTACGACGACGGAGCCCGGAATCAGATGCGTGAGAATATCGTTGGCAACATCGGTTCCCGTCATTCCGGCAGGGGCAAAGCCCTTTTTCACAATCGCACGCGATTGCTCTTCGACGGCGGTATGGCATGTCATGACGACAAGGCCGCGACGCTGCAGCATTTCGATCGATCGATCTTGATACATCGATTTCTCATTATCGGGATCGGCTGACGTGTTGTAGGGCGCGGTCGCTTTGAGCCAAATATTTTTTGTGATGATTTTCCCATCATCATCTTTGATGCCGAAGAACTCGCCAATACGATATTTTTCCCAGACGTAATCGCTGTAGGTATAACTCGACGACGGACCGTGCGGCGCAAGAGCCGTTGCGATCCCACTTGCCGGATAGCCGTAGCCGAACTCTAAGGCGTTCAGTGAATTTTTCAGGTTGTTCCACATGACCGGCTTGAGAGCGATCGCCTCGCACATCTGTCGGATTTTTGCCGGACGACCCAATTTCGCGTTGAACGCGGCTTCATCGAAATTCTTTTTGCGTTCAACGAGTAGCGTGCCACCGGGAACAACTTGCGCGGCATCCGCGGTACCGGTCAATGCGGCAACCGATGCCGAGGCGAGAAGAAACGAGGATCGATTCATGGTGCGTTCTCCTATTTCTGATGGGCGAGTGATGCTGTTATGGTTTTCCGAACCCGTATTTTGCGTAGATCGCGCGCGCCTGGCTGCTTTGGAGAAAGGCGAGGAAGGCTTTGCCTGCCTTTGCATGCGGCGCAGTTTTTACCATCGCTGCCTGATAGATCGCCATCGCGTTTTCTTTCGCGGGAATACGTACGGTTGCGATTTTTCCCGTCGCTTTGGATTGGTACAACGCTTCGGAAATCCATACGGGGCCGGCATCCGCTTTGCCGGAGAGTATCCATGCGGGAGTTTGCCGGTGGTGAATGCGGGTGAGTTCCGTTGTTCCGGCGGCAACTTTTGTTTTCATGATCGTCGTCTGGAGTTGTGTTCCACCGGCTTTAACATAACTTGCTTCGATCTGTCGGGCGATGCCTTCCCATGCGGGATTCGGCATGGCAACGCGAACGTCGCTGCGCCCCAAATCGACAAGGCCGGTAATATGTTTGGGATTTCCTTTGCGAACCATGATTGCAAGCACGTTCGTTGCGTAGGAAATCGGAGCGGAAACAATCCCCGCTTGCACTTCTTGCGTCATTCGCTTCTTGCCCGCCAAATAAATATCCGGAGCATTGGTAAGAACCAATCCACCAAACGTAATTCCACCATCGGTGATCTGTCGCGCCAAGATTCCCGGCGGCAATGTTTCATAAAAAACCGATCGTACTTCCGGATGGGCCCGCTGAAATGCGGCAACCAAATCGGGCATCGCCATATATTGATTTCCGGCGGCGAAAATGACGAGATCCGGCGCTTGAGGATTACCGACAACATCGGCTAACGCATCGATCCCGGGTATCGTGAAGTCGAATGGGGCGGCCAAGACGGGCTGCGTACTGACCAGCATCCCGATGAGCAGGGCGAAAGCGAAGATCTTTCTCATACGTGACCACGCTAGGCCACTCCGAGCCATAAGTCAAATAAGGCGATATCACGCTTTTCATAATAAAAACTTATGGATATTAGTTTAGCGCAGCTCCGGGCGCTCCGGGCGCTCGGCGAGCACGGGTCCTTCACGGCGACGGCGGTGGCACTCGGGGTCTCGCAACCGGCGATCAGCCAACAGCTCGCCGGCTTGAGCGAAGCCCTCGGTGTCCGCCTCTATGACATCGTCCGCAATCGTCCGGTCCTCACCCAGGCGGGGCGATTCGTTTTGGAGCGCGCATCGGGCATCGATGACGCCGTGACCGCTCTTGCCAGAGAAGTGAGGGAATTTGCAGCGGCGCAACGCGGCTCACTCCACCTCGCCGCGACGCTAACGATCGGCAACTATGTGTTGCCGGGCCTTCTCGCACAGTTTTTGCATCAACGCCCACGGATTCGGCCGACTGTCGAAATCGTAAACACCGCTGCAGTCGCTTCGCTCGTGCTCAACGACTCCGTCTCGCTCGGCCTCGTGGAAGGCACGGTTGACGAACATCAGCTTGAAGCGATTCCATTTGCCGAAGATCGCCTCGTCTTAGCAATGAGGCCGGATCATCGCTTAGCGAAGCGCGAACGGATCACCCTGGGAGATCTCGAACGCGAGCCGTTCGTCAGCCGCGAGCCGGGTTCGGGTACGCGCGATTTCGGCTACGAAATTTTACGCGAGCGCGGAATCACGCCGCCCATTCTTCTCGAACTCGCCGGCGGAGAAGGGATCGTGCGTGCGGTTGAATCGGGCGTCGGCATTGCGCTCCTCTCCGAACGCGTTGTCGAACGCGCACTCGCCGCAGGATCCCTCATTGCAAAATCGATTTCCGGACTATCGCTGACGCGACGTTTTTTTGCGATTAAACGACGCGATCGCATGCTCGCTCCCGTCGCGCAGGCTTTTTTTGAACTCGTGATGCAAGCACGAGAGCACACACCGATAAAGGGGATATCATGACGCAACCGACCGATCCGTCGAATGCAACGGCAAGCGATCTTTCGCGCGCAGCATTTGTCGGGATAACCGGAGCCACGCTTCTCTTCGGTGCTGCAACACCGGAATTTGGTGCGGTTCACCCGCCGATCGTCCCCGACGACGATCCCGACATTGTGATTTCTCGCCCGATGCTTCACAGCAATGGCGCGCAGATCGACGCGTTTGCCGTCGCACCAATCAATGCAACGGCCAAGACTCCATGCGTAGTTCTCTCGATGCACATTTGGGGCGTCGATACCTCGATGCGCGACGTCGCTAAACGCCTTGCAAAACATGACTATGCAACCATCTGTCCAAATATCTACGCGCGCCAACATGCACCAAGTGGCGACGGTGCAACCGATTTCAAGGTTTTTTATCCGTACCTCAAGGCATTGGTTCGTAACGAAATGGATGCGGATTTCGCAGCCGCCAGCGCATGGCTGCGAGCACGACATGCAAAGGCCAAACAAGCCATCCTTGGCTTTTGTATGGGTGGGCACAATGCATTGCTACAAGCGCTCGATAATGCCAACGACTTTTCCGCCGTCGTCCCATTCTATGGGGCCGTCGAAGGCATTGATCCCAAACTCATTAGCATGCCTGTCTGCGGCAGCTACGGCGAGCGCGATACATCGATTCCGGCGCACGATGTACGGGATTTTGCCGCCGCCTTGCATGTTCCGCATGATATAAAAATCTATCCCGAAGCCGGACACGCATTTTTTGACGATCAACGCACCTCATACGTCGCGTCCGCCGCACACGACGCCTGGCATCGCACACTCACCTTTCTCGGAAAGTATCTGCACACCGCATGACAAGCGAACTTCTTATCGCGCTCGGCGCCCTTATCGTCGGCGTTTTGCTGGGCGTCGCCATTAGCCGATGGTTAGGTGGCAATGGCAATGATGAACTCGCACAGTCGCAAATGACGGCACTCGCCGAGCGCATGAAAAATGAATTGCGCGAAGCGAATGCGAGCCTAGCGCACGAGCAACGCGAACAATTTCTTCAACTCGCGGATCAGCAGATGCGTCGCGTTGGTGATACGAATAGCGCAAAACTGAGCGAACTCGTTGGCCCGGTCAGAGAGAAACTGACCGAGTTCGATGCACTGGTGCGAACCATCGAAACGACTCGCGTGGATGCCTTCTCATCGCTAACACAACGCATCGATGGGCTGGCCGTTCGGGAAAGCGAACTTCACCGTTTAGCAGCCACACTCTCAACAAAAACCGGTGAGTTAGCAACTGCGCTCCGTAATCCGGCCACGCGCGGGCGTTGGGGTGAAATTCAATTGCGTCGCGTCGTCGAGCTCGCCGGCATGGAAGAACATATCCATTTCGATGAGCAAGAAACGATTGGCGACGGAAATCGATCGCGCCCCGATATGACCGTCGCGCTTCCCAATGATGGTGCCGTCTACATCGATGCCAAGGTACCCCTCGATGCCTATCTGAATGCCGTTGAATGCACCGATGATACGGAACGTCATCGCCAATTGGCGATCCACGCAAAAACGATCCGTAAGCACATCGATGACATGGTCTCAAGACCCTATGAACAAGCGAACAAACAGAACCCGGTGGTGATTTTTATTCCGGTGGAAGCGGCGCTTAGCGCGGCATGTATCGAAGAGCCGGATATGATTGAAAAGGCATTAGCCCGCGGCATTTACGTCACCAGCCCGATCACGCTATTAGCCTTACTTCGCGCGTTTGCATTCGGCTGGCAGCAAGTTCGGCAGGAAGAAAACGTACGCAAGATCGGTGAGTTGGCGACCGAACTTTTTGGCCGCACGTTGCGCCTGGTAACGTGCATCTCCGATATCGGCAAAGCCGTGACCACACTCAACGATCGGTACAATACAACGGTCGGATCGTTTAATCGCTTTCTCTATCCTAAAGGCAAAGAACTCGCCGAATTCGTCGGATCCGGGAAAGCCGATTTGGAGCGACTCAAAGAGAACAAGGACGAGCTTAAAGTGCTTCGTCCGATCGATGAGAAGTTTGCAGCGCTCGGCGCAACCGAGCTTGACTCCGAAGATGCCGAGATCGATGATGATGGGGACGAGTAACGCTCATCCCCACCATTGCGATCTTAGCGCTTAGCGAGCGGGTGAGTCTTTTCGTATGCGGTCAGTGCCGCTAAGGTATTGGCAACGTGTTGATCGGGGTTGAGATTCGTATAGGTATAGATGATCGTGCCATTCGGAGCAATCACATAGGAAGTGCGGTTCGCTAACTGCGGAGCAGAAGCGATAACGGAATCGTACGCTTTGGCCACGGCCATATCCGTATCGGCAGCCACCGCGAATTTTTTGCGACACTCCGAAATTGAGAAACGTTTTAACGTCGAAATCGGATCGTGCGAGACGCCGATCACGGTCGCGCCAAGTTTCTTATACCGATCGATGGCGGCGGCAAAATCATGCGCTTCAATCGTGCAGCCCGGCGTAAAGGCGGCAGGATAGAAGTACAAAACGACCGGCCCGTGCTTAAGCGCAGCGGCAAGGGAGAAGGTAGAAACCTTCCCCCCCAGCGTCGACTGCAACGTGAAATCCGGTGCTTTGGCACCGACTTTGAGCGCTGCAAAAGCGGGCGCCGCAAGCACGGCAAACGCAACCGCAATGGCGAGAAGAAAACGACGCATAGAACCTACCTCCACTAAAGACCGAGCATACGCGCTAGAACCACACGTTGGACCTCATTGGTTCCCTCGCCGATCTCGTTGATTTTCTGATCGCGATACATGCGCGATACGGGATACTCATCCATGAAGCCGTAGCCGCCGTGAATTTGCACCGCTTCATTCACCACGCGACGCGACACCTCACCCGCATACAATTTCGCCATCGAGGCCGTTTGGTTGAAATCACGGCCTTGGTCTTTTTCCCACGCCGCTTTGAGGATCATATTCTTCGCCAATTCGATCTCGCACAGCATATCCACGATCTTGAATTGGATGGCCTGAAAACTCGAGATCGGCTGCCCGAACGCGTGCCGCTCTTTTGCATATTTGAGTGCCTCGTCGTAGGCACCCATCGCCAGGCCGACGGAAAGTGCGGCCACGGAAATTCGCCCGCCGTCAAGAATCTTGAGGAACTGCTTAAGGCCCTGACCGCGCTCGCCAAGGATGGAATCCTCGGGCACCTCTGCATCGACGAACGCCAGCTCGCGCGTATCCGAGGCGCGCCAGCCCATCTTTTTGTATTTCTTGCTGCGGGTGAAGCCCGGGGTGGCCTGAGGAATGATGAGATTACTGATCTCTTTTCGGCCATCGGGACGCGTGCCGGTGGCGGCCGTAATCGTGGTCCCGCCGGACATGTCGGTGCCGCTGTTGGTGATGAAGGCCTTCGTGCCGTTGACAATCCACTTCCCATCCCGCAGGTGGGCCTTGGTGGCCACGTTGCCCGCATCGCTGCCGGCGCCGGGCTCGGTCAGGCCGAAGCCCCAGAGCATCTTGCCTTGTGCGAGAGGCACGAGGTACTTCTGCTTCTGCTCCTCCGTGCCAAAGAGATAGAAGGGCGATGCCCCAAGTGAGACATGGGCCGCCATGGTAATGGCGGTTGAAGCGTCGATGCGGGCGATCTCCATGACCGCCAACGCATAGGAGATGGTGTCGGCACCCGAACCGCCGTATTTCTCGGGGAAGGGTAACCCCATAAAGCCCAAATCCGCCATTTTGCGGACCAGCTCATAGGGGAAGGCTTCCTCGCGATCCATTTCTTCGGCTCGGGGGGCCACCTCGCCGCGGGCAAAATCCCGGGCTAGCGATTGGATGGCCTTTTGCTCGTCTGTTAAATCGAAGTTCATAGCGCCGGAGGTATAGGCTCTGTGCTTCGGAAAAACCCTTTTCCCAGCATGATCTCCCTTCGGAACGTCTCCCTCGCCTATCCCAATGGCGTCCACGCACTCGACAATGTCAGTCTCGAAATCGGCAAAGGCGAGTTCGTCTTTCTCGTCGGGCATTCGGGCACGGGCAAGACCAGTCTCTTACGCTTGCTCTACCGTGAAATTGCGCCCCATTCGGGCGAGATCACGGTCGATGGTGTGCGCGTCGATAAGATATCCGCGAGTCGCGTTCCGATTTTGCGCCGTCGTTTAGGAGTTGTTTTCCAAGATTACAAACTTCTTGTCGATAAGACGGTCTGGGAGAATGTCGCGTTTGCCATGCAAGTGACGGGCGCGCATACCAAAGATATTTTGCGGCAAGTTCCACGAGCACTCGATCTCGTCGGACTTGCACATAAAAGCCGCATGTATCCAGGCGAACTCTCCGGCGGAGAGCAGCAGAAAACGGCGATCGCTCGCGCGCTCGTCAATAATCCGAAACTTCTGCTCTGCGACGAACCGACCGGAAATCTCGATCCAGGTGCGACGACCGAGATTATGGAGTTACTCGGACGCATCAACATCAAAGGAACGACCGTTATGGTAGCAACCCACAATCAAGGGGTTGTCGACCGCATGCGCCGCCGAGTCGTGCGCATGGAAAACGGACGTATCATTGCCGACGAAGAGCGAGGCTTTTATCATCGTGGACTGGGGGAGAGTCAAGTTCTTTCTGGGTGAGGTTGTTCGCAGCTTCACTCGGAACAAGGGCATGCAAGCGACGGCAATCGGCACCGTAACGGTGACGATTGTCCTTATTGGATCATTTCTTATCGCGCAAGCGTCGCTGGCAAATGTCGGCACGCAACTCATGCGACAAATCGAAATTTCCGCCTATCTCAAAGACGGACTCAGCAGCACAACGACCAAGAATCTCATCGCGCATGTCAAGGCCGATCCACGCGTGCTTTCGGTGGATTACATTCCTAAGAAGCAAGGCTTAGCCGAACTTGCCGCGCGCACGAAAGGTTCGCTCGATCTTTCGATTCTCACCGAAAATCCGTTGCCGGATAAATTGCGCATTCAAGTCCGCGATACGGCAATGATTCCGGCGGTAGCGGCTTCGGTTCATGCACTTGCCGGAGTGGCTGATGTAAAATACGGAGCCAAAGTGGTGACGCGCTTCTTGCAACTCACCAACGTGCTGCATCGCGTGGCGCTGGTGATCCTCGGGCTTTTTGTGCTCGTTGCCGGTGTGATTATCGCCAATACGATTCGTCTCACGGTGTTTGCACGACGTCGAGAAATCGCCATCATGCAACTCGTCGGAGCAACCGACGGGGCGATTCGCCTTCCGTTCATCGTTGAAGGCGTACTCTCCGGATTGCTCGGATCGCTCATTGCCATCGTCATCCTCGCGATTGCGCACATGCTCTTGTGGAATCGATTGGCTAGCGCGCTGCCTTGGGTGCCGCTCAATGGTGCGGCGATCCGTCCGCTCGTTCTCGGCGCACAACTACTCGGAGCCGGAGCGCTCATCGGTGCAATTGCATCGTGGCTTTCTGTCGGGCGGTATCTGCGCACGTGAATCCCCGTGAGGTGCTGCTCGTCGACGATGATCCCGAACTTCGCAAAATCATCGCGAGCAATTTAGAACACGCCGGCTTCTCGGTGCATACCGCATCAGATGGCGTCGAAGCCCTCGCGGCCCTGAGCGAACAGCCAACGGACATCGTGATCCTCGATGTGATGATGCCGAAAATCGATGGCATTGAGGCGACGCGACGCATTCGCGCAAACACCGATGCGAGAATAAAACTCACGCCGATCATCCTGCTCACGGCTCGCTCGGAAGAAGCCGATCGCATCGCCGGGCTCGAGGCCGGTGCCGACGATTACGTCACCAAGCCGTTCTCCAACCTTGAACTCATTGCGCGCGTTCGCGCCCAGTTACGTCGTGTCGATAGCGATGCCGCGCTCTCTCCGACGACGCGACTGCCCGGGAATCTGTTTATCGAGCAAGAGTTGCGCCGCCGCATCGATAGCAACGATCCGTTTGCCGTGCTCTATATCGATGCCGATCATTTTAAAGCCTATAACGATGTCTACGGCTTCGGGCACGGAGATACGATCATTCGCTTTATTGCTCATACGATCGTCGATGCGATTCGCACGCAGGGTGGCCCGGAAGATTTCGTCGGGCACATCGGCGGCGACGATTTCGTGGCGATCACCCAAGACGAGCATGTCGATGCGGTGGCGACGGCCATCCTCGAAGCCTTCGATCGCGGGATCCGCAAGTACTATAACGAGCGGGACGCCCGAACGGGATATATCGAGACGAGGGATCGTCGGGGCTCCTTGGATCGTTTCCCCATTATGACGCTTTCGATTGCCGCCCTCTCCAACAAGGTTCGCCCGCTGACGGATTACGGACAAATCGGCGAAATTGCCGCCGAACTCAAAAGCAAAGCCAAAGCCATTCCTGGCTCGTCGTTTGTCAAAGATCGTCGGCTAGCATGAGGCGCCTCCTCGCATGCGCATTGCTGCTCCTCATTGCGATACCATTGCCCGGTGGAGCGAGCGATATTCAATCGCGCATCAACGCGCAACAAGCAAAAGCACAGGCCTTACATGCCAAATTGCATTCAAAACGCAATGAATTGCATAAGGCGACGATCCAGCTCAATGATTTGCAAGCGCAACTCGATCGTACCAATGCAGCAATTTCCTCGGTCAATGCGCGCCTCGGCGAACTCTCGGCCCAAGAGCGTTCGACCCAATCGAAATTACGTTGGAATACGACGCAGCTCAAAGCCGCTGAACGTTCGCTCCAACTGCACGACGATTTACTCAAACGTCGGCTTGTGGATGTCTACGAAAACGGTGAATTCGGGTATCTTCCCGTCTTACTCTCGGCTCGGACGTTTTCGGATTTCGTCGAGCGTTGGGAAGATGTTCGCTTATTGATTTCCTCCAATGAGCGGGCCATTCGCGAGCGCAAAGCAGCGGAACTCAAAGTCGCCGGCGTTGAGCGCTTACTCGAAAACACCTCGATTGCATTGCAAGCCGAACATTTGGCACAAGAGCGTTCGCAGAATCAATTGGACACGTTAGCGACCGAACGCCGCAATCTCGTGGGCTTGGCGGCACGTCGCCGCTCGCACGTCGCCATCCAAGTCGCCAGCCTGGAAGAACTCTCCGCATCCCAAGAGCAAGCGCTGGAAAGCCTGATCCGCGAACGGCAAGCCGAGATCGCGGCAGCCCAGCGGGCTCAACGTTCGGCCGCCGGCATCGCCGGAAGTGGCCCAACGGGCGGCGGCGGCGCGCCCGGAGCGCTTTCGTGGCCAGTGACGGGGACGATTACCTCGCCGTTCGGCTGGCGTCAAAATCCGTTCGGTGGCGGTCCCGATTTCCACCCGGGGCTGGATATTGCGGCCCCCATGGGGACGACGATCACGGCCGCTGCAGCCGGAACCGTGATTATGGCGCAATGGTATGGTGGGTATGGGAACTATATTCTCATCGATCACGGCGGCGGGATCTCCACGGGCTATGGCCACATGTCGGCGATCTACGTTGCCAAGGGTCAGATCGTCAAACGCGGCCAAGCTATCGGCGCGGTCGGCTCGACCGGGGCCTCAACCGGGCCGCATCTCCATTTCGAAGTTCGTCGGGACGGCAAGCCCATCGACCCGACGCCCTGGCTCCATTAACGAATCGAATGCTCTTTTTCCCAGGTTAGGAAGTATCGTGAAGTACCGTCTCCTCTGCGCCGCCGTTGCGGCGTTCATTCTCGTCGGATGTGCCCATCATGCCCCCGACGTTGCCTCTGCCAATGGCTTGATCTCGTCCACGTCGGCCACGGCAGCTGGGGAGAATCGCGCGCATTTCGATACGGCCATCGGCCTGCTGCAAGCCCAATATTACAAACCGATCAACGATAAACAGATCGTTACGTTCGAACGCAAAACGCTGCTTGAGTATTTGCGTTACGCAAAGGTTCACGCGCCGATCATTTCGGAAGCACCGTCGACGGATCCAACCGTCACCGCTCTGCTTGCGCAACTGCACGATGCCGAACATCGTTATGCGCGGCCAACCGGACCACTGAGCGATACGATACTTTCCGAGGTTGCACTCTCGGGCATCATGTCGGCGCAAGGCGATCCGTACACCGTGTATTTGCCGAAGCGCGATTACAGCGGCTTACAAGAGATGCTCCAGGGCGGTAATTTCAGCGGAATTGGCGTCTATATTTACGCGCTCAAAGACGGGGATGTGCTGTTGCAGCCGATCGAAGGCATGCCGGCGAGCAAAGCCGGGATGAACCCGGTAGAAATCGTGACGAAAGTCGACGGCGTCTCCGTGCACAAGAAGCCGTTGGATTCGGTAATGCGCATGATCCGCGGCCCGGTTGGCTCGACGGTGAAAATGCAAACGCATACGGTTGAGAAGCCGATTCGCACGCACAACTACACCATCACGCGGGAAATTATTCACGTTCCGACCGTGATGACGCGCCAGATCGGCAAATATCGCTATATTCGCTTAATTGATTTCGGGACGACCTCGGCGGCAGAAGTGCGTAAGGCGCTTCTCGCCGGCGTTGCGGATCATGCAAAGGGCTATATACTCGATCTTCGCAACAATGGTGGCGGACTTGTCGATGCCGCAGTGCATATTTCCAGCGATTTTATCCCCGAAGGAACGATCGTTTCGACGGTCTATCGCAATGGGCACAGCGAAGTGCAAGAGGCCGACGGCAAAGCCATCGGTGGCCTATCTCCATTAGTGGTTCTTGTCAACAAGTATAGTGCAAGCGCCTCGGAAATTACGACTGGCGCATTACAGGATGACAAGCGCGCGATGGTGATCGGGACGAAGACGTTTGGAAAAGGCGTCGTCCAGCAAATCTTTCCTTTCGATGATGGAAGCGCAGTAAAAATCACCGTCGCTCGCTATCTCACGCCGAAAGGGCGCTCGATTCAACATAAAGGGCTCATCCCCGATATGATCGTCCCGCAAGATCCCCTCATCCCCTTGGGGGCACCTGACGATAAGCAATTGCAAGCGGCCATCACCTGGTTAAACGCGCACTAGATGTTTACCAACATCTACGCCCGATTCATCGCAGCGATCATCGTCTTGTGTTTGGCTACGGCGCCGATGGCGCGTGCTCAATCGGTACATTTCGCACGACTCGGAGCCCAAGATGCAGCCGAAATCGGCACGGCGTACACAGATCTCATTAGCAACTATTACCGTCAACTTTCGGCCCGTGTCCTCGTTGCCGGCGCGCGCAACGGAATGATCGATGCGCTCAAGAGCGCGCACATCACCCATCCGAATGTTGCGCCTATCGTTGCGACCGGCAAGCTGGGAACTGATGTGATGAACATCCAGCTCGGCGTGGATCGCACGGCGCGAACCTACGGCACGAGAGTCTCGGCTCACGCACTCGCCTATGCCGCGATGACCGGAATAATGGCCTCAGTCCGCGATCCCTATACCGTCTTTTTGGATCCGAAGGCGGCGGCATCGCTCTTCGGCGCACTCGATGGTGGGGATTTCGGTGGCGTGGGAATTGTGATCGCTCTTGATCCCGTCACAAAATTTCTTGCCGTGCAATCGGTGATTCCGGGAAGCCCGGCTGATCACGCAGCCCTGCAACAAGATGATCTCATCACCGCGATTGATGGCCATTCGACGAAAGGCCTCACGATCAATCAGAGTTCTGCGCGACTGCGCGGAAAGATCGGGACGGTCGTCACGCTAACGATCAAACGCAATGGGAAGCTTTTAGCGCAACCGGTTGCAATTACACGCGCGACGATTCATCAACTAAGCGTCTATCCGCGCATGCTACCCGGTGGCATAGCCTATGTACAAATTACAATTTTCGGACGCGACACGGGCAGCGAACTTGCCGCCGCGTTGCCGCGCCTACAAGCCGAGGGAATGAAAGCGTTGATTCTCGATCTGCGCGAGAACGGTGGCGGATTTCTCACCGCCGCGCTTTCCGTCTGTTCGGAGTTTATTGCTGCCGGGCCGATTGTTTCGGTGGAATCACGCGGCTCGCATATCCAGACGTATGAAGCGCCGGACACGGCGATTGCACCTATACCGCTTGCCGTGCTCGTCAATGGCCACACCGCTTCGGCATCGGAGATTACCTCGGGGGCCGTGCAAGATAGCGGCGTCGGCGTACTCATCGGAACGAAGACCTTTGGCAAAGGCGTTGTGCAACAGATCTATCCGCTTCCGGATCGCTCCGTCGTGAAGCTCACCACCGCGCGCTATTTTACGCCGCACAATCGCGACATCAATCACAAAGGCATCATGCCAAATATTGTCGTGCCCTTCCCGAAGGGCGCTCGCTTCGGCGATCCCAAACTCGATCCGCAACTCGCCCGCGCGATTACTGTCGTCTCAGGAGAACTCGCCGAACGCAGCACGCAAATTCCTACGAACACCGGCGTCATTCATTTGAAGCTGTAGCGCTCGTCGTCCCAAAAACGACAACTTAAAATTGCGTTTTAGGCTTTCTCCGGATGTGAAATAGTCCAGTATCCCTAAAAAGAATATTTGCGGAAAATTCGTGCCGTCAAGGATTTGCCAAAATTTGCACAATTGGCTAACTTTTGCAATTCCCTAATTTTCAATAAATTCATCGAGCATTATCCTTAGTGTTTCAGCGAAAGTACAAGCTGAACTGAACAATTTGTAAATTTCATGGGTTGTTTTCTCAAGTGTGAAGGAAGAAAAATCGTCGTGTACGAGACGATTTCTGAGGAGACCAAGCTCCAAAAACGCCCGGCATGACGCGATCAAAATCTCGTCGTTTGATATCCGATTAGACGCGAATTTCTTAAAGTTATCCCCAAACAGTCCTAGGAAACTGTTAACGTTCGCTGACCGCCAATCAAACCAAGTATGATATTGCCGCTCTATGGCCTTTCGCTGAATGAAATGAACTAATACATGTTTTTCGGAAAGATTTTTATGCGCAAATGCAAGTAGGGTTTGGCAAATTTCGGCTTCAAGCGCGCTAGCTGATGCGACTACGAACAACTTCCTAAAATTTTCGTCAGCAAATGATAAAAACGAGACTTCGTTGTTTTCAAGTAGGTATATACGTAATTCCTCAGCACCCTTAAAAAGTTCACTTACTTGATGATGCATTTTAGTTTGTTAAAAGGAACTCTTTAGCTTTGCGTACTCGTAACTCAACATTTGGTCGTTGGGTCGAGCCTTCTTGAAGAGCCACCGAAAACTCACTGTCGTTCTTTAGCGCATCGACTTTCTGAGGTGTAACCTTTGCAATAGATCGATTACGACTCCATATTTCGGGACCGACTACAGCTGCGAATATTGACTCGAAAATAGTAACACTAAACCGGTTTTTCTGCGTTCGAAACGCACGTTCTCCCAGATCATCACACGCTTCGCAAAAAGACATAAATGCATTTTCGAGCGTAGCCACCTGCTCGTCGGAAAATTTCTTAGCTTGTTTTGAAAAGGTATTTAGAAATTTACTCATTGGGGGATTGTAGGCTTGCCCCGGCATAGCCAGGGCAAAGGCCCTTAGGAGAAATTCCATGTCTTTAAGACTAATATCCGGTTCGGGAAGTCCAACAAATCTTCGCCACCGATCCGATGTATTAATTCTTGAAAGCATTTCGTAAAATTTTGAATGATATAAGCCCATCCGAATTTCTTGTGCTGTGAGTGGCACGCCGCCCGAATTAAGTCTATGAAATATCTCATGAACTGAAGAGTCGTCTCCTTCAGGCGATATTTGCTTAATAATCACATTTCTAATTGGGCGGAGGTCGAACTGCTGGGCAAATGCTCCCAAGGTTTTGTAGTTCAAGCCATCGTACGGATTCTGATCACGTTGCAATTGCGAAGGAAGCTTAAGGTTAAATTTCTCGAAATATTCATCATCGGAAAAAATTTCAACCGGCAGACTACCATTTATATCAACAATTCGCCGCAGCTCCGCCCGCCTTTCCTTTCGAGGGAACCTTTGCTGGAAAAAATAAAAAATCGACATCAATCGCTGCTGACCATCGATAACGAGGAACTTATTTCTTTTTTCCTCATAAAGAAAAATTTGCGGAATCGGCAGACCAATAAGGATTGATTCAATTAATTTTGATGCCCGTTTTATGTCCCAAACATAATTTCGCTGAAACCCGGGTATAATAACTGCCCCGCGTTCGACAAAACTTATCATTGTCGCAACGTTAAAATCGTTTGGGGTTGATATTAGGTCGTATTCGCGAATCGAGTCTGATTCGTCGCCTGTCTCCTGGTCGTCGATCTCCTGTTTATCTTCGTACCACGGGCCGTCTGTAGCCATCTTATCTTGATTTCCTTACAGCGAAGACATTCTAATTGGGGTGCCTGAAGGACTAATTGCCTTTCGGATTTGCCGGGCCGAACCATATGAGCGACAAGAACTTAGTTGTCTTTACTAATCTGCTACGATTGAATGCGCCCCGAAGCTCGGCGGGGCGTTAAACGAACTAGCATGAATTTTCCTCAGGCAAATACGTTAGTCCAAAAATCGCCATTCGACAGTTGGGGTAGAAATCTTCGTAATGAGATTATTGCGTTTTTCACCATTTAAGAACCCTTATGAGGACACGTCAAGCGAAAAGCGGCGCGAGGTGCCGGTGCTGAGCGAGACGACGATGACGTCACGTGTGTTTGCGGCGCGCGCGGCTTTGCGTGCGCAGGAGAGCTGATCGAATGCCGATGTGAGAAGTGTGAAACGGATGGCGTAGCGATTGCTGCCCTTGAGAACAATGGCATCGAGATCGCGGGTGCCGCATGGGATGAGTTGATTGTTGCCAACGCTCATAAGGCGAGAGAAAATCCTCGAATCATACAGCCGATAGGCGCAGGTTTGCACACGATTGCGGCCATCGAAGCGATGCGCGTTTGCAAGCTCGGCACCGGTAATCGTCCGTTCGAATCGGGCCAATGCGGCTGCCACAAAAGCAGGTTGTGTGGGGATGCGATGATGTAGAAGGCGAGCTCGAAGAGCGGCGACGGTGGTGGAACGGAGCGATGCCTCCACAAAATCCGCCACGTCGCGCGTGGCGATATACGAGGGGCCGGCTGAGAGAAGTGGGATCACCCTTAAAGACTACGCGCACAAAGTGCCAACAGGAGGGCACCGTGGAGCGCGGATCGCTTGCGACTACAACGCGGCTAAACGACCGCCGTCGACGATGAGCGTGGTGCCGTTAACGAATGCCGCATCGGACGATGCGAGAAAACAAATGGCGGCGGCCAGATCTTCCGGCTTGCCGATGGCTCCGGTGACTTTTTCCGCTCCGCTTTTTACGTTGGGATTATTCCATAACATCGGCGTATCCACAGCCCCCGGTGCCACGCAATTCACCCGAATCTTGCGCGCAGTGAGTTCGATGCTCAAACCGCGCGTGAACGCTTCGATTGCGCCTTTTGACGCGGCATAGGGAACGACGTTTGCGGTGGTGGCATGGGCATGTACGGAACTCAAATTGACGATTGCGCCGCCGTCGTTCATATGCGCCAAACCGTATCGCGCGAAATAAAACACCGAGCCGAGATTCGTCGTGATGACTCGGAAGAAATCGGCGTCGGCTATTTCAGCGATGGGGGTAAACGTCATCATCGCCGCATCGTTGACGATGACGTCGAGCGACCCGTACGCACTCACCGCCTTGGCAATACAAGCTTGCACTTGTCCCGAATCACCGACATCCACGGCGACGGCGAGTGCCGTCCCGCCTGCTGCGGTAATGGCATCGACCGTCTTCTGCGCGGCTTCCACATGCAGATCGGCGACAACGACCCGCGCACCTTCGCGCGCAAATTGCAGACTCGCAGCAAGCCCGATGCCCGAGCCGCCGCCGGTGACAATACACGTTTTGCCCGTAAATCTCATGATGCACAGCTCCTTCTGTTTGCCGTCGCCGGCCTCCGCCTACCACGGCGGACGATCCACCCGAGCGGCGAAGGGGCAACTATGCAAGATAGCATGAGTTTCGGCGTGGCCACGGCCGACCATCAGTGCGAGGCCTACGACGGAAACGACGATATTCGCGATCTCTGGGAACGCGCTCGCGGGCTCACGCTTCGCGGACGTGCGACCGATTTTTGGAATCGCTATCGTGAAGATATCGATCTCGCCAAAAATCTTGGTTGCACGGCATTTCGCCTCTCACTTTCCTGGGCGCGCCTTGAACCGCAGGCCGGTGTATGGAACGACGATGCGTTCGCTCACTATCGCGATCTGCTCGTCTATCTTCGCGATTCAGGCTTTCATGCAATCGTCACCTTGCATCACAACACATGGCCCTTGCATGTGCAAGCTGCCGGAAACGGCGCGGGGTTGTTGGATGTCGGATTTCCCGCGCGCCTAGAAACTTTTGCATCAAAGGTTGCCGAGCGACTTGGCGATCTCATCGATTCCTACGTCACCATCAACGAACCGAATCAACTTGTCTACGGTTTTATCAAAGGCTTCTGGATGCGCGCTTATCCAATGCCGCCGGGTTTGCCGCCGTCGGCCACGCCCGAGATGCAAATGGACGCGGTGTTAACGCTGATTCCCAATTTGCTGCGCGCCCATACACGCGCGCGAGCGGCCATTCATCAGCACTACCCCAACGCCAAGGTCGGCGCAAATCCCCTCGTATTGGGCTTGCCTCGCTGGTTGCAGAATATCGTCGATCGTCTTGCAACGCACGCAAAGTCACCTGCTCAACTGCGTAGCCATGCCGCACGCTTCGGGCAACAAACGTTTACCGAGCGAGGAGCGGTGGATCTTGTTATCGCGCAATTAACGATGACCCATGCGCGCATGGAACATGTGCTCTTTTCGCAAGCGTATTTTACGACGCAACTCTCCGCGTTGCATGCCGCCGCAACGGTTCTCCCGCAACAACGACTCAACTGGAAAGCGGATGTCGGGGTGATTAATGCAACGCAAGGGGCCAATAGCGTCGATGGATCGTTTCCCGATGCCATCGTGCATTTTTATACCGACCTTCCGACGGCGCTGGCGGCGCTCCGCCGCGGTGAGATTGCACTTATTTTTCATGATGCGGCGATGCTGCAAGCCTATGCGACCGAGGGGCTTGCGCTTACGCCGATGCCGGGGACGGCATCGCATTATGCGGTAGCCACTGCACTTGGGCATCATTCGGTTCTCGATGCCATCGATCGCGGAATCATTGCGTATCGTGCGGTGCATCCAACGCTCGGAGATACGCATACGCGCGATACGCTGCATACACTCGGCAACGCAGGAACGATCGATGCGGCCGGGTCCGAACACGATGCTGCGCTTGCTGCCATTCGCAAACGCGGCGTGTTACGCGTCGGCATTCATCCTGGGGTTGATGGGTTGTGTATGCGGCGGACGCCCGGCATCGCTCCTCAGGATAACGAGTATCCGTATGAGGGGTTGGAGATTGATTTGGCGGTGGCGATTGCAAAGGAGATCTTGCAATCGGAACATCCGCGCATTGAATTCGTCCCACTTCAACTCAATGAACGCTTGCGCGCAGCGCGTTCGTGGCTCTGCGTGTTCGATGGGATTCGTCGCTCGTGGGCAATGTTTGGGACGATGGTTGGAACCAACTGGTGGAATCTTGCCATGCAAGGCAAACTTCCCGAATTTCTCTGCCCGCCGGAATGTGTTGGCGCACTGGATTTCGTCGGACTCGATTATTACTGGGGTGTTCCATCCATTTGGCAAATGCAACGTTTGGCGGCCGCATCGGAATGTCGCTATTCGCAAGCGCCCGTATGGCCCGGTATCCTCGAACACGTACTCAACGAAGCGCACGAGCAATTCCCCGATAAACCGATTATCGTGATCGAAAATGGATGCGTCACGAGTGCCGATGGCTTTTCGCGCGCCAAATATCTTGAAGCTCATGTGGCCGAAGTGGATCGCGCCATTGCCCGTGGCGTTCCAGTCGAAGCCTATCTCTGTTGGAGTATTACGTCCAATCGCGAATGGGGTCTACCCTTCGATGATAACAGCGATTTCGGTTTGTATCACATCGATCTGGATACCGATCCGCAGCTCACGCGAACACCAACGGAAGCCAGTGCGCGATACGCAAAAATTATCGAAGAGCATCGCGTCGCGCCATAGGCGCAGCTGCGGGAATCACTTCCGGTAAGACATCGGTAAACGATTCAAACGTGGTGTACGGGAGGCATCTCGTGCGAAGGTGCTCATCGAGTAAGCTCCCCGCCTTTGCATAGCGCACATCGGCAAATTCAGATGCGGCAAAATCCGAGATGCCATCACCGATGTAGATGACCCGTTCGCCCATTGCTTGCGCATCGAGCACATGCACGCGTTTGTCGTGGCCGAAGTGCGAATCGTCACGGAAAACCAGTTCCCATCCATCGGCCTTAACGATTGCCGCATTCGCGGCGACTTCGACTCCATAGATTCCATGCGCCGTAAGCGACGCATCGATAAGTTGGCGAACGCCCGAACTTATAATCCGAACGACATGCCCACCCGCAACACAACGATCGACAAAATCGCTAAACGATGGATCGACGGTCGTTTCCGCTTCAAGGTAGGCGCGTGCATCATCCAACGTACCGATGATACAACGCGCCTGCGCCTCTAAGACATCGCGTAACGTGATTGCTCCGGCGAGAAAAGCCCGATCTAAACGTTCCCAACGCTCCGGTCCGGCGTGATGCCGCGAAAGCAAATCGAATCCATCGCGATCGGTGATCGTGCCATCGAAATCGACGAGTATGCGCAACCGACTAGGTTTTCTTTTTTCTCGTGGCGGCTGCGGTGGTCGCCTTTTTCCGCGTTGTCGTCGTCTTGGTAGTCGCCGTTTTCTTTGCGCTTGCCGCACGCTTGACCGGAGCAGCCTTTTCAGGTGCGGCTTCGGCTTTCTTGGCACGCGCGACGCGCTTTGGTTTCGCCTCGACTTCGGCGGCCGGTGCGGCTTTTTTCACGCGCGAAACACGGGTGGTTTTCGCTTCGGGCGGTGCGGCCGGAAGTGCCGGCAACTTGACGCTATCGATCTCGCCTGAGACCTTGGTGCTGCGACGGCGACGTGTCGGCGTTGCAACCTTGGCCGGTTCTTTGGGCGCCCGCAGCGACGGCGGCGGCGCTTCAACGGCAGGCGGTTTTGCTCCACGGACCGGGGCGAGCGCACGTGATGGTTCACGCGGGGCCGTAACGCCGGTGGGTTCGGCTGCGCCGTCGCTGCCGACCCGGAAAATATGACGATCCGGGACGGTTCCCGGCGCCTGGGTCTGCGGCGTGAAGCCTTCGGCATGGCCACGGCCGCGACGACGGCGACGACGACGACGACGTGGGCCTCCGCCCTCTTGGCCTTCGGTCGGTTGCTCGCCAACACCGGCGGCGGTCGGCTCGAAGGGAACCGAACTGCCCGGCGTCACGCGAGCCGGACGACCACCGAGGCCGGGCATGACCGGCGGCGGCAGTTCGTGATTATCAGGTTCGCCCGCTTCAGAAACAACGCTCTGACCCGGGGCCGACATCGGACGATGCTCGGCTCCACCGCGTCCGCGGCGACCGCGACGACGACGGCGACGACGCGCCGGATCGACGGGATTTGCGCCCTCGGCGGCGTCGCCGATGAGGATGGCATCTTCTTGCTCCTCACCTTTGACTTCGGCTGCCAAGGCCTTGTCGACGGCTTCTTCTTCCTCGGTGATTGTCGTAATGCCAATCGGCGGACGCGCTTTGGCAAACTCGGCAGCTTCGGCAGCAAGTTCGCGCAACTGCGCTGCTTCTTCCGTTGCCGACATCGGCTCGCCGCGTTTTTTGCGGGGGCGCTTCCGCTTGGAAACCGTCACGACCGAGCCGATCAACTCGGCCATCACGACATCGTCCTGCTCATCGATATCGAGGATGCGAATCTTGGCTGCGTTTCCAGCGAGATTGGCGGCATTCTCCACTTCGACAATACGGTCGCCGACGACCGCAGCTGCAGATGTTCCGTTCGGCATACGACCATGCAACAACACGACTTCGATTTCGTCGCCGACGCGAACGGAAGCGCGGCCTAATTGCTTGGCTGAAACGTGGCCGATGCGCGTGCGCTCAGGATGCAAGAGCGGATCGACGCGAACGTGAATTTTGGTGCCAAGTTCCTGCGCGAGATGCTCGCACTCGTCTTCGTACCAAAACTCTAATTGCGGGGCAACGTTCGGAGACGTCGCGACGACAAGTTCTTCGTCATCTTTTGGCGCCTGCATCCGCAGACGACGCAACGCGTCGATAGCAACGGACTGCGGCGAAAGAACGGTTCCTAAACCGCTGCAGGTAGGACAGGCTCCACGCAACTGCTGCGTTAGATCCTTACCGATACGTTTGCGTGTGAACTCCAGCAAACCAAGTGCGGAAAACGATTGAATCGTCGCGCGCGTGCGGTCGCGACGTAATCCGTCTTCAAGCGCTTTGAGGACTTTCGAACGTGCGCCCTCCGTATCCATATCGATGAAATCAACGACGATAATGCCGCCGATATCGCGTAAACGAACCTGGCGCGCTACTTCGCGTGCGGCCTCGACGTTCGTTTTAAGAATCGTGTCATCGAGATTTTTCCCACCGGTGAATTTCCCGGAGTTAACATCGATCACCGTCAACGCTTCGGTGGATTCAATGACGATCGAGCCGCCCGAAGGAAGCTTGATCGTCGGCTTCATCAACCGCTCGATCTCTTCATCGACATGGTAATCGGAAAAGAGTGAACGACCGTTGTTATAGTACTCCACGCGGTCGAGAAACTGCGGTCCGAGCAACGAGAGAAACTCGCGAACTTTCCGATACTCTCCCTCATCGTCGATGTAGACTTTCTCGACATCGGAGGTAACAAAATCGCGGGCGGCCTTAAAGACAAGATTCATGTCTTTATGCAGCAGTGATGGTGAGGCGGCTCGCTTATACGTTTCAAGCATGCCATGCCACATCCGAATGAGCACGCCGAGATCGGCGATGAGCTCCGCTTCGCTGACATTCGCCGCCGCCGTGCGAACGACGGTTGCCATTCCCTCGGGGCGAATGCGTTTCATCACGCTTTTCAGACGATCGCGTTCGGCCGCCGATTCGATTTTGCGCGAAACGCCGGAATATTTTCCGGTCGGCATCAGAATCAAGTAGCGCCCGGGAAGCGAGATGTTCGTGCTGATGCGCGCGCCTTTGAGGCCTCGCGGCTCCTTGACGATCTGCACGAGGACATCGTCGCCCTTGCGCACCTTTTCGGTGATCGTAAAGCCACTGTGGCCCTGCGTGATTTCAACGTCGCCGATATTGAGG
>JAJYCL010000055.1 GCA_021778415.1 bacterium | reverse complement strand
ATTCGCGATCATGACCGGGTTAAAGACGTTGAGTTCCAAATTCCCCTGCGAGACACCGAACGAAATTGCCGCATCGTTTCCGAAGACTTGTGCGACGACCATCGTCATCGCTTCCGATTGCGTCGGGTTGACTTTGCCCGGCATAATCGAGCTACCCGGTTCGTTTTCGGGGAGAATAAGTTCACCGATCCCTGCACGTGGGCCCGATGCCAGCCAACGAATGTCGTTGGCGATTTTCATCAACGCAACGGCAAGCGTCTTAAGCGAGCCGGATGCGAAGACGAAATCATCGTGCGAAGCCAAGGCCGTGAATTTATTCGGATGCGAGCGTAGCGGCAGGCCGGTGAGTTCGGCGAGTTTCTTGGCCATGCGTTCGGCAAACTCCGGATGCGCATTGAGACCCGTGCCGACGGCCGTTCCGCCAATGGCCAAATCGTGAATCGGATCCAGCGCGTTCTTGATTGCCGCCATCGCGCGGTCGAGTTGCGTCACATAACCGGAAAATTCTTGACCGAGCGTCAGCGGAGTTGCATCCTGAAGATGCGTACGTCCAACTTTCACGATATCTTTCCAGAGTTTCGCTTTCACATCGAGCGCATCGCGCAATTTTTGTACGGCCGGTAACATTGCCACGACGGCTTCGGCTGCCGCCATGTGCATCGCCGTCGGGAACGTATCGTTCGATGATTGCGACATATTGACGTGATCGTTGGGATGAATAGGTTTCTTGCTACCCATCTCACCACCGGCGATCTCAATTGCGCGGTTGGAGATCACCTCGTTGACATTCATGTTCGTTTGCGTGCCCGAACCCGTTTGCCAAATCCGCAGCGGGAAATGCTCATCGAGTTTGCCCGCGATGACTTCATCGGCGGCGGCGACAATAAGTTTCGTCTTCTCGGCATCGAGTTTTCCGAGATCATGATTGACGAGCGCGGCGGCTTTTTTCAGCTGCGCCATCGCAACGATCACTTGCTTCGGCATGACATCGCGCGGCCATGTGCCCTCACCGATATCGAAATGGATCAGCGAGCGCGCCGATTGCGCCCCGTAATATTTGTTGGTAGGAACCGGGATCGGGCCCATGGAGTCGGTCTCGGTGCGCGTGGAAATCGCGCCGTTCGTATGCGTAGCAGTCATGCCACTATCTTCGCCCCCAAAGCCCCCGGAGTGCCTGGACCAAGGTCGCAGCTATGGCAAAAGCCCCAGCTCATCCACGGTGGGCGGCCTTGGAAACCTCGATCGTCGTACCCACCGGGCGCATTTCGACGATTTCGTAGATCGTCAAGGGAAATCGGATATCAAAACGCCGAGCATTGCAGCGAGCGCAGCTCATGGGCTTTCCCGGGCGCTTTCGACGCAAGACTTCCGTTCCGCAATGCTCGCACCGCAACACGTACCGCTTCGAACTTTCCGTTAGCGGGCGAGCCGTTCCTAAATCATGGTAGATCGAGGTCAAGCCAAGCTCTTTCATCTTCTTACGAAAACGCGAGCCGTGCCCGGCATCGCCAAAATGGCCGTAGCACCACGCGTGGATCATTTCGTGCAGTAACGTCTCATCCAACGCTTCGGGGTGCGCGCGAAAATGTTTCGGTGAAAGTTCAATGAGATACGGCCGCCCCGTATACGTAATGCGTCCGGCTGAATTCGAAAAGCGCTCGTTATAGGCGATACGACAGTCGGGTACGCTGCCGTTAAAATGCATGTAATTCAAGCGAGCAAAAAGTAACTGGAGATCGGCTTCGGAGGGCAACACAATGATTCGATTCGCCAAGCGTCAAACGGGGTCATGGTGAATCACTCAGGATTACCCCGCCGGATCGTCATCCCGCTCTTCGGACTCTTCGCCGTCGCCTTCATCGGCATCATGGGCTACCTGCTCTGGATCGGCTACGGCCAATCAGGTTCGGTCTTCGGATCGGCCGTCGGAGCAAAAGTCGCTGCGCCAGCACCCCAGACCGGGGCAAACACCGTGGAAGGGGGCGGGCCGCCGCCGCAAGTAGCCGCCGCCTTAGCAACCCTTCGAGCCCGCATCGCCGCCCATCCCAACGACGATGTCGCGCTCACGCAGCTCGGCGATATGTACCTCTCGGTGCAAAAATTTCGCCAGGCCATTCCATACTATAAACGTGCGCTCATCGCAAACCCCAAAAATTTCGCCGCGCAATCGGGCCTGAACGAGGCAAACGAATCGCTTCGGGAATCGAACGCCCAATGAAACTGTACATCTCGTGCGATATGGAAGGCACCGCCGGAGTGTGTTCCTGGGAGCAATGCGATCCAACGAATACGGTGGAATATCCGATCTTTCGACGCGTAATGTCGCGCGAAGTTCGCGCAGCGATCGACGGCGCGCGCGTTGCCGGGGCAAAAGATGTGCTCATCAACGACGCCCACTGGAATATGCACAATCTGCTCTTCGATGAACTGCCTCGCGATGTTCGCGTGCTTTCGGGCTATCGCAAACCTCATTCGATGGTCCAGCACGGGAATGAAGGTTTCGATGGTGCGTTTTTCACCGGCTATCACGGCGGCATAGGGACCCAGAACGCCGTCCTCGCGCACACCTATTCTCCGGGCGTGATCTATAGCGTTCGCATCAATGGCAAAGAATGTAATGAAGCGGTACTCAATGCGGCCTATCTTGGCGTCTACAACGTACCCGTCTTGCTGATCACCGGCGATCACGCAACCTGCGATCAAACGCGTGCCGCGCTACCGTGGGTTCACACCGCCGTTGTCAAGGAATCGATCGGCTATTATTCTGCGAACTCGATGACGCCGGAGGCCGCCGCCGATCTCATTCACAATGCCGCTCGCGAAGCCGTTGCTCGGCGCGCTGAGTGCAAACCGTTCCGCTTCGATGGCGCAATCGATATGGAGATTGACGCTGCAGCCGTGGAGTGCGCTGATTACATCGAACTCATTCCCGGGTTTACGCGAACCGGCGGTCGCTCGTTGCGTTTTCAGTCAACGGACTATCTGGCAGCCTTTCAGGCGTTTATCGCAGCGATTCGTATCGGCCGAGGAGCTGCCGAGAAAGCTTAGGGGACGCTCGTGCCCCACACCCGTATTGCAGGCCTTTCCACAGAGCAAGCAACGCAACGCCTCGCTCACGATGGTCCCAATGTCCTCCCGAGTTCTGCACGCAAAAACGTGTGGTCGCTGCTCGTTCATGTCGTTACCGAACCGATGTTTCTTATGCTGCTCGTTGCCGGCATCATCTACCTTGCTCTTGGCGACCGCGGCGAAGCACTGTTTCTCCTCGCCTTTGTTATCGTCGTCATCGGTATCACGGTAGCGCAAGAGCATAAGACGCAACGCGCACTAGAATCGTTACGCGATCTCTCGGCTCCACGCGCCATCGTTCTTCGAGACGGCGAAGAACGAGAAATTCCCAGTCGACATGTCGTACGCGACGACGTCCTTGTTCTCCATGAAGGACGGCGTATTTCCGCAGATGCGATCCTTATCGCCGGAACGCTCTCCGTCGATGAATCTTTGCTTACCGGCGAAGCCGTCCCCGTCGATAAGTCGCCCGATGAGCTCGTCTTTGCGAGTACCGTCATCACAAAAGGAACGGGATTCGCGCGAGTTACCGCTACCGGGATCGCAACGGCAGTCGGAAAAATCGGTGAATCGCTGGCCGGAACAACGACGGTTGAATCGGGACTCACGCGCGCATCGGCGTCGCTCGTCCGCACATTGTCCATCCTTGCCTTAGCCCTGGCCTGCACTCTTATCCTCGTCAATTGGCTGTGGGACGGCCGCTCGCTATTACAGAGCCTACTCACCGGAATCGCGTTGGCGATGGCAATTTTACCCGAAGAAATTCCCGTCATCTTGACTGTGTTTCTGGCATTGGGCGCATGGCGAATAGCAAAAATCAACGTTCTCACGCGTCGCATTCCGGCGATTGAAGCGCTCGGCGCGATTACCGTCTTAGCCGTGGATAAGACCGGTACACTGACGCACAATCGAATGGAAGTCGCCGAGCTCTCGACGATCGATCGAGCGTTCGAAGCATCGTCTTCTTCGAGTGTCCCTGAAGAGTTTCACCGACTCATCGAGTTTGCGATGTTGGCAACACCGTCGGATCCATTCGACCCGATGGAAAAGGCGATTCAAGATTTCGGGCATAGTCGGCTCGCCGGAACCGAACACGTTCACGACGATCGCCATTCGGAGTTTCACTACGAACTTTCGGCCGACATTCTTGCGATGACGCGCGTCTACTCCGGCGAAAACCCTTCGCTGCATCTGCTTGCAACGAAAGGAGCACCCGAAGCTATCGCCGATCTTTGCCATCTCGATCCAACCATTCGATCCGGTATTGCAGAACAGGTCGAAGCCATGGCCGCGCGCGGTTTACGAGTTCTTGGCGTCGCCTACGGCCAATGGCAAGGTGACGGCTCCACCTCTCCTTGGCCCGGAAGTCAACACGAATTCACCTTCGCCTTTCTCGGACTCATCGGATTTCTCGACCCGCCTCGTAAGGAAGTACCGGCCGCGATTGCGCGTTGCCGTGCTGCCGGCGTGCGCGTTCTGATGCTTACCGGCGATCACCCCGCAACCGCCAGTGCCATTGCTCGACACGTCGGCCTCTCGGAGCGCCCCGGAGTCATTACCGGCTCCGAAATCGACGAACTCGATGACGCCACATTAGCATTGCGCTTGGCTCACATCGATATCTGCGCTCGATTACGCCCCGAACAGAAATTGCGATTAGTCCAAATCTTGCAACAACGCGGAGACATCGTCGCCATGACCGGCGATGGGGTCAACGATGCTCCCGCATTAAAGGCCGCAGATGTCGGCATCGCGATGGGGGCTCACGGAACGGATGTCGCTCGCGAAGCCGCGGGGCTCGTACTCCTCGATGATCGCTTTGCAAGTATCGTCGCGTCGATTCAGCAAGGCCGCCGCATTTTTGATAATATCGCCAAGGCGACGCGCTTTGTCTTTTCCGTGCATATGCCGATCATCGCCCTCGCACTCTTTCCCGCGCTATTTCACTGGCCGATTCTGCTCCTTCCAGTGCATATTGTTGTGCTACAACTGATTATCGATCCCGCGTGTTCGATCGTTTTTGAGGCCGAGCCACCATCCGCCGATTGCATGACGCGCCCTCCTCGCTTACGTTCCGAAAGTCCATTTAGTATTCATACCTTGGGCCCGTCGTTAGTGCAGGGGTTCGGGATCGCTACAATGCTCCTCGCAAGTTACGCATCGCTACAGCACTTGGGATGGAACGAATCGACTATTCGTTCCAGTCTTTTCGCGGCTATTATCGGCGGCGTGCTGCTCTTGATTCTCGCCAATCGTGCGACGCACACGCCGACGATTTTCAATGTGCGCGGGCGTAACCCGTGGATGGCACCGCTCCTTGGAGCCATGGTCATTATTGTCAGCGCGGTCTATCTCATCCCGTCGCTTCGCACCATAGCCGGTTTCGCCGCACCAAATCTACCGGAGGTTCTCGCGTCCCTTCTCATCATCGTGGCAATCGCAACGTGGCTTCAACTCCTACGTTTCATCGTCAATCACAATGGAGCGCGCAAACAAACTCCGTCATGCTGAGGAGCGAGCGAAGCGAGCGTCTCGAAGCATGAGGAGCGAGCACAGCCGTCTGTCATGCTGAGGAGCGATGCGCAGCATCGCGTCTCGAAGCATTCGCCCTTCGAGACGCGCACTTCGTGCGCTCCTGGAGGGTGACAGCACACCACAACGGAGCACGCAAACAAACTCTGTCATGCTGAGGAGCGAGCGAAGCGAGCGTCTCGAAGCATGAGGAGCGAGCGAAGCGAGCGTCTCGAAGCATCATCACAACGGAGCACGCGAAGCGTGCAACATTTTCAGGCGCCCCTTCGAGACGCGATGCTTCGCATCGCTCCTGGAGGGTGACAGCGCATCACAACAGAGCGCGCAAACAAACTCTGTCATGCTGAGGAGCGAGCGAAGCGAGCGTCTCGAAGCATCATCACAACGGAGCACGCGAAGCGTGCAACATTTTCATGCGCCCCTTCGAGACGCGATGCTTCGCATCGCTCCAGATCGTAA
>JAJYCL010000006.1 GCA_021778415.1 bacterium | reverse complement strand
GGCATCGCGATCGAAAGCAAAGCGGGCGGTCGCTCCGATACATTCGACGAGTTGCGCTCCATCGAGATGCGGAGCCGATTCCGCATGCTCGAAACGAACGACTAACGTGCGGGTCGAGCCGTATCGACGCTTGATGCGATCAAGATTGCCGTCATACAGTATCGTCCCGTTGTCAATGAGAATAATGCGATCGCATAACCGCTCGACATCGGCGAGATCGTGCGTCGTGAGGATGACCGTCGTCTTGCGCTCCTGATTGATTCGGAGGATGAATTGGCGAATGGCTTCTTTGGCCACGACATCCAACCCGATTGTCGGCTCATCAAGATAGACGATCTTGGGTTCATGCAGCATGGCCGCCGCGAAATCTCCCCGCATGCGTTGACCCAGCGAGAGTTGGCGAACGGGCGTGCGCAGAAAATCGCCCATTTCTAAGAGCTCGATAAATTCGTCGATGGTCCGCTTATACTGCGCGCGTGAAATGCCATAAATGGCGCGGAGTAATTCGAACGATTCGATGAGCGGAAGATCCCAATACAGTTGGCTGCGTTGTCCGAAGACGACGCCGATATTCCGGGCATTTTTTGCACGTTTCTGCCACGGGACGATGCCGGCGACTTCGAGCGTTCCCGAACTGGGGACGAGGATGCCCGTCAGCATTTTGATCGTCGTTGATTTGCCCGCACCGTTGGGCCCGATGTAGCCGACAATCTCTCCCTGTTCGAGCGACATCGAGACATCGGAGACGGCCACTCGTTCCTCGACTTCGCGCGTAAAGAGGGTGCGCAAGGTCGCAAAGCGCCCGGTCTGGCGCTTGTGCGAACGAAAGACTTTGCGTAAACGCTCGGCGTGAAGAATCGTGGACACAAGGTAGCATGTTCGCCGCATGACGATGGCGTACTTGCGACTCATGGTCGTAACGATCTCCAATGAGTACGGTTCGGGCGGCGTCGCCGTCGCACACGCCGTGGCCCAGGCTCTTGGGTATACCCTTGTCGACGAGCAACTGCCGGTCGTCGTTGCCAAACGCTTAGCTGTTGCGCCGGACGATGTCGAAGCCACCGAGGATGTGCGCGGAGGCGTCTTTGAACGATTTCTGGCGACTTTGGAGACTTCGACGCCGGAGTTGGCGCCGGGAGCCTTAACGCCGAGTTTCGATCGTGAGTGCGTGCTGGAATTGCAGGATGCCGTTCGCGACGCGGCGGCGGATGGGAATTGTGTGATCGTGGGCCGAGGAGCATCGGCAATCTTACATCCGATGCCCGGCTTACTACGCGTTTTTTTGCATGCCGAACGCACTTCACGCATCGCTCGCGTTATGGATGCGTTACACCTCGATGTAAAAGGGGCGACGAGAGAGGTCGAGCGCATCGATAAAGCGCGTCATGGGTATATGCAACGGTGGTATAACCAGCGCTGGGGTGCGCCGGAACACTACGATGTCTCGATCAATACCTCGCTCTTCGGGGTGCAGGGCTCGGCCGAGATTATCGTGTGCGCCGTGCTGCGGTGATCGAAACGCGAGCAATCCCGCAACGCGACATCGGGATTTTTTCAGCCCTCAAGTTTCACGATTTCCGCCTTTTATGGATTGGGTTGCTGATCTCCAACCTCGGGACGTGGATGCAATTCACGGCCATCGGCTACGTCATCGCTCAGGCTGCAGGTTCACCGGCGCAGGCCGCCGTTGAGCTCGGGTATGTCGGCGCAGCTCGTGCGGCCGCCGTGTTGCTACTCTCGCCATTGGCCGGAGTGGTCGCTGATCGTGCCCCTCGGCGCTTCGTTTTGATCTGTGCAAATATTGCGATGTCGGTTGCGGCCCTGCTATTTGCCGTGCTCTCGTCGCTCCACGCGCTCGTGCTGCCGGCGCTCGTTGCAATATCGGCACTCAATTCGGGGGCGCAGTCATTCGATTCTCCGGCGCGCCAAAGTTGGTTGCCGCTGCTTGTCGATCGGGCGTTTATCGGTAACGCCATCGGCTTGAATTCGGTAGCATTCAATGCGCCGGCAGTCATTGGCCCGGCACTTGCCGGCCTGCTCATTGCATGGATCGGTGTTTCCGTCTCGTTCTATATCAACGCCGTGGCAACGCTTGCCGTTGTCGTCGTCGTTTTCTTCATGCGTCCCGCTCCGCCGAGCGTAACCAAGCGGGAGCCGCTCCTGCGCTCCATGCGCGCGGGTCTCGTGTTCTTGCTCGAACATCCGATCTTGCGCTGGATTCTCATCGCGTTTTTTGTCACTGCCGTTTTGGCTCGACCGTACTCGTCGCTTGCGCCCGCGTTCGTCGTGAACGTCTTACATGCAGGTCCGCGCGGCTTGGGCTTGGCGTATGCGGCCATTGGAATCGGTGGGTTGATCGGTGCCTTTATCGTCGCGTATGCCGCAGGGCGCGAACGCCGTTCGGTCTTGTGGGTGAGCGCCGGCGTGGCGATGACGGGAGGTATTGCAGCCATCGGGTTGGCGACGAACCTGCAAGGAGCCATCGTGTGTTTCTTGATTGCAGGCACCGGCACGCTCGCATTTCTTGGCGCATCAAATACGCTCATTCAAACCTTGGCACCGGATGAGTTGCGAGGCCGAGCCGTATCCGTCTACACGATGATCGCGCTTGGGATCGTGCCTTTGGGAACGCTGATTGTCGGAGCGCTCGCCGCACATATCGGCCTGCATCTCGCGTTCGGTATTTTGGGGCTGGCAAGCGCTGCATTGATCGCCGGGATCTTTCTTTTCGTTCCGGTGGTGCGCACGGTGTGATCGCGATGCACGCAGAAAAAAGCGGACTGTGCCGCAAGGCACAGTCCGCGTAGAAGCAAGAAAAAACGCCGGATTTAGGCTGCTGCAGCCTTTTTCCGACGCGTGGTCTTGCGGGCGGTCTTCCGACGAGCGGCGGGTTTACGAGCGGTCTTGCGAGCCGCTTTCTTGCGCGTCGTTGCTTTTTTGCGGGTGGCTTTCTTGCGCGTCGTGGCTTTCTTGCGAGTAGCCTTTTTGCGCGTCGTTGCCTTTTTGCGCGTTGCTTTCTTGCGCGTTGTGGCTTTCTTGCGGGTAGCCTTCTTGCGCGTCGTCGCCTTCTTGCGGGTGGCTTTCTTACGAGTCACCTTGCGAGTGGTTTTGCGGGCGGCGGTTTTCTTGCGCGTCGCTGTTTTGCGTGCAACTCGCTTTTTCGGAGCTGCTTTCGCAGCCGGAGCGGCTGCCTTCTTTGTGCGTTTGACTGCCATTGTACTCTGGAGTCATCCTTTCTCGGCTGACGATCAGCCGGGTATTACATTACTTATACAGGAATGCGAGGAATGATGCAAGTTCATGTCGACGGCGTGAAGATCGCGTACGACGAATTGGGGAGCGGCGCAACGCTTGTGTTGCTCCACGGATATCCACTGTCGCGTGCGATGTGGGATACACACATGACGACACTCGCATCGCATGCGCGCGTTGTACGCATTGATTTTCGCGGCATGGGCGAGTCGGCATTCGCACCTGGTCCGTATCTTATGGAATCGCTCGCAGCGGATGTGGCCGGGGTGTTAGACGCAATCGGAGTCGATCGCGCCGGCTTTGTCGGTCATTCGATGGGCGGCTATGTTGCGATGGCGTTTGCCCGAATGTTTACCGAACGGGTGGAGCGCTTAGCGCTTCTTTGTAGTCGACTTGATGCCGACGATCCCGAACGTCGTGTTCAGCGCAGCCAATACGCAGACCAATTAGAACACGGAGATATGAGTTCGCTTCGGATCGAGCCGCTATTGGGCGACCCGATTGCGGAGGATCAGCAGAACCTTCGCAATCGAATCCAAGCGCTCGTCCAGGCAAACAATCCGCAAGCGCTTGCTCAGATGCAGCGAGGCCTTGCATTGCGTGACGCAAGTTTCGATATTGCCGAAGAACTCGATATGCCGGTTCTTCTCATCGCCGGTCGGCGCGATCAGTTGGTGCCTGCGCAGCAGGTGTCGGCGATGGCCGCGGCGTTTCCGCGTGCCAGCGTGGAGTGGTGCGAGCGCAGCGGCCACCTCGCTCCGCTGGAAGAGCCGGAGCGGGTGAGTGAGCTGCTATCGGCCTTTTTAGGCCTGAGGTAGTTTCGGTGCGAAAAACCGACGATAGATTGCGATGCCTGCCGCTGCGAGGGCGGCCACAAGCGCCGCAAATAGCACAATTTTTAAGAGAAACGCCGCCAGAACCAGTGCCACGAGGGCGACGGCGATGACGGCGGTGAGTCGAACAAATGTTCCGTAGACGGGGTGGGTGAAAACGGGATTCCGGAAGATGGGATGCTCGAAGATCTTCATAAGAGGTGGCCCTTGCCTTTCTGCTTCCCATACTGCATACTGAAGGCCAAGGTTTCAACGGAGGGGTTATGGACATCTCGTCAATTGCGTCGTCGCTCGCTTCGGGCAACGCCGCCGGCCAAGTGAACGTCGATCTCGTTCGAAGCGTCAATAATCTTGAAGCCCGGCAGGCGCAGATTTTGCTCTCGTCGTTGGGAATAGGTCAAAACGTCAACACGCTCGCGTAGCTCCCGTTGAATTGTGCGCCCGCCGGAATGATGTTTAGCGTCGGGCGGCGTATCCCGAATACACTATGAAATTTCACCGCACAATTTTGCTAGGTGCGGCGGTTCTTGCGTTTTTGAGCCCTCATCCGGCCCAATCTGCAGCCGCTCAACCAGCTCCACAAAAGCCGATTCGAACAATGGTCTATTCATTTACGTACGGATCTCAGTCGGATCTCACCTCGATGTCATCAGGAATCTCGTCCAGCGGGACGGGGACTAACGCGAGTGGCGTTAACGATTTTCAGGGCGGTACGCAAGACAATGGGACGATTACCGTCGTGGTAAACGGTGTAGCCGCAGATACCGGACTTGTCGTCACCATTCGTGAAGATGCTCGCAATCATCGAACTGCCGAACCGGCAACCTGTGCCGTTTATGGGAACGGTACCGTCCTTTGTAAGTCGACGGATAAAGTCAATTCGGAAGAGTACGCACTGTTGCGCGTGCTTGGCCAAAATTTTGTCGATCCATCGCAAATTGATGCAAAGAACCAATGGAAGATTGCGCTCAAAAATCCGTCGCTTTCGATGTCAAGCGAATTTACCGTTCGTAAAAATGATAACGGGATTCTGTCGATCGACGAAACGCGCAAGATAGACCGTAAGGGTGCGCAAGCGAGTATGACGCAGGTTACGGGAAAAATACTTTACGACCAAAATAAGACGCTCCCGCTTTCCCTTTTTGAGCAAACAATCGAACGAGGGAATGTTCCCGGCGGCGGTTATCGCACGGTAAATACTCAAATAGACTTAAAATTATCGAGTGATTCGATGGGAGCGAAGCTGCCCTAGATTCGGTTCGGATAGTCCGTTCGGATACAAACGAAGCATCGGCAGGTTATTTGCAACATGCCGATGCTTCGTTGTTATGTGGCTTTGTGGAGGTAGGCGAGGGCGAGATGAGCGCCGGCGATAACGTGCCCTGATTGGATACGCCCGTCAAGCAGCATGTCGTGCAATTGGGGCAATGGAACGAGTTCGACGCTCATGCATTCGCCGGGATCGAGGCGCTGCGATCGTACATGTTTGGCATCGCGAGCAAGGAAGACGTGGCAATAGGAATTGGAACGAACCGGTTCGGCTGAAAAGCCACCGATCTCTTTCCATTCGCCCGCTTCATAGCCGGTTTCTTCTGAAAATTCGCGTTGCGCACAGGCCAAAGGAGATTCTCCATCGTCGCGCGCTCCGGCCGGAAGTTCGAGACAAAACGAGTCATTGCCGTAACGATATTCGCGGACGAGGACGACGTTGTTATCGGCGTCAAGGGCAAAAATCATGCAAAAACCAAGCGATGTGCGCACGTGGTAGTCGTCGATTATCACTCCATTGGGCAGTTGGACAACGTCACGGCGTAGCCGGAAGTGAGGCGTATCGACGACGACATGCGAGGCAAGTTGTTTCCACTGCGGCTTTTCCATAGGCATCCTCGATACGCGACCGGGCTCCGAGCCCCTGGCGTCGAAACGCGAACGCTATGTCGGAATCTGTTGTCGTCATTGGTGGCGGGACGATGGGCGCGGGAATTGCCGCACTGATCGCATCGCGTGGCCTGCCGGTCGTCGTTGTCGAGCCGAATGTCGGCGCGCGGGAACGTCTGCTCGAACTCCATCCCGAACTCTCGGTCTTGGATGCGCTTCCGGGAAAGATCGATGCGACGCTTGTGATTGAAGCGATTGTCGAACGCTTGGATATCAAGCGGTCGGTCTTTTCCGAGCTTATGGCGGCGACAGCACCGACGACGATTGTCGCCAGTAATACGTCGTCATTATCGATTGCCGACATTTCATCGGGGCTTGCCGATCCATCGCGTATTGTGGGGCTTCATTTTTTTAATCCGCCGCATGCGATGAAACTTATTGAAGTCGTTCGCGCCACTCATACGAGCGATGAGACGGTTGCGCGCGCGTTAGCCTTTGTCGAGCGACTTGGCAAAGAGGCTATTGTTTGCGCAGATACACCTGGCTTTGTGGTGAATCGTGTCGCTCGGCCCTATTATCTTCAAGCAATGCTCGCGTATGAAGCGGGCGTGGCGTCGTTTGCTCAAATCGATGCCATCGCTCGTGGCGTCGGATTCCGGATGGGACCGTTTGAGTTGATGGATCTCATTGGGATCGACATAAATCTTGCAACGACACAATCCGTCTTCGAGCGAACGCGAGCCGCGCGTTTAGCCCCCGTTGATCTTCAGCAGCAGATGGTCGATGCGCAAACACTCGGTCGCAAATCGGGCCGTGGTTTCTATCTCTACTCGGAGGGAGCGCCCGAACGCTTGGACTTGAGCGATACCGGTTCCGGCCTTCCGGCCGATACGCGAATCGCCATTCTTGGCTTCGATATCGTTGCCGAAGAACTAGCCCAGGCGTTCGAAGAGAAGGGATTTGCGCCGCAGAGTATCCTCAATGACGATCTGATCGAAGACATTGATCCGGAGACGGAAATCGTTCTCGATTGCGGCGATGGCGCGTCGGACCGAGTGGAGGCGCTCGTGATGCTGGAGAGCGCATTGCCGGAACACTGCACGCTACTTGTTGATGCGTACACGACGGATGTGACAGCTTTGCGCGAACGGTTGCGCGCACCGCATCGACTCGTCGGCTTCGGCTTGCTTTCGGGCTTGGAACGTCAGGATGTCGTGGAAATCGTTGATGCCGATGACGTTGACGAGAACGCGCTGATGCATGCCAGGGAGGCATTTGCAACATTAGGCCGTCATACCGTCCTGGTCGAAGATCGCCCGGGACTCTATCTCGGGCGTACCGTCGCGTCGATCATTAACGAAGCGGTCTGCGTCGTTGCCGAAGAGGTCGCGTCGGTCGCCGATGTCGATCGAGCGATGCTCCTTGGGACGAACTATCCGTACGGACCGATCGCCTGGGGTCGCCAAATCGGCGGAGCGCGCATTGCTCGAATTCTCGAGCGGCTTGCGCATGCATACGGATCACAGTTTGCGCCGCACCGCGCCTTGTGGGTTCTCGATGTCGATCCCGATGGTGAAGCGCATTCGGAGATGACGCTCGGAGAGCCGGTGTTATGAGGACGGTCTATCTCGTTGATGCGGTCCGCACGCCGATCGGCCGCCTTGGCGGATCGCTTGCGAGTTTTCGGCCGGATGATCTGGCTGCGCGAGTTGTGCGCGCGCTCGTTCTTCGAACCCGCCTCGATCCGTTGCGTCTTGACGACGTGATTTTTGGTGCAGCCAATCAAGCCGGTGAAGATAATCGTAATGTTGCGCGTATGGCAGTTTTGCTTGCCGGGCTTCCGGTCGACATTCCGGGAACAACGGTGAATCGGCTCTGCGGCTCGTCGCTCGACGCAATCATTCATGCCGCTCGGGCGATTGCTTGCGGTGAAGCGCGAGCAATTATTGCCGGCGGCGTTGAATCGATGACGCGGGCTCCTTATGTGCTGCCGAAATCCGAGAAGCCGTTCGATCGTCAGGCGCACCTCTATGATACGACACTAGGCTGGCGAATGCTCAATCCGGCAATGCCGGATGCATGGACGATTTCACTTGGCGCAACAGCGGAAAACGTTGCTCGTCAGTATGCAATTACGCGAGACAATCAGGATCGGTTTGCATTCGAATCACAACGGAAGTGTGCGGAAGCACTTCGTGAGGGTCGCTTTAGCGACGAACTCGTGGCAATCGATGATGTCACGATGGACGAACATCCTCGACCTGCGACGACGATTGAATCGCTGGCAAAGCTTAAGCCCGCGTTTGAAGCGAACGGAACGGTCACCGCCGGCAATTCGTCCGGCATCAACGATGGTGCAGCGGCGGTGTTGCTGTGCGATGAAGCGACGCTGCGCGAACTCGGCGTACAACCGATAGCACGGTATGTGAGTAGTGGCGTTGCCGGTGTGGATCCTTCGGTCATGGGGATAGGGCCCGTTCCGGCGACGCAACGCGCTCTGCGTGCGGCAGCGTTGTCTTTGGATGCCATCGATCTCATCGAACTGAACGAAGCGTTCGCCGCCCAAGCCCTTGCGTCGATCCAAGCGTTGGGCCTGCCCGAAGAGCGCGTCAACCCGAACGGCGGTGCAATTGCCCTTGGGCATCCCCTTGGCGCATCCGGAGCGCGTCTGGTTACGACGCTCGTCCATGAGCTGCGTCGCCGGGGCGGTCGTTACGGTCTTGCGACCATGTGTATTGGAGTCGGGCAAGGAATCGCGGGAGTCTTCGAAAACCTCGGCACAACCCTATGATCACATCACCTGATATCGCAACGACGCAGCTGCTCATCGGCGGCGCGTGGAGGCCTGCAAGCGACGGCCGAACCTACAGCGACGAAAATCCGGCGACCGGTGAGCCCATTGCTCATGTCGCCGAGGCATCGCGAGAGGATCTCGACGCGGCGGTTCGAGCAGCGCGAACTGCGTTCGATGCCGGAAAGTGGTCCGGGATGGCTCCATCGCGTCGAGCGAAGATTCTTTTTACGATGGCGCAACTTATCGCCAAACGCAGCGAAGAGCTTATTGCAATCGAAGTGCGCGACAACGGCAAAGCGATTTCTACGGCCAAGGGCGAGTTGGGTGCGATCGTCGATTGTTTTGAATTTTACGCGGGCGCTGCAACGAAGAATTACGGTCAGACGCTTGCGCCGCCGATTCCGACGTTGCTTGCCTCAACGTATCGCGAACCCGTCGGCGTCGTGGGAGCGATTGTGCCGTGGAATTTCCCGCTTTTATTGACGTCGTGGAAAATTGCGCCGGCGCTGGCCGCAGGCTGCACGGTCGTGCTCAAGCCCGCGCCGTCGACTCCGCTCACCGCGATCGAATTAGGGAAAATTGCTCTCGAGGCCGGTTTGCCCGAGGGTGTTCTCAATATTGTCACGGGTTCCGGAAGAGAGTTGGGGCAATGGCTCGTCGAGCACCCCGGCGTCGATAAAATCGCCTTCACCGGTAGCACCGCGACCGGACGAATCGTTGCCGCTACGGCATCGCAGTCGCTTAAGCGCGTTACGCTCGAACTCGGTGGGAAATCCCCGACTCTGGTCTTTGACGATGCCGATATCGACGCCGCAGTTGCAGCGGCCATTTATGGCATCTATTATAACGCCGGTCAGGCCTGCGAAGCGCGTTCGCGCGTGTTGGTCCATGCGCCCGTGTACGATCGTTTTGTCGCCTCATTTGTCGAACGCGCAAAAAATGTGCGCGTTGGCGATCCGATGGATCCCAAAACGCACGTCGGTGCCATTACCTTGCGCGAACAATTTGAGAAAATTGCCATGTATTGTCAGAGTGCCGTCGATGAGGGGGCAACCACGTTGCTCGGCGGTCAGGCAGCTCACATCGACGGCGTGAACGCTGCTGGAATGTTTTGGCAGCCGACGGCAATCGAAGCCGACGCCCGGCATCGCATCGCACGTGAGGAAGTGTTCGGTCCGGTCGTTACTTTTACGCGGTTTGACGATGAAGCCCAGGCCATTGCGTTTGCAAACGAGTCCGATTATGGATTATCGGCATCGGTGTGGTCGCGTGACATCGGTCGGGCGAATCGCGTGATGCGGGCCCTGCGATCGGGAACCGTCGCATTAAATTCTCCGTATGCCGTCTTTCCCGGCGTTCCGTTCGGGGGATATAAATCGAGCGGCTACGGTCGTGAGCTTGGCATGGAAACGATGCTGCAATATAGCGAAACGAAATCTGTTCTCACGTATATCGGCGAGAAACCGATGAATCCATTTGGAGTGTAGCGATCATCGACGCGTTACGAATCGGTCAAGAGTACGATACGACGACGGGTACGCTGTGGAAGGACGGAACGTATTTTCCGCGCGGAACCAAGGTGATGGTGGTGGGCATGCATCTGGATCAGGGATTTTGCGTGCGATTTCCAACGCAGGTTGACGGCGAACCGCTTGAAACGTGGGAAGACTGGACCGAGCGCGATTTTTTAGCCGATGTCGGAACCGTGCCAACGGCGGCCCCGCTATCGCAAGAGACCTTGGCTGAAGCGAGTGAGGTTCTCGGCGATGCAGACGACGGCTGCCATCTGCATTTGCACGAGGAATAGTTTTTTTGCTATCTTAAACCTGCGATAAGATATATTTGCTACTATCCCAACAAGCCGCCGGTGGCCTTTTAGGAGTCGGTCGGGATTTCGCTTTTCGTCATGTAATAAGGAGCCTTCCTACGATGAGATTTCGAGTTGCGTTCATCCTAGCGCTCGTTCTTGTTCAGTTGCCCATTATTGCGAAAGCGCAAAATGCTTTCGGGCAAATGACCGGGAGCGTTCACGATGCGTCCGGATTGCCTATTGCTGCCGCGACTATTGATCTTTCCGGTCCGCAACGTGCAACGACCACAAGCGATGCCAAAGGGGTATTTGCCTTTTCAAAACTGCCTGTGGGATTTTATCGGCTAACGGTGCGCAAGGGCGGCTATTTGTCGGCATCGCTCTCCAACATAACGATATTTGCAGCTGAGACGCAGCAAGTCGCCGTCGAGTTGGTTCGCCCTAGTCTCTCCTCGCTGCGCACCATCGCGCGCATAACCGCATCGGGGTCGAGTCGAATAAACGTGGGTGCCGCCGCCAGCAGTTTCCAATCACAGCAAGCGATTATTGATCTTGCAAGTCCATCGATTAACGCGGTCGTCGCCCGAATTCCCGGCTCGGTTGTAACGCACGGAAGTTCATCGCCGAACACCTCGATTTCACTTGCGGGTTCGCAAAATTATGAGACGCAGATCCTGCTCGATGGGCACCCGTTATCGGCAGGCCGATACGGCGTGTGGTTCTCGCAGTTTTTTAATTCATTTCTGCTTTCCGGCATTGAGACGCAGCAAGGTCCGGGAAATACGACTCCTTTTGCCGGTACCGCAGTTGGCGGAACGGCGAATCTTGTGACGCTTGGGTTTCGCTCGAAACCCTCGTTTGAATATATCGAAGGTGTGGATTCGTATAATGCACAGAACGCCGGAACGATATTTACCGGCCATCAAGGCAAATTCGAGTATGCCGTAGGCGGGTATTACAATTCGTATAACGGGCCGTACAATTCGCGGTATGGCTGCGTTGATAATCCTGCGACCAAAAATTCGTGGGGGACCGCTTCGGCGACGGGGATCATTTCGTTCTGCGGAAATCTCGGCGGCCCATTAGGTTCACGAGGCGAGATTGCAAAAGTGCGGTTTCATTTTTCGCCGTCCACATCTTTTGATGCGGGATTCATTGGCTCGCAAGGCGGGTACAATCCGCAAGGTTCATCCTACGGCGTCTACGGCGGAAGCGTTCCCGTGCAAGGTTGCCTCCCCTACAAGAGCGCCGGAATCAGCGGCCAAATTTGTACCGACCCACAGTATGCCTCCAGCGTAGGATCGTCGAAAGACGCGTATTTCTTCTACCCGGGATCGTTTGTCAATAATAATCAGCCGATTTTCACCGGAGAACTTCGGACGGCAATCGGAAATGACACGTTATTGATCCGTCCATACATCGGTTCGATCACTCGTTCGATCAATGGCTCCGGCGAATCGAACTATGCGCAGTTCTACTACCCAACTTCGCTCGGCAACGCTTTTTGTACCGGAAATGCGAAAAATCCGTCGGCGACGAGCGGAGGAAGCGGTATCGTCGGGACGATCGTCGTTCCCAGCCCGTATGCTGGAGTTTCCGGCACGTTAACTCAGTGTTTGCAATCGCCGTTTAGTTTGCTGGAACAAGATAAACTTGGTGGCAATACGTTGTCGTACATCAAGACGCTTCGCAACGGTTCGCTGACGGCCACCTATGACTTCCACAATGATGAAACATTCGCGTATTACGGGACTCCATCGGCCGTTGCCGTGCCCGATACGACGGCACGTTTTACGACGCTCTCCTTAACCGGGCAACTTTCGCTCTCACGGACGTTGACGTTTAATGCCGGTGGATATTATTCCATTTGGGGCTTAAACGGTTCGCAAACGGGATCGGTCGGAGCAACGAGTGCGACGACGGTTCCGCTGACGCGACATGTCGGCGTTTTCGATCCGCACATTGCGTTCACGTATGCACCCAAATCGGGTCAGTCGTATCGCGTCTCATTTGGGACATCGACGACATTCCCGTATGCGGCGCAAGTGAGCGGAAACTCGAGTTATACGCCGCCATCCGGTAGTGGTTCGGGTGTCGGAATCCTGACGCAGAAAAACGCGACGCTCGCACCGGAGCGCGCAACCGAGTTCGATCTAGGATTCGATCGGCGCCTCAAGGCAGGTGGCGTAGTATCGTTCGATATTCTCTCAAATAACGTCAGCAACGTCTTTGAGACGATCACTTCTCCGGTGAGCGGCAACCCCGCCTACGGATTTGTGAATCAGCCCGTGAATGCAGCGTCGTTGAATTCGCTCTTTGCCATGCTGAGCTATTCCTACGCGCCGCGAACAGGGCTCGGCGTTTTTGGAACGCTGACTGCAGCGCGTTCGATCGTGACGGGACTTCCGCTGAATTTCTATCCGACGAGCGGCTTTGCGTTGCCGGCCAACGGCGTGCAACAGTGTAGCGATGGTGGTTCCAATGCGTGCGTGCCGTATCTGAAAGGGTATGGGCGTCTGTCGTATTCCTGGAAGAACGGTGCTCGACTCGGACTCGGCGCCGATTTCGAAGGGAAAAATAACACCTACTTTCAGCCACCGTTCGTGCTCTACGATTTCTCTGCACGGTACCCCGTCAGTAAGAACATCGATCTGTTGTTGGGTGTCGAAAATCTCTTGAATACCAACAGCTTTTCGGGACTCGTTCAACCCAATGCCGGCGTCTCGCTCGTTGGTGAAAACTCGTCCGGGCAATACGGTGCCTATGCGGGAGGCATTCTTTTCCCGCGGGTTCCGGCGACACCGCGAACATTGCGTTTCCAATTCCGCTTCCACGTCGGTCGATAGCTGTAGCTGGAAACGGCTAGCTGGCAAATTAAGTGCCCTCGGAATCACTGTCAAAGCAGGGGCCGAGGGCACTCCCGCGAATTCGCTCGGGGACTTGGCTACACATATAGTGGGCCTGGTATTTCTGTATTGGAGGATGCCGTGATTGCCAAAAGACGAAAAACGAGCTTTTTATTCGCCGTCTTATTCGCCACCGGCTGTGCATCTGGGGGAGGCATACAATCGCCTGGGATGCTCCCGCCGCCGAGCAATCGTTCGGCGAGCACGGTGACATTCTCTGTCATCATTCCAAACCAAGCGTCGGTAACGTCGTTAACGCGAGGGCCGATGTACGTGTCAAGCAATACGCATTCGATGGCCTTAATCGTCAATGGAGGCACTCCGCAAATCTTTGCCCTGACCCCATCGACGAATCCGAACTGCTCGGTAGGCGGTGGGGCCACAATCTGTTCGAATTTGCAAGCGGTTGCGGCTCCCGGCACCGATTCATTCGAATTCGCCATGTATCAGCAAGCCCTGCCGCTTCCACCGTCGCCGACAACGCTTTCGATTGCAACAGTGAACAACGAAGTGGTTTCTCAGGGAGTCGCCAATCAACTTGGCACGTTCACATTGAATCCCGTTCTTGGTTCACTGGCGTTATCTGTGGCCGAGCCAACTGGCGGTTTCATGCCCGGCACATCAAGTAGCGGAAACGCGATCAGTATTGCGGCCAAGGATCCTAGCGGCGCTACAATTATCGGGCCCGGTTACTACGTCAACGCCTCGGGCACGCCGACTCCACTTTCCTTAACTTCAAATCAGACGCCATTTACCTTTAGCGTCAACGGGGCTGCGCCCTCGGTTGACGGTATCGAAAACGGTCCATCCGATTCTGCGACGCTTGCATATAGCGGAACTTCTGTAGGTGCACCCACGATAATTTCGGCTGGTGTCGGTTCTCTGATCGCGTCGCAGACAATTAGTACCCTGACCAAGCCAATCTCCGTCGCCCTTACTAGTAGCGCTCCGGGCGGTGACGTTCACATCGTGACTGGCCCGTACGAACTCGATTTTTTTACCACCACTATTACGGGAACTGTTGCCCTCTCCGAACTCGGCTACGCCGGCACATTTACCCTTAATAGCACGACGTGTGGTTCGTGGGTCGCATTTTCGCCGGGAGTGGGCAGCACTGGCGCGCTATTCACTGTGACTGCGGCAGCGGCTGGAAGTAGTAGTACTCCGGCCATTTGTACGGCAACTTTCGGTGATATGTTTGGCCAGACTGTCAATGTGACGTTCAGCGTGACAACCATTGGTTTTAATGTGCAATGACGCTCGCCTTTGGTTGAGTGCCATTGCGGTAACGGCGTTGCTTACTGCATGCGGCCGCAGTGATGTGTCACCGCTTCCCGACGTCGTTCAGTCTTCCAATACCGGCGCAAAAATAACCATGCAGCTACATGTCGCGGCCTCGTTGCCGTCGGATGGAATCCGAAAGCCGTTGTATCTTTCTCCGTCGACGCTCGGCATCGGAATCAGCGGCGGCGCAAGCCCGGAGGTTTTTTCTCCAATGGCAGCGCCGCAATATGCATTTGATGTATCTTCGGGCAGTGGGTTGTGTAGCGGCGCCGGGGGCGCTCGGACCTGCTCACTTACCATAACGGAGCCTGCCGGGATTGACGATTTTCAACTTGCTGCGTGGGATCGCGCGCCTTCGAACGGTTCATTCGTAGGCGCAAAACTGCTTTCTAGTGCGACTCTCTTGCATCAAAATATTGCGCTTGGCTTGGCGAATACCATCGGCGTAACGCTCAATGGTGCCGTTGATAGCATTGCCGTGGCCGTGAGCCCAGGCGCGATTCCGGGCGCGCCTTCGGTTGCGAACGGTGGTTCGCCAGCGACGGCAACGTTGACGGTAACGGCCAAGGACGTCGACGGCAACGTGATTCTTGGAAGCGGTTCGTATACGGACGCCAATGGAAATCCACTCACAATTTCGATCACGCAGGCTGCCATATACGCCGGTGATACCGTTCGCACGGTCCTTTCATCACCTACCGTTACTCCAAGCTCAAATGCCCTCACCATTACGTACGCTGGGAACTCGTCCTACGGGACGGTCTTTTCTGCGTCGCCTAGCCGTCCCATTAGTGGGTCAACGACATCCGCCACGCTGCAAATAACGCCGACCATCACCGAGTTTTCGTCGGGGCTTTCGCCAAACTCACAGCCACTGGACATCGTAGCCGGTCCCGACGGCAATCTCTGGTTCCTGGAAAATGCTCGCAATGCCGTCGGTCGCGTAACACCTGCGGGTGTGATCAGCGAGTTTTCCCTTGGGAATTTCGCGCCATATTATTCTCGCGGGTTAACAACGGCATCCGACGGTAATCTTTGGTTCGCAAGCCCCACGAACAACGGCATCGCGCGACTCACGACTTCAGGCACCGAGACGGGCTTCTCTGCGGGCATTACGTCCAACTCGGTCCCGAGCGGAATATCGACCGGACCAGATGGCAATCTTTGGTTTACGGAACAAAGCGGAAATCGCATCGGGCGCATCACGACCTCGGGCGTGGTGACTGAATTCTCGTCCGGAATCACTGCTGGCGCCAGCCCCTTCGAGATTGCATCGGGCCCCGACGGAAATCTCTGGTTCACAGAGTCGCAAGGTAATCGGATCGGCCGAATTACGACGGCTGGTGTTGTGACCGAGTTTTCGGGGGGAATCTCTTCCGGGTCTTATCCATGGGGTATTACTTCAGGGCCAGATGGCAACGTGTGGTTTTCTGAGGAAAAGGGAGGTATCGGCCGAATCACGACCGCTGGTACGGTAACCGAGTTCCCAGCATTCCCGGCGGGGGGAACTCCGGTTTCTAGTCTTGGCGAAATTACTACCGGTCCCGACGGCAATATCTGGTTCGCGGTAGCTGTCCCAGCACGGATCGAGCGGATTACCACCTCCGGTCTTGTGACCGACTTTTCAGCCGGGATCACATCCGGTGCGGGACTATATGGAATTTCCGCGGGACCCGATGGAAATATTTGGTTCACAGAATTTCAAGGTAATCGGCTCGGGCGCCTCATCTACTAGCCGAGTTGATTTTCGACCACAAGTCTCGGCTTAGCAGACCAGGTGCTAGGTTTGGAGCAACACGCCGGAGGTGGAGGCCCAGTTATTCGTCGCGACCACAGCAGTGTAGGTGACGCCACCTTGCACCAGTGAATAGGTGAAGCAATAGACCAGGCCCGGAGTCAATCCGGTAAACGTGACTTGCCCCGACGCATTCGTGGTGAGCGTTTGTAAGAGTGTGGTCCCACAGCCATAAGGGCCGGTTCCCGTTCCATTGTAGAGGCGCACGGCTTGGTTGTTGAGTGCGCCGCTATTATGCGTGGCCGTAACAAGCGCTGTTGTTCCGGTTGGTACGGGTGAAGGCGCAGGAGTAGTGACGGCATTGAAGTTGTTCGCGCTGTTGCAGGCCGGCACGGTGGTCGCCAATCCGATGGCGACGAGGATGGACAGTATGAGACGGGATCCATTGAACATAGCCGCGGTTAGTTCGGACGGGCGCTGGCGCGACCTGCTTACTACGCCTGAGTCGCCTTCGCGAAGAATCGCGCGGCCTTCCTATGGAGGGCGCGATGATATTCACGAAATGTCGCAGCAGCGAACGTTCCGGGCCAACCGGCCGGGAGGAGCGTCGATGGAAGGCCGGGATCGATATAGGTGAACTTTCGGTAGTCGTGGACAAGCCATAGGCGCTCCACGAAGGCTTCCTCGTCGGAGAGTTGATGTTCCGCTCGTTCGCTCTCCACTCGGGGGCGATAGACGCGATTGAATTCGTCATAGGCTGATGCGATGGCGGGAAGATTCCAGCAATGCTCAACGAGCTCGCGATCGGAACGCGGGCCGCGGTAGTGTCCTTCGAAGAGCGCGACCTCCTCGCCGAGGAGATTCGACTCGGCTGCCGCCCGAGCCGCAGACAGCGAATTGCTCGGTGAGATCCAGACGGACGCGGCCAAGCTCGCCCAACCCAGGACGGCAAGGTCTTTGCGCAGTCGATCTCGGCGTTCGCGTTGCCGTTCGGGCACGCCGTAGGCTAAAAGGCGCCAGCGCCCGTCCCATTCGATGACAGGGCCATAGATGCGCGGGCTGAGAGACGCAATGCGATCCGCCCCTCGCTGGGTGACATGATAGTAAGCCCGCGTTCCGTGGCGCTCTGCCTCCAGCCAGCCCTGGCGCGTCATCCGGGAGACGGATTGACGGACCGCTGCGGGCGAAATGTTAAAGGCCGCCATGAGCCGGATGAGGCCCCCTATCCAAACGGCGGGAGGCTCGCCTTTCGCTTGCGCAGCCTCATACGCGAGATCACCGAACATGGTGAAGAGAAAAGAGTTGGGTCGGGTCACTACTCGCGTCGGACTGGTTGACAGAAGTGTGTGATCGGTCATAATATAACGATATTCTACGCATCCGTGCAAAAACCGTTATATAGAGGAGACTGGCATGGCCCGAGTTTCAACGTTCGACGATTGGATCGACCTGCTTAAAGAATGGCAGAGCGATATCGGCTTGGATCAGGATCTCATCGAGCGTTTCATGCCCGGATATCGCTTTGAAGCAAAATACGGGACCTTGCCCACTTCGGAGATCTATTTCGGGAATTTTAAAGGCGAGCGCCGTTGGGAAACCGTGATGGAAATTCCGGATCAACGGATGCGCGACGCGGCGCTTTCGATGATCGTCTATCAGGGTGATACGGAATTCGCCTCTAATGAGCAGCAGCGTTTTCTTGTGAACAACGCGCCAAGCGAATATGATCTCGCGTCGCTCGTTCGTATCATGGTGGAAGAAACACGCCACGGATATCAGATGTGCCATTTGCTGGTCGATAAATTTGGTAGCGAAGGGAAAATCGAAGCGCAAAAAATGCTCGAGCGACGTGCCTTTGGGAAAAAGAACCGACTCCTGAATGCGTTTAACGAAGATGTCGTTCATTGGCTTGATTTCTTTGCGTATACGAATTTCATGGATCGCGACGGAAAATTTCAGCTTACCATGCTCGGACATTCCGGATTCGCACCGCTTGCAGCCTCGATGGGCCCGATGCTTCGCGAAGAAGCGTTCCACATGGGAACAGGTATCACGGGATTGCGTCGCATTGCCAAAGCCGGCGTTATCCCGGTTGAAATGCAACAAAAATATTACAACAAATGGATCAGCGGGTCGCTCGATCTCTTCGGGACGGACCATTCCGGTTCGGCGCAATGGGCCTACACCTGGGGCATAAAAGGCCGCGTTGATGAAGATAGCACGAGCGAAGTTGTGGATAAAGAAGAGCTTAACGATCGCGCTCGGTCTCAGTTTTACGCCGAAGTGATTGCAACCGTTGCTCGAATCAACGAAGTAAACGTCTCGGATACCAAGCTTTACGTTCCCGACATGCGCTTTAATCGGAAAATCGGCCAGTATTCATCCGAGAAATATGCGACCGATGGTCGTAAACTGAGCGATGCGGAGTGGGAGGTGTACGCTCCGACAGTGTTACCGACCGCTGGCGACGAAGCAGTTCTCGCCGGTTACTTCGCAAACCCGGATTGGATCGCTCCCAAGTCCGCCTCCTCAGCCGCAAATTAGTATCAGGCTATCAAGAATGGAAATATCATGAGTACGAATGGAACTGCCACGCAAACCACTCCCTTTGGGCGCGAAGTACGCTCCTTTGAAGGCAAACGCGTTGTCAATTTTTACAAAGACGGTCACGTCGGCTTTATTGAAATGGACGATCCGCCGGCCAATACGTATACGCATGAAATGATGCGTCAACTCGACGAAGCGTTTCTTGATGCTCGTTTCGATAAAGACGTTGAAGTGATCGTCCTGATCGGCAAAGGCGAAAAATTCTTTTCGGCCGGAGCGAACATAGCGATGCTCAACGCAGTAACGCCCGAATTCAAATATATGTTTTGCTTGCATGCAAACGAGACGCTCATTCGTCTCGAACAGACTCCCAAACTCGTCATTGCAGCGCTGAATGGACATTGCGTTGGCGGCGGTTTGGAGATCGCCATGGCGGCCGACATTCGAATTGCTCGTAAAGATGCCGGCAAGATCGGGTTACCCGAAGTCGCCCTTGGCGTTCTTCCCGGAACCGGCGGCACGCAGCGTCTCACCCGCTTAGTTGGAAAATCGCGGGCCATTGAATTAATGGTCACCGGCAAGACGTTTTCATTCGAGCAGGCGTTGGATTGGGGCATGATCTCCGATATTTACGAAGGGGATGGGGCTTCATTCCGAGCGCAGATCACGGCATTTGCCAAACAGTTTTGCTCGCCGAACAAGGCGCCGATGGCTGTTGGGCACATTAAGCGTTGCGTGCAAACCGGAGCGGAATTGCCGTTACAAGATGCGCTCGGCTTGGAACGCGAATTGCAATCGTTGCTCTTTAAGAGTGCCGATGCAAAAGAAGGCATTGCCGCTTACAATGAAAAGCGAATGCCGCACTTTACCGGGAAATAATCGACGACTCGCATGCCTCGCTGGCAATTCTGGGCGCTGATCGCTGCTGTGGTCAGCGCCTCAGTCTCTGCGCTGAAGTTTCCGTTGCACGAATTATTCGTTGCAATCGCACTTTTATTAATGCTCCTCGTTGGCTATGTGCGTGTGCGGGCTTCGCTTGTGCGCAAGACAAAAGCCTCGTCGGGTTATGACGCCGCAGCGCAAGCTCGGGCGATTCGCGAAAATCGCAATGATCGTTTTAAACGTTATTAGGATCGAGGGAGACGCATGGTTACTGCTTTTATTCTCATGAACGTCGAACGTCAGCGGCTAAAGTCCATTGCCGACGATCTCTTGGCCATCGATGGAATTGCCGAGGTCTATTCCGTTGCAGGTCCATTTGATCTTGTGGCCGTCGTGCGCGTTAAGGAACACGAGCAACTGAGCGACCTCGTGACCGAACATATCGGTGCTCTCGATGGTATTGAGGGAACGGAAACTCTCATCGCGTTCCGTTCATTCGCGAAAAAAGACCTTGGTTTGCTATGGGATATCGGAAACGACTAAACGGGATCGAGCAATGAAAGCTGCTCGTGTTCGCCGAGTACCTGAGCGTTGATACCGACGGAACGCAGATGTCGTGCGAATCCCTGGTTGCCGTGAAAAAGCACCACGTGTGTCGGTTGAGCGAGTTCGATGTAGCGTAGGAGCGCCGGATAATCGGCGTGGTCCGAGAGACTGAATCCTCGGTTCGAGCGGTAGCTCGCGTAGCTTCTCTTGTCGGCCGTCCATCCCGTGAGCATCGCCGCGACAACATTCTTTTGTGCGATCATGCGAGGAAGCGATTTCGAGGCGGGCGGCCAAACGAGTGCCGCTCCATCGGAGAAGGTTTCAAATTCGGTGAAGCGGCGATACGCGGGGAGCGCAACGCCGCATTGCACGTAGACATCAGCAATCGTTGCGATAGCATCGTGGACGACGAGTGGAATTCCCGCGCTCCCGAGGATGGCCATTGCCTCCTGTGCTTTGCCGAGCGAATAGGCGAGGAACGTCGGAAGAGCACCCGCATCGTGGGTTTCATTGGCGAACGAAATCATTTCCGCCTCAACCTCTTGCCGAGGAGGAAAAACAAAGTGCGGTTCTCCGAATGTGCATTCCATCAGAAGCGTATCGCACCGTGGAACGCGTGCTTCCTCGCATGTGCGCGAGGTGCCGAGTTTAAAATCGCCGGTGTAAACAAAACGTCCGCCTTCGCCTTCAATGAGCAGTTGCGAACTTCCGAGGACATGGCCGGCTGAGATGAGCGTCAAGCGATGATGCTCTGATTCCCAGGGGCTTTCATAGGGATGCTCTTCAAACATGGTGGACCCTGAGAGGATTGCCTTGCGGGGGAAGCGAGCACGACAGATGGCGGCCGTCTGCGGCGTTGCTACGACGAGATCATGGGGGCGCGCATGATCGGCGTGGCCGTGCGAAATGTACGAACGCGCTCGCCGAGTGAGACTATCGAGCCATAGGTCGATGCCGGTCGCGTAGATCGATCTTCCCACTCGAGAAAACATAGGAATTACAGGGTTCTCCGCGCAAACGTCGCGGCCCTTAGGGGTGTTCTGGGGAGTTACCATGCGCATATATGAAAATATCGCCGATACATTCGGCAACACGCCGTTAGTGAAGATTCCACGTTTAAACGCCGGCCTCGCGGGCACGGTGTTGGTAAAAATGGAATCGTTCAATCCGGCGGGATCGGTAAAAGATCGAATCGGCGTTGCGATGATTGAAGCGGGTGAGCACGACGGACGATTGCTCCCCGGAATGACGATCCTTGAGCCGACGAGCGGGAACACTGGCATCGCGCTGGCATTCGTGGCTGCGGCGAAGGGCTATCCCTGTATTCTTGTGATGCCCGAGACGATGACGATTGAACGCCGCAATCTGCTCAAAGCCTATGGAGCGCAGGTCGTGCTCACTCCGGGCCCTGAGGGGATGAAGGGGGCCATCGCTCGCGCCAAGGCGATTTTTGAAACCGCACCGGCAAAGTATTTCATGCCGCAACAATTCGATAATCCGGCCAATCCGGCGATCCACCGACGCACAACCGGGCAAGAAATTTGGCGCGATACCGAAGGGTCCGTCGATTGTTTTGTTGCTGCCGTCGGAACGGGCGGCACGATTACCGGCGTTGGTGAGGCCCTGCGCGAGTTTAAACCGACGATTTCCATCGTCGCCGTCGAGCCGGATGCTTCACCGGTGCTTTCGGGCGGCACGCCGGGCCCGCACAAAATTCAAGGTGCCGGTGCCGGGTTTCTTCCAGCGGTTCTCAACACGCAAATATACGATGAAGTCATTCGCGTCACCGATGCCGACGCGATTGCGACGTCACGCCGTGCAGCGCGAGAAGAAGGCATGCTTGTCGGCATTTCTGCCGGCGCCAATATCTTTGCCGCGCTGTCGCTGGCTGCGCGACCGTCGTTCAAAGGCAAAACCATCGTGACTATCGGATGCGATACGGGCGAGCGGTATTTGAGCAATCCGCTCTTCGCCGACCAAGAAGCAAACGTCGTCGAAGCGGCTTTGCTTGCGTGATCGTCGAGGTCACTCGCGGCGATCTCGTTGAATCGCTGCATCGTGTCGATCGCTGTGCGCTCGACGAGCGCGGGCACGTCATCGTCGATGACGGCGATATCGAAACGCCGGTTTTTTTGCGATCTTCGGCAAAGCCATTCATCGCGGCGGCGATTCTTGCCGCCGGCGCGCGAGAGCGATTCGGCCTCACGATGGAAGAGATTGCCGTCATTGCCGCATCGCATTTCGGCGAACCGTTTCACGTTGCTGCCGTACGATCGATTCTGGAAAAACTCGGACTCGATGAAAGCGCGTTGCAATGCGGCGCGCATCTGCCGTACAACGAAACGGCAGCCCATGCCATACTTCGCAGCGGCGCCTCACCGAGCGCGCTCTCGAATAATTGTTCCGGTAAGCATGCCGGTATACTCGCCTTGACGGTCCTGTTGGGAGCCGATACGAGTACCTATCTTGCACCATCCCATCCCGCGCAACAAGCGATCCTTCAATTTTGCGCTCGCCTTAGCGACGATGATGTCGAGCATTGGCCGCTCGGCGTCGATGGGTGCGGCATTCCCGTGTATGCAACGTCGCTGCGTCGCGCCGCCTTGGCGTTCATGCGCTTTGCAACCCTGCATGGCATCGCAGACCGCGACGCGCGCGCGCTCTTAGCCGTGCGCGATGCAATGATTTCGTATCCTGCGTATGGGAGCGGTACGGGTGAGCTCGATGCCATGCTCATGCAGGCCGGTGCCGGATCAATCGCCTGTAAAGTCGGGGCCGAAGGCGTCCATGGCGTCACCGTGATCTCGGCCGGCATCGGAATGGCAACGAAAGTGCTCGATGGCGGGTCACGCGCTCGCGGCCCGGCAACGATCGCCTCGTTGTCGGAACTCGGGGCCCTCGCTCCGACGGCTCAGGCAAAACTCGCGCCGCTAGCGGCGCCCATCGTGTATAATCGGGCTGGACGCCGCGTCGGTGAGATTCGCGTCCGCAACGTCGCCGTCTTAGAAGCGAGTTTGCCTACAGAGTGAGTACCTATACCGAGCTGCTCAAGCAGCGTATTCTGTTATTCGATGGCGCCATGGGGACACAACTCATGGCGCGCAATTTATCCGCCGCCGATTTCGGCGGCGAGCGGACGATCGGTTGCAACGAGGCGTTGGTTCTTACGCGCCCGGATATCATCGCCGAGATTCACGAAGCCTATTTTGAGGCCGGCTGCGATGTCGTGGAAACCGATTCGTTTACGGCCACCCGGCTCAAACTCGATGAGTATGGCTTAGGCGAGCAGACGGATGAGATCAATGTTGCCGCAGCTCGCATCGCCAAAGAAGTCGCACGCACGTATTCCACACCGAATCGTCCGCGATTTGTTGCCGGCTCAATGGGGCCGACGGGAATGCTCATCTCGTCGAGCGATCCCATGCTTTCGCGCATCACCTTCGATCAGCTTGTTGCGCTCTATAGCGAACAAGCGCGTTCTCTTATTGCCGGTGGCGTCGATCTACTCTTACTTGAGACGATGCAAGATATGCTCGAACTCAAAGCCGCAATTATTGGCATTCGTCGCGAGTTTGCACGTGGTGTTCGTCGCGTCCCCATTCAAGCGCAACCAACGCTGATTACCGAAGGGCGGATGCTGCTCGGTACCGACGTGCGAGCCATTTGCGCCGTTCTCGATTCCCTCGACGTCGATGTGATGGGCCTAAACTGCTCGACCGGCCCCGCGCAAATGCGCGATTCCATTCGCTATATGACGGAAAATGCGCGAGCCTTCGTCAGTGTTATTCCCAATGCCGGCTTGCCGCTCATGGGACCGCAGGGAGAGACGATCTATCCGCAAACGCCCGACGAACTCACTCGCGAACTTGGCGCATTTGTGCGCGAATTCGGCGTCAATGTGATCGGCGGATGTTGCGGAACTACCCCGGAACATATCCGGTCGTTGCGGATCATGCTCGATGAAACCATGGCTCACCGAGCCATTCGTCTCGATGCGCCGAAAAATGAATGGGTTGCATCGGCAATGACGGCGGTGAGTTTGGCGCAGGAGCCACGGCCTCTTATTGTGGGCGAACGAATCAATGCTCAGGGATCGGCAAAGGCCAAGCGGCTTTTTCTCGCTGATGATTATGACGAACTTGGGTTGATCGCACGCGCGCAAATCGAGGGCGGAGCTCATGTGCTCGATGTCTGCTGTGCGCTAACGGAACGTACCGATGAAGACGAGCAGATGCGGCATCTGGTTCGGATGTTGGCGCAATCCGTAGAAGCACCGTTGATGATCGATTCCACTGAACCAAAAGTGATCGAGGTCGCCTTACAAAACTATCCCGGACGGGCAATCGTCAACTCCGTTCACCTTGAAGCCGGACGTTCGAAAATCGATGTCATTTTACCGACGGCAAAAGAACACGGTGCGGCCCTCGTCGCATTGACGATTGATCAAGCGGGCATGGCCAAGACCGCGCAGCGGAAGTTGGAGATTGCTCGCGAGATCTATGAGATCGTCGTGAATGAGTACGGCTTTCCACCGGGGGCTCTTATTTTTGACGCATTGACGTTTACGTTAGCCACCGGCGATCCCGAGTTTGCGCATTCGGCTGTCGAAACGTTGGATGGGATTCGCCTCATTAAGCGAGAGTTGCCGGGTGTGCTCACATCCTTAGGCGTGAGCAACGTCTCCTTCGGGTTGAGCCCGGCTGCGCGTGCCGCACTCAATTCGGTCTTCTTACATCATAGCGTGGAAGCGGGTCTGGATGCAGCACTCGTTCATGCAAAAGAGATTACGCCGTATGCTGAGATCGACGCAACTGTGCGCCAACTCTGCGATGACCTCGTCTTTAATCGACGTTCCGATGCCTTGGCGCGATTGATCGAACACTTCTCGGCTCTCGCTCCTGGAGAAAAAGCTGCGCTTGAGCCGGATGCGCTCAGCGATGCGCCTCCGGAGACGCGTATTCACCAGGCAATTTTGCGTCGCCGTAAGGACGGCATCGAAGCCATGATCGATGAGGCATTGCGTGAGCGCAGTCCGGTTCAAGTGCTCAATGAAATTTTACTGCCTGCCATGAAAGAAGTCGGCGATAAATTCGGAGCCGGCGAACTGATCTTGCCATTCGTCTTGCAATCTGCCGAAGTGATGAAAAAGGCAGTTGCTCACGTCGAGCAATTTCTCGAGCGCAAAGAGGGAGCGAGCAAAGGCGTTGTTGTGTTGGCGACGGTCTTTGGCGACGTTCACGATATCGGGAAGAATTTGGTGAATACGATTCTTTCCAATAACGGATACAAGGTGTACGATCTCGGGAAGCAAGTCCCGATGAATATCATTTTGGAAAAGGCCGTCGAAGTTCATGCCGATGCGATCGGGCTGTCGGCACTGTTGGTTTCGACAAGCAAACAGATGCCGATTTGCGTCCATGAGCAGGACGAGCGCCATCTTGCTTTCCCGGTTATCATCGGCGGGGCCGCAATCAATCGCGATTTCGGTCGACGTATTGCGCTCTTAGATGACGGAACGCGTTTTTTCGGCCCCGGACTATTTTATGCAAAAGACGCTTTTGAAGGCCTTGAAATTATGGAGAAGTTAACTGCTTCTCCCACATCGCGGAATGCGCTGCTCCAACTCGTGGAACGCGAAGCGTTCGAACAGCGCGAAAAGGCAAAACGCATCATTGCTGCGACACCCGTCGAAGGGCGACTTTCGAGAGTGAAAAACGAATTAGCTCCGGTGCCGACGCCACCTTTTTGGGGTGCTAAAACGCTCGATACAATTCCGCTCTCGGAATTATGGCCGTGTTTTGATCTGCGCAGCCTCTACCGCTTGTCGTGGGGCGCAAGCAATACGAAGGGCGATGCATGGGAACAGCTCTTGCGCGATGATTTCGACCCTCGTTTGGCGCGGTATCAACGCGAAGCCGAACGTGGCGAATGGCTTCAACCTCGCGTCGTCTATGGCTATTTCCCGGCGGCAGGCGAGGGAGACGATGTTATCGTGTACGATCCGCAAGATCGCAAGCGTGAGATCGCTCGCTTTCCTTTTGCACGCCAAATCGGTGGGGAGCACTTGTGCTTAGCCGATTACCTACGTGCGCCCGATGCGAACGGAGCAAGCGATGTGATTGCGTTGCAAGTCGTTACGATTGGGCGTACCGCTACCGAACGGACCGATGCCCTTCAACTTGCCGGCGATTATAGCGCGTCCTATTTCGAGCATGGATTTTCCGTGCAATCTGCCGAGGCGCTCGCCGAATGGACGCACAAACGTATTCGCGCCGAACTTCGCTTGCCACTCGAATCCGGCAAACGGTATTCCTGGGGCTACGGAGCCTGTCCCGACATTTCGCAACATGCAATTGCCTTCGCGCTCCTCGATGCCGAAAATGCCATCGGCACGCATCTCACCGATGCGTTCCAAATCGTCCCCGAACAATCAACCGCCGCCCTAGTGATCCACCATCCGAAGGCAACGTACTTCAACGCGGCCGCCGTAAAAGAACTCTAACGAAGATACTTGAGGACGTCGATATAGTCGATGTTCGGATCGAGTTTGGCGAATTGCCTCAATAAGTATTTGTGCCCCTGGCCCATAATAACGACAACGCGATCACCGGGACGGATGACGCTCAGGATATTCGAGAAGATGTATACATTTCGCGTGTACCATTGCGCCACGTAGGACGAGCCCGCGTTGTCCGCTTCGCGTCCCATTCCCGCAAACAGCGCGTACCAGGATGCGTTCGCACGAACCGATGCATCGGTGTTCAAGAAACGGAGGAGGTCGAGATAGGTCCCAGTCCGTTGAATCTCATCCGAGCGGGAGAGGAACGCATCGGAAACCGGATCTTTGACCGAACGAAAATGACCGGCAAGATAAGCGTTGATACGCTTGCCCTCCGGACTGCTATCGTCGACGATCGCTGGTCCCCACGTGTCGATCGGGTAGATTGACGAATCCCCGGCAAGCGCGGCGAGCTTGAAACCGAATTGATAGATTTCGTTTGATCCAAGCGTGAATTTGTGGGCAAGGTAGTCGTTATATTGCGTGTTCCAAATGGTGTCGCCGTAGTGCTCTTCGATGAGAACTTTCGTCGGATGAAAGCGAAGAAGGTGATCGACGACCGACGTGATCTGCGCTTGGCGTTTCGGAGAGAGAGGGCTGTCGGTAAAGACTGCATTGTGCACATCATTCCTGGCCTCAAGGTGGGCTACCCCGAGAATCATCAGCTCTGTTTTCGGGGGCGAAGCCAATGCCGCCGATTCGATACCCAAACAAACAGCGAGCAGACCAAGCAAAGAAAAACAAAACCGCATCACGCCACTCCTTAAAGAGCTTTTATAGTTACGTGACCCGGTTTGTCGAGCTATCTCGGCTGCCCTGTTAGATCGGTGGTGTGCGCATAGTGGCGCAGAGCGAGGCGCCGACGGCCGAAGTGGACTCGAGTCCACGAGGCCGGAGGCAACGAAGCTCCGCGTCGCTATGCGCGCAACACCTAGCGGCGTCGAGTACGGGAGCGGTAAATCACTTTCGGCTTCGGTGGTGCAATCGAAGCCTCTGGGAAAAGTGGATTTATTGTGCGCTCGAGTCGATGGCCAAGTGCAAACTCGATGCCGCGAATCAGCGATTCTTCCTCGGAGGCAACGAAGGTGATGGCTTCGCCTTTGGCTTGGGCGCGTGCGGTGCGGCCGATGCGGTGAATATAATCTTCGGCGGCAAGCGGTACGTCGTAGTTGATCACGTGACCGAGCTCGGCGATGTCGATACCGCGTGCGGCGATATCCGTGGCAACGAGAATGCGGCACTTACCGCGCTTGAGATTGTCAAGCGCACGCGTACGTTGCGATTGGCTCCGGTCCCCATGAATAAGATCGGTCGGCACGTTGTTCTTTTGGAGAACTGCAGCAAGCCGATTCGCGCGTGATTTTGTACGCGTGAACGCAATTGCCGAATAGATATCGTTATCCTTAAGCAATTCAACAAGTAGTTGCGTCTTGCTCTCTTGCGGGACGGAATAAATGCGTTGGGTGAGCGTATCAACTGCCCGGTTTTCGATTGCGAGTTCAACTTTGACGGGATTATCGAGCATGTCGCGCACGAGCACTGAGATTGCCGGAGGCAAGGTGGCCGAGAAGAAAAATGTCTGACGTATTTTCGGCAATGATTCAAGCAAGCGGCGGACGGCGGGAAGAAATCCCATGTCGAGCATGCGATCAGCTTCATCGAGAACGAGCATCGAGACGTTGTTCAAACGCACGTTTCCGCTGCGCATATGATCCATCAAGCGTCCTGGCGTTGCAACGATGATTTCTGTTCCGCGTTTGAAGGCATCGATTTGCTTGCCGAAGCCGACGCCACCGTAAACAGCGGCGATACGTAAATCGGTGTGTTTGCTCAAGGCGCCAAGGTGGACGCAAATTTGTTCCGCGAGTTCGCGCGTGGGTGCAAGAATCAGAGCCTGCGTTTTGCCGCGCGGACGATCCAGTAACAGCTGAATGATTGGAAGGCCGAAGGCTGCGGATTTGCCGCTACCGGTCTGGGCGCTCGCGAGGATATCGCGGCCCTGCAATGCCGGTGGAATGGAAAGCGCCTGAATTGGTGTCGGCGCGGTGAACTTGAGATCGCGCAGTGCGCGAAGAAGCGTCGGCTGCAATCCGAGCTCGTCAAAGGTGGTCATATTGTCGATCTTTCGGGTGTGCGCATATCGATCGCATTCGAAAGATCGCGCGGGGGTTACCCTTTTATCGCACAGAACCGGCTCGCTCGTCTACGACCCAGGGCACACCTGCGCCCTCGTCAAATGGCATCCTTATGCGTATTCGTGCTCTTTTTTCGCTTTCGCTGGCGCTACTTTCGTGTGGCTTGGTCGCTTGCGGCACCTCATCACAGTCAAGCTCGTCCTCGTCACCAGCGAGCAAAACCATCACGCTCGGAGTCGATCTCCCCCTCTCCGGAGCTGATTCCTCGGTTGGCGATTCCACGCTAAACGGCGTAAAGCTCGCCGTCGAACAAGCCAATAAGATGGGCTTGCCCGGCGGATTTACCATTGTGGTCAACGCCATCGACGATGCGGTGCAAGGAGTCCATTCACCGCAACAAGGTGCATCGAATATGCGAACGTTCGTCGCCGATCCATCGGTGTTAGCCGTCATCGGGCCCTATAATTCGAACGTCGCGCAGGCGCAGATTCCAATTAGCAACGCGGCTCCGCTGCTGCAAATCGGCCCGTCGGTGGTGAGCGATGGATTGACGATCGGCGCTGCCGCTCGGGCGCTCCGTCGCACCAATCCCGATACGATTTCGTTTTTTCGCGTTTGCACCACGGATGCGCATCAAGGCTCGGCTGCGGCAAGATTCGCGATGAAACTCGGGTGGAAGCGCGCGTATGTTGTCGATGATAATGAAACGTATGGTCTCGATCTCGCCAATGTGTTCGACCGTGATTTTTCAAAATCCGGAGGAACGATTTTGGGGCACGATCATCTGGCCAAGAGCCAACAAGATTTTTCGGCACTGCTAACCAAAATTGCGGCAACCAAACCCGACGTGATCTTCTTCGGCGGTGTCACATCGACGGGTGGAGGCTTGATGAAGCAGCAGATGGCGCGAGCGGGGCTTGCAAAGGTTCCCTTCCTCGGCGGCGATGGTTTGCCCGATATCGCGACGGCCATCGGGAAAGCGGCCGACGGAACCTACTATACGCTGGCTGCTCCTAACGTTGAGAAACTTGCGTCCGCTAAGACGTTCGTAAAGCAATACACGGCACGATTCCATGCTCCGGTGGGCGCCTATAGCGCAAATGCCTATGCCGCGACACTCGTGGCGATCGACGCGATAAAGCGAGCACTTGCTGCAAATGCTAACGCTCTGCCGACGCGGGCGAGTGTCATTGCCCAGGCAGCAAAAACGAATGCACTTTCGACGCCGATTGGTCGGATTTCGTTTGATGCCAATGGTGACGTCAAAAATCCCGTTGTCTCGCTCTACGAAATTAAAAACGGGCAAGCGACGTTTCTCGACCAACAATTCTTCTAGGACCCAATGCACGAGTTCGGCGCGCAGCTTGCTAATGGCTTAGCATTGGGTGCAATCTATGCGCTCATTGCCCTCGGTTACACGATGGTGTATGGGATTGTCGAACTGATTAACTTCGCCCACGGCGATGTGTACACGTTCGGCTCGTTCATCACGTTGGTGATTTTAACGGCTCTTGGCATAACGGGAGAAGCCCATGGCGTTCTTCTCGTCGTGGCCGTCGTTGTCGCACTCCTCGGCAGTGCTCTCGCGTGCGGAGTGTTGGCTATTCTCATCGAACGCGTAGCGTATCGTCCGTTGCGCAATGCTCCGCGACTCGCGCCGCTCATCACTGCGATCGGTGTTTCATTTATTCTTGAAAATGCATTGCAACTGTGGAAGGGCCCCGCACCGATAACGGTTCCGGCGCTGATCCCGAATCCGCGCTTTCTCGGCGGAACGTTTTCACTCGCTCAGGTGAGCGTCATTGTTCTCGCTGTCGTCACGATGTTTGCTTTACAGTTCCTCGTCCATCGAACGCGCTTGGGGATGCAAATGCGAGCCGTCGCCCAGGATCGCGATGCTGCAGCGCTTGTCGGTATCGATGCGAACCGGACGATTGCCCTGACGTTTCTCATTGCCGGTGCGCTTGCCGGAATCGCCGGCATGGCCAGCGGTGTCTATTATCAGTCGACGTGGTTTCTCAATGGTTTTGGCGCAGGGTTGAAATCGTTTACCGCCGCCGTCCTTGGCGGAATCGGAAATATTGCGGGCGCAATGCTCGGCGGTTTTTGTATCGGACTCTTAGAGGCATTCACCTCTGCGACGATCGGCGGGCAGTGGGCGAACGTTGCCGTGTTTACCGTACTTATTGCCGTACTCGTTATTCGTCCGAATGGTTTACTCGGAACAAACCTCCCCGATAAACTATGATCTACGCGTACGCTGCCCTTGCGATCGTCGCCGCCGTTCTTATCGACCGCTTCCCGTCGCCGCGATTGCGACGAATCGTCATCGTCGCTCTCGCCATTCCACTCCTTCTGGTACCGTTGATCGATCCTTCGGAGGCGACGCGAAATCTGCTGGCCGATGCGTCAATCTACGTTGCACTTGCGTTGGGACTCAACATCGTTGTCGGCTTCGCCGGTCTTTTAGATTTGGGGTATGCCGCATTTTTTGCCATCGGTGCCTATGCCTATGGAATGTTGGCAAGTCCGCAATTCGGCTTGCATATCCCGTTTTGGGTGATCCTCTTGCTGGCCGGCCCACTTGCCGCACTTTTCGGTATGATTCTTGGCGCACCGACATTGCGCTTGCGAGGCGATTATCTCGCCATCGTAACGCTTGGCTTCGGCGAAATTGTCCCGCAGATATTTCAAAACTTAACCGCCTACACCGGCGGGCCGAATGGCATCCCGGGGCTCGATGTGCCGTCGTTCTTTGGGAAAAGCTTCGGCGCGAGCGCCTTACCGTTTTATTATCTCGCACTTGCGTTGGTGGCACTGGCGATATTCATTGCCGGGAACCTTCGGGCGAGTCGTTTAGGACGAGCGTGGCTGGCCATTCGCGACGATGAACTGGCGGCAAAACATGCGGGTATCGACACGACCCGTGCAAAACTGGCGGCGTTTGCCATCGGTGCATCGTTTAGCGGATGTGCGGGTGTGCTCTTTGCTGCGAAATTAGGACTCGTATCCCCGGATCTCTTCGGCTTTCAAGTAAGCGTGTTAATTGTTTCGATGTTGGTTCTTGGAGGAATGGGGAATCTTTCGGGCGTCGTGATCGGAAGTCTCGTGTTGACGATGCTCAATAGCGCAATTTTGCCGCAGGCAAATATGTTGGCGGCAACATTGTTACATGTCCATGTCGACCTCTCGCAATACCATTTTGCCATTTATGGGGTCATTCTCGTCGCCATGATGCTGTGGCGCCCCTCCGGTCTCATTGCGCGGAGGGCACGATGAGTCTTTTGGACGTGCGTGAGGTTGTTGTTTCATTCGGCGCGCTGCGCGCTGTCGATCATGTGAGTTTGGAGCTAGAAGCCGCGCAAATCATCGGCGTTATTGGGCCCAACGGAGCCGGAAAATCGTCGTTGTTTAATGCGATATCCGGTGCGACCCGGATCGCTTCCGGTGAAATTTTCTGCAGCGGGACGCGCATCGATCGCTTACGCATCGATGAGATTGCGCGCTCGGGGATTGCTCGAACGTTTCAGAACATTCGACTCTTCGGTCACATGTCGGTGCAGGCGAATATCCTCGTGGGCGAGCATGCCACCCTGCATAGCGGGGTTCTTGCCGATATGCTCCATACGAAGGCGATGCAATCGGAGGAACGGGTTGCAACGAATCGCGCGATCGAACTTTTGGAATTCGTTGGTATTCCGTCGTCGCATGCGGGGCGTGATGCTCGCGAGCTTGCCTATGGCGAGCAACGGCGACTTGAAATTGCTCGCGCCCTTGCCGCAAGCCCGAAATGTCTGCTTCTTGATGAGCCGGCCGCAGGTCTGAATGCGACCGAAAAACGTGACCTCGCAAAACTCGTTCGTCGAATCGCCGAAATGAAAATCGCCATATTACTCGTCGAACACGATATGTCGTTTGTCATGCCGCTATGCGAACGGCTTATCGTTCTCGATTACGGAAAGAAAATTGCCGACGCCATTCCAAGCGTGGTGCGAGCCGACCCCGTCGTCTTGGCCGCGTATCTTGGAGTTGCTCCATGAGTTCGCTACGTATCGACGATTTGTGCGTCTCGTATGGCGGAGTGAGCGCGTTACGTCATGTGAGTCTCCACGTCGAGCAAGGAGAAGCGATTGCACTTCTTGGCGCAAATGGAGCCGGGAAATCGAGCCTCTTGCGAGCGATCTCAGGTCTTGTTTGCAGTTCCGGGAGCATTGCTTTTGACGGCGTACTGCTAGGCGGTCGGCCTGCGGCATCCATCGCGAGATTGGGCATTGGGCACGTGCCTGAGGGACGACGCCTTTTTGCCCGCATGACCGTCCGGGAAAATCTCGCGCTGGGATGTTGGGATATCGGCGCGACCGATGAGCGGATGCAGGGCGTTTTCGCCTTATTCGAACGCTTGCGAGAGCGGGCCGATCAAGTTGCCGGTTCTCTTTCAGGCGGCGAACAACAAATGGTTGCTCTCGGACGGGCGCTGATGGGATCGCCGCGTTTATTGCTCCTCGATGAACCGTCACTAGGTCTTGCACCGCAAGTTATCGCAATGATTTTCGCGCGTTTAGGCGAGATTCACGCACGCGGAACAACGATGATCGTCGTTGAGCAGAATGCGCGCGCTGCCTTATCTTTCGCCTCGCGCGCCTATGTACTTGAAAACGGGCAAGTCGTTCGTAGCGGGAATGCCGATGATCTCGCCAATGACCCGACGATTATCGATGCGTACCTAGGAGGAGTCATCGAATGAGTTCGGGGCTAACGTCAGTGACATCAGGATTAACCATCGTTTCAGCGATGGTCACTCCCGCGATTCTCATTCTTGCATCCGGGAATCTCGTCGCCTCGACGCTAACGCGGATCGCACGCGTCGTCGATCGGGCCCGCGTACTCATCGATCTCATGAATCAGTCTGCCGCGGCTAACGATCGCGCTGCTGTCGCCCATCATCAAGCGGCCTTGCATGTCTTTGTGCGTCGTTCGGTGCTCCTTGAACGCGCGCTTTCGGGCTTTTATATGGCGATTGGACTGTTCGTCCTATCGAGTTTAAGTGTGATTCTTGAAGTCTTACGACCCGAGTTTTCGCGCATCGTAACGACGGGATTGGTCGTTCTGGGCGCACTGGTTTTGCTTTACGGAGCTATCAACGTCTTTCTGGAAACCCGCCTTGCGACCGGATTGCTGCGTCAGGAAATCGCACTTGCCGAAGCATCCGTGGAGAAGATGTCCCCGTAAATCGGCTTTCCGGCAAGCATGGTGCCGACGACGTTATAGTCGGCATCCCAAAATGACAAGTCGGCACGAAGCCCTTTGGCTATGCGGCCAAGTTCTCGATGAAGTCCAAGCATCGCCGCCGGAGCATGCGTTGCGGCGATGATCGCTTGCGCGAATGAAAGGTCGGCGAAGGACATGTAATTACGCACGCCTTGATCGATATGCAGCGCAGAGCCGGCAATGGTTCCATCTTCGGCACGCATGGTACCGTTCATCACATGATATCCAGGGCCCGCGGGAGGCATATGATCGGTGGCAATGACAACACGATCTCCGAGTGTACGATAGAGAATATCGACCATCACCGGTGCAACGTGCTCGCCGTCGCAAATGAGTTGCACGTGAGTTCGGCGATCCTGAACAAATGCGGCAAGAATCGATGGGTCGCGATGATCGAGTTGCGGCATACCGTTAAAGGCATGCGTGAGGGAACGAAAGCCGACACCGATGGCCAGCATGCCGTCGCGGTAACGGGCCGCCGTATGCCCCGCCGAGCACACCACGCCGCGTTCGCTTAAGAAGCGTGCCGCGTCCGCCGCTCCGAGAACTTCCGGTGCAAGCGTCACCATGAGCAATCCGCCACGACACGCATCAAACATTTCGCTCACGCGCTGCGGAGATGCTTCGAGGAGCCATTCCGCACGGTGAACGCGGCGAAATTTTGGATTTAAGAATGGTCCTTCGAAATGCACGCCGAGACAGCGGGCGCCTTGCGCTCCGTGATCTTGGAGATCGTGGGCCGCATCAACGATCGCTTCGGCGGCATGGAGCATGGATTCCCACGGTGCCGTCATGACCGAGGCAACAAACGCCGTTGCTCCCATTTTTGCATACTCGTGTGAAGCGACCGGAACGGCATTACCATGATCGCGATTAAAGAGCATATTGGCGGCACCATTGGTGTGAACGTCAATGAGCCCCGGTGCAATCGTGGCTTTTGCCGGAATGCTAAGGTCGCTTGGGCCATCGGCTCCAAGAAGATCGATGATACGGCCATCTTCGATGCGAAGGCGTCCAAAGGTGGACGAGCCGTCGCCGGTGACAATGCTGGCCGGGCCGAGCGTAAATGGCCCAGCTGGGAAAGGCATATGAGGCACGTTCGGGAGAGTTCGGCTTGGGGGCGCTTAGCGCCCTGCGCCAAAGAGGCGCGTGAGAAAACCTGTGGATTTCGTCGGGGCTTTGAGCGGCTCGCTTACTTGCGCGGCGCGGGCCAGGCGGGCCAGCCGAGCCATATGCGACTCCGCTTGACCTTCAAGCGTGGAGCGCAATGCGAGCAATTCATTCCATGGGGCCGGGGCCCTCTGCGCGTGAACGGCTTCAAAATATTCTCGCGCCGAAATCGTAAAAATTCTCTCGGTGGGTATTTTGCGTTCGCGGAGGTAGGATGCGGCAAGTGCGACGACATCGCGCCGTTCCGAAGCCGTCTCGTTGTCGGCGAACGTGTGAACGAATAACATCGGCTTTCCAAGTTCTGCGATGCGTTCATAGAGATCGAGCTCTCGATCCGAGAGCTGACGAGAAAAGAGACACAAGGCGTGACTCGATGCGGCCGCAACCGCGAGAGAGGCATTCTCGGCGATGGGATCCCCAGAATCAAATGCGGGGGCATGCACAAGAACGAGTTCTCGCGGAAATTTCCATGGGACTAATCGAAGAATCGGATCGTTCGCGGCTGCAGACATAATCGTGTCGAGTGCAATTGGCTGCCAGTTGCCGTGAGCGTCGAGCGTAAATGCTTCATCCCGTTCACCATATCGCACGTGGATGGGATAGCGCGCGCTGCCCACCGAGTCGTCGGGAAGAACGTACAGGTTCGCAAGCGCATCGATCAAGCTCGATTTTCCGCGCCGTAAGCCACCTAAGACGGCTACACGCCAACGCGTCGGCTGTAACGCTTTGCCGTAATTTGTCGTATCGAATGTCGGTTCAAGGCGCGCCCGCGCAAGCATATCGCTTGATGCATCGGCTGCGGCAATTTCTTCGTCGCGGGCAAGAAACTCGTCCAAATCGGTTTGTAAGCGATGCGTCGCTTTGGATATTGCTGAGCTTCGAACGCGCAACGCGTCTTTTGTGATTGCGATCGAGTCATCGGAATGAGCTTTGAGAGCTCGATCGATGGCGCCAATGCGGGCGTCGCGAATTTCAGGGCCGGCGGCGGCCAGGCGTGATTGAAGATCGTCATAGGTGTGCGCAAATGTTGCCGCCACAGTATGAACGAAAGCGACGATATCGGCGCGTAAGCGAGGAAAAATTTCCGCGCGCAAATCCGCACCAAGTTCACGCTTCATGTACGCTTGCGCAGATTTTGCTGCAAAACGCGATGCGATGTCGTGCACAAATCCAACGGCAGGGCCGCCAAGAGATTCCAACACGACCGTGGCCTTTACGGCATCGGCAAGATCGCCGGACCAGAGAGACGTTGCCGGGTCGCTCCCAAACGCCGTCGCTAGCGATTCGGCAAGGGAAAAATGAATGTCGAAATGCCCTACGGCGTGCTGCCCGAGGCCGGTCAGTTCCGCAATACTCGGCTCGGCAACGGCCGCCGCGAAATCATCGACGGTTGCCGCAAGTGTGCGATCGACAAGCATATGCAATCGAGCGCGGTCGCGTAGGCGGGCTACGTCGGCGGCATCGAAGGCGCGCAGCAACGCCGTTTCGACATCATCGCAGAGTGCGTGACCCTGTTCTTCGATGATGGTACGTCGTATCGTCGCTCGCTCGCGGACATCGTTTCGGGCGGCCCGTAGCTCATCGTCGATGGCATCGAGTTCAGGGAGGACGGCGCTGCGTCGTTCCGTAAGCGCAGCAGTCGGTAGTGATAGCATCGTTAATTCCGATGCAATGAATCGCTGTGTTTCTTCGGCAGCTTCATTGCCGAGATTCAAAATGCGTCGAAGGCGCGCACGGCCTGTTTTGGCGACAAGCGAGGCGTCGAGTGCGGATAGAAATTGCGGGAATCGGCTTTCATCGATTCTGCGAGCATCGTTATCAAGAATGCCCTCAGCGTATTCGCGCGCAGAAAGCGCATAGACGTAGGTTCCCGGCGCGTGAATTGCTGCTAGCGATGCGATGCGGTCGAACGCCGACTCCCAAGCCGGGCGTCCATCGCCTTGTTTTTCCATCCATAAATCGATTTTTGTTTGGACGATAAAAATCGAATCGATATGTTTGCGAATAATTCCGAGAAATGCCGCGTCGCCTTCGGAAAACGGTTGCTGGCTATCGATCACATACAGAACCGCATCGGCACTCGGAAGAAAACCGAGCGTGGCGCGTCGGTGAGCTGGATTGATCGACGCTAAGCCCGGAGTATCCGCTACAACGAATCCGCGAGCAAGAAACTCGGAATTCGTTTCAACGACGACGCGCGTGGGAGCGCTTCCTTCGGCTTTGGTTGCGTCATGAATACCATGCGCATCGGCGTCGCCAACGGCGATAAAGCGATTGAGTCGATCGAGTGGGATCTGTTCTTCGCGCCCGTCTTCGTATATCGCCGTTGCGCGATCCGTCGAGGCCGAGACAAGCTGGGTTATGGTTGCAGTCGACGGGTTAATATCAACGGCGAGGAGGCCAACGAGCGCGTCGCGCGTTCCAACGCGTTCGCGACGAAATTTTCCTAGGAGGGCATTGAGGAGAAACGATTTGCCGCTGGAAAACTCTCCCACGACGGCCAATACGAAGCGACCACGCTCAAGGCGCGTGCGAGCCGCCGTAAGATCTCGGCGTCTGTCGTGGCCGACGAGCCCCTCAAGCGCGAGCAAACTCGCGATTGCAGAATCGCGAGTTTGCTCATAGCGCGCAAGGGCGTCGGTATCGACTCGACTCATGAAATGGACAGATTAACGAAGATGCGCTTCAAGCATCCAAAGGTTTTTATCCGCGGTTCGCGAGATTTCGGTAGAGAATTCCATCCCACCGACATTCCAATGAGCCTGTTTTGCCTGTAATTTTAGATCGAGCGCCGTTGCCAACGATGCGTTGAGCGCTGTCGTAAGGTGCAAACGCGTTTGTTCCGGAATATCGACGCGCGTGCGACGATTGTGTTGTGTAGCTGAAGTCATGATGATTCCTTACGAACGAATCAGCGCAAGGGCTGCATCTCGATTTTGTTCCATGAGCTCTCGAGTATCGCCCTCGACGTTGAGTCGTAATAGCGGCTCGGTATTCGACGGGCGGATGTTCATCCACCACGTTGGATAGGAGATGGTCACGCCATCGAGATGATCGATGTGAGCATCGGCGTGGACCGATTCCAATTGAGACATTTTTGCCTGTGCATCCGCTACGGTCGAATTGATTTCTCCGGAGCGAAAGCGCGTATCGATGGGAGCGATGACGGCGCTGACCGGATCGTTGGTCCGGGAAAAGACTTCCAAACATTCCATCAACGCGATCATGCCGGAATCGGCGTACCAATTTTCGCGGAAATAGAAATGCCCGCTATGCTCTCCTCCAAACAAGATGTCGCGTTCCCGCATCGTTTGTTTGATAATCGAGTGGCCGACCTGTGAGCGAATTGCTACCCCGCCGGCTTTTTCCACGAGTTCCGGAACCGATCTACTGCAGATCAAATTATACAGAATTTTCGAACCTGGATGTTTGCGCAACGTGTTGAGGGCAACCAGCGCGGTAACGGTGCTTCCATCGATCAAATTGCCATGTTCGTCGACAATGAACATGCGATCGGCATCTCCATCGAACGCAACGCCGAGATCGCTTCCATGCTTACGAACGGCTGCCTGGAGATCAACCATGTTCTCCGGTTCGATCGGGCTCGCGGGGTGATTCGGGAAATTTCCGTCGAGCTCGAAGTAGAGCGGGATAATTTCGCAGGGAAGATGCTTGAATACGTGAGGTACGGTTGCTCCAGCCATACCGTTCCCCGCGTCAATAACGATCTTGAACGGCTTGATCTGTTTTGGATCGATGAACGACAGGCAATGCTGCGCAAAATCATCGAGGATAAAGCGCTGTTCAACCGTACCGCTCTGAGCCGCCTTTGGCGGTAGGTCGTGATTCGCAATCCGATCTCGGACCGAACGCAGACCGCCGTCGAAGGAGATCGCTTCGGCATTCGCTCGCGTGCACTTCAGTCCGTTATATTTCGCCGGATTATGCGATGCCGTAATCATGATTCCGCCGTCGAATCCAAATTTTCCGACCGCGAAATAGAGCGCATCGGTTGAGACGAGGCCAATGTCGGTGACCGATGCTCCAGCCTCCGTGGCGCCGCGAGCAAAGGCTTCGAACAGGGCAACGCCCGAGGGGCGCATATCTCGGCCGACCACGAGCTTGCTTCCACCCACCAGCGCCGGGTAGCAGCGCCCAATTGCGTAGGCGATCTCATCAGTGAGTTCGGTTCCGTACACACCGCGGACATCGTAGGATTTAAAGATCGCGTTAAGCGCCGGGTCAAGCATGGGCTTTCGGTTCGTAGGGTCGCAGGGCGAAACCTATGCGCGGCGTAGGAACCCAGGTGCCTTTCCGGATTGCGGTTCCCCGCATTACTGCCACGGTCGTTTTTACTGCTTTTCTGGCAGTGACGCTTTTTATTGCCGTTCAAGGGGCATTTTCGACACGCGCTCAGATCGCTGCCACCTTCGATCGTCACGCCAAGCTCGATCAAGCCGAGATTGCGCTCGAGCAGCTCGTACGCATGCAGGTCTCCGAAGAGAGCGCAGTTCGCGCGTACGTCGTTACGGGCGAGGCGTATTATCGCGATCAATATCCGACTTTTGTCTCCATTTTAGATCAGCGCGCACAATCGTTAGCAGTGGTGTTGGCGGAAGAGCGGCTCGATAATGCAACGCTCGCCCTGCGCGAATACGTCTCGGCACAGAATGAATGGCGCGATCAAGTTGCTCGCCCGATGCTATCGGGCGGCGAGCGAGGCGCCGGACGTATCGATCAGTTCACTCGACTCTTTGCCGATTATGAGCATCAACGAATTCAAACGATACGAACCGATCTCGATGCCCTTTCCAAACAACTTTCCGACGCAACGATCGAGCAAGTCAATGCGACGCTCTATGTGCGGGCATTTTGGCTTTTGGTCTTCGGCCTTTTAGCGATTTTATTCAATGCGTATCGTTCACGCGTCGATCATGCGCTTGAATCGGAGCGAGCGACAACCGACATTCTGCAGCGGGCAATACGAAGCGAGCACGTCGCGCTTCCGGGATCGAGCGTCGGCTCCGCATATCAATCTGCGACGCGGCATGTTGCCGTCGGCGGTGATATTTTTGATGTCTATCGTCTCTCCGATCGCTTGGCCATGGTCATGGTCGCCGATGTTAGCGGAAAGGGTATCGACGCGGCCGTTCTTTCGGCGTTTGTGAAATTCACGGTTCGTTCCATCGCATTCGCGCGTCGCGATCCCGCAACGATTTTGGCGGAATTAAATACGGCGTTGATGCACGGCCTTGACGATCCGAGCCTTTTTGTCTCGATGTTTTTAGGAATGCTCGATATTGAATCCCACTATCTGCTCTACGCGAGCGCCGGGCACGACACGGCGTTTTTGCGGCACCGTGCCGATGTGCGCTCGCTTGAGGTTACGGGACCGGTTTTGGGAGTCATGGAGGCGACGTACGAAACTCGGCGCTTGAGTCTGTCGCGAGGGGATTTACTCGTTCTCACCACGGACGGGCTTTCGGAAGCGCGAGATCGCCGCGGCGACATTTTAGGGAGCGAAGGCGCCTGCACGCTCATCGCCCGAGCGAGCGAGGACCCGCAGCTGCTTGCCGATGAGCTCATCGCGAGAGTTCGCGAGCGCGGCGGCAATCACATGAGCGACGATCTTGCCGTCTTAGCCGTGCGCGTCGGAGTCTCTTAAGCGGACGTTAGAAGTCGTTAATCTTTTGACCATCGGCTCTTAGCAAGGCGCGGTTATCCTCGGGGCATTACCTTGCTTCCGACGATGGAGTCTACATGTTAGAAAACCGACGAAATGTCTGGCACAAAATTGTGTCGGCATTTTTTGTTTGCGCGTTTGGCATTCTGTGCCTCGCACCGGTAAGCGCGCAAACCACAACGGGAACGATCACAGGCATTATCGTCGATCAAACGACCGGCCTTGCGATTGCTCATGCGAAAGTCACGCTTCAACACAGCGGAAAAATCTTCCAAACCACGAGTACCGACGATCAAGGAAACTACTCCTTTGCCAACGTGTCGCCTGGACTGTACGAAGTAGGCGTCGATGCGCATGGCTATGGGCTGGTTCGTTCCGATATCGTCGCTGTGGCCGGTGGATCGACCGTCGCGGTTCGATTGTCGCTTTCGCGCGTTGCCACGACGGGTAGCCTCAAGACGATCGCTACCGTGACCTCGCGTGCCGGCGGCGCGCTCGCCGCAACGACAACGATTACGAAATCAATCGACGCGCAGTTGCTCAACGACGAAGGCTATCTTCGAGCGGCGGAATTGTTGCACAATTTGCCGGGCGTGAATTTTGCCGGGAGCGGCCAGACTGCCGCTCAAGGTGACGACTCGTACATCGATATTCGTGGGTTAGGTGAAACCGAGACTCAAGCATTGCTTGACGGTCATCCGGTTGGCCCGCAGGGTGTCTATGGAATCAACCATCCGTACGGGACGTATTCCGGTTCATTCAATTATGCTGCAGCATCGTTTCTTGCACTGAACAAAGTGCAAGTAACCTTCGGATCGGGTGCGAGCGGTTTGTATGGAACCGACGCAACCGGCGGAACCATCGATATGCAGACCTTAAATCCGACGCGTAACCGTTCGATGTCGCTGATACTAGGCATCGGCGATCAAGGCCAGCAGAAGACGGCATTCAAAGCAACGGGAACGATCGGTCGTCTCGGCTATGCTTTGGCCGGCGGAGTCCAAGGTCTCTACGGCATGTTCCCGGGAGCTCAGATCGCGCAGTCGTCGCGTCCGAATAACTTTGGCATCAATCCGTGCCCCGCGCAGCCGAATCCCGATCTGACATCGTGTAACCTCGCTGCGAATACCTATCGCGTCACCGGAGATACGACGCTGCGCACCGGCCTTGTGAAGTTCCGGTACGCGCTTTCGGGAAATACCGATATCACCGCAGCCTGGTACGCGGCCGGTCAAGAAGCCGATTCAACGGGAAACGGCGACGGCGACAATATTCCGTATGATTCGCGCTTGGGGCTCATTCAAGCGAATCCCGGTAACTGTGCCTTGCCGAGCGATCCGGCTGGAACGACCTCGGGATATCTCGTTTCGACGGATAGCAACCCGAACGCATGTTACTCCGCCGCACAATATGCAGCCAATTCCTACGGCCCCGCCGGTGGCGGGCCAAATCGCAAACGTGGTACGTCGTTTTTCGACTATCACGCGCGCATCACGACGATTTCGAAAAAATCGACGTACGCAGCCGATATGTTTTTCGATCACTATAAATTCTATAAATCATCGCAAGTTGCCGGTGGCTTCGACCCCACGCTCGGGATCTATACCGGGTACGTCTATTCGCAATTCACGAACTCGACGGGGCTCATGCTCTCCGACGACATTGCAAACGATAAGACCGATCTCGGATTCGGGTATTTTGTCGAGCACCAATTGCAAACGCGACTTAACTATAACGACCCCAACGCTCCAACGCTGGGAACGTTTGATTACTCCGCCCCGGCAGCCTTAGGATACGGAAGCGGCTTTGTCCGCGGATCGGCATTTCTTTCGCGTCACGTCTCGGTCTTTGCCAATGCCTGGTTGAAAAAATCAAGCGTTACCGGTCAAACGAATGTGGACCCTCGCATCTCGTTTGTCGTGCGTCCGAAGAGCGGCCACGATGTTTTCCGCTTTACCTATGGACATACAACCGGAGATCCGGCACCGGAACTTAAAGCCTCCGGAGCACCGGTTATTAATGGGAACCCATCGAGCCTGAATCCGAATTGCTTCATTAACACCATCGGCTCGGGCGGAAATCCGGCGATTACGTCGAAGAAGGCGAACGATCTTGAGTTCGGCTATGCTCATAGCTTCACGCGCGATTCATCCGTTCAGGTGAATGTCTACTCAACGAACGTCGGTAACCAACTCTTCGCGGCGTCGGAACCGCTTTCGCAGTTCCCGGGTGTCACCCTCGATCCGCTTTCTTTGGCTCAATACGCATCGAAAATCGATAGTATTGGATGTCAGGTTGGCGGCCAACCGGTGACGGCAGCGAACGTAAGTGCACTTCTGGGAATTAGTACCACGTATAATGCGGCAAACGCACAATACCGCGGCATTGAAATTAGCGGTCGCCAGCGCTTTAACCGCAACGTCTATCTCGATTATAGCTACGATATTCAATCCGGCATTCAAACCGGAATCCCGGATTCGATTCTGGCAAATAATCCGACAATCATCAACGGCGCTCAAATCGCCTTCCTGCCGACGCATAAAGCATCCCTTGGAATCGACTACGCGAAAAATGGGTATGAAGCTCGCCTAGATGCATTCTTTATTGGACCGAATAACCCATCGATGCGCCCGGGCTATAATTACTTTAATGGTTTCCTTGGCAAGACGTTGAGTAATGGATTGGCTGTGCGTCTCGGTGTGCAAAATGTCTTCAATCAGAATGTGCAAAACTACGGGTATTTTGGACATCAACTTTTTGTCCCCGAAAACCAATTTTTTCACGATGCGAACTCGATACAACAATTTGTAAATACGGGAACCGGCGAACTCTTCGGTCTTCCATCACGAACGATGATGCTGACATTCTCGCAATCCGTCTAGGAGCGCAAAATGCGCAAAGAAAAAGGGGCGAGGCGGCACAACGTGCCACCCCGTCCCTTTTTTCTTGCGTCGTGTTACTTCGCTTTGGGACCGTAGGCGATACACCAGCCGTGCGGGCTGACAAAACCGGCAACCACTTTGCATTGGCCGGCCGCCGTCGCGGTCTTCCCGGGAAGAAAGAGCGAGCAATTCGCGCACATTTTCTTGCCGTTGGGTTTGTCGCGATATTTGAATTGTGCTTTTGTGCCTTTTGCCTCAGCCGGCTGCGCGAGCGCCGCACCGAGAGCTGCCATAGCCGGGAGAACGACGAAGGCTTTGAGGGCATCTTTGCGAGAGATCGATTTCACGTGAACCATCCTCCATTGTCTGCGGCGAATACCGCCATCGGCGTCATTACGCCTTACGAGCGGGAAAAACCCGCAACTGCCCGTTCGCTAACATGATGGGCTGCATGGCGATCCCATACGCGCTCTGGAGGTGGTCGCCAGCCAAGAGTTCATCGGGCGGCGCGCACGTGAGCATGCGTTCGCAGCCGAAGAGGAGCATGCGATCGGCGAATGCGGCTGCCTCGTTGAGATCGTGAATAGCGCAGAGAATCGTTGTTCCGGCGCGGGAGCGTTCGCGCAAAAGGGTCAGGATCGCGTCCGCGACGCGAACATCGAGGTGCCCGGTCGGCTCATCGAGGAGCAAGATCGGTGCCTCTTGTGCCAGTGCCATCGCGATCCAAACGCGTTGCCGCTCACCGGACGAGAGCGTCGTAAATCGGCGGCCGGCAAACGGCGTCATACGCACCGCATCCATCGCCGCTTCGATGGCGGCGCGATCATCGGGCGATTCATCCCAGCGCCACCAAACACGATGGGCGTAACGGCCGCTGGCAATGACATCGCGCACGAGCAAGGCATCGTCGAAAAGGTCATCGGTGGCAAGATAGGCGACTTTGTGGGCGCGCGCATGAATCGACATGACGGAGAGATCCTCGCCGTCGAGGTAGACGCGCCCCGTCGGCACCGAATGCAGGCCGCAGAGCGAGCGCAAAAAAGTCGTTTTTCCCACGCCGTTCGGCCCGAGCAGCGCAACAAATTCGCCGCGCGGGATCGTTACGGAGATATCGCCGACGAGTCGGCGTTTGCCGATAGCCAGATCTAGATGTCGAATCTCAATCATGCCTGCGACCGATGCGTGCGTGCGATGAGATAGAGAAAGGCTGGAACGCCGAAAAACGCGAGGATAACGCCGAGCGGTACTTCCGACGGCGCGATGATGGTTCTCCCGATCGCATCGGCAAGAATCGACATCGACGCGCCGAGGAGCGCGCTTGCCGGAATGAGCGCAAAGGCACCGGAACCGACGGCGCGGCGCGCAATGTGGGGCACGATGAGGCCGACAAATCCGAGCATCCCGCACAGACTGACGGCCGCCGCAGCCAGTAATGATGTGGCTGCCAAAATGAACCATTGTGCGACGCCGACATTGACGCCGAGTGAGCGCGCGCGTTGATCGCCCAAACGGAGTGCATCGAGCGGGCGACTCATCGCGACGGCGAGGACGAACCCGACCGCAGCGTACGGAACCGCAGCGCGAATTTCCGGCCAGCCGCGTCCGGCCGGTGAACCGGCAAGCCACGAAAGGATGGCTTGCGTCGAATCCATATCGCTGGCATGGAGGAGCACGACGGTGATCACCGCCGAGAGCAATGCACTGACGGAAACGCCGGCGACGATGAGTCGATTGGCATCGATGCCGCTTCCGCGTCGCGCAAGCAATGCGACGACGGCCGCCGTACCGAGACCGGCGAGAAAACCGATTGCCGGCAGCGCTGGAGCTGCGATGCCGAGGACGACGCCGATGGCGATTGCGCATGCAGCGCCCGCACTGGTGCCGGTGAGATATGGATCGACGAGCGGGTTACGAAGCAAGCCCTGAAGGAGCGCGCCACCGACTCCGAGGGAACCGCCGGCGACGGCGACGACGATAATGCGTGGAAGTCGTAATTGCCACAAAATCGTGGCAGCATCGCTATGATGTTGAGAAAATGCAGCGAGGAGTGTTGCCGGTGCAAACCATGTTGCACCGGCTAACAGGCCGACAATGGCACTGACGCAGGTTGCCAGCGTCAGCACGATTAGTCCGCGCATTGCACTCCTAGCGTGTCGATAACTCCAGGGAGAACGCGCGACCCGGCATCGGAAATCCGCCAATTTGGGCATAGCGTTCGTTGCCGAGATTCGTCACGCGTAACGCAAGCATGGCGCGTTCTCCGAGGCGGAAGCGTGCATAGGCGTTTGTTTGCGAGTACGCCGCCGGTTGATCGAAGAGCGGCTGCGTAGGATCGACCGTCCCACGCGGTCCGATCGATTGTACGTGAATACCCGCATCGCTGAAAATCCCACGCTTGTCGGCGCGATACTGCAGTCCGACTCCGACATTGAACACCGGATCGTTGGAAAGCCTCATTCCCGACGTGATATCGGTTGCGGTGTAGAGATCCGTGACTTCGAGATTCGATGAAAAACCGTGCGCGGGGCGCGTGCGCACCGAGAGCGTGACGCCGCGGATAGTAGCGAGGTCGAAGTTTTTCGCTTGATAGATAAAATTCACGGGGTCGACTAACACGGGGACAATGAGGTTGCGCGTGGTGTTCGAGAACCAGGTTATGGTTGCGCCGCCGAGTATGGCATCGTTAACGAGCGAGAGATCGGCCACGCGGGCGCGTTCGGCCTTGAGAGCCGAGTTCCCGTACCCCGGAAAATACAGCTCACTGGCGTTTGGGGCGCGGAATGCCGATGCGTAATTGCCCTTGATCGAAAGATCGTTGGTTAATCGCGCGAGGAGACCGATCGACGGTGAAAATTCGCCACCGAACTGAGCGTCTCGCTCGCCGCGCAGTCCAAAGGAAAGTTGCAAGCGTTTGTTCGGTAGCAGACGGTCCTGAATGTAGGCAGCGGTTTGCGCAAAGGGATTGCTAACAACCGACAAGGGAGTTGCGCCACCGCTATCGGTTCGCGCGACTCCGCGAGCAAGATCGATTCCGTAGATGAGATGCTGGCTTGCGAGATCGAGGCTGTGCCGTAATCCCAGCGACAGGCGCGAATCGATGTTGATCGATTGGGTCTTCTGATAACAATTCGGATCGGAAGCGCTACAGCCGTAGCCGATCGTTTGACGCGAGCCACCCAGGGCAAGCGTCGTACTCGCCGCACCGGCAGTTCGGGTCAGCGAAAGCGATGCCGTGGCATTGCGATCTTCTTCGCGGCTGGTAAGCGAGGTAGAACCAATCGGCCCGGGCACGCCGAGATCATCATTTTCAAGCTGAACATGCCACGTTGCATCCAGGCCGCGCAAACGAGTTTTCGAGCCGTATTGAAGGGTCGTTTCACGGTAATCGGCGTTGGGTTGCGCTGTGAGGCCGCTAGTGTTTGCCGGAAGCGAAAACGCATTTGCGGCCGTAATGCGCTCGAACGAGAATCCGTCGATCGCCAATCGCGTCGTCGTATCCGCGAAGCTTCCAAACTCAAGCGACGCGCTCGGTGCATAATGACCAGTGCGCGTGATGACGTTGATAATACCGCCGATGGCGCCGGTGCCATAGAGCGTCGATCCGCCGCCCTCGACGATTTCAATGTGATCGACATTTTGCGTCGTGAGCGCAGAAAGCGCGACGCTACCGGAAAATGCCCCCGGAGCCGGAAGGCCATCGATGAGGACTAAGGTTTGCGCGGAACTACTTCCGCGAAGACCGAAATCCGAGCCCGCGCCAATGGCACCGTATTGGGAGATTTGGACTCCCGGCACATCGGCGAGTGCATCGCCGACCGTGCGCCAGCCGTTGCGCACGATCTGTGCGTGGGTGACGACAAATGTTGTTCTGATGACGTTACGAAGCGTTTCGTTTGTGCGATCGGCCGTCACCACGTGCTCAACGGTATGCAGCGGTGTCGGCGTTGGCGACGGCGTGGCCGTGGCGGCGCGAGCCAACGAAGGGAACGAGGCGATGAGCGCAGCGGCGCATAGCGCACGCAAAGCGAGCGAAATAGTCACGAGATGCAATCCTTTTCCTAATGTTCGCGAGGCGGAATTGCGGAGTGTGCGTCGATATCCTGACTAGGCGGATCATTGCCGTGTGCTTCATGCCTTCCCATCGACGATGCGACAGTGACGAATGAAGCGACTTCCCGCTTACAGTGGCGCGACCGTACCGGATTTACACCGGTTTCCCGCGCAGACTCCTACAGGACGCGGCAGTTACGAGAGCGCAGGCGCGCTTTCCTGGGTATGGAATGGTCGAAGCCTCGTGTTGGGATCATGCGCCATTGCCGCCGCTGGGACAGGCGAAGGGAAGACCTCTATCGCACTCGCGTTTGCTCGTGCTGCGCGCGATGCCGGCTATTCCGTCGCACCATTTAAATGCGGTCCGGATTATCTCGATGCGCAACTCTACGCACGCGCATGCGGAGAACGCGCACGCACGATCGATTTGTGGCTCGATGGCCCGGAAAATGTTGCAGCCGAATTGCACGCAGCCCAAGGGCGCGCCATGCTTATCGAGGGCATGATGGGGCTATTCGATGGGGACGATGAGGGAGCGACATCCAGCGCACATATTTTTTCGGCATACGATATTCCGACGATTTTGGTGCTCGATGGATGGCGGGCATCGCAAACACTCGCAGCGATTGCCTTAGGCTGTTCGCTGATGCAACCGCGGGTTCGACTCATTGGTGCCGTGATGAATCGCGCAGGCGGCGATGGCCATCAGGCCGCCGTGCGACGGGCACTCGCGTCCGTCGGGATTCCATTGATCGCATCGTTGCCGTATCGCGCAGCGTGGAAATTGCCCGAACGTCATCTTGGACTCGATGTGAGCGCCGATGCGAATCTTGAAACGACCATCTCCGAGATGGCGACGATGCTCGCCCAGCAGTGTGATCTCGCATCGCTCTTTGGAGTCCCTCGCACAGTTCCTACACGTTTGCCGATGACGAGTGGCGGACCGATTATCGCCGTCGCCGATGATGAAGCATTGATGTTTACCTATCCCCAAACGCTCGATGCGTTGCGAGCAGCCGGCGCGCAGTGCGTCGCATTTTCACCTCTCCGAGATACCGCATTACCCCGCGGAACCAGCGGAATGTGGCTCGGCGGCGGCTATCCGGAATTGCACGCCGAGCAGCTTGCGGCAAACGCGGGACTGCGACATGACATTGCCGATGCCGTTGCGTCGGGTATGCCGGTGTATGCCGAGTGCGGTGGCTATATGTACCTTGGGCGATCCTTACGCACGGTTTCCGGCATATTCCCGATGTGCGCCGCGCTTAACGGTGAGACGAGTATCGACGAGCCTGCATTGACAATCGGCTATCGACAGTTGCGTGCCGCCGATGATTCGCCGCTCGATGTAAAAGGAAACGCAATACGAGCGTACGAGTTCCACTATGCGCGCGGGACGTTCGATGACCCGCCAGCCTATGCGGGCGTCGAGAATCCGGGGTCGAAGCGTAACAACACCGTCGCCAGTTTTTTTCATCGACGTTTTTATCAGGGAGATACCGCTACGTGTCGATTCGTCGAAGCCTGCTCGCAGTTTTCGCGCTAGTCGCGCTCGTCGGCTGCGTTGCGCATCCTCGTCGCAACGAACATACTCCGAGCAGTCCGGCGCATCGCATGGTCGTCCTCGTGCCATCATTGGTAGAAGACGCCGTTGCCGTCGGCGCCGCCAAAAATATCGTCGGTGTGTCGCATTTTACCGGCGATATTTCCGCGGTCGCCCACGTCGATCGTGTCGCAGATTTCTCGTCGGTTGATGTCGAGCGGATCGTCACGTTGCATCCGGACGTTATTGTCGGCATACCGTCCCAGGCTCGCCTCCTGGCGCCATTACGGCGTCTGCATTTCCGCATTGTGTTGCTTAACGACGATAGCTATGCGGATATTTTTCGGGATATTGCCCGCATGGGAAGCATCACAGGCCGAAATGCCGAGGCGACGGCGTTGATCGCTCGATTACGGGCAACGACGGTGAACATGCAGCGTGAGGCCGGTCGCTTTGCACATCGTCCGCGCGTCTTCGTCGCACTGGGAACCGGGCCGATTTGGACCGTCGGCCCTCAATCCTATATTGCAACCTTGATTCGGTTAGCGGGCGGAACGGATGCTGTAACGTCTCTTCCCTCGGCGTACGCGCAGTATAGTGCCGAATCGTTACTCGCGTTGCAACCCGACGTCATCATTACGGATCCGGAAGTGCATCTTGCATCGGTGTTGAATCGCGAACCGTGGCGATCCTTGCGCGCCGTTCGCGAACATCATGTGTATCTTGTCGATCCCCCGGCGATCTTACAACGTCCGGGTCCGCGCTATACGCAAGGCCTTGCCTGGCTTATCGAGCATTTGCGAGCTTCTCTGCGATGATGCCACGAGAAAAACGTCCGCGAGCAATCGTTGCCGCAGTCGATTTAGGGCGTCGTGATCGTCCGTTGGAACCTGAGCTTGCCGAATTTTGCGCGCTGATCGAAGCCGCGGGCGCCCAAATTGTCGGTCAACTCGTGCAGCATCGGGAGAGTGTCGATCCGGCAACCTTGCTCGGAGCGGGTAAAGTCATCGAACTTCGTACGCTTGCAGAGGATACGGACGCAGAGCTTTTGTTTATCTTTAACGATTTGCGACCGCGTCAACGCAAAAATTTAGCGAAAGCCCAATCGCTACCGATCATCGATCGAACCATGCTTATTCTCGATGTCTTTGCTCAACATGCGCGAAGTCGCGAAGGAAAACTACAAGTTGAGCTCGCGCAATTGCGCTATCGCCAATCGAACCTCATCGGCATGGGCGCCGAGCTTTCACGTTTGGGCGGCGGTATCGGTACGCGCGGTCCGGGCGAAACGAAACTCGAAGTGGATCGTCGACGGATTTCCATGCGCGTTGCCTTGCTTTCCCGTGCGCTCGCCGAAGTGCAGACGCAACGAGCGAATCGGCGCCCATCAAGCGGCGCGGATCCCCTCGTTGCCCTCGTCGGGTACACGAATGTTGGAAAATCGTCGCTTTTGAATGCGCTGGCAAAAAGTGATGCGCTCGTCGCCGATCGCCCGTTTGCCACACTGGATCCGACCGTTCGACGTGTCTTTCTTGCCGATGGTCGCTACATTCGGTTGGCCGATACGGTTGGCTTTATTACCGATCTCCCGGATGAACTCGTCAATGCCTTTCGCGCAACGCTTGAAGAGTTGCGCGGCGCCGATCTTCTCATCCACGTCATCGATGCATCAAATCCGGATTGGCCGCGTCAGGTGCGCTCGGTGGAGGCAATTCTCGTAGATTTGGAGTTAACGCAGCCGCGACTCACCGTTTTCAATAAGATCGATACGGCGACATCGGATCATCGAGAACCGGAAGGCGCGTTGCGCGTCAGTGCGCGAACCGGTCAAGGGCTCGATGCGCTGCGGGCGGCCATTGTGGAGGCGCTAGCGTGAAGCGTCGCTTCATGTGCGTACTGGTCATGGCATGCGTTGCGTTGACATCGTGCTCGCGCTATGCCGATGATGCCGCGGTCCGCTCCGTTGCGCTGCTTCGATCGAGCGTTGTCTCCTTGACGATGCGACGTCCGCCGAAAAACCCTAGGATCGATGCGTACGATGAAGAGTACGGCAGCGGATTGATTGTGGCATCGGGCGACTGGGGCAGCGATATTCTTACCGTCGCACATGTCGTCAAAGGCGCACACATGCTCCAGGCTCGTGTGGCCGATGGGCGCATCGGCGCGGCGCATCTCGTTGCGATGAGTTCGGATCGTGATTTGGCCGTGCTGCGCATCAGCATTCCGAATGTACGGGTCGCCCATCTCGGCAGGTCAAGTGATCTTCTCGCGCAGCGCGGTCGAGAAGTCGGCGTTCTCGGCTATCCGATACCCGATGAGTTCACCGATCAGCATTTGGGCTGGACGATGTCGTTTAATGCGGGACGACTCTCGGCCGTGCGCCACGATGCACTCGAGATCATGCTGCCGATTGTGCCCGGAGAAAGTGGCGGACCGATATTTTTTCTCGATAATGCCCGCATCATCGGACTTGCGCAATCACGGTTTGCCGATGAACACTCAATCGGTTTTGCGATTCCAAGCGATGTCGCGATACGCTATCTGCATCAGGTCGATAGCGAGCACGGGTTATAGTTTTTACGATTCGGCGGATGCTCCGTTTGTGCGTAGCATCGCTGCATCGATATCGATTCGTCCGTGTCCGATGAGCGATCGATCGCTGACCCAAGCAACGGGCGGGATTTCAAAATGACGCGCCAGTGCATTGAGTGCTCGCGCATACGCCGTACGTAAATCGCTAAACACGGCCCATGACGAATCGGCGTCATCGAGATCGAAGCCGGCTTGCGATAACTGGCTCAGCGCGTTATCGAATTCCGCTCGGTCGATGCCGACGCCGCCGGCAATTGGGAGCCCAAAATAATGGGCGAGATCGGTAACGGCATGAACGCCGAGCGTATACATAAAGCGGGCTTCGCCATGACGCTTTTCGCGAGCGGTTGCAATTAAGAGCGCCGATGCATCCAAGAGCGTTCCGAGGGTGGCAATCCACGATTCGTCATCGTGACTCGAACGAAAATAGGTGATGACGGGATAAGCGAGCGATGTCTCCATAAGCGTTGCCGTCCATTTTTGGCCCTCGCGAAGCGTAACGGCAAGCGAATCGCGGACGTCGTTTTCGCCCGCTAAAACCAAGAGGCCTAAGCCACTAGGAGGCACGCCGGCGCGAGCTCCAATGCCGACGACAAACGCTTCGCGACCTTGAAACGAACCGATCAGCGAAAAGAGGTAGGACGTGACGACGGCGACGACTCCAAGACCGGATGCGCCCGCAGTCAACGAGATCAGTCGAGCGAGGCCGCTGCGACCAACGATGTCACCAAAACCTATGGTGAGAAACGACGTTCCGGCAAAGTAGATCGTCGACCAAAAACTCATCGGTTGCGGACTGAGTTGGCTGCGTAGGGCGAACAGCACGATGCCGAAGCCGAAGACGAGGAGGACAACCCAGAGCGCCAAGAGAGCGATCACGCCGAATGGTCCGAAGATCGAGAGGATGGTTTCCCGACGTTCGGGACGTCGTTGCCGGTTTGCAACGTGCTTCCAGAATTTCCACATCAGCTGAAACGCGAGCGCGCTCGGGCGCAGCAGCGGTGTGGCCGGTCGGGGGACGATTGCTGCGACAAAGACATCGCGCAAAGTGATGATGACGAGAAAGAGACCGACAAGCGCGACGACAATGTTAGCGAGCATGGGTCTTCTCTTCGTGACCGGACCGGTGCGTTCCGGGAAATCGTCGTTTGCCGCATCGCTTGCGCAGCGCAGCGATACTCCGATAACCTATCTTGCCACCGCGCACGTCGATCCCGACGACGCAGAATGGTGCGAACGCATCGCGCGGCATCGGGCGCAACGCCCGGCACATTGGGTGATTGTGGAGACGGCAACGTGGAGTGTCGAGCAGCTGTGCGCGTTCGTTCGCGACCGCCCCTCCGGTGAGACGGTGCTGCTTGAATCCCTGGGAACGTGGCTTGGCGGGCGGGTCGGCCTTCGCGCGGCGGAGATGCTGGATGAGTACCTTCGGGTCGAAGCGATGCTTGACGACGAAGCGAGCATGCTGGCCGATGCCCTGATTGCCGGAGCCGGTCGCTTCATCGTCGTCTGCGAACAAGTCGGTTGGGACGTCGTCCCGCCGATGCCCTCCGCGCGATTGTTCCGGGATGTGCTCGGTCGCTTGGGCCAGCGCCTGGCGCGCGCGTCGGATCAGGCGTTTCTCGTCGTCAGCGGCTTCGCGCTGGACTTGCGCTCGGGCTCGGGCTCGGGCTTGCACTCGCCGACGGCTGCGGAGTCGGCGTAGCCGGCGGCGGCATCGTCGGTGGTGGGGTCGCTCCGTAGGGGAGCGACGGAAGCAAGCGGACGTAGCCGGCCGACGTGGTGACGTTCTTGGTGATCGCGACGGTCGCCGAATTCGCGGTGAAGCCGGGGGCACGCGCGATCACCACTTGCGAACCGACGGGAACGCCCGCAATGGTGAATGCTCCGGTCGCGTCGGCGCGTCCGGTATAGAGGGAACCCACGGAGACCAGGGCTCCGGGGATCGGTTTGTTCGTGGTGGCATCTAAGACGCGACCGACGACCGTGCCGTAATCTTGCACGCCTACGACATTAGCCGGTGCGCAGCCACCGCCGTTCGCCGCAATGGTGAGAAAAAAGACAAATCCGAGTGCCAACGCTTTCATGATTCTCTGCGTACGACTACGGTGCGGTCGATGCCTCCGGGAAATTGGCGGGCACTCGGGTTCGCAGTTTGCGACCAATCCAATACAGGGGCGCATCGTTGCGTCGTACAATTCGAAGCAATCTATGGCTCCGTATGGTTCGGTTGCTCTCTATCTCTGTGTCGCACTGGCTGCGGCGCTACTTTTTACTGTCCTCCCCGGATTGCTCGCCAAGCCCAAACCCAATGCGCACAAAGATGAAGCCTACGAGTGCGGCGTGGAACCGACGAGCTCGGTGAGTGGGCGCTTTCCCGTTCGCTTCTATCTGATCGCAATGCTGTTCGTCGTTTTCGATGTCGAAGCTGCGTCGTTCTATCCCTGGGCCGTTCAGATGCATGCCTTGCGCATGTTCGGATTGTTAGAGATGGCAGTGTTTGTCGTTGTGCTTGGAATCGGGTACGCCTATGTGTGGAAGAAGGGTGGATTTTCGTGGAGGTAGGTCCCGGCCAATTTTTACTGGCCAAACTCGACGATGTCGCACGGTGGGCGCAAAGTCAGTCGGTATGGCCGTTAACCATGGGTTTAGCGTGCTGCGCCATTGAGATGATGACGGTGACGGCGCCCGAATACGATATTGCGCGCTTAGGTTCGGAAGTGTTTCGCAGTTCGCCGCGCCAGGCAGATCTCATGATTGTCTCCGGCCGCGTTGCGCAAAAAATGGCACCTGTTGTCAAACGCTTATACGATCAAATGGCGGATCCCAAGTGGGTCATTTCGATGGGTGCGTGTGCTTCTTCGGGCGGCATCTTCGATAACTACGCGATCATCCAAGGCGTCGATACCATTATTCCCGTCGATGTGTATGTGCCAGGATGTCCGCCGACGCCCGATGGGTTGCTCTATGCCGTCAATTTGATTCAACAGCAAATCCGCGAAGGTGGTCGCGGCGGCATTCTCTCGCGCGCATAGGAATGTTTTAAGGAAAGCGATTACGATCGATGCCGTCAACGCAAGTTCCGCCACTGGGCGGTTACGCTACTGATCCTACGGCCGTGCGCCCGCCGCTGGATGATGCGCACATTGAACGCGTCGAAGTCGCTGGGCTCCATGCGCGGCTTGCAACGTTGCGCGACGAGGGCTTCACGATGCTCAGCGATCTCGGTGCCGTCGATTATCCCGAGCGTGCCTTGCGCTTCGATCTCGTTTATCATCTGCTCGCCATTCCAGTCAATGCCGATGGGGTTGTGCGCCCCAAGCGTGTGCGCGTACTCTGCGCGGCGGCTCTTGATGTGCCGGTGCCGACGGTGACGGATCTTTGGCAGTCGGCGGATTGGGCGGAGCGCGAAATTTTCGATCTTTTCGGCATCGTCTTTAGCGGCCATCCGGATTTGCGTCGCATTCAAATGCCGCACGAGTGGGAAGGCTATCCGCTGCGAAAAGATTACCCGGTGCGTGGTCCGGCGCGTGATCGTGCTCCGCGTCCGCCATTTTCGTTAAAATCCAATGTCACCGCCGGAACGCCACCATCGGGCAACACGCTGCAAGCGTTGCAAGAAGAGGTGAAACGCGTGCGCGGGGAGGCCGGAGCATGACGATGTCTGCACCGCTAACGCCCGACATCGTTAGTCACGAAGGCAATTCGATGGTCCTTTCGATGGGACCGCAGCATCCGTCAACCCACGGTGTGTTGCAACTGATGCTACAAATCGAAGGCGAAACCGTGCTCACCTGCGATCCGGAAATCGGCTATCTGCATACCGGTATCGAAAAATCGGCTGAGAACTTATTTTGGTCTCAAGCCCAGACCGTCATCGAGCGAATGGATTATTTGGCGCCCGAATCCAATTCGCTCTGTTATGCTCTCGCCGTCGAACGGCTCTTGGGAATCACCGATGATATTCCGGTGCGCGCAAATCGCATTCGGATATTGATCGCCGAACTGACGCGTATTGCCTCGCATTGCGTGCAACTCGGAACGCACGGCATCGATCTCGGTGCCATTTCGGTGTTCTTTTATTGCTTCGATTTACGCGAAAATATTCTCGATCTGCAAGAGCATGCCGGAGGTGCGCGCATGCACCCCAATTACGTGCGTATCGGCGGCGTCAATGGTGATCTTCCTCAAGGCTTTCTCGATCGTCTCGATGATTTGATCAAAAAGTTCCCAGGTCGCATGCGCGATTTACGCGGTTTATTACAAGCCAATCCGATTTTCCAAGATCGCACCATCGATGTCGGAATTCTTTCGCGCGAACAGGCGCTTCAATGGAATTGTACCGGCCCCGTGTTGCGGGCAAGCGGCATCGCCTATGATGTTCGTCGTGCGTTTCCTTATTGTGGTTACGAAAATTATGATTTCGATATTCCCGTGCGCCAAGAAGGCGATGCCTATGCGCGTTTCCTGGTGCGCCTCGATGAGATGGAAGAGTCGATGCGTATCATCGAACAGGTGCGTCAACATCTCAACGAGCCGGGGCCGATTATGACGACGAATACCAAGGTGGCCGCGCCCCCGAAGGAGACGATCGCGCTCTCGATGGAAGCGTTGATTCATCACTTTAAAATCGTCAGCGAAGGCTTCCGCGTTCCGCCCGGTGATGTTTATCAGGCAGTGGAAGGCCCACGTGGAGAACTCGGATTTTATATTGTGAGTAGCGGCGAAAATAAACCGTACCGCGTGCGAACGCGGCCGCCTTCGCTCTATAATTTGCAAGCCCTCAAGGGTATCGCTCCGGGGAACTTTATCGCCGACACCGTTGTGATGATCGGGTCTCTTGATCCCGTGTTTGGCGAGGTGGATCGCTAGTGTCGACGCGCGCTGAACATTTCGAAGCCCTCGCCGCCCGCCTAAAGCCGGCCTGCGAAGCTCTCATTGCCCAATACGAAGAGCCGCGTTCGGCTCTGTTGCCGATCATGCATCTCTTTCAGGAGAATGAAGGCTTTGTGAGCCCTGAAGCGATGCGATGTGCCGCATCGATGCTCGGCGTTTCACCGGCAGTCGTTGAATCGACCGTCTCGTTTTATACGCTCTTTTTCCGTCGTCCCGTCGGAAAATATGTGCTTCAAGTCTGCCGTGGTCTTTCGTGTACCGTGAGCGGCGCTGAAGAGATCATGAAATACTTTCGTGAAAAATTAGGGATCGGTCATCTACAAACGAGTGATGACGGTCTCTTTTCGTATGAAGAAGTCGAATGTTTGGCGGCATGCGATAAACCGACATGCATGCAAGTGAATCTCGAATTCTTCTATTCGCTTACGCCGGCGATGATCGATGAGATGATTGCGGCAATGCGAGCCGGGACGTTTGCCGTGGCCCCAATGGCGCAGACGGAACAGCCGGGGAAAACCTGGTCGGTCAAACAAGACGGCGAAGTCTCGATGGGAAGAAAATCGCTCGGTGCGACCGATGTGTCGCACCCGAATAACGCCGGGGGACTCGGCGATGCAAGCGGATTGATCATGCTCGACCGATTCGTCAATAACGAAATTGCCATGCGCGGACGGAGTAACGAACGTCTGGTGCAGGATGCATCGAGCGTTGCCGATGTCCTGGGAGATCACGAACATGCCGGTCACTAAAGTGCTGACTGCCGGTATCGGCGAGTGCGATTTGCGAGATATCGCCGTGTATCGTCAACGCGGTGGTTACGTTCAACTCCATAGAGCATTGACGACGATGAAATCGACGGATGTCCTCGACGCGGCTGAGAAATCCGGCCTTCGCGGCCGTGGTGGTGCGGGTTTTCCGACGGGAAAGAAGTGGTCGTTTCTGCCCGGGCAGATTCCAACGCGCTATCTCGTTTGTAATTGCGATGAAGCCGAGCCCGGTACGTTCAAAGATCATATGTTGCTCGAAGAGACGCCGCATTTGGTGCTCGAGGGCATCTTGCTCGGCGCTTATGGCATCGGCTCGCATCACGCGTTCATCTACATTCGCGGCGAGTTTAAGCGCGGCTACGAAATTTTCATGAAAGCCGTTGCCGATGCGCGGGCGGCCGGTTTCATCGGGAAAAATGTTTTAGGAACCGGGTACGATTTGGAACTCACCGTGCATCGTGGAGCCGGTGCATACATCTGCGGTGAAGAAACCGGATTGCTCAATTCTTTAGAAGGCAAACGTGGCGAGCCGCGGCTCAAGCCGCCGTTCCCGGCGATCGCCGGACTCTACGGCATGCCGACCGTCGTCAATAATGTCGAGACGTTGGCTTATCTCGTTCCCATTTTGGCAAACGGTCCCGAGTGGTTCTCCGCAGTCGGAACCGAGCGCAGCAAAGGCTATAAGATCATTTCGATCTCCGGGCACGTGCAAAAACCCGGAAATTACGAAGTTCCGCTCGGTACTCCCGTGCGCGAACTCATCGAGATCGCCGGTGGTCTTTTTCCCGGACGAACGCTCGCCGCAATTCAGCCGGGCGGCGGTTCGTCGGCATGTATCTTCCCCGAAAATCTTGACGATCCGTACGATTATGAATCGCTCGCAAAAGCCGGTTCGATGCTCGGCTCCGGCGCGTTTCTCGTGCTCGACGATCGCACCGATTTCGTGCAAGCAGCCTATAATATGGTGCGCTTTTTTGCGCACGAATCGTGCGGTCAATGCACGCCGTGTCGCGAAGGGGGGCATTGGCTTGAGACCGTGCTCCATCGCTTCGTGCAAGGTCGTGGCTTGCACAGCGATCTTGAGATGTTGCATCGCGTGAGCGGCACGATCACCGGCCTGAATCTTTGTGCCCTTGGCGATTCCATCGAACCATTTTTGAAGTCGGTGCTCAAACGTTTCCCCGAGCAGTTCGAAGCTCGCATCCAGACGGTAGCGGTGTAATCATGGTGAATCTGACGATCGACGGCGTTCCGGTGAGCGTTCCCAAAGGTACGCTACTCGTTGAAGCCGTCAAAAAAATCCAACAAGAGATTCCCGTCTATTGCTATCATCCGAAACTCGGGCCTGCCGGATTGTGCCGCGTTTGCCTCGTCGATATCGAGGGGATGCCTAAGTTGCAGATCGGGTGCAATACGCCCGTCGCCGAAGGCATGGTTGTTCGGACGCGCGGAGAGAAGGTCGACACGGGGCGAGCGATGGTGCTCGAACTTTTGCTCGTCAATCATCCGTTGGATTGCCCGATTTGCGATAAGGGCGGCGAATGCGATTTGCAAGATTATGCCATGGCTTACGCTCGCGGCACATCCGATGTGGCCGATGCAAAGACCAGTAAACCCAAAGGCGTTGATCTCGGACCAACGATCGTACTCGATGAAGAACGTTGCGTTGTTTGTCAACGTTGCGTTCGCTTCGATGAACTCATCGTCGGCGATCAGCAACTCGTGCTCAAGGATCGCGGGCATAAGGATATGATCGCAACGGCGACGGGCGAACCGTACCGCCATCACTTCACCGGCAACGTCACGGAATTATGCCCGGTCGGCGCATTAACGTCGAAAACCTATCGCTTCAAATCGCGCCCATGGGATCTGACGCGCACGCAAACGTCGTGTACGCAATGTTCGGTTGGATGTCGTATGAACGCCGACGTTCGCGGCGGAACGCTGTTGCGCACGATGTCGGTGGAATCGGACGATGCGATCAGCGATGGGTGGCTCTGCGATCGCGGTCGTTATAATATCGGCTACGTCGATTCTCCCGAGCGCATCACACAGCCGCTTTATCGCAAAGATGGAAGCTTCGTTCAGATTTCGTGGGACGACGCATTTGCGCTATGGGCGAAAGCGCTTCACGATGCCAAGAGTGCGCCGGAATCCGTGGGCGTCATCGGCGGCGGACGATTGCTCAACGAAGAGGCCTATCTGCTCGGCACGCTCATGCGGGCCATCGGCGTGCGCAACATCGATTGGCGAGCCGGCGTCCAGCGCCAAGCAACGCCTGGTCGCTTTTCTGGAACACTCGAACAACTTGAATCGGCGAACGTTATTCTCGTCATCGGCGCTTCGCCGGCTGAGACGGCGCCGGTGCTTGACCTGCGTATTCGCAAGGCCGTTCGTCATGGAGGGCGTCGTTTCGATATCGACGCACAGAATGAAACCGCCGCGCTCATGGCAGCCCGCGATGCGCGCTCGGTGGCGCTCGTTTGGGATGGTTCCGATGTAGCGCTGGGTGCGCGTTTCCATGAACTGCTCTCCGGGCATGCGTCGCTTTCAACTTTTATCGCCGGTGAACAAGGCAACGCTCGCGGTGCCGAAGCGCTCGGACTTTTGCCGCGCGATACAAGCCTCGATACGGCCGCTATGTTGGATGCTGCACGTGCCGGCACGATGCGAGTTCTCAATCTTTTCGGCGTCAATCCCGCATTGAATTTTTCCGATCCCGCTCTCGTTGCGGAAGCGATGCGCGCGACCCCGTTTTCGGTTGTCACCGAACTTTTTATGACGGAGACTGCCAAGCAAGCGACGCTCGTCTTGCCGGTTCGTTCCGCGTTCGAGAAATCCGGAACGATCATCAATGCTACCGGCGAGTTATTGCCGGTCGAAGCCGCACTCGAAGCCCCGGTGGGAGTTCTCAGCGATCTCGAGGTGCTCATCGGTTTGGCCCAAGCCTTAGATATCGCTCTGCCCACGGAAGAAGAAGTGCGGCGCACCGTCATCGCCGCTGCGGCGCAGCGGAGCGACGATGCTTTCGGGGATGCACGCTACGTGTGGTCGCAGAAGCAAGCAGTGCAAGCACAGCGTCGGCATCTGTTTGCAGGCGGCGGCACGAGTGCCCACGATGTTCGCATCGCAGCATTACGTCCAGCAGATTCTCTTGCAATCCCGGTCGGAGTATAACGAATGGATGCGCTCGTAGCGACGTTGAACGCGGCCCCGCTCTGGTTGGTGATCTTAATCAAATCCGCCTTGCTTTTGCTGGTGGTGGTGACGACCTTCGCCTATGCAATGTTGTTCGAGCGCAAGATTCTCGGATGGATGCAATTGCGTCCGGGACCGAATCGCGTCGGGCCGTGGGGTCTTTTGCAGCCGGCAGCCGATGCCGCAAAACTTATTCTCAAAGAAGATCTCACGCCGAAAACGGCCGATCCGCTCATTTATCGTCTTGCTCCGTTTATTTCGCTGATCACGGCATTTGCGGTCTATGCGGTTATTCCGTTCGGTGAAAATAATGGATCGCTTTGGGCCATCGGCGATGTCAATGCCGGTATTCTCTTGTTGATGGCGATCTCGTCGATCGGCGTCTATGGAATCTCACTCGGCGGCTGGGCGTCCGGTTCGAAATACCCGCTGCTGGGCAGCGTTCGCGCTACGGCACAAATGATTTCCTACGAACTGTCGATGTCGATGTCGTTCGTCGGTGTTCTGATTTTGGCGGGAACAACGTCGCTTGCCGGCATCGTTCACGCGCAGGCGAGCATGTGGTTTTTCATCCCACAGTGTTTCGGCTTTCTGATCTATGTGATTACGGCCGTGGCCGAGACGAATCGAACGCCGTTCGATCTCGTAGAAGCCGAGACGGAACTCGTCGGCGGCTTTCACACGGAATATTCCGGGCTGCGCTTTGGCTCGTTCTTCATTGCCGAGTACGTCAATATGTTGACCGTCGCATGTATTGCAACATTGCTGTTCCTCGGCGGATGGAATGCGCCGTTCGGTTTAACGATGATTCCCGGCATTCTCTGGTTCGTGATGAAAGTCGGCGCATTTCTCTTCTTCTATATGTGGTTGCGCGCGACGTTGCCGCGCTTTCGTTATGATCGACTTATGGCATTCGGCTGGAAAATTCTCTTGCCGGCGGCGACGCTCAATCTTATTATCACCGCGCTGATTGTCGCGTTGAGGGGCTAACGTATGCGTAAACATCTTGGCAATGTCGGTGCTCTCTTGCGTGGCTTTTCGATCACGTTTAGCTATATGTTTAAGAAGCGTCCGACGATTGAATACCCGTCGGTCAAGAAAAAACATGCTCCGCGTTTTCACGGCTTGCACGAACTACGACGTTACGCCGATACCAAAGAGCGCTGCATCGGCTGTGAATTGTGTTCGTCGGCATGTCCGGCAAATGCCATTACCGTGATCGGCGCAGAGAACTCTCCCGATGATCGCCACTCGCCGGGCGAACGTTTTGCCGCCCGGTACGAAATCGATGAGTTGCGTTGTATTTTCTGCGGCCTGTGCGAAGAGGCGTGTCCGACCGATGCTATCGTGTTGACGCCGCGCTTCGAGATGGCTGATTTTCGTCGCGGGTCGTTCGTCTACTCGAAAGATCGTCTGCTCGTCCCGCCGGAGGCCGGCGTGGGCCTTGCTCCCGATGAACGCCCGAATGGTATTCCTTCGGATCTTGGGATGGTCGCTCAGGTCAAATCGACGATGGAAAGCGATACCGGCTATGACGCGACGAATCGCGGCATCATCCTGAAGACGCAGCGTCGAGGGCTGGCCGGATGATTGGTTTTTTTGCGCTCGCGATCGTGCTCATTGCCAGTGCCGTCTGGACGGTTGCTGCGCGTAAACCGGTCTATAGCGTCGTCGCATTGTTGCTACATTTTGCAGCCCTCGCCGCTCTGTACGTGACGCTCAACGCGGAATTTCTCGCCGTAACGCAGATCATCGTCTACAGCGGAGCGATTCTTGTGCTCTTCCTTTTCGTCATCGCGCTGCTTTCCAGCGGCGTTGCAGCGTTCGCACAGGGCCCGGATCGTCTGCCCAAGGCGGCGATTCCGGCGGGTTTCGCCGTGCTCGTTGGCTTCGGTTTGCTCGCGTTCGGCCTTGCCAATGCGACGCCGCAGGCAACGGCAACGTCCAACTCCGGCTCATTACATGGCGCTGCGGGTCTTGCCAATGTGTTTGGAAGCGTCGCCGATTTCGGCAAAGCGCTCTTCACGACACACTTACTTCCGTTTGAAATTACCGCGCTGATCCTGATGGTCGCGGTCATCGGCGTCGTCTTGCTTGCCGGCGATGTTACGCCATTTGTCTCGCGCACAGCAGATACGAAGCGTGTAAAACGTGAGATGCGCGAAGCCATACTCAAAGAGGGGGGCGAGTAAATGGATCTGACCGTTTTGCCGGTTGCCCTTGGCGATTATATCGGCCTTTCGCTCGTCATCTTTTTCATCGGCGTCGCCGGAATCGCCCTGCGGCGCAATCCGCTGATCGTCTTGATGTCCATCGAACTCATGTGGAACGCCGCAAATTTACTCTTCATTACCTTTGCTCGCGTCTATATGAATAATGCGGGCCACATTTTTGCCTTCCTCGTGATTACCGTCGCCGCAGCTGAAGCCGCTATTGGCCTCGCGATCGTGGTCGTCGTTTTCCGAAACGCCAAAAATGTCGACGTCGACGATGTACGGATACTACGAGGATGATGAAAACTTCTCGATTTTGCGTAGCGATGCGAAGCATGGGTAGCGACGCGATGGGCATTGCAAATGCGACGAGGCGTGTGAGGCCACGCCGGAGCCAGGATGGCGAGAGGCGTGGCGAACCGAGTAGCATTTTCCCATGGATGGGAAAATGCGCGCGTCCTCGTCGCGTTTGTAATGCTCATCGCGTCGCGGCACCCCTTCGAGGAGTGAAGTCATGATTCATCATGTGATGGGGGTCGATGGGACCTATCCGTTGTTGCTAACGCTGTGGTTATTGCCGTTGCTTGGCGGTGTGCTCTGTTGGGCATTTGGACCCCAATTAAAAACTGCGGCCGGATGGTTGGCGAGCGGTGCGTTACTTGCATCGTTTGTGTTGACGATCGTTGCTTGGCCAACGGCGACGCAAAATCTCAACGGTGCCGTAGGTGCCCATCAGGCGCTCGTGTCGTGGATGCCGGGATTTGATTTCGGCTTGCTCTTCGATCCGCTGTCGCTGATTTGGACCTGCATTATCACCGGCGTCGGATTCCTGATCCACTTGTACTCGATCGGCTACATGCACGGGGACCGGGCGTTTGCGCGCTTCTTTGCGTTTTTGAATTTCTTCGTGTTCGCAATGCTCACGCTGGTGCTCTCTGATAATTTTGCCGGATTGCTGATCGGTTGGGGCCTCGTTGGACTTGCGTCGTATTTCTTAATCGGGTTCTGGTTTGAAAAACCGTCGGCGGTAGCTGCCGCACGGAAAGCCTTCGTCATCAATGTCGTCGGCGACATTGCCATTATGATGGCCATCTTTATCATGATTGCAAAAGTAGGTTCGGTCGGCTACGGCGATGTGTTCTCGCACGTCGCAGCATTCGGACCGACGCTCTTTGCCGTGTGCGTCTGCCTGTTTATCGGCGCTGCGGCGAAATCGGCGCAACTGCCCTTGCATACCTGGTTGCCGGACGCGATGGAAGGCCCGACCCCGGTTTCAGCGCTCATCCACGCCGCAACGATGGTAACGGCCGGCGTCTATTTGATTGCGCGCTGCGCGCCCTTGTGGAATGCCTCGCCCGACGCGCAACTGCTCGTCGGGACCGTCGGAGGCTTGACCGCGCTTGTCGGCGCGATTCTCGGTACGGCGCAATGGGATATCAAGCGAATCCTTGCGTATTCGACCATGTCGCAGATCGGCTACATGATCATGGGTGTCGGCGTCGGCGCCTATGAAGGCGGCGTCGCTCACTTCTTTACGCATGCGTTCTTTAAAGCGCAGTTGTTTTTGGGCTCGGGCATCGTGATTCACGCCTTGGCAAATGAACAAGACGTACGTCGTATGGGTGGCCTTCGCAAAAAATTGCCCTTTGCGTTCTTTGCGATGCTCATCGGCGTGTTAGCCATTTGCGGCTTGCCGGGTCTTTCCGGATCGTTTAGTAAAGATGCCGTCATCCAAGGTGCGCTCGAACACGGTCATCCGTGGCTGTATGTCGTCGGCGTCGTCACCGCGGGAATAACTGCCTACTACATGTTCCGCATGCTGTTCCTCACGTTTACGGGTGCGCATCGCGGCGAGATCGATCCATCGCATTTAGGGATGCGTCATCCCGAACTCGTTGGAACTCCGCATGGTGATTCGCATAGCGAACACCATCATGCACCGGCATGGTTGATGAATGTTCCCGTTGCCATCCTCATTGTTCCGACAATTGCTGCGGGGTGGTTGCTCTTCGGTGGCGGGGCATCGTGGTGGGCGACGTTCTTCGCCACGACCTTCGCACCGGAAACGCTTCCCGCCGCTCCTATCTCTGAGATGGCAACAACCGGCATCGTCCTGCTGATCGTCGCCCTCGGGTTTCTCGTTGCGTATCTTCGCTATGGGCGAATGGGCGATGCGAAAGCCGCGGCTGAAAAACTCCGCATGGAAACCGTTCATGCATTCCCAGCGCTCACCAATGCATTCTACTTTGATGCAGCGCTCGATGCACTGTTCGTGCGTCCGGCGGCGTGGCTAGGCGCGCTGAGCGCGCAGATCCTCGATCCGCATATTATCGATGGCGCCGTCCGCGAAATCGTTCATCTCGCACGATCACTCGGAAACGGCGTACGCGCCGTGCAATCGGGCCTGTTGCGCGCCTACGTGCTCCTTGTCGTCGGTGGCGCCGTTGTCTTCATCGCTTATTACACGTTGATCGGAGTTCACCGATGATGCTCCTCGCACTCGTCCTCGTGCCCCTGATCGTCGGAACCCTGCTCTTTGCGCTGCCGGCGGCGGCGCAGACGTTGAGCCGAGTTATCGGTGTCGTGGCGTCGTTGGCAACGGTCGTCCTCGTGCTCGCTGCGCGAGGCGATGATTGGTCGGTACGATGGCTTTCGCGTCCATTTACGGCAGCGTTTCATCTTGGGCTGTCCGGTCTTTCGTTTTGGTTGGCACTGTTGCTCACGGTAGTCACGCTCAGCGCAATTGTGGCCTGCAATGCTTCGGCGCGACGCGATCTCATCGCGCAACTCCTGTTTTTGGAAGGCACGATGCTCGGGCTCTTCTTAGCGCGAGATCTCTTGCTGTTTGCGCTGTTTTGGGATGCGATGTTGCTCCCGGTATTTTTCACGCTCTTGGCGCGCGCATCGCATGTGACGACGGCGTGGCGGTACTTCCTCTATAATTTTGCCGGCGGACTTGCGCTCTTGCTCGCGACGGCTGCATTCGGCGTCCTCTTTGGATCGACCGATGTTATCGGACAAGCGGGCGTGCATGTGATCGGTGCTTGGGCGCCATGGATTTTGGGCGGTTTCGCGCTCGCATTTTTGGTGAAAACTCCGGTCTTTCCGCTGCACACATGGATGCCGCTCACCTATGCCGATACGCCTCCGGCGATGGTTGCCGTCGTTAGCGCGGTGCAGTCGAAAGCCGGACTCTACGGTTTCATCGTGATCGGATTGGCCTTCTTTCCGGATTACATGAAAGCGTACGCGGGGATTTTTCTCGTGCTCGGCGCCATTTCGTTGATCTACGGAGCCCTTGCTGCATTGGCTCAAAGTGATACGAAACGAATCGTCGCGTATTCATCGCTCTCCCACTTGGGACTTATCCTCATCGCGATTTTTTCGTTCAACACAATCGCCTTACAAGGCGCGGGACTCTACCTCATTGCGCACGGTATTTTTTCTGCGGCGTTGTTCTTGGTACTCGGCTTTGTTGAAGAGCGAGAAGAAACGCGTTCGCTTACTCACTTGGGTGGCCTCGGCGCACTCAATCCTCGCCTCGCCGGTGCCCTCTGTATTGCAGCGCTCGCAGCATTAGGCTTGCCCGGACTTGCCGGCTTTGCCGGTGAGTTGCTGATCATCACCGGTATCTTTCAGTCAGGGCTCCTCTGGGCAGCGTTGCTTGCCTTGATTCCGATCGTGCTGGCCGCTGCGTATATGCTCCGCCTGTTCCAAGGTGTGATGAATGGCCCGCAACGCAGCGATCTTCCAATTCGTGCCGATCTCTCGTGGCGCGAAGGAATTGCCCTCGCGCCGTTAGTCCTCGCTCTGCTTGCTCTTGGGACCATCCCTGGAGCACTCTTGCAAACGGTGATCAAATGATTGCGAATCCAACCACCCAGGTCGATTGGAACGGCATCGCTCCGATCATCACGATTGCCGTTACTGCGCTCGTCGTGCCTTTTGCCGACCTCTTCGCGCGAACGCACGCGAAGCGTTGGGTTGCGATCCTGATCGGCGGCCTTGGAACGTTGCTCGCCGCCGGATTATGCGCCCAGCAATACGGTTCGACCGGAACGGTCTTCGGCGGCGCCTTCGCCCTCGGTGGATTCACGGTCGTCTTTGAAGAGATTGTGCTTCTGGCGTTGTTCGGCTCATTGTTGCTCTTCGCAACGACGATGCAGGAACGCCGCGTCGGCGGTAGCGTTGCGCTGATGTTGTGGAGTGCGTGCGGGGCATTGTTAATGGCCGGTGCCTCGAATCTCATGACGGTCTTTTTAGGCATCGAATTACTCTCGCTGGCCTTGTATTGCTTATGCGGGATGAACGACCGCCCGGCATCGCGCGAATCGGCGCTAAAATATTTGGTGCTTTCATCAACGGCTTCAGGCTTTATGTTACTCGGAATGGCGTTGCTCTTCGGCGCAAGCGGAAGCGTTGCCCTGAGTTCGTTGACGCTCGGCGGCTTGGCAACCTCGTCGTTTTTGTGGAGTGGCAGCGCGCTGTTTTTCGTTGGTCTGGCATTTAAGATGAGCCTCGCGCCATTCCACGCGTGGTCACCCGATGTGTATGAAGGCGCGCCGATGCCCGTCACCGCGTTTATGTCGGTAGCAACCAAAGCGGCAACGCTGGCGGTTCTTGCGCGCTTCCTGTACGCTGCGTTGCCGACCGGAATGTCGAGTGCGTTTCTGCTTCCCATATGGATTCTTGCCGGGCTCTCCATGCTCGTCGGAAACCTTGGCATGCTGGCGCAAACCGATCTGAAACGGCTACTGGCGTATTCGGGTGTTGCGCAGGCCGGCTATTTGCTCGTCGCGTTAGCTGGAACAACGGCCCTCGGATTACGCTATGCGATCTACTATCTGGTTGCGTATGCAATCATGAATCTCGGAGCCTTCTCGGTGGCCGCGGCCTTGTCGGATGAAAAGGAGGCGGGAAGCGCTCTTTCCGCCTATCATGCGCTCGCGTCGCGTCGTCCGTACCTTGCTGCCATGATGTCGTTGTTCTTACTTGCTCTTGCCGGACTGCCGCCGACGGCCGGGTTTCTCGGAAAGATCCTCTTGCTCTCGACCGGCGTTGCCACCGGCTATTGGTGGTTGGCAGTGCTCTTGATTCTCGGGACGGCAATTTCGCTCTTCGCGTATGCAAAAATCATTCGTGCGATGTATGCGCGGCCGGATGGGAAGGCGCAGCCGGAACTCCCGGTGGCACCTTGGCCTGCGATGATCAGCATCGCTCTCTATGGGATCGCCCTCGTCGTGATGACGTTCTATCCGCTCACGCCAAGCAATATCGTCCCCTTCGTCCGTTAAGGGCGACGCTTACGGAAAATAACCTTACGTGCCGGGATAGCGATCAGAAAGCGCAAGCGCTCGACTTCGACCTTTGTCGGTGCTAACATGAGAGATCAGGGAGGATTGGGCTCTCATGAAATCTACGATCACCGTCATCATCGCGGCCTGTCTCGTGCTCCTCGGGCCAATGGGGGCGCGTGCCCAGTGGATCGTCCAGATCCCGTCGGGTGATGATAGCTACTCGCTCCATTTCGCTTCGGATCCGCAGGGGGCCATCACCCATGCTCGGCAGTTAGTTGCGCAAGGAAAGATTGCCGATGCGATTGCCTGGCTCGCACGGTACGATCAGCTTCATCCGCGAGAAATTGCGCCGAATCGCTTTTTGGGTGACCTCTATTTTCGCAACGGGGACGTCGCGCACGCAATCTCGATCTATATCGCGATCGTGCGTGAATTTCCGGGTGACCGGGAGACGCATGATCGCTTAGGCGTCGCCTACGCGACGGAGCATCGCATTGACGATGCAATCGCCGAATTCACAAAGAGTCTTCCATCGATCAATGGCATCCGAGATCTGGTGACGCTCCATCGCATACGTGGCGATTTAGCGCAATTTCGCACGAAAATTGAGAGCGAGGCTGCGTCCCATCGCTTCGATGCGGTTATTCAGGATCAACTTGGAGAGTTGGACCTTGCCGATAACCGCCCGCGCGATGGAATGCTAGCTTTTGCGCAATCGTTGCGGGATCAACCCGGCTTCGAACCGGCAGAAAATGGAATCGGTCGAGCCGATATGGTCGAGGGAAATTATGTATCATCACTTGCCGATTTCAAAGTATGCGTGAAAGATCATCCTCGATCATATTCTTGTTGGACAAATGTAGGCGCGAACTATCTACATCTCCATAAACTTGACGCAGCAGAACACGCGCTTGCTATCGCGCGAGCTTTGGATCCGGAGGGACCGGGAGCGCTGGTCAATCTCGGGTATCTTGCCGATCAACGCGGCGCGTGGAAGAGTGCGGTAACGTACTACGCCGAAGCGATTGCGGTCGGCCCGTATACCCCGGAAGCCTATATCGATGTCGGCCTTGATTACATTGGGCACCGGATGTATAACCTGGCAGAAGCGGCACTCACCAAGGGCGTTGCCTTTACTCCGTACGATGGGCGCATTCACGTGTTGCTCGGCGATGTGTACAACGAACAAGGGCAAAAAAATCTCGCCGCGCTACAGTATCAGGCCGCCATCTCATCGGATAACGCGACCGCACGCGACATCGCGCAAGATCGACTGATGCGATTAAACGGTGGAGCTACTCCGCGATAAGCGCAATCGCGTCAATTTCGACGCGAGCGCCACGTGGGAGTTCTGCGACTGCAACCGTCGAACGCGCCGGCTTTGTTGTGCCGAAAACGCGTTCGTATTCGGCGTTGACCGCCGCAAAATCGCTCATTGTAACAAGAAAAATCGTAGTTTTTACGACGTGGTCGACGCTGCTACCGCCGGCGTGTAAAACGGCTTCAAGGTTGGCGAGAACGCGTCTCGTCTGCAGCGAGACGTCGCCTTCGACGATCGCGCCGCTGTGCGGATCTAATGGAATTTGACCGCTACAGAAGAGAAAACCACCCGAACGTATTGCTTGCGAGTATGGTCCGATTGGGGCTGGCGCTTCTGCCGTTAGGACGGTGTGCATTACGCCGGAACTCCATCGCGCGTCATCGTGCCCTTAAAATTCATCGGTAGTTGCGGCAAGCCGAAATTCGATGCAACCAACTCGGCGATGCGAGCCAGCTCTGCGGCATCGAGGGGCGGCGCCGCCGACGCTGCGGCAAACTCATGAAGTTGCGCCTTATCATAGATGTTCGGCAGGACGGACATGACGCGCGGTTCGGCAAGGAGCCACTGGATCGCCGCTTGTCCGAGCGTGCGGTCCGGTTTCTCCAAAAAGCGCAATTGTTCGATTTTTGCGACGCCGTCGAGAAGCCACGATTTCGGGCGATGACGACGATGATCGTTTGCCGCGAATGTCGTCTCCGCGGTGTAATGCCCTTCGAGGAGTCCGCTGGAATGTGGAACGCGGATGAGATATCCCGTATCGGCGTTGCGCTCGTGGGCCGCTGCGATTTGTGCCGTGCCCGGATGTTGTTCGAGCATGTTCCATATGATTTGCAACGTTGCTGCGTTGCGTTTATGAACGGCATCGACCCCTTCGTAGAGCCAACCGATTGCCGGGCCGAGCGCCACACCATACATGCGAATTTTGCCCTCTTGCTTGAACGTCTCCAACAGATCCCAGAGGACGTCGTCATCGATGTGTTCCATCCGCGCATTATGAATTTGATAGATATCGATGTACTCTGTTTGTAGGCGCTTGAGAGAGGCCTCCAATGCTTTGCGAACGGCATTCGGCGAGAAATCGTGGGGAAGTTCTTGCTGACCCCGTCGCGTATTGTCGCCGGAAACAAAGTCGTAGCCGAATTTCGTCGCGTAGACAATAGTGTCGCGCTGTGACGCAAAGGCCCGGCCGAGTTGCTCTTCGCTGCGTCCATTTCCATAGGCATCCGCCGCATCGAACAGCGTGATCCCCAATGATGCCGCTTCTTGCAACATTGCGACGGCGTCGTCATCGCTCATCGTTCCCCACCATCCAGTCGAAGTGGTCCAGAGGCCGAAGCCGACTTCGCTGACGGTAAGTTCGCTGTTCGGATAACGACGGTAGTTCATGGCATCGACCTCATGGCTTATGGGGGAAGTGTCTACGGGTAATGCGGGTTTTTATGGCTAACACGCATAGAAGAATGATGAATGGTTTCGGTTTTAATGGGGATGACTTTGCACGGGTAGGAGCGTGGATTTCACAGTATTTCGAGCATCCGGAGGAGTACCCGGTCCTTGCTCGTGTCAACCCAGGTGAGATCGCCGCCAGCCTCCCGGCTTCGGCTCCCCAGGAAGGTGAATCCTTCGATGCGATTTTCGCCGACTTCGAGCGGCTGATCCTTCCCGGAATCACCCACTGGAATCACCCGCGTTTTTTTGCCTATTTTGCAACGAGTGCGGCGCCGATCGCCATTCTTGCCGAAGCGCTGGCAGCGACGCTCGATGTCAAAGCGATGCTGTGGCGAACCTCGCCGGCGGCAAGTGAACTTGAAGCCGTCGTCATGCGCTGGCTGCGCGAGCTTCTGGGGTTGCCGTCGGTGTTTACGGGCATCATCTACGATACGGCATCGATTGCCGGATTTACCGCCCTTGCCGCCGCGCGCGATGCGATGGATCCGGCAATCCGCGACCGCGGAATGATCAACCAGGCAACGCACCCCTTTCGCATCTACGTGACCGAGCATACGCACTCGCATATCGAAAAGGCGGCGATTGCTCTTGGAATCGGTCGCGAGAACGTGGTGAAGATCGTTTGCGACGACCATTTTGCGATGGATCCATTGGCGCTCCTCGCCGCGATTTCCGATGACCGAGCGGCGGGGCGGCGTCCGATGGCCATTGTCGCGACCGCGGGAACCACCTCGACGACGTCGATCGATCCGATCCCCGAAATCGCCGAAATCGCCCAACGGGAACGCGTCTGGCTCCATGTCGACGCCGCCTATGCCGGGGTGGCTGCCATCGTTCCGGAGTTTGCGGCTACCCTGGCCGGAGCCGAGTACGCCGATTCCATCGTCGTGAATCCGCATAAGTGGCTGTTTGTCCCGATGGATCTCTCGGTGTTGTTTATTCGCAATGAAGGGCAATTGCGCCGCACGTTTAGTCTCGTTCCGGAGTATCTCACGACGACCGATGAAGACGTCGTCAATTACATGGATTACGGCCTTCAATTGGGGCGTCGATTTCGAGCCCTCAAACTCTGGTTCGTCCTGCGAGCCTTTGGCGCCGAGGGCTTGCGCACCCATTTGCGCGAGCACGTCGCCTTAGCTGCCGAGTTTGCCGGCTGGATCGAAGCCTCGTCGGAGTGGGAGGTTCTCGCCCCACATCCGTTCTCGGTCGTGTGTTTTCGCTATCGCGGAAACCAAACGGATGAAACGCGGATTGAACGTTTCAATGCCGGAATCTTGGAGCGGGTAAACGCCTCGGGGACTTGCTTTCTTTCGCATACGAAACTAGGAGCTACCTACGCATTGCGCTTGGCAATCGGCAACCTTCGAACGACGCACCGGGATGTCGCGGCAGCCTGGGAAGCTTTGCAACTCGCGGCGAACGAGCAAGAAGACGCCATGGATGTAGACGATTGCGCCTGTTAATCGTTGAACGCGATTCTGTTGATATCGCGCTCCTTCGAACGATGCTCGTCGCCGAAAATAGCGATGTCGAATGTGTGTCGGCGCTGCGATTGAGCGATGCCCTCACCATGCTTTCGCGGCAAGATTTCGATGTCGTTTTGATGGATCTTAATCTCCCCGATGCACAGGGGCTCGCTGCATTTCGCAAGTTGCACGATGACTATCCTCGAGTGCCCGTTGTCATTTTGAGCGGACGCCGAGAAGATACCCTCGCCTTAGCGGCGATGCAGGCGGGCGCGCAAGATTACCTTATGAAGGGGTTTATCGGAGGGTTTACGCTACGCCGAGCGTTGCGTCACGCAATTGAACGGCAGCAGATGGTCGATCGCTTAGAAAAGAGCGTTGACGAGTTGGAGCAAAACCGCTCGGCAGTTATCCGTACGAACCAACTCAAGAACGATCTTATCGCCGTTCTCGCTCATGATTTTAAAGGTCCGCTGACATCGATTTTGGGTTTTTCCGAACTCATTGCCGAGGGGGCGCTTGATGGCGACGATGCAAAAGATGCGGCAAAGACGATCGGAAATAACGCTAAGCGATTGACTAATCTCGCGAACGATACGCTGGCGCTCTCTCGCGTAGAGCATGGCGAACTCGATCTTGTCGAAGAGCGCGTTGATGTCGTTGCCCTGGTGCGTGAGGTCGCGACGATGCTATCGGATCAACGCCAGATCGATGTTTCCGTCGGCATCAACGACCCGATCATCATCGGCGATGCTGCGCGCTTGCGCCAAGTCTTTGAAAACATCATTGGCAATGCGATCAAATACTCGCCTGGTGGAAAGCCGATTGCGGTGACGATTCGCCCCGACGGCGATGGCATTGTCATCGCCGTGAAAGATCATGGTATTGGAATTCCGGCAGACGATATCCCAAAACTCTTTAAACGGTTTGCGCGTGCTTCAAATGCACGTATGTCAAAAATTAAGGGAACCGGAATCGGGCTCTTTCTCGTCAAGATGCTCGTTGAAACGCATGGTGGTTCCGTAAACGTCAAGAGTGAGATCGGCGCGGGGACGACTTTTGAGATTCATTTGCCGAGGAACATTGCTACTGCTCGTGGTCCACGAATTGCCGTTTTGGCCGAGGATGAAACGCAAGGTCCGTTCATTGCGTACGAATTGCGCACTCACGGGTATCGTGTGCGCGAATTCAAATCCGTTACGGAATTTTCAGAGCAAGGTTCTCGCGAGCCCTTCGATGCGTTTGTCGTCGAACGATCCGTGGTTCCCAATGCGCAGGCGTTGCGCAAAATTGTCGATTCGCCTTCACCCTATGCATCGATCGGCGTCGGGGGCGTCCAGACCGAAGGCTGGGATTTCTGCTTGCCGCTTCCGTTCTTGGCATCGGAATTGCATGAAGCCGTCGCTCAAGCGACAAAAAAATATGCGAAGAAGCACTAAGAGGTCTTAATAGAGACGGAGATACGCTCGGTGTTCCCAGGCATGGACGCTGCGGCGGTACCGTTCGTACTCGGCAAGCTTGGCGTCGCGAAATGCGGCAAAGAGATGGTCGCCAAGCGCCGCGCGAATGACATGATCTTCGTCAAGGGCATCGAGCGCCGCGCGCAAAGATTTTGGTAACGCGATAATGCCTAAATCACGACGCTGACGAGCATCGAGGGCGTAGCTTGAATCGCGCACCGGCTCGCCCGCAAACGTCGACGTAGCAATGCCGTCGCTCGCCGCAGCTAAAATAGTTGCGAGTGCAAGATACGGATTACACGATGGGTCGGGGCTCCGGACTTCAAAAAGGCCGCCTTTCGTGCCCTTTGGCAGGCGTACGAGGGTATCGACGCTACGCTCCGACCAAACGGCATAAATCGGCGCGTCCCATTCGGCCACGAGTCGTTTGTAGGAGTTCACGGTGGGATTGCACAGGGCAGTCATTGCGCGGGCGTGCGCGAGAATACCGCCGACGGCGCACAGAAGTGTATCTTCGTCGGCGTCCATACGCACATCGATGTGCAAGCCGCTACCGGCTGCGCGCTCCAAAGGTTTTGGCATGAACGTTGCATCGAGCCCGAATCGGGCGGCAATGTGTTTGGTAATGGTTCGTGCAGTAAGAATCGCATCGGCTAACTGCAACGGGGTCATTGCCGCAAAATCGATCTCGTGTTGTCCTGGCGCGTGTTCGTGATGCGAGGCCCAAACGGGAATCCCCATCGCTTCGAGTCCGGCAACGATTGCGAGTCGCGCCTCTTCGCCGCGATCGTTTGCCGGAAAATCGAAATACGTTGCAACGTCGCCAGTGGAGAGCGAACCGGGTTCCAGATCGCTATGCTGAAAGAGAAAAAATTCGAGTTCGGCGGCAACGCTGACATTTCCGAAGCGAATCGCGGAGGCATCGACGGCGCGGCGTAAGGTCGTTCGAGGACACCCTTCAAAGGGCGTGCCATCGGGCATGGCGATATCGCAGATCAATCGCGCTTCGCACCCGTCGCTTCCCGCCCACGGATAAATGGCGAACGTCGTCGGATCGGGCTGCAGTACCATATCGAGTTCTTCGCCACGTACGAATCCATCGATGGAACCGCCGTCGAAAGTAATGCGATGTTCCATCGCAGCTGCGAGCCGCGAAACGGGGATCGTGACGTTTTTGGAAACACCGAGAATATCGGCGAAAACAAGTCGCACGAAGCGGACATTGCCATCCTTTGCGAGGCGTAGGACATCGCGTTTTGTAACGGTCGACGGTTCAGTCATGATGAATCATTTCAATAGCGAGAGCTAACCGAATGGCAAGTTGCGCTTGTGGATCTTCAAAGCGCATCGCTGCGATTTCGTTGAGTTGGCGGAGTCGATAAAAGACCGTGTGACGGTGAACGAAGAGTTGCTCCGATGTCGTTTTGACATTTTGCCCGGAGTCGATATAGACGCGTAAGGTACGTTCGAGTTCCGTCTGATGTTTTTCGTCGTAGGCGCGAATCGGCGCGAGCATTCCCGTGGCGAAGGCGCGCAAGCTTTGTGGATCGGCGCCGTCATAGAGGAGCGGATAGGCGCCTAGATCGGCATACGCGGTAATTTTCCCCTGACCATGAATGCGGCGCCCGATCACCAGGGCGATCATGGCGTTGCGTGCACTGCGATGGAGCATGAGCGGCGTTTCAAGGGTTCCGATTCCGCCGTCGAGCAGTGCTTCATCGCGGTTCACCCCTCGCAGCAACGTATTTGCGATCCGGCGAATCGAGGTGAGATCCGAGGTGCGTTCGATGGCAAACAGCAAAAGAAGGGCGTGGTCGTCTTCGACGGCGTCGTGAGTATGGCTGGAAAACGCATGCCGCGCACGTGCGCGCACCGATGTCTCGGCGTGAAGGCGAAGGCAGAGATACTCCGCTGCAAGCCGCACGCCATGCGTCTGAGCGGCTTCCCGGAGGCTGGTCGCATCGGCGTAGCCGCCACGAAGCAACGTGTCCCAGAATCCAACCGTCGGATCGCGTCGCTCTCGTCGCAGTTGCTCGCTGGCCTGCGCGAGTAGGTGCTGCGCAGCTTCAAGCGCCTTAACGACATCTTCACGCGGCTCGTCGGGAGTCATTATCCTATCTTCGTCGAAGGGGTGCCACGTTCATGGATGCCCAGATGCTGGCAAGCGCCCTGCCCTCGCTCTTTGAAGAGTCACCCGAGGCGATCATCCTGTATGATCGCCATGGATTTTTTGTGGCGGCCAATGGGGCAGCGGAGCGAATGTTGGGATATCGGGAGGACGATGTCCTCGGGCAGCACTTCAGTAAGCACGTTCGCGAATCCGATGTTGCCCGCGTATCGCAGGCGACGGCGATTGCGTTTTCCGGCGGTTCGGATTCCGTGGAGATCGAAGTCCGTCATTCCAGCGGCATCGCAATTCCACTAGAATGCGATATTCTTCCGGCTCGCGTCGATGGAGAAGTCGTCGGTATTTTCGTGCAGGCGCGCGATCTTATCGCCCTGCGTTCTGCGGAGGCATCGCTTTCGGTCAATCAAGAACGGTTTCGATCGCTATTCGAATATCATCCCGATCCGATCATGGAATTACGAGGCGACGGCACGATTTCTCGAGTCAATGTTGCATTGGAAAGTGCGACGGGATTTTTCGGCGAGCGTATTGTGGGGAAGCCCTGGTTGGAGTTAATCGCTCCGGAATTACGCGAATCGGCTGAAGAAGCGCTGCGCGAAGCGATGCGCGGTGAGGCATGCGAAGTCGATTCTGCCGTACTGGATCGGATGGGTAATCGCATTGCTGTCCAACTCAAACTCGTACCGCTCCATACGACGGGGCAAATTCGCGGAGCCTATGCCGTCGCCAAAGATGTGACGGCTCAGCAACGTGCCGAGGCGACCATTGCCCAGCAGAGCGAACGCATCCGGGATCTGTATATGGTTTCGGCATCGCGAACGGGATCGCGGGATCATCAGATTGCCCAGACGTTGCGCTTTGGCCAACTTGCCTTCGGCTTTGAATATGCCTATGTGACGCGCTATGCCGGCGAACACCTCATCATCGATTACGCGGTTGGCGAAGATGGGCAGATTCGACCTGGCATGGTCATTCCGATGGATGAGGCGCTTTCACGCCACCTACGGGGCGAGAAATCGACCCTCTTTGTCGGCGATCTCGATAGCGATATTTGGAAACGCGATACTGCCTACGGAACGATGCCCTGGCGATCCTACTATGCGGTGCAATTGGTCGTCGGCGGCGAGGTGTACGGAGCCCTGGTCTTTGCCGGGCGCGCCCCGCGACTCGATGGCATTCCGGATTCGGATCGCGATATTATCGCCCTCATGGCGCTTTTTCTTGCAGCGACACTGGAGCGTGCCGCACACGAAGAACGCATCGAGCAGTTGGCCTTTAACGATATGCTGACCGGCCTGCCGAATCGCGTGTTGTTTAATGATCGTTTGCATCAAGCGCTTGCCACGGCACGGCGTTACGGACGCGGTTTTGCGGTGATGTATTTGGATCTCGATCATTTCAAGGCGGTCAACGACGGTTTCGGGCATGGTGCCGGCGATGAAGTGTTGCGGCAAGTTGCCGGCCGCTTACATTCGGCGCTCCGTGAAAGCGATACGATTGCCCGGTTTGGCGGCGACGAGTTTGTCGTCTTGCAACCGATTGTCGATGGACCGGGCGATGCAGCGGATCTCGCTCGCAAGATCGTCGCCGCGATGGTCGAGCCCATCGATATCGACGGGAAGAAACATGCGATGACGACCTCCATCGGTATTGCACTCTTCCCGCAAGATGCGCAAAGTGTCGAAGATCTCATGGATTCAGCGGATCGCGCGCTCTATCGCGCAAAACACGGCGGGCGCAACCGCTGGTCGTTTGCCAACGAAGCGTCGGCACGTACGTCGTGGCCGGCAGCTCGATCCGCGGTCGCCGATACCGCAGAGTAGTCGAGCTTACGCCGGCGTCTTGTGGCGTCGAGCGGTAATGCGCGGAAGATTTCGTCGTAAATCATCGGGCATGATGGCATCGATGGCGTCATCCACGGTGACGATGCCGAGCATTTTTCCATCATCATCGACGACCGGTAAGGCGAGGAGATCGTAGCGAGCGATCATTGCTGCGGCATCCTTCGCATCCGTATCCGGATGTAGCGTCACAAAATCCGTGCGCATAATCTTGCCGATAAAGGCTGTGGGTAACGAGAGCAAGAGATCGCGTAGCGTGAGCAAGCCGAGTAAGCGATCATGCTTATCGATGACGTAGAGGTAATAGATGAATTCCGATGTCGGAGCAATCTCGCGAATTTTCTGGATCGTCGCTTCCGTGGTGCGATGAGGGTAAATCCAAGTGTAATCCGTCGTCATTAAACCGCCGGCAGTATCTTCATCGTATTTCACCAGCGTGCGCAACTCGCCGGCCGTGTACTCATCCATTTCCGCAAGGAGTGCGCTTTGTTTCTCCTCGGGAAGTTCGGCGAGGAGATCGGCGGCGTCGTCGGCATCCATTTCCTCGATGATGTCCGCTGCGCGCTGTGTGCCGAGATCGTCGATCAATCGGATTTGCGTTTCCGCATCGAGATGTTCGAGTGCATCGGCGGCGCGTTCATCCGAGAGCTGGCGCACCACGGCTGCCGCTTCGTTCGAGGAGAGATCGCCGATGATTTCCGCGAGATCACTCGGGTGCAATCGGGCAAGCTTGGATTCCGAGACAGAAAGATGAACCTGCGATGGATTCTTATCGCTGATCGGCGCGACCGAATCCCAGGCGATCATTGTCCGCGGAATACGGTCATAGATGAAAGGGGTGAAGCGCTTGCCGAATGATTTGAGTCCGAGGCGACGCATCAGGCCGGCAACGCCGACATCGGCTGCGACAATGCGCAGGCGTCCGCCCGTTTGTGCAAGCTCGATATCGTTGATGCGCACGACTTTCCGGCCGTCGACATCGACGATCTGTTTGTCGAGCAGATCGGCAATGAGATAAAGAGCATCGTCGTCATGTAACGCCGGCTCGTGCGGAGGGGTCGATAGTGCGACGGTGCCGTGGTCATCGATTTCGCGGATCGAATCAATCGGCGCAAAGCGGGGGCCCTGCGAGGTCGCGATAACAAAGCCGTCGACCTGTGGGAAAACATCATCGGGTTTAGCGACGAGAAAATCCGAGACGCGCCCTATCGCCAAACCGTCGACGGTCGCTTTGCGGCCAACGAGTTCGGAAACGAAGCCTTCGTGAAATGGCATGAGCGGACACCCCCTCTCGTATAGCATGAACAGAAGAGGGACGCCCCGCGCGGTGACCGCACGTTTGAAGACCTCAAGGCTGCAAGCTTTGGCACCACGCCCCGTAGGCCTCGACGGCCAGCCGCGTTAGACGACGCCTTGATTCGGCGAAGCCTGGTCAACCCAGGTGGCGTCTCTCGACGTTTATGGGCAGCGGCATGTGTGGTGCGTGGACGCCTCACCTAGCGAGGTGTCCTTCACAAACTAGTATAGCCCTACGGTCAACCCCATGAGCGATGTTACTTGAAGAGCATTGCCGTGACGCGGTCTTGGTTGACTTGAAGTTGGGCAAGAACGGCGTTCCCCGCGCTTTGCGTGAGGTTTTGTAGGGTAAGATCTGTGACCGTTTGCCCGACGTTCGTGTCGCGAATTGCGCTCATCGCGGCGGTTTCGTTGAGAATGGTGATTTGATCGTTGCTTGCGTCTGAACTCAAGGCAACGGTTTGTGCACCGATGGTTGCTTCTGCTGCGGAGATTTGTTGTAACGCTGCATCGACGCGATATTCTGCATCAACTGCTGCAAGCATATTGCTCGACTGCTGACCGACGATAGCACCCATGATATTTTGAGTTTGCGGTGCCAAGACCGAAATTCCGGAAATACCGAGAGCACTCGTGTTGATCGTTGGAAGGGCGATGCTGACGGTGGTGCCTTCTTGGCCTCCGTCATTTACGGTGAGGGCTTGTCCGCCCGCCGCCTGTGTCGCGGCCGTCGTAATAAATGCGACTTCGGACGCCGGATCGTTCGCCGTTGTGTTGGATAGGGTGATGGTGTTGATGTATGGCAACGCGCCTATTGGATTTGGGAATGCCGTGTTCGTCATCACTCCCGAGTTATATGGAACGTTTGTGTTATACGTGAACTGATTTCCAGTTCCATTGCTGGAATTTGAATAGGCATTGATGACGAATTGCGTCCCTGGGCCGCCCAGCGGTCCAGACAAGTCGTCGATTGGATTTGCGCTCGGAGCCGATTGCATAACCACGATGCCCGCTTGGAAATTGCCTCCGATAAGTTGTGGGGTTGTGAGCATCGGTCCAGGATTTCCGAGGCCGTCTGCATTCGTAATGGTTGGGCTGGGGACCGAACCATCAGGATTGAGAATAGGCGCTGGAATCGCGACGATCGATGCGGCGGTGCCTTGTGACGTATCAAATTGCCCGCTGAAAAGCTGCAGCCCGTTGAATGTCACTCGGCTTGAGATCGTGTCGATCTCTTGCAACAATTGTTGAATCTCGGATTGAATATTCTGCAAATCATTCGCGGAATTCAAATCTGAACGAGCCTCGACGATCAAGGTACGAATGCGCTGGAGAACAGTCGTGACTTGACCGAGGGTGCTTTGTGCGAGATTCATCGCATTGTTGGCATCTTGTACGTTCTGCACGCTTTGTTGCAGCCCGTCGACCTTGGCCTGGATCGTCTGTGAGATCGCAAGGCCACTGGGGTCATCAGCAGCAGATTGCACGCGTAAGCCACTGGCTAACGCGCGCACATCTTTTGCCTTATTCGATTGCGTGACGTCCAAGTTCCGAAGAACAAAGGACGCACTCCCCAGCAGGTCCATCTAAGCGGTGGTTTCCTCCATGAAACGTTCCGACTATATGAGGTATCGGCCGCCCCGGGCGAAAACTTTGCCTTTCAGGAGACACTTTTGGGTTAAGTCCCGGATAAGGTCCGACGACATTCCCTAATGGAAGATGAAGGATATCCGAACAAACGTTCGCTTAGTTGGTCGAGCCTTGCAAGTGCTTGGCCTGGGTCTGGCCGTTTTGGCCGTGGCTTCGGGGCTCAACGTTCGCGCGGCGCGAGCGTTGCTTGCCTACGCCGTTCCCGTGCTGGCTTTACCAAGCGCTTCTCCAGGGCCGCAGCCTCTGGGATCGCCGAGCCCGAGTCCGAGCCCGACGCCCACGCCCGGGCCGAAGGTTCACGGCGGCGGGCCGCTACAGCTCAATCTCACGGGCTCGCTTTCCTTTGGTAGCCAGCTGACGCAGACGACCCTTTCGGCATTTCCCTCGCCGGGGGCGACTCCGACGACGACGAGCCAGAACTCGACGACCTCGGCAGTTGGATTGCTCGCCGAAATCTCGCGACGGACCGGCTCGACGACGACAGATCTCCGCTTGCCATTCGGGTTCTCGAATAACGGCACGACGACGGGCCTTGCGACGATTTCTTTCTCCACTCCGCACTTCGAGGTGGATTACGGCTCGGTGACGAGCTCGGTATTCGGCCTGCTGCCGGTCGGGACGACCCTGCGCGGGCCATCGTTGACGGTTCCCTTCGGGACTGGGGATCTGGCGCTTTTCGGTGGGCCGACCTACGGCGTGAATCAGGAACTGATTCATCTGCTCGGAGTGCGCGGTCGGCGTCTGATTGGGCAGCGGCTCATTGAATTCGGCTTGACCGACGGCTCGGGTGGCACGCAGACCGGCCCTTCGAAGACCGCTCTTTTCGGCTTTGCCGAGCCGCGCGGTAAAGCATCGATCGTCGGAGAGTTTGCATTTCAGAAACGTCAAGCGCCCGATGCGAATCTTTCTGGGCTGGCGTATGCATTGCGTTTTGATTCCGGCGTCGGCAATAATGGGTATACGATCAATTATCGACGCATCCCAGCGCGCTATCTCATTTTAGGCGCAGGTGAAGCGCCCTATGATAACGCGATTGATTTTGCACTACGCGGTTCGAACGGACGCACAACGACGTCGCTGAATGCAACCTTCGATACGACAGCGTATTCGGGCACGACGACGGCCCAGCAACGGTTCGGTTTCAACATTTTCGGCCCGCTGCATCGCATGACGTATTCCATCGGTTTGCAGTCGCAAAAACTCTTGAGTAATTCTGCAACGCAGTGGATCGGTGGGGTGACATCCCAGCTTGCCATGCCCATTCATATGGGATTTGTGAGCGTCGGTTCGCAAATTTCTCGCTCGACGCAATTAAGCGGAACAACGCTTGCGGGGATTGGCTATTCGCTGCAAGTGCAGCGGCAGATCGGGCCGTTTGCGGCGAGTCTGAACCAACAGTGGTTGCGTCAGATGAGTCAGCAATTGGGCACCACGAATCAATCCGTTGCGAATTACGGATTAAATCGCACGATGGGAAAAACGACGTACGCATTGACGTATGCCGTCATGCGCACACGTTCGCTCACAAGCGACGCAACACAACGCACCCCATTGATTTCCATTGCTCGCCGGATTTCGCCGGTTCTCTCCGTGCAGGCGGCGTACGGCGTGCAATCTCTTGTTGATGCGTTAAATCCAACGTCCAACGGCAAGACCAAAATATTTAGCATTCAATTCAACGCTCCGTTTGCATTTGGAAACGGTGCGGTCGCGGGGCGTATCGATCCGCATTTGCCGGCGATTATCACCGGCCGCGTTGTCAATGATCTAGGTGATAATCCGGGTCTACTCAGTTTTGCGCCGGGCGGCGTTGCCAATGTTGCCGTCATTCTTGACGGCGTTACCGTGCAGCGCACCGATCTGCAGGGAAATTTCCAATTCAATTTCGTCAGTCCCGGAACACATCAAGTTCGTGTGGAAACGACATCGATTCCACCCGGTCTCACCGTCGATCAACCGGTCGTTTCCGTTACGTTGCAGGGCGGGCAAACGGGGCAAGTTTATTTCCGTGTCGGCAATTTCGGCGGGATCGGTGGGCATATCTATGCGCATGATTCCTCCGGCGGATTGGTGCCGTTGCAAAACGTGCAAGTTCGCGTCGACGGCGGGCAGTATTCGGTCACCGATCCGCAGGGGAATTACGGCTTCGGTCGTCTCGCTCCCGGAGATCATGTCGTCACGGTGATCGAAAACACGGTGCCGGCCTTTGCCGAGTTCCCCAAGGCCGATCTGACCCGAAAAGTCACCGTGAGCAATGGCAAGATCACGGAAGTCAATTTCGAGGCCGAGCCCTTGGGCTCGATCGCCGGGAAGGTCGTGTTCGATGCAAGCTTGGCTCGGACGCACAAGGGCGGCGTCGTCAATTCCTACGTCGTCGCCGAGCCCGGCGATCACGCCGCCATTGCCAACGACGATGGCTCGTTCATCATCGATGATCTTCCCCCGGGCACCTATACGCTGTCCGTCGATCCTGAGACCGTCCCGGATCAGACCGGGCAGATCAGCCCCAATGTGGTCGTCGATCTCACCGCTCGCGAACACAAAGACGGCCTGCTCTTCCTTGTCGGCCATGAAATCAAGAAAGTCGTTTTTTCGTTCCTAGGCGGATCAGCGCAGACAACGGCCTCGTTGCACCTCAGTGAGCCGCGATTGCCGCCACGGGGAAGTACGGAGGCCTTTGTTTCCGCTTCCAAAGATGCCCACGCCGTTGTGGTGAGCGCCTTCGGTCGGAGCGTGAAGGCCCACTATGTTGCCGGGCGGGGCTGGCTTGCCGAAATCGTCGTTCCGAATGCGGAAAAGGCCGGAAAAGTTCCGGTGACAGCCGAGGTGACGACGGATTCGGGCACGACGACGGCGCGATCGAGCCTCATCGTCGATCCCACGATGGCCTTGGTAATCGTCTCCACGCGCCCGTCGCATGTCGTCATTGGGGCCGCGGTCCAAGTCCACGCACGCTTCCTCGTGGATGTCGGGACATCGGCTCGCATTGCCTGGGAGGACGGCACGGTGACCAGCTTAAGCAAACCCGTCGTGGGCCGCGTCTATGTCTTTAGCGTAACCGTGCGGCGCTTGCCCTTCCAAGGAACGCTGATTTCGGGCAAGGAGCGCGTGCCGATTATCATCCGGTGACGCGGCTTCACCCGTGGTTAGCACGTTCTTAACGCCCCGGCGACAGGTTCTTTACCGACTTGGGCCGATTTAGGCTTTACCGATTGCCGAGAACACCGATAATAGTAAGGTGACTCGCCCCCTCTGCCAAGGACGGCAATCTCGCGTAAACATGGTGAAAGGACACTTCAGGACGATGAATCTCAAGAAATTTGCGGTGCTCGCAGCAGTCGCGGCACTTACCTTGACTCCGGCGGTAAAAGCAAACGCCGCCCTTACCGGCAACGTTACGGTAAAATGGAACACGCAGGCCGTTGGTAGCCTCGTTTTGGTGACTCAATACAATGGTGCCCCGGTCGGAAGCCATAATGCCGGTGCGGAAACAATTTTCCCGCAGCTCAATGGTGGTGCCGGCGCATGTACCGCGTCGGATACCGAAGCGGCGTCCGGAACGGTGAATTTCGGGAACGTAACCCCGGATAGTACATTTGCAACCGATTGCATGGAAATTAATGCGGTTGATTCGCAAGTTGTGACAAACGATACGACCGGATGGAAAGTCTCCGAACAAGCGACCGCAGGTATTCCAGCCGGTACGAATTTCGAACTTTGCTCGTATCCTAACGGATCGGCATCGTTCCCGTTCGCCAACGGTGCCTCGCTTCCGGCGACGGCTTCGGCCCGCGCAGCTGCGGTAACGAATACGTCGGCGACGGCGTGTGGTAGCGGCGGCAACCCGGTGTTCGCGAGCGGCGCGTCGACCGCGTTCACGCTGAATACCACCAACACCAACGCGTTCACCGCCGCGACCCCGGCGAACCTCGGTGAGGATTACGAACTGGTGCTCGGAGCGAGCGCGCCATCGGGTGCCCAAACCGTCACCGTCACGTACACGCTCACCCTGCTCTAAAGAATCCGAGGAACGTCCTGAACTTGTCGGCCGCGGGATGCCCCGCGCATCCCGCGGCGAACAAGGTGGCTATGAGACGATTACGCAGAATTGGATCGATCGCGTTACTCCTCGCTCTCTGCATCGGCGCTCCGCGCAACGCAGTCGGGGATGCTATCGGGATCACCGTATCACCGGCAAAGTTCGAGTTCTCGGCAACGCCCGGCACGAACTACAGCTTCCCGATTACGGTTCGCAACAATGGCGCCGGTCTCACCCACATCCAGGCCTCACTCGGAGATTTCACGGTCACCACAAGCGGAAACTACGAGTTTCAAAAACCCGGAACGCGCCCCTACTCGATCATGCGATGGGTCTCGATCCGGCCACGTGAATTCGATCTCAAGGCGGCCAGCGCACAACAAGTTCAGTTCACGATCGTCGTTCCGCACTCGTCGTCGCTCTCGGGAGAATACGCAGGAGTCGTCTTCTTTCAAACACGGCCGACGCGTGGACCGAGCAGAAACTCCTTCGCTTTCGCGGCTCGCGTGGCAGCGAAGATCTACATGACGATTCCGGGAACGGAAAAAGTTGATGGTGCGATTACGAAGATGAGCAGCTTCACGACTAAGCAAGGCCAAGACTATCGCGTCCTGTTCAAAAATACCGGCAACATGCACGTCTATCTTCGTGGAAGCGTGCAAGTCCAGCAAAACGGTCGAACGATTCAACAGTATCCGATGGAGGAAGGCCTACTCGTCGAACGCGGAGGGGATCTCATGATCGATCTGCACGGCAAAAAGCTTTCTCGGGGCACCTACCAGGCCATTGCCACTATCGATTACGGTGGCGCAACGGAGACGGGCGGCGAAATCGCCTTCACCGTGAAGTAACGATTCTACATACGGCACAAAAGCGCACAGGGAGTGTGAGCGATATGACGGGGATTCGACGGAAAACATGGGGGTACGTAGCTGCGACGCTGCTCGCTCTCATCTGCTCGTCGCACCCGCTTTTTGCGGCCACCGGCACGACGATCGTGAGGTGGAATACCCAAGCGCTCGTCAAAATTACGCTCACGCCAAATTATGCCACCGGCTTTGGCGCGGTCCCCGCAGTGTTCGGAACGCAACCGTCGCCGGTCCACGGCCCCGATGCCTCGTTTGGCGGCGGAGCCGTTGATTTTGGCAGCGTTCTTACCGCTAAGAATTATCTCTATAAATATGCGGCGCACATCAACGTCTTTTCGACGGATCCCAATGGGGTGAATCTGTTCGGTGAAGGCGCGGCGGATTTTTACAACTCAACGGATACGACATCGCAGCCCATTCAGCAAGATGTCTTCTACGTGAAATCCACCAGCGGAAGCCCCGCCGATTCGAATACGGGCTTTTCGCCGGGTCTGCCCTTCTATAAGACGAGCAACGCCGTCTCGCCGGCGCAACCGAACTTTGCGATTCCCGCAACGATTACGTACACGACGTATCCTTCGCCGATTGCGACGTCAACGACGGCGCTCTCGGATTTCTACTACGATTATGAACTTCACGTTCCGGCATTGGCAAGCACGGGCGCATATTACGTTTGGGTTGTCTATACGGTGGTAGCGAAATGATGAACGCGCGACGTTGGTTCTTCCTCTTCGGGATCATCGCGATCGGTGTCGTCGTCGGCGCACGAGCTCTCGCGTTTATCTCGCAGCAAGATCAGATCGCCGTGACGATCGTTATCAACGTAACGCCGGCACCGTTGCCGTATAACGCCTCGCAATCGGCCATCGCATCGGCGGCTCGACCGGAGATTGTCGGCACCGCAAAACAAGTCGGTATTGTTGAGCATGTGCATTTCCGTAAGGTTGGCTCGAGCGCTCATTTCGATTCTCCGAATGTCAACATCGGTAGCACGCTCGTTGCGCAAAATCAAAAAGCGGTACGCATCGAAGCTGAAGTTTCGCCCAATCCCATGGGCACGCTCCTGTACAGCGATCAAACGCTTGTTACGCTCAATGCAACGGGCGGAACGACGACGGTTTTTACCTGCCCCTACCATGTGACCGTTCATACGACAAAGACGTATTGGCAGCTTAAGCATGGTTTGTCGAACGATTTCTCGGGGAGCCTTTTCCCGGGTGGAGATCTCGCCAATAATACCTACGTTACCGCGCCAAATCCGACGGCGACGCCATTTACCGTCTATTCGGATAATGGCGGTCAGTGGGCGACTCTTGCGACGAGTGGCGGAACCGTAACCTATTGCGTTGATTTGACGCTCACTATTCCAGCTGCCGTTCCCGGCGGGGCGTATAGTTCCAATGCGATCTATACGATTTATTACTAATATGAGACCGATGAAATCGCTTCGCTCGGTCTTAGCCGCACTCGCCGTTTTTGCCAGCGTTGCTGCCGTGGCTGTAAGTGCTGCCGCGCCGCCGAACGGGATACCGACGCATCCGATTGTCTCACCGATTCTTCCACCGATTTCGCGCCCAACGCTCGCTCCGGCGGCAACGTTACCGCCGATTGGAATGCCCGTCTCCGGTTCTCGCGTCGGCGCCGTTGCTCCAGGGACGCGCGTGCCGCTTTCGATGCTACCGGCACTGCCGATGCGTACGTTTGCCAACACGGTTGCCCCGGGTCGCCCGGCATTGCGTCCGATGTCTGCCGACGGCTCGACCATTGCCGTTGCCGGCTCCGGAAGTGCACAGTGTTCGGGTTCTACGTCGACGTTGTTCGTCGTCGGTTGCCAAGTCAATTGGAACGCGCAAAATATTCCAGCTGGAAGTACCTATCAAGATTATTATATTGCGGCAAATTCATCGGTAGCGACGGCTGTCGGCGGAACCCACGGCGGCGGCGCCGGGCCGGGGCACACGACAACGCTCTCGTCTGCGGGCATTTGGGTCTTCGCGGTCTTCAATGTGACAGCCAATCAGTGGCAAACGGTGGTCTATGCCAGCGCCGGTCAAACCTTTGCACTCAAAGTCTATCAGGATTCTTTCCACTCGCAAGAATCCTATCAATATGATGTCAATTCCGTCAGTGATGCGTACATCTACGCAACGAACCTCACGCCCGGCGACGGCTATGTGGTCTATGTAGAATCCACGTCGATCGCCCCGCATTGTATTTTCTCCGCGCCGGCACAAGGATCGTATCCGACCACCGGCACAGGATCGCTCTGCAATCCCAACTCGTTGGTCGGCATCGTCTCCTCGGGCGGAACGATGTCGGTGACCTGGCCGCTCTCCGTGAGCTATGCACCGGGAACGTATGTTGTTGGCATCTTTGATACGACGGCAAAAAAGCGCTTGGGAACCGTGCAAGTTGCGATCACCGGCGGAGCGGGTATTACGCTCTCGGTAAAGCCCGATGGAACGGCTGCAAACCCATCGCCGCTGCCGCAACTTCCACCGGGCATTTCGTCGTCAGTCGTGGCTTGGGATGATGGATCGGAACAATCGGCTTCCGGCGTGAACTTCGCCACGGTTGCAAATCTGCTCAATCATACATACACCTGGACATTGGCCGATCCGACCGGTTTCGTCGCCGCGAGCAATACGTTTACCGCAGGTGGCCCGCAGGCGCATACCTTTAATTTTAACGGCGCAATTCAATCTGCCGGTGGGTATGCGTCGAAAATTCTCACGGGCACGCTCTACGATAACACCCTCAAAGCGGTCGTTGCTTCGCAGTCCTTCCAAGTGAAGGGCTATCAATCGCTGACGGAATTCGATGTTGCCATGGCCGGTACGTACTCGGCGTCGCTTGTGGTGACACCGGGAGCAAGCGTCGTTTCCGGATTGAAGTTCGTGAACACCGGCGACAATTATTATGGTATCGGCAATGGCGACCCCTTACGCGGCCTGCTGTTTACCACGGGGAACCCGCGCGGTTCCGATGGAGCATTTTTGGCCACCGCCGGTGCGGGTAACGGAGTCATGGCGTCACTCAACGGCTTTACGCTTGCGTCGTGCTCGCCGAAATGTACCTCCGTTGCCTCCGATAGCAACGGGAACTCTTGGAACCTTTCGGATTTCTGTAGCGGCCCGACGGTTTCTAATACGGGCGAGTGTTATATAGAGGCCGATCCGGCGCTCTCCTCGACCGTGCTCAAGCCCGGCGATTCGCTTGAGATTCCGTCGATGACATTTTATTATGCCTCTGCCTCTGCGTGTAATGGTCTTCCGAACGGGGCTTGCCCCGGCGATACCTCCATCCTCCCGCAAGACGGCCTAACCTGGTCGACGATTAATTCGCAAAGTGCTTGGGCTCCGGTCTACTTTACGGACGGCACGAGTTCGCATTCGGGAACGGGCTCACTTGCGATTGTCGGCGAGTGTTCGGGCGGCGGCGGCTGCGCATTTAATGGTGGCGAGGCGCATTATTACAAACTCAATTTCGCACAAGCCGCCTATAATCTTAATACGCCGTACACGATCCCGAATACCAATGAAAATATTTATGGGATCACGGTTCACAACACCTCAAGTGGCGGGACGCCGGATCGCATTTATGCCCTTGCGTTCGAATTGACGGGACCTTTTGCGGGGCCTGGTTCGCTCTACAACATTGGTCTTGATGCAGCAAGCACGGGAAATTGGCAACTCGTCACGTGCCCGGCGGGATTCTTAAATGGTGCCTACACCTGCATCAGCGGCGCTGCTGCCGGGCACAGCATCGCAACCGGCGGAACGGAAACGATTTATTTCGATGCAAGTACCGTCGCGCAATCGTTCACGTATCTCGATATTGCCCTTTCATCGATTCAAGATCCTAATTCGGGGAATGGCTTCCAATTCTCGATCACGCCGGCAACGGCAGCAGTCCCCGTGTTTGCCGCCGGTTCCGGTGGGTTGAATGTCGATTCGTTAGCGCAGGGCCTCTATTCGCTCAATAGCGGCTTCATGAGTTATTCGTTTGCTCCATCAACGGTCGGCGCGAACGCGACTAATTTCACCGAAGATGTTCTCTTTACGAACACGCCGCTGTCGTCCGATCCGAACCCGGATTATATCGATAATGTGTTGGTCGAAGTTCCGAATGCATACCTCACGGGTAACACGATCAATCCGGCGACGCCGACGAATCCTGGGTGGAGTTATCTTGGAACATTTACGCAAGGTGCCTTCCACTATTACGATTTTGGTCTCTGTAGCGCGCAGTTTACCTCGATTCAACCGGGCGGCGCCCAATCGACTCCGCCGCCGACCACACCGTTAGGTGCCTTGGCGAACTCCGTAGCAAAGTGCGGAGCGACCGAACCGAGTGCGCTTGCTCCGGGAACCCAAATGAGCATGCCGTTTACGATTGCGAATGCGGGCACTGCGAACACAACATGGGGTGTTGCCGTTCACGGCGCCAATGGCGGCGGCTGGACCTCGTATAGCAACATCACCCTCACGAATGTCCCGGTATCGGGAAGCGGCGGCTTTGCCTCGATTAATGGCACCGCCGTACCGACGAACACCGAGCCGCAAATCAGCGGAGACCCGAATACGTATGTGTATTCGATTAAAAATAACAGCACGAACGGGACGAACATTACCGGCTTAACGATTACCATTCCGGGTACCGATATCAGCGGACTTTCGGCCACGCAACTCGGTGTTTCACCGTGGAGTGTGAGCGGTGCTGCGATTTCCGGTACGGCGTATGGTTGCACCGTCGTATCGACGACGCAAGCGACCGCCGGCGGAACGAATGGGTCCATCGTCATCGGTGGCGGCTCGTGCTCGATCGGTGCGAGTAGCACCATTTCGATCCAGTTTACGGCGACAGCTCCGGGCGTTCAAAATGATGAGTTCCAATGGCCGACGACGATTTCGCCGGGCGGCGCAAAGATGGGTGAAGCATGGACGAACGATACGCGTATTAAAATCGTCGATGTCATCGGGTTAACGATTGTCGTCGATCCGAGTAATCCGGGCCCCGGTGGGTCTACGCCATCGGTGAATTGCTCGGCGTGCGCCTTCTCCGGCTTGACCATCGATCTTGGCAACCCGGGGGCCTCAACGCAAACCGTCGGCCAGGATGTTATCCGCGCATCCGTCTACGCACAGTCCTCGGCACACTCGTCGTGGGTCCTCTGCGTCGATACCAATAATAATCCGGCATCGACATTCCCCGGTCAAACGAATGAATTACAGTTGGCAACGGACCCATCTCGGTCAACGACCGGTGTTGCCGGTTTGACCTATTACAATTCAACCTTCGCGACGATCCCGGTAATTGGCTCCGGCAACCCGGAACTCAAGCTCGCTACCGGGCCGTTTAACTCAGCCCGCTCGGCTCCGTACGATACCCTCAATAATCTTCAACTCTCGATCGGTACCGAGTTTGCAAGCCTGACAACGTCGCAACTCACCTATACGATCATCGAAGATACGGCGGCTTGTCCGAACTCTTAGCCGAGGTGAGTCTCCCGGCGTGAATCCCAAGCGGCGATTGCGAAAGCAGTCGCCGCTGCGATGAGAGCAACACTGTAGATGGCGCTACTCGTGTGGTGGAGCGCTTCATAGGCGGGAGTTTGCAGCGGAGTCCGTTGCATGATCGGGATGATGGTTGTGAGTTCGATGATTCCGGCAATCGCTGCGATGAGCGATCCCAGCATAATCACGACGTTTTTCACTGTGCGTATGCCGAGGATGAATGAGAGGACGATGGCAATGAACGCGCAGCCAAAACCAAAATACGTCAGCGAACTCAGGCTCGCAGCAATGGTATCGGCAAATCCCGCAGTGGGGCCAATATGGGCAAATGCCGTCGGCGCAAAGATGAAGGCGAAGGTGAGCATTCCACCTACCCAAATGCCAAGTGCGAAGGTTCGTGCGAATCCGAGCATAGTGCTTCCTTTGTGATGGGATGGTTCTTGATTAATACGCGCTGTAGTAGGCGTAGGTGAAGTGGCGCATGGCGCTGAGGGCACCAATGGTGCTTATGATCGTAAACGTGCCCATTCCGATGAGCAATCCCCAGGCGCAGAGCTCTGACGGTTGACCGGTAAGCACCACATACGCTCCCCAGGCTCCATTGATGAACAGGCCGGCGCCCGCCGCGATGAGCGCAATTGTGGGCCGTGAAAGAAAAAAGAGCAGTTGCACATTGAGCAAGGCAAGCATCGCGGTGCCATATCCGACGACGGCAATGCGGAGCACATCGAAGGCAACTGTGCGATCAGCCGGATTTCCGCCAAGCGCGCTTGAGGTAAGGACGCCCTGCCCAACGTATTCGGCAAGCACGACGGCGATGAGAATGGCGAGCATCGAGGCTGCTACACTTCCTAGGTAAAATCGCAGCATCGAGCGATCGAACGGTGCCGCTTCTTCGATACCGAGTGTCGCTCCACGAAGAATTCTCCGCGGAAGCGATTCCAAAATAACGTTAATGAGACCGGTGACGGGAATCATCGCAAGAACGGCAATATCGGCGCCCAGTTCATAACCGGCCGCGTATCGATAGGTGCCGTTGCCCAGAGCCATTCCGGCGGCAATGCGATCCGCGACGATCGCCGCAAAATACATCGCGCCGAAAATAGCATAGGGAAGCGATGCCTTGACGACGGATGCAAGCGACGGCGGAACGGATGTGACATGGCCCTCGCGCGCTTTGCGCGAAAGCCAGGCAAGCGTTAAAACAAGGACCGTGGCGCCGATGATTGCGATTTCTGCGGCGAGAGTCGCGGGTTCCCACGGAACTTCAACGTGACGCCCAAAGAAGATGATGAAGGTGAGCCCGGTGGCAAGGCTTGCAATCAACGCGATGGCAATGATCCAAAGAAATCGCCGCATCGTATATAACGGGGCAAGCGATATTTGAAACAGTCCGCTGCCGACGAAAAACGCCGCAGCAAGGCCCGCATCCGGTTGCCCGTATGAAAGGCTTAAGAGCGCCCAGAAGAGACCGCCGACAGCGAAGATCGAAAGAACGGCGCTCGCGATAACGCGGCGCATCGTCCATTCCATGAGGGAGTAGTTCTCTTGCGCGAAATAAAACGACAGTCGTCGAGCAATGGCTTGCGAGAAGAAGCCGCTGATGATTTGTGCGGAAAAGACGCCCAGAGCAATAGCCGTGGCAAGATGGAGCGGCGTTGAAAGGCTCGACCAGAGTGATGCTCCGAAAATAGCCAACCCAATGACGGCGATAATCCACGGGCCGGCGTAGAGCGCGCCGGCCGCATAATCGCGGCAGGCAAGGATAAACCAATGGGTCTCTTTGTGTTCGTTTAACTCCTCATCGCTAATATACTTATCGATGAGCGTCGAAACATCGCGGGCCATTGCAAAAAGATCCGGGTACCAAAGTTCGGCGACAATATCCTGACTGTACCCTAACGACTCAAGCAAAATGGCAATTTCATCGATCCCTTTTGGCCGCCAGCCGCGACCGAATTGATCGCTACGCGCGAGTGTAAGGATGGAGCGCGCCGCACTTTCGACTTCGCGATCTCGCGTTTCAAAGGGTTCGAAATCGTCAAACGACACGAGCGTACAACTCCCGATAATTTGCCAGAAAGCGAGTTTGCGTAAAATGCTCGAGAGCGAAGGCGCGGGCTCCTTTGCCGATGCTTCGGGCATGTTCTGGATTCGAGAGATAGGTGAGCAACGCTTCGGCGAAGCGCTCCGGACGCTTGGGCGGTACGACCGTTCCCCAGGATCCGATGGCTTCGCTTATCCCGCCGACATCCGTTGCGACAACGGGCTTTGCGCACATCATCGCCTCGATGACGGAATATGGGAAACCTTCGGAGATCGAAGAAAGCGCGACGACATGTGCATTGGAATACGCACTCACCGTATCTTGGGTTGAGCCACGAAGATGTACCGTCTCCTCAAGGTGCAAATCCGCGATGAGTGCGCGGCATACGTGATCGTATTCCAAATCATGTACCGGGCCCCAAAGGTTGAATTGTACCTGTGGGAGCTTATCACGTACGTATTTTGCCGCGGATATCATCGTAATCACGTCTTTAAGCGGATCAATTCGCAACACCGCACTTACGGTTGGAACGTTCGGCCAAATATCGCGATCCTCAAAGCGATGTTCGTCAACCCCATTATAGATGACGGTAATGCGGTCGTTGGGAACACCGTAAAAATGTTCCCACGTCGTATTATAGGTGCATACGGGTGCAATAACATCGGCGCAGGCATACGTTGCACGAGCAATGGCCGAAAAAAGATTCTTTTTTACCGACCGATCGGAGAATGGAAATCCGCCGCGCGCTAGGCCGAGAACCCGTTCGCGCAAGTACACTCCGTGCTCGGTGAGGATGAGCGGCGTTTTGTGCGCATATTTTGCGGCGATGCCGGCGATTGCACAGAGGCCCGATACCGACGTGTGCATGATATCGGTCTGAGGAAGTTCGATGGCTAGTGGGAGAAGATACCGATAGAGCGACCGGACGAGTTCGATGGCTTCAAGCGATGTCATGAATCGACGATGCCAAGGTTGGGCGCGAAAGGTGGCGATGGCGACATCCCACGTTTCCCTGCGACGCATCGTCCAATCGTAATCATGCCGCCGAAAATACAGATAGAGTTCACCGATATCGCGGATCAGTGCTTGTGGATCGGCTTGCTCCATGCCGCGAAGAACTTCATGCAAAAACGATTGAAACAAGGGAACAAATTCGCTGCGTAAGGCGCGAACCGAGCGATCTCGTTTGCCGCGCACGTCCGGGCCGTTGTATTCGTCGACGGCCTCGTGCCCCCAGAGCGGCAGGCAGAGAACTCGTTCGACATTCTCCGGGAGCGCGTATTCCAGCGAGGCAGCCGGATTCCCGATGAGGGCATAGACGCTAAATTGCACGTCACTGAGGCCGCGAATTAACTCATTGCACCACGTCGATACGCCACCCCGTACATACGGATACGTCCCTTCGGTCAAGAGGCAGACGCGAAGGGGCGTCACGAGATTTTCGTTGGCCGATCGTCTGCGAGAACTGAATCAAACGACGCGGCAAATTCCACCGATTTTTTCGCTAATTGCAAATTTCCGGCAGCAAGAAATGCACGCGCAGCATTGACGTACGCCTCTTGGATCGCCTTGCCGTCGTCCGATGTCTCGCCCCAACAAAGATACATTTTTCCGGCCAGGCGTAAGAGCTTATTGGAGAGATCGGTTTTCTGCAGTTGCCCGGCAACGGCCGATGCACTACGGAAGGCAATCGCTGCGCGGGCAAATTGCTTTGCCACTTCGCAGGTTTCCGCTTCTTGGACAAAGTACGCGAGCGCTTCTCGCAAGCGACCTTGTTGTTGCGCCGATATGGCGAGCGACCAGTAATCGCCGCTCGTCGAGGTCTGAATCGGAGTTTCGGGCGCAGGTTGGAGATCAGGCTCTTTCGATGGTACGGCATCATCGGAGAGGAGTTTGCGCCAGCGAAGTTGCTGATGAATGCGTGCAAGTAACTCGCGCGCATCAAACGGCTTGGTGACGTAGTCTTGAGCACCGGCTTCAAGTGCCGCAACTTTATCTTCGATGAGGGTTTGCCCCGTCACCATGACAATGGGAATGTCTTTTGTTGCATCGTCGGCCTTGAGTCGCATCGCGGTTTCGCGTCCGTCTAAAATCGGCATCATAAAATCGAGAAGAATAAGATCGGGACGCTCACGACGTGCGGTTTCATACGCCAGCAATCCGTTTGCAACGGCAGTAACCGTGAAGCCATCCTTCTCTAAGATGGTGCAAAGGAGCTTGCGAATCGATGCATCGTCGTCGGCGATCAGAAGGCGCCCATTCGACGATGATTCAAGCGTAAGCGTCGCTTGAGCCGATGCAAGTGCATCGGCAAGGGAAAGACTCCACTGCTCGATTCTCGCCGCTAATGCAAAACCGATTGGCGTTTGAGCAACGCATTGAAAATACCCGATGCAACTCCCATTGGCGGAAAGCGGCATCCCTAAAAAGGTGCCGCGCATCTCCGGTGGCGGAGGCGAATCGCTCAAGCAACGGGCGAGATCGTTGGTCGGAAGAAACAGGTCGGATTCGACTCCAAGGGATGCAAGCCGATGGATCGGACCGTCCCCAACTCGTGCATCGATGCGAACGGCGATAAGATCGAATTGTGCGACGGCTTCTTGCGCATTGCGTCGCGCAATCTCCATGGTTGCAGTTTTTAACTGCTCCATCTTAAATGTTCACCCCATAAGCGATTGTCGGACGGAAATCAAGATACGTCGAGCCGATCCCCACCGGCAAAAGCCCGCCGCGCAAATACTGCCCTGCGGCCTCTTCAATAGCTACGGTAGGGCCGTGGGATCCAAACGGATAGAAACGAATGCCGGCCGTTATTTCCGCTACGTTCGAATAATAGTATTGATGTGTATCGAGCGTGAGCGTCGGGCGGAAATAGAGTTCCGTATGATGAGATCCACGTCCGATTCGCGTTCCGAATTCCATTTGGTTGTAGGAAAGCGTATCTTGGTACCGACTGAAATAGGTGATGCTTCCGTAGAAGTTGCCGTAGGTTCGCTGCGATGCCGGTCCCCATTCTCGGTAATACTGCAAGCCGCCGCGAAAATCTCCGCCCGATGGGACGGCGACAACCGACCCGAGGTTTGTTGTGCCGCCAACTTGTGCAAAGGCGCGAAATCCGCCGGGCGTCGTATATTGCAAGCCAACGGCAGCTCCCGCGTAATTATCGTTATAGATGCGCGGCACCGTCGAGTTTGCACTTTTGGTATCGCGGAAGAGAAAGACATCGGTGAACGGGCGAACACGGCTATTCGGGCTGCCAATCGGCTTCATCGCATCAAGCGACGTCACGATATCTCCGTAACGGGCGACATCGACTGCCGTCGTATAGAGAAAGCCGGCCTGATCGGCGAGTGCGGGCGTGCCGCACACAAGAACGGCGAGCGTGCTGAAAAGCGCGAGTCGTTTCATCGGATGAACTCCATGGTGTACCGACGCAGTGTGCGTCGTTGTTTTTCCCACGTCGTGGCAAGGAGCGTTGAACCGTCGATGGTCAGATCGTGGAGAGGTGCAGCTATTGGTGCCGAGGCGAGCACGACGCCCGAGCGGTTGAAGGCCAGAAGTGCTTTGCTAGCGCGGTCGTAGGTGAAGAGTGTCGTGGTTGTTGCCGCCAATCCGGTAAAACGCGAGAACGGATCGATTCCTGGATCCCCGGGCGCGATGCCCGAGAGCTTCGTTATGGCGGTTCCGGTTGAGGCATCGAAAAAATCACCCGAACCGTCGATGGCGATGAGCTGCCCGCCCATCATGCATAAGCCTACCGTCCAATTCATCGCAGCGGGTAACTGTTTCCTCGATACGAAGTTGATTTTTCCGGCGTGCACGGTGAATCGGTTAAGCATCGGTTGTGCGGTGGCCCCCCGGCCTTTTTGCTGGATCAGCCAGAGAGAGCCATGATCAAATGCCAGGCCGCGAATCAGCGACCGATGGTCGGCGCGATCTGCAAGTAACTGCAGGAACGACGCCGTTCCTTGCGTCCGCCCTGCGGAATCCAGGAGAAAGAGCGTTGGCGCATCCGTTGATGCCGCGATTATGCCGCCGGGAATGACCGCCACCGGACCAACATCGGCGTATCGGCCTTCTGCGATTTCCGGAAGTTCGGAACCCATCGTTTCCAGGGCCGATATTTCGGCGAGGGTGAAGCTTTCGTTGACGCCGATGCGCGGAATCGCAAAGATGTTATCGGTCGCATTCGCGAGGTGATCGCCGCCATAATTCGAGACCGCGAATGCCGCAATGTATCCCGCCGATCGTAGCGCCTCATCGATGAGTGGGGTGAGATCGGCTGCGTTGGAATCACCGGCTTGGACGCGAATGGATCGGTTTTCGCCGGGGCGACGCGGCGCGTTTTGTCCATACTCGCCGGAGGGATAGGCGAAGATGTCAATTGGCGCTCCCGTGATGGGTTCGAACGTGGTGCGAAAGCGTGTGAGATCGTCCGTAATGCGCCGCCGGAACTCCGTTTTCGTTTCGAAGCGATGGACCTTTGGGAGCCATGCGAGATTCGCGTACCAATAGGGGCTGGTCGTACCGTTCGGTGAGACGAGAAGATCGGAGTGCCCCGCAAAGCCGTGCGATTGTAAGGACCAGATCCCGGAACGCGCCATTGCACGGAGGTCCGCCCTGTTCAAGCGGCGAGGGATACGCGGATTGTCCGTCGCGTGCCCTTCAAAAAACATCGTGGCGACATCATGGTGCCGCGCAAGAATCGGGGTCGCCTCAGTCCACGCGCTACGATAGCCGTCATCGAACGTGATGAGCACCGGCTTTGCCGGTACTGCCACCGTACCCCCTCGGACGATCTGCAAGGCCTGAGCAAGCGAGATGACGTGGTACCCGTGAGCCGAGAGTTCTGTGAGAATATGATCGAACTGCGTGGGCGAGAGCCAGGGTTTTGTGACATGGTCGATACCGGCGACGCTTTTTACCGGGTTGCTGCTCACCTGGTGAAACATCAGGACGGCCACCCAGCGGTCCGGGATCGGTGTCAGCCGTAAACTGGCTGCTGAAGTCGGCTGGGTTGTCGCGAGAAACGCAAGCGTAAGAAATGCGAGGAAATACTTCACTTTACGAGGGTACCCCAGGGCGTCGTGTCCGACGCGAAAGACTGTGCATGCTAATGATTAAGAACCGAGGGCCATCGTGGGGGATGCGAGAAGGCAGGCCATATGCGTAGCCCTGGACTCGCCCGTATCGTCGGCGTGCTGTTGCTCCTCTCGGCTGGGCTTGCGTTTGTGCCGGCCCTCAGCCCGCCGGCTCCATTGCAAGCCGAGTATTTGCAGTGGCCGCAATGGTATGTCTTTGCTTTCGGCTTCTTGCCCATGAATCTCGCGCACGATATTCTCCATGGATTTTTTGGTCTATGGGGATTGATAGCGTCGCGCAATTTTGCAGCGGCGAAGCGGTTTTGCCGCTTTGCCTTTTGGGTGTTTGCCATTCTGTTCATTTTGGGATGTATCCCGATCACCGATACGTTTTTCGGCGCCGTTCCGATTTATGGCTGGGATACGCTCGTCCATGGTTGCTTAGCGTTGCTGTTCGCGTTTGGTGGCTATGGCCGCGCTGCGATTGAGCCCGAGGCAGCGTTTATACCCGAATCGTTTGGTTAAGGAGCCAATCGCCGCGGCGAACTTTCCATTCCGTCACGAGTAAGCGCGCGAGCCACGCCGCAATCCACGCAATGGGAACGGCGTAGAGCCCGGCATGCACCACATTGACGCTTAGCCAGCCTAAGGGCAACACGGCGAGTGCACATGCTAATCCCGCGAACATCGAAAATTGCGTATCGCCCGCGGCGCGAATCGGCGCAATCGAAACCATCGCCCAACCTTTAAGCGGAAGCGTAAGCATGTGCAACGCAAGCGGCCCGGCGGCCAGCGTCGCAACGGCGGCATTGAGGGTAAGAATGTAGGCGAGCGGCCACGCAAAGATGGCGACCAGTGCGCCGGCCAACGTTGCGAAAAGCAGTGTCTGTTTTCGCGCTTTGTGAAAGAACACAAGGGCACCGACCGGATCTTTTGCTCCAAGCCGTTGCCCGATGACGGTTTGCGTTGCGCTCTGAAGTGGCGACGGAACGATAAAGGTGAGATCCGATGCGATATTGAGTGCTCGTAAGCCGGCAACGGCCATTACCCCAAGCGGTGCGATAAATTTTACGAGCATTGCATCCGGAATAAGAATTGCGCCGATAAAAATGGCTTCCGGGGCCCCCATGCGCGTACATGCCCACGCCGTTCGTAGCGAGATGCGCAGCGATGAAAAAATGCGGTACTCGGG
>JAJYCL010000054.1 GCA_021778415.1 bacterium | reverse complement strand
GTTGGCGCAATTCGACGTCGGCGCTCATGTTCGCATCTGCGGCGTCACCGAAGAGGTGCCGGAAATGCTTCGCTATCTCGGCGACATCGGCATGCGCCCCGGTGTTAACGTCCACATTCGTTTGAAGGCTCCGCTAGGCGGCCCGATTACGGTTGCCTTCGACGATCACGAGCACGCCATTTCACTCGAACTTGCGCGCACGATTCTCGCCGAATGATTATTCGCTTTCTCATCGTTGCCAATGTTCTCGTGTATCTTTGGGAGATGGCCACGGGGGCGACGTCATCGAATCTCGCGCTCTATACCCACGGTGCATTGGTTCCGGCAGCGGTGCTCCAGGATCACGAGTGGTGGCGGGTCATCACGAGTGGATTTTTGCACGCGAATCTTCTGCATATTGGGGTCAATATGGTGTCGTTGTGGATGATCGGCAATTTTGTCGAGACGACGCTCGGCTCACCAAAAACATTGTTGCTCTATGCCATCTCGCTCGTGCTTTCCGGCGTCGCTGTGGTGTATTTTAGTGATCCGATGGTGCCGACGCTCGGTGCGAGCGGCGCAATCTTCGGGTTGTTCGGGTCGATTTTCGCCGTCGGTCTGAAACACGGACGTCCGGGCTGGGAATTTATCAAGGCAAATATTCCGATCCTCGCCTTGAACCTTGCGTTCACGTTTTTTATGCCGGGAATATCGAAAGCCGGGCATGTGGGTGGATTGATCGCGGGCTTTCTGGCAACGCTGGTTTTGTATTTTCCGCCAAAGCCGGTGTATGCCGCCGTCACGGATACGCGAACCGGCGAAGGGCTTGAATCGGTCTACGAATCGCCGAATCAAACGTAAAACGTGGCGGCACCATCCCTCCTTGAGATTTTCGGTCACGACGGCGCACTACAAAGTGCGCTTTTCGGTTTTCAAGCACGACCGGGGCAAACGCAGATGGCGCAGTTTGTCGAGCGGGGTTTGCTTGAAGGAATGCATTCCATCGTTGAGGCTGGGACGGGAACGGGAAAATCGCTGGCCTATTTGATCCCGGCACTTCGCAGCGGCAAAAAAATTGTCGTGTCCACCGGCACGATCGCCTTGCAAGAGCAACTCGTGGGCAAGGATATTCCCCTTGCGGCTGCGGCTCTTGGGATGAATGTACGCATCACATTGCTCAAAGGGCGAAATCACTATTTATGCAAGCAAAAATTCGAGCGTATTCGAACGGATCGTTTAGTTGCCGAATCGGCCAGCATGGAGAAGATGTGGCAGTGGGGAGGCATAACGCAAACAGGTGATCGGTCGGAATTGCCGTTCGTTCCGAGTGGCGATGAATGGGAAAAACTCGATGCCGATGCCGACGATTGCGTTGGAGAACATTGTTCGCATTTTGCCGATTGCTTCTTTTTTCGCAAACGCGACGAGGCGAAAACCGCCGACATCGTCGTGGTCAATCATGCGTTGTTCTTTCTGGATCTTGCCAGCGGCGGAACGCTGTTGCCGGCGTATGATGTTGCCATTCTGGATGAAGCGCATCAATGCGAACGTTGGGCTACTGCGGCATTAACGTCATCATTATCGCGGACGTCGATCAATCGGATGTTGCGCAAGGTGCGTCGCGCCTATGATATTCCGTCGCACATCGAAGCTGAGATCGATCAGTCGATGCGTTCCCTCGAATCATCGCTCGTTGCCGTCCCCGGCGATCGGTATCCGCTTGCGGCGAACGACGCGGCGCCCGCGGCGCTTGCCGGGTTGCGCGCGAAACTTTTCGAACTCGAGAATTGGATTCATGCCCATTGGATGGATAAGTTGCGGGTGCGCACCGAAAACGAATCCGAGGCGCAGCGCCGTCGCGATCTCACGCTTCGCTCCATCGTTGCACAAACGACGGCGATCGAACGAGCCAATGCTCCGGGTGACGCTCAGATTGCCTGGGTGGAGCGTAACGAAGGATTGAGCGGACGCGCCGTTTGCGCAGCACCATTCGATATCTCCGATTTTTTACGCACCACGCTTTTTGCTCGCGTTCCCAGCGTCGTGCTGGCGTCGGCTACGCTTGCGGCGAATGGCAGCTTCGCGTATGTGCATCGGAGCTTAGGCTTGGATGATGCTCAGGAATTTATTGCTCCATCGCCGTTTGATTACAGCAAGCAAGCGTGTTTATATCTCGCCCCCGCGGATTTCAATCCAAAAGATCCTCGATTTGCTCGCAAGGCGGCGCCGATCATCGAAGAATGTTTGGAGCGGACGCGCGGTCGCGCCTTCGTGTTGTTCACGTCGTATGCTCGACTCAATGAAGTCTACGCGCTCCTGCGCGAACGACTCGCCTTTCCGGTGAAGCTCCAAGGTGAGCTGCCGCGGCCGGCATTGCTGCGCTGGTTCCGGGAGACTCCGGGCGCGGTGCTCTTTGCGACGGGAACCTTTTGGGAGGGCATCGATGTGGCCGGCGAAGCGCTCTCCTGCGTGATCATCGATCGTTTGCCGTTCCCCTCGCCTCAGGATCCGATTGTGGCAGCCAAAATGCGGGATTTACAGGAGCGGGGACTCGATGCATTTGAGTCGTACATGATACCAGCGGCGACCGTTCGCTTGAAGCAAGGGTTTGGTCGCTTGATTCGTTCGCTTGATGATCGCGGCGTCGTTGCGATTCTCGATGGGCGAGCGATATCGACGCGCTACGGCGCGGCAATACTCAATGAATTGCCGGCCGCAACTCGCATTACCGATCTTTCTCGAATCGCGGAGTTTTTATCACCATGAAACGCATTTCAACTTTCCTTGCGGTCGCTGCTTTGAGCGCCGTACTTTTCCCAGCCACGGCACGTGCGTGGGGAACGCATGGGCATCATGTGATCAATCACGTCGCGGCGCAAGCGCTGCCGGCGACGATGCCTGCGTTTACCCGAACGAGCGATGCCGTCACGGAAATCACGATGCTCGGTTCATTTATGGATGATCTCAAAGGCTCGGGTGAATCCTGGAACGACGACAATAATCCGGCGCATTTTCTGGATCTTTCCGATGACGGTATGATCGGCGGCGTCGTCTCTATCCACGCTCTTCCCGATTCTCGCGTCACCTATAGTGCAGCATTAGAGAAGGCAAACACGAGTGCGGGGCACATGGGCTATCTTCCCTATGCGATTCTCGACGGGTGGGAGCAGCTTCGCCGCGATTTCGCCTATTGGCGGGTCGCCGATTATCGCGCCGTACACGCCTCAACGGCATCGGCTCGTTCGCAGGCAGCTCATGCGCGGTCGGTCTGGCAGGCGTTGGTCTTGCGGGACATCGGAGTCTGGGGGCACTTCATCGGCGATGGATCTCAACCGCTCCACGTTTCGGTCCATTACAATGGCTGGGGCAAAGGCCCGAATCCCAATGGCTTCACTACGAAGTACGGCATTCACGGCTACTTTGAAGACCATTTTGTCAACGCGCATGCGACGGTTCCGGCAGTTGCCGCGCTGCTGAAGCCGACAGTAATACCACAGACGACAAGCTTGCTATCGCAGGCCGATGTGATGAATCGTATCGTTGCCTATCTGCTTACAACGAATAGCTACGTTCCTCAGGTCTACCGTCTCGATAAAGCCGGTGCATTCCGTGCGGCCACGCCGCAAGCTATTCGCTTTGCCGATGAGCGATTGGCCTTCGGTGCTCAAGAGTTGCGCGATTTAACGGTCCTGGCGTGGGAGGATAGCCTGAATTCGTCGGTCGGCTATCCGGAATATACCGTGCGCTCAATTCTTTCCGGCCATCCGGTTAAAGCTCCGCGCGCAGACTAAGTGGATCTGCGTTCAATCGCATTGGTGTTTGCGGGCGGCGGCCTTGGTGCCGTCGCTCGATTCGCCGTTGCAACGCTGATGCTGCAACGGTTCGGCGCAGCGTTTCCCTGGGGTACGCTGGCGATCAATATTCTCGGAAGCTTTGCCATCGGCAGTGTGATCGCGCTCGCCGGAGTACGTCTGGTCTCTCCTGATGCTCGTCTGTTTCTTGCCATCGGAGTGCTCGGCGGCTTTACGACGTTTTCGACATTCTCCTACGATACGCTATCACTCATCAACGAAGGTGCAATGTTCCAAGCGAGCATGTATGTCGTCGCATCCGTTCTTGGCAGCATTTTCGCCGCGTTTCTCGGCGTTGCCGTTATTCGAGCGCTAACCTAACGGACTCATCCGAAGGCTGAGCGACGGCGTAGTAGAGAGTAGATCGCACATTCTCCCATAAGGAATCTCTCGATGAAGAATCGTCTCTTTCTTGCTGCCCTTACGAGCACGTTGCTCCTTGCATCCGGAACTGTTTTTGCTGCAACGGCTGCTCCCCATCACGATACGATGATGTCGTCGCATGCTATGAAGCCGTGCGCGACGGCCAAACCAATGGCGATGAAGCATGACGCTATGAAACACAACGCTATGAAACACGACGCCATGAAGCATGACACCATGAAATCAACGACGATGGGGAAGAAGGGCAAGATGACGCCGTCACCCTGCCCGTCTCCGAAACACTAGTCTTCTTTTGCGGCTGCCTCGATGGCTCGCTCTTTGAGTGAAGCAACGATCGACGAGTCGGCTAGCGTCGTGGTATCGCCGAGGGTGCGTCCTTCGGCGATATCGCGAAGAAGGCGACGCATGATTTTTCCGCTCCGCGTTTTGGGGAGTTCTTGCGTAAACGTAATATATTTCGGTCGGGTGAATTTGCCGAGTCGATCGGCAACATGGTCGCGAAGCACGTTCGCCAACGCTTCATCTCCGTTGATTCCGGTGCGTAACGTGATGAAGGCGTAAATGGCTTGCCCGGTGACATCGTCGTTCTTTCCGCATACGGCGGCTTCGGCAACGCTATGATGATCGACAAGCGCGGATTCGATTTCGGTTGTCGAAATGCGGTGGCCGGAGACGTTCATGACGTCGTCGATGCGTCCCATAAACCAGTAGTTTCCATCGACATCGCGGTTGCATCCGTCGCCGGCCAGATACATATGCGAAAATTTCGACCAGTAGGTTTCCTTGTAACGCTCGTCGTCGCCGTAAATACCGCGTAACATCCCCGGCCACGGACGACGAATAACGATATATCCGCCGCCGCCAAGCGGAACGGATGCGCCCGATTCGTCGACAATATCGGCGTAGATGCCGGGCAACGGATGCGTCGCACTACCGGGAAGCAACGTGGTGATGCCGGGCAGCGGCGAAATCATAATACCGCCGGTTTCGGTTTGCCACCACGTGTCGACGATCGGGCAGCGATTGCCGCCGATAAATTCGCGATACCACATCCATGCTTCCGGATTAATCGGCTCACCAACGCTTCCAAGCAAACGAAGGCTGGAAAGATCGTGGCGGCCGGGATATTCGATGCCCCATTTCATAAACGTGCGAATCGCCGTTGGTGCCGTATACAAAATGGTGACCTTGTAGCGTTCGATGATTTCCCAGAGGCGATCCTTATCGGGAAAATCCGGCGTGCCTTCGTAAATGACGGACGTTGCGCCATTGGCTAGCGGAGCATAGACGATATAGGAGTGTCCCGTCACCCAGCCGATGTCGGCGGCACACCAATAGACATCGCTATCTTCTTTGAGATCGAAAACGATTTTATGCGTCGAGGTGACGTGCGTGAGATAGCCGCCTGTCGTGTGTTTAATGCCTTTTGGTTTTGCCGTCGTGCCGCTCGTATACAGCAGAAAAAGCAAGTCTTCGGCGTTTGTCTTGGCCGGTTCGCACTCCGTCGGTTGGTCGGCGATGAGATCGCTCCACCAGATATCGCGCCCGGGCTTCATTGCCACCTCGTTGCCGATGCGTTGGGCCACGATACAATGCTTGATCGACGGCGTGCTTTCCATGGCGATATCGCAGTTATTTTTCAACGGGACTTTTTGCCCGCGGCGCCAGCCGAAATCGGCGGTGATCAGTGCTACGCATTGCGCATCATTGACGCGATCGATGATCGCATCAGGCGAGAATCCGCCGAAAATCACCGAGTGAGCTGCGCCGATGCGCGCGCAGGCAAGCATCGCAACGGGAAGTTCAGGAATCATGGGCATATAGATGGCGACGCGATCGCCGTGCGTAATGCCGAGCTTGCGAAGGCCGTTGGCAAATTGACAGACGTCGTCGAGCAGTTCTTGATAGGTTATCGTCCAACGATCTCCGGGTTCGCCTTCGTAGTAGTAGGCGATTTTATCGCCGCGTCCGGCGTCGACATGGCGATCCAAGCAATTGACCGAAGCGTTGATGTCGCCGTCGCCAAACCAACGGGCAAACGGTTCGTTCCATTCGAGCGTTTGTGTAAACGGTTTACTCCAATGAAGTTTCTTCGCCCACGATGCCCAATATGCGAGGTAGTCTTTTTCGGCCTCGGCATAAATGTGGGCGGCAACGT
>JAJYCL010000031.1 GCA_021778415.1 bacterium | reverse complement strand
TCGGTCCTGCGCCCTAACGGTCGGGGATGGCGAATCACATGCTTGCAATGGGATGCTGACTCGAAACAACGCCGGCGAAGTTGCAACTAGCGTCTTCGCGATGCTCTGATATACTTGGGCCTCGAACGGAGTTGCGCGGTTAGACGGGCTGACGAGATAGACCATGCCGTCGACTCCTTGCCCCTTGATTCACGTCGTAAAGACATGTTCAAGGAAATTGTATGTTACGCATCGCTCGCTTTATTCCGGTTCTGGAGCTGGGCTTTTATGAGCGGCCATTCATTTTCTAGGATGCTAAAAAACGTGACGTCATTGTAGGCACCGTCGCGCGCACGAATGCGAAAGCGACGTAGCGTGCCCTCTTGTGTTGCACCAAGCGCTTGCAGCGCGTCAAGTGAGCGTTGATTCGACGAATTGGCTTTGAATTGTATGCGCACGGCGTTCCAAGATTCGAAGGCGTATTCGAGAAGCAGTAGTTTGACCGTGCGGTTCACATGCGTTCGCCAATACGGTTTAGCGAGAAACGTCCAGCCGATTTCAAGTTTGCGATGTTCGGTTTGAATATCGAGATAGCGCGTTGATCCGATTGCGCATCCTGATGAGACATCGACAATTGCAAGTGGCACGGATGCCGAATCACGCAATGCCTCATCCAACCATTGCTGCGCCGACAATGCAGAAACGAACGGGTTGGGCTGAAACGTGAATTCCCAAAGCGCCGGGTCATTGCAGTGCTCGATAAGATCAGGCAAATGCTTCGCCGCAAGCGGCTCAATGCGAATGCCGTTGCGTTCGACTTCCGGTGCAATCATTTAGTTATTCAGTTGTCTTTAGCAAGTCGACATCCCTGGTGTTGTCATTTTACGTCTTGGGGGTAGCGAAGGCACGCTCATCGTTGGATATAGGAAGGCAATGGCAGTGATGATCGTCCGAGGCTGTTTTTTACGCTGGCATTTTAGGGCATGTTTGTGAAATGGTGAATCGACGACTACGGAATGATGTGTAGATAAATCAAGTATCTATCCTCAAAACTTCAAATTTATTTTGGGACAGCCAGTTAAGATGTGAAACGCATATTTCTCAAAAACGCCAACTGTGAGATTTATTTGTTGCGCGTCGTTCGGTCGGCTTGGCGTCTGGTAGTCAGCGGGAAAATCACCTGGGATTCTTCATGTACGTGACGCAGGCGTAATTTGAATGGCTGTCGACGTCTATTTTTGTTTCGTAGTCGAGCGAAAAAGCGGTATTGCACTGCCCGAAAATCTTGCTCGGATGGAGATTGAATAAGGCAATTTCAAAAGCGTTTTAAAAAGCGGTTTGTGTTAAAATCTCTCTTCTGTGAAATTCACGAAGGTGCGCTTGCCATCGAACACCTTCGTGAATTCCGATCCTAGTGCGTCACGGTTATCATTGTATCGGTACCGCGAAGTAATGGGAAGTCGTCAAATGCCTTATCCCAATAAAGGAGCGCAATAATGGTTTTCCCGGGAATGATGTCGCGTGGCAGAACTCCGCAAAATGACTTTTCTTGAATTATGGTATCGCGTTCGCATTTTAGCGGTACCCCATTTAATGTGGTATTGAATGCGAGATTAAAATCGCGCTTTATTTTTGTTTTTGGGTCTTGAATTGATATCGTCATCTCCCAAGGAAATGAATTAATCTTGATAAGCGTATATGATTGAAAGATCCCAGTTATGAGGCGGATGCGCCGGGCGTCGTGAGGACGTTCGGGCACTAGCCAAAGATACTCGCGCGCATGTGTGTTTACCGTGACCGCCGGGGCAGTTAAAGCTTGATTTGTTGGTTTAGCTTGCATCGGCGAAGCAGAAACGTGGGCACTTTGGAGTGAAATCGCAACAAAGATTACGCCGATAATAGCTCTGGACATAAAAGTAGGTAGGCTACTTTTCCGCATGAATCAATACGTCTCTGAGAAGCCGGGATCGATATAGGTGATGCCATTTTCGATTACGACTGACATCGACGTTTGAGACGATGGACTCCCGTTCTTGCCCACGCATGTAGTACTTACCTTGGGTTGCGTAATTGCCCTAGACGATACACTTTTTTTGTTCTGGATAGCTATTAGCGTCGAGGCAAGATTAGCCGGGCTCGGCGCATTCGTTGCCGCCGTAAGCCCCGAACTAGCCGCACTTGTCGTGTCGGTACCAAATGCATTCTTGATATCAGTATCGATGAGCATATGCTCCCATCCCTGTTCGCCGGGCGAGATCGTCATTACGTTGGCTGTGTTTGTCCTTAAATTCGCGGTATTATAGACGTAAGTGGTTCCGGTAATCGTAAAGGTTGCGCTATTTGGCATTCCGGTGAGAAATCCGGGAAGAGACCAGTAGTATAAATGATCGGCTTCATGATACACGAGTTGTGCGGGATCTTGTCCGTCGGCTTCCGCCGTAGGCAGTTTGGAAGGATCAAAAAAGAGAACCCCACTACTGGCGCTGGTCATTTGGGCTTCTCCGACGATATTGCCCGAAAGCTGCGCGAGTTGAACAGTCACGTTAATGCCCAAGTTATGCAACGAAGCTAATAACGCTTGCAAAGGCGGACTTCCATCAAGCAGTGAGTTCACTGTATTTCCCTTGGCATCGATTGTGAGCGCGCCTCCACTGCTTGGCCGTGCGCAAGAGAGCGGATCGGGTTTGGAGATGCACGATGAGATCGGATGACACGGTGTTCCGCCGCAATTCGGATCGCCAGCGAGACAGCCGCCGCCTGGTGGAGTCATGCATCCGGCTGGAAGGCCCATTCCGGCGCATCCGGTCGGAGGCTGCGGATTAATGGCACAAACGGTGTCACCCGGAGAACATCCTGGAGGGCAGGGGTTCGCCGCGGAGCAATCGGTACAGTTTATATCCATCGCAGTCCGGCCTGCTGTCATTTTGGTTTGGTGACACGTCCCTGCAGCAATAATATGGGCCGTTGCTGGCTGCATGGTACTCGGAACGCTGGGCGTCAATCCGGCGCCGCCGCTGCACGCTGCAAGGCTTGCGGCAAACAGAAAAACGAGCGTCGCTCGTAAGGGTTGAAAATTCACAATGGACTCCTAGTAGAAAAACAAAAAAAAGGCGGCTCTTCCGTCGTGCGCTTGCTTTCTAGGGGGGGGCTTGGTCCTGCTAGCGCTAGTCGTCACGTTGTTTGCGGGCGATGGTGCGGCGGCGGGATTCTTCTCGGCGCCAGGCGGCGATTTTTGCGTGGTCGCCGCTGAGCAAGACGTCCGGCACATCGACGCCGCGGAACTGCGGTGGTCGCGTGAAGACCGGATAATCCAACCCGCCGTCCGGGCCGAAGGATTCATGTGCGGCCGATTCGGGGCGAATTGCTCCGTCGAGCAGACGAACTGTCGCATCCATCACGGCGAGGGCTGGAATCTCGCCGCCGGTGAGGACGAAATCTCCCAGCGAAAGCTCTTCGACGGGATAGAGCGCGCTCAGACGGTCGTCGATGCCCTCGTAGTGGCCGCAAATGAGAATAAGCCGATCGAGGCTGGCATAGCGTCGCGCCGTGGCTTGCGTAAACGGCGAGCCTCCGGGCGACATCAGGACGATCGCCGTCTCGCCGCGATCCGGCTCGGCGAGGAGGCCGTCCAAGATTCGGGCCAGCGGTTCGATACGTAGCACCAGTCCGGGGCCGCCGCCGAAGGGCGTATCGTCGGCGCGATCATTACCGTCGAGGGCATCGACGATGTGGTGATAGCGAATCTGCACGATCCCCGACTCGACGGCGCGGCCGAGAATTGAGAGTCCGACAAAAGGCGCGAACATTTCGGGGAAGAGCGTAAGGACATCGACCGTGAACATAACGGGGTGCTCTTCAACTTTTTACGCCGGACAACCGCTGCACCTCAGGGCGATCTTGCCATCGGAGCTGAAAAATTGCTCGCGCAGGGTCAGTTTGAGGCCGCGCGCGCGGCCTTTGCTAAAGAACTCGAACGCAGCGATCTCTCGTCCGCACTGCGTTCCCATCTGTGGAATCGGCGCGGCGTATGCGCCGCCCGTGCCGGTGATCCTCAGGCCGCGCGTCGTGATTTTCTCGAAGCGCTCACGCAGAACGAGCAAAGCGTTGCCGCGCTAACAAACCTCGGCAATCTCGAACTCGAAGCCGGCGACCTTGACGCTGCCGTGGCGCTTTACGAACGTGCTCTGCGTATCGACGATCAATTTGCCTCGGCCCACCACCATCTCGGTGTCGCCTATCGCCGGATGGGGCGATTACGCGAATCCGTTCGGGAGCTTCGACGCGCCTGGTGGTTAGAGGTGAGCCCGCTTAAAAGGCCAAGCAAAACGCTGTGAGCGACGCCGAGCAGATTTTCATATCGGATGACCTCCTCACCGTTATGCGTTCTGCGGTGGCTCATTCATTGCGTCTGAAAGAGCCTGCGGTGACGCCGCGCTCGCTGCTCCTCGCATTGTTAGAAGATGCGACGATCGGTCCGGCAATTGCCGAGCTCATCGATCGCGATAAACTCGAAGAACAACCGGTCCCACCGACGATTCGCCTCGGCATGACGCGCTTGCCCGAGAAAGGACTGTTGCCGGGCGAAGCCGCCGCACTCGCGCGTTATGATACGCTGGCCTTTAAGAGCCCGGATGGTAAACACTCCTTGTGGCTTAATCGCGAAGCGTATGCGGTATTCATGGAAGCGGCCCAGCGCGCCGAAGGAACATTTGCGCCCAAGCATTTAGCGTTCGGTTTAGCCGCCGAAGCGACGCAGTCGCCCGCGGTGCTGGCCACATTGCGAATTCAGCCGGGGAAGTTAACCGACGCAATCTACAAGCTCTAAGGCGATTTAGCGTTTGGGGCTGATGACTTCGGTCGTGATGCCTTCGAGATATTCGAAAAGTTGCGGCAAAGTGATTTTCTCGAGCGCCGTCTGTGCGGAAAGTTCGCTGCCGTCAGGCCCTTCATCGCGAATGTAACAACGTGCTTCGATGCCGTTATTTTCGCTTACGAATGAGACGGCAAAACCTTTGCCGGGCGATTCGTCATAAATGCGCATCGTTTGCGGATTGAAAATTTCAAGGGAATTGGCTTTGTGCTTCGCATCAAAAATGTGGATCGTCAAGTGCTCGCGATTGTTGACGTCGATGGAGCCCACGACGAAAAGCCCTTTTGCGGAAAAGAACTCGTGTCCGGTTCGATTGCGTGACGAGACTTCGTAGAAGACTCGGTGAGCGACGAATCGGTGGAGGATCTTGCGCAGGGTGGCAAGCGAAGCGAGCGTTTCGACACGATTGCCACGCGTGTAAATGATCTTCACGGGCGGATGCCAGCCCTTGCACGGGTCTGCAAGGAGCACCTGCCGAAGATTCGACCTACCATGTTTTCCGCTCCGGATATTATCGTCGTCGGCGTCCTTGCGCTCTTATTGTTCGGCCCGGAGCGCTTGCCCGGGCTGATGCGCGGAGCCGGCCGTGTGATGCGCGATGTGCGGAATACCTCGCAATCATTCGTGGCCGAGATGGAACGCGCCGCCGATTATAATGAGCCGGTTACGCCGGTAGCGTCGGTTGCGCCCATAACGTCGGTTAGTAGCGAGTCCACGTCGTCCCCGATAACGCCGCCCAGCGAGCCATTACCGTAGCGACATACCTGCGCGTCTCGGGGTAGGGCGGAATCCCCCCGTATTTTTGCACCGCACCGCTCCCTGCGTTGTAGGCTGCGAGCGCAAATTCGTAGCGTAGTGGAATCGGCGTGTGCGCGTACGTATCGAGCAATCGACGTAGCTGCGTCGCCGCGCCCATAAGATTGCTCAGCGGATCATCCGGATCGACGCCGAGAGCTCGGGCCGTTTCCGGCATGAGCTGCCCTAGGCCGCGCGCTCCGGCTCGAGAACGTGCATAGGGATGCCAGCTGGATTCGGTGGCAACGAGAGCAACGAGGAATCGAGCATCGAGATGTTCGGCGTCGCTCACGGCAAGCGTTGCGCGCGCTAAGGAATCTGCTGATGTGCGGGATAGCGCCGGATTATAGGCTCGCAACGCTCGCGCGTAGACGAGCGGTAACGACGGGGGTGTTTGCGCGGCGAGCGGTGCGAACACCGCGACGAACGCGATGGGCAACAAAAAGAAGACACGCGGTATCATAGCGTGTGATATCCCGCGTGTCGTGAATCTCCGACGTTTCGGAGCGTAGCTTACAGGTTAAAGTTCTCGCGGAACTCGGCGATGCGCGAGGTGACGGCCGTGCGGACTTGTGCATGGAGCTTTTCTTTTTGCTCGTCCGGCAGGCGCTTATAGATGAGGTATCCGGCAGCCGAAAGCAGGCCGCCAAGCAAACCAATCACCACGACGCGGCCGACTTCGCCATCGTTATCGCCCTGCGGAGCATTTTCGTTGGATTTCATCCAGGGTTGATCGGACATGCTTCCTCCTCGAAATTTGTGTCGTGTGTAGTACGAGGTACTCGCGAATCGTCCTATGGTTTCGATTCGGATTTACGCGCGCAGGTGATGTTTTCGGGAAACTGGCGTGCGATCTGCTCGATAGAGAGCGCAGCCGTGGTTAAAATCGCTTGCACGCCTTCACCGTCGCGATGGGATTCGGCGACGAAAATGCGCATGCGGCCGGAACTTTGGGCGACCTCGGGCTCGGCTCCGGCATAGGCTTCCAGGCCCAGGCGCGCAGCCTGAAGGATGGCCGACGCTGCGGCGCAGACGACGTCGTTGCCATAATCGGCGAACGATGCGTGCCCCTCGGCGGAAAAAGAAGACAGCCGCGAACGGCTGTCTTCATAGAACGTGACGCGAAGCATCGGGCTGCTTACGCGAGCGAAATCTTCGTGATCTTGACTTCAGCGAAGAGTTGGCGGTGGCCGTTGAGTTTGCGAACGCGCTTCTTGGGCTTGTAGCGGAAGACGAGAATTTTCTTGTCTTTCTTCTGCGCCAAGACGGTGCCACTCACGGAGGCGCCGGCAATGGTCGGCGTGCCGACCTTCACGCTCTCGCCTTCGCCGGCGAGAATCACATGGTCAAAGGTCACTTCAGAGCCAACTTCGCTCTGAATGAGATCGCATCGGAGAATATCGCCTTCGGCGACGCGGTATTGCTTGCCGCCCGTCTGGATAATCGCGTACATAACCTCGGTACATTACCGTACGGCCTCCTCCCGTGTCAAACGCCTAACGATGGTTGCCGCAAAATCGAGCCTTGACAGGCCCCCTTAAATGCCCTAAAGTCCAGAAAACTCTAAAAAACAGAGTATTCTACTTTGGAGGTTGGCATGGATCGCTCGGAGGCACATCAGCATTTGGAGCTCGTCGGCAAAATTCTCTCGCGGACCGAATCCCGGATTGAGTATGTTCCGTCGCTCTTCATCGTCTGGGGCTTTGCGGCAGCAATCAGCGACATCGTGTGGCAAGTCTCGAGCTCGGCGTTTCGAGCCGGCACGGGAGCTCCGCCGTCAAATCTCATGTGGCTTGCCGGCGCCGCTTTCGTCATCGCGGTCGTCAATCAAATTCTCGTTGTTCGTCGGATGCAGAGCGCAGACCGTCGTTCGCTCAAGGGCCAACAAATCGGACGCATGTTTGGCGCGACGTTTGGCACGGCAATGATCCTTGCATATGGCGCGCCGCAGATTTTTCATGGCTGGGCCGGACCCACAATGTTTAACGCTGCCGCCGCCATTGCACTCTGGTTCATTGCGCAACAGGGAGATCGTCGAGCGGGCGTTGCGACCGGAGTTATGATTGCGTCGATTCTTGCCGCCGCTTGGTATGAACCATTGCGCGGCTACATCCTCGCCGCAGGGTGGATCGTTGGTTACGCCGGTCTTGGTGTTGCCTACGCCATGCCGCGTCGCAATGGATGAACTCTTGCTTTCGAAATTGCGCTTGAGCGTCGTCGCCGAGTTGCTTACCTGCGAATGGGCCACGTTTGCCGATCTGACGCGAGCCACAGGAGCAACGGTCGGCAATCTCGGGGCCCATATCGGAAAATTGATCGAAGCCGGATACATCGATGAAGAAAAACGTTTCGTCGGCCGCCGCCCGCAAACGCGCTATCGGCTTACAGCATCCGGCCGATCGGCATTTGCAAACCACGTTCAGGCGTTACAAAAACTCTTAGAAGGAACTCCCTCATCATGATTCTTGAAATGCAGCAGGTTCGAAAAACGTATGGCACAACGGTCGCCGTCGATGATGTTCACCTCACCGTTAAGCGCGGGGAAATGGTTGCGATCCTCGGGCCGAATGGCGCCGGGAAAACTTCAACGCTCGAAATGGTGCTCGGCTTGCGACAACCGACAAGCGGCACGATTCGTGTCTTCGGCAGCGACCCCCGCGATCGCGCGGTTCGTTCGCGTATCGGTGCGACACCGCAGGAAACCGGTTATCCGGGAGCATTACGGCTTCGCGAAATTGGCTTGATGGTTGCAAGTGCGTATCGTCGTCCGTGCGCAATTGATGAGGTATTTACTCGCTTCGGGCTTTTTGAAATGCGAAATCGCGTTGCCAGCACCCTCTCCGGCGGGGAATTACGGCGCTTGAATCTCGCCCTCTCGTTCATCGCTTCGCCCGAATTCGTCGTTCTGGATGAACCGACAACCGGGCTCGATATCGGATCGCGCCGCGCTGTCTGGAATTCCCTTCGCGCAGCAGTCGATGCCGGAACGACCGTACTCTTTAGCACGCATTACCTCGAAGAGATCGATGAACTCGATGCTCGCGTCATCGTTATGGATCACGGCCGTATTTGCTTCGATGGGACATCGGCGCAGATGCGGGCGCAGATTAGCGGGAAACGCATCTCCTACGTTGTCGATGGGAAAGAGGAAAAAATCGTTTCGCGCGACGCCGATGCGTTCGTTCGGGATCTCGTGATCAGAAATATCTCATTCGAAAATTTGTGCATCGAAGCGATTCGACTTGATGACGCTTTTCTCGCACTAACAGGAGGCAACGCAGCATGAATTTCTCGGCAATCATTCGCTTCTCGCATTACGGCATTCTGGGCATCCTTCGGACACCAGCTCAGTGGATTCCAATGGTCGTCTTTCCTTCGATGTTTCTTGCCTTCTTTGGTTCCCAGATCAGCGACCCCGTACTTGCAAATCAAGTCGTCGCTTCGTATGTCGCGTTTGCCGTTATCGGCGTGGGCCTCTTCCAGTTTGGCGTCAGTGTCGCGAACGAACGCGGAACGCCGTGGGAGCGCTATCTTCGTACCCTCCCGATGAGCGCATTCGAACGGTTTGTTGCGCGCATCATCACGGCGTTGCTTTTCTCCCTGGTTGCCGGCGGAATCGTCGTGCTCATGGGGAGTCTTACGACGAAAATGCATATGAGTGCAACCGAGATCGTACTGCTTGGCATCGTGTCCGTCGTCGGCACCATTCCATTCATCGCAATGGGCCTAGCGATCGCGTATTGGTTCCCACCAAAGGCATCAATGCCGGTGACGAATTTGTTGTATCTCGTGGGTGCGGTCGTTGGAGGATTATGGATTCCGCCGCAGTTTCTTCCGCATCCGCTTGCAGTGCTCTCGCCCTATTTTCCGACGCGGCAATTCGGCGAAGCCGTCTGGGCGGCTGTTCGAGATATGAATTTCGCGCGGCCATTACTTTGGCTTGCCCTGTTCGGCGCCATCATGCTCGTCATTGCCGTCATCGGCTATCGCCGCGATCAACGCACTCGTTTCGCGTAAGTCTGTTGAAAAGGAAGAAAATCATGAATAAGTTTCTTATGATCGTCACCCTCGCAGTTGTTGCGGCCGCTTTTCAATGGCAAAACGCGTCGGCGGCAATATTGTCACCGTCATGCACGCAAATGAAAGCGCCGTTTATCGGGACGCTGTGCACTCCGGCTGATGGGAAACGGCACCCCGCGATGATTCTTCTCGGGGGATCCGAAGGCGGGAATTCTATGGCCCAAACTGCCAAAGTTTTTGCACAACATGGCTTCGTCAGCGCATCCGTTGCCTATTTTGGCTTACCTGGATTGCCAAAATATCTTGTCAACATTCCTGTTGAAACGGTTGGGCACGCAATCGCTGCGTTGCAAAGTCGCAAAGATGTGATCGCATCGAAAATCGGCATCATGGGCGGCTCCAAGGGTGGTGAATTCGCGCTCTTGGCGGCTTCCACGTATCCTCAGTTGCATGCGGTGGTGGCCTTCGTGCCGTCGCCCGTGGCGTTTATGGGCCTTGGTCAGTACTCTATGCCAACGGATTGCTCATGGAGTAAAGGCGGAAAGCCGCTTCCCTGCGTCGCGGCTAGTCCACGTGGAAATGCGGCGATCGGCAAAGCGTTTTATAGTGGAAAACCCGTCGCACTCAAACCGTTGTACGATGATTCACTCAACGCTAATGCCGATGCGGTAAAAGCTGCTTTCTTTCCACTCCAAAACATCGCCGCGCCCGTGCTTTGTTTGGCCGCCGTTGACGATCAAATGTGGGATTCACCGCGCCAATGCACGATGACAATGGACTACCTTCACGCCCATCATCACCCCTATGCAGATCGTATGATCGCATATCCCAACGCGGGGCATATCTTTCTATTCTCGCCATGGATGCCGACCGGAAAACTGCTTGTCGCGCCGATTCCGGGGACTCCCGGCTTGGCCTTCGGTGGCACGGTCGCAGGCGATCTCACCGCTAGCAAACGTGCCTGGAGCACGATCTGGCACTATCTCGCAACGACCCTAAGGACGTAAGACAAGCTCGTCTGCCGTTGCGGCAGCGACGGCCTTGCGCGTGAATGGTAGTGGGAGCAGCGTTCCCGCTACCCACGCGCCCGCCTCGTCGGTGTAATGCGACGAACCCGGGCGTCCGGATTCCCCCTGCGGGATCGTGATACCACCGGCATCCCAATTCCCGACATCCCATACCGCGCGAAACGATTGTGAGAAGCCGTGTTTTTGCATGTGCACGGTCAACGCATCGCCGTTTCCCGCCAACATCGTTCCGTTCAACCACGGAATTCCGAGGCTCGCAAATGCGTGAAGAACGGGAACTGCGCCGAACGTGGCCCAGGATTCGTGGGGAAGCGGTGTTGTTACGCGACCGGATTTTTTTGCCGATTCTATGCCATTGACCGTCGACGAAACGAAGGATGCATTCGGTTGCTCGGCATCCATTCGCGCTCGAACGGATCCATGGCGCGCCGCCAAAAATCGGCGCAGTGAAACGATTTGCGGAGCAATCGACGATGAACCTGCGATGTTCCCATCCCAGTTCTTTAGCATGTTTTTGGAGATCGTGTGGTTGGTAAGCTGCCAGATTGCTTCCTCGAATTGCGGAGCCCGTGCAAGTTCACGCTCCATGACGGAATGGGTATCCATTTGCATTGCCGTGAAATAGGCAACGTCATAGATTTTTCGGGAGCGCAGCATTTGGGCGATGCGATATGCCCGATACGGTGGGGCGAACTGCGGACTTAATCGAAGCCGATACTCCGGCCCATACATTTTGTTGTTGGCCGTCCACGCAATCGTGTTGCGAGATGGCGCAACGCGCGGGAGCGCATCGAAGGGAATGTTCGCAAACGTGCGGCCGATGTCGGATGCACGGTGAACGCCGCGAGCCCAGAGCGGATCGTTCGGAATATCTCCGGCAAGTTGATAGGCGACGCGGCCCGATGTGTCGGCTACGACGAAATTTTGCGTCGGTCCGGGATATGAGCGCAGCGCAGCAAGCGCATCGGCTATTGAGCGGGCGCGATCCAGCGCATCAAAGGCCGGAAGCGGCGATTGCGGATGAGCGTACGCCGGCCAGCGAACGAGAAACACCGGATGCGTCCAATGCATTGGCAATCCCGAGGATGGTGCTTGTACCCACGTTGTTGCCGTCGCACCAAAGACGCCGTGCTTCGGATCACGATAGTACGCTTTACGGACAACACCGCCAAAGCGAACGCGGAAACGTTCTGTCACCATGTGTGCATCGTCCGGCGATAATGGTCCGGCGCGATAGATGCTCATCGAGGCGACGGTGCCGTTCGTCGCACCCCACGCAACATCGGCACTATGGCCAAGAATAATGCCCGGTGTTCCCGCAAGCGTTGCACCAGCTGCATGAAATCCCGGGGCGCGAAGATCTGCAAGATACCATACGCCGGGAATCATGAGGCGCAAATGCGGATCGTTGGCGAGCAATGCGCGATGCGTGCGCGTGTGATCTGCGCCGGCGGCCCACTCATTGCTGGCAAACGTGGATCGGTCGTTTCCGAGTTCACGAAGCATCGCGGCGACGGCGCGAGGGCAATGTTCGCCCGGACCAATTTTCGTCAACCCATCGGTGACCGGCGCGTCGAAACACGGATCGCTGAGTGGAAACTGCCGATTGTAGAGTTTCTCGCGCCGAGCAACATCGCGTGGCGCAATATCATTCCACGTATCGGTAAGATCAATGACGGTCGCCATGCCGACGGCCAGGGTATCCTGCGGCGTCCAGGGTTCGAATGAGTAAAGGCCGATGCGAAATTCAATTGGTGTCGGATTATCGCGTGCGGCCGTATTGACGCCGCTTGCAAAGGCACGCACGTTCGCGCGTTCCTTCGGCGTTAGCGCAAGCCATTGGCGCGCGACCATTCCGCGAACATCGAAATTGCGTGCATTCTCATCTACGCCCAGCGTTGCTCTTCCGAAGACTTCGCTCAAGCGGCCGTAGACGGCTCGGCGAAGAAGATCGAGCTGAAAGAGGCGATCTTGCCCTTCGGCATATCCCTGCGCAAAAAAGAGATCATGTTCGTTCTGTGCGTCGATATGCGGAATGCCGCGATGATCGCGTCGAATCGTCACCGGAGCGAGCAAGCCGCCAATCGTGAGCGTTCCGGTTATTTGCGGATGAGCATGGTCGGCCTGTTCAATACGGGTTGCGTACCAAGCGAGTAGGCCGATGACGACAAGGGCGGTAATGCCGCCGACACGTAAGACGATTCCCCAATGCTTCATGACGCGCGCATTCGTCTGCATCCAAAACACGGCCTCTGGCCGACATCGGCAACAAAGACGCCAAGCGCGGCACAAATATTTCCAGGAGCGATAACCGTCTTGCTACGAAACCTCGGAGGAAACAGTCCTGAGCATCTGACGAAAGGTATCTCGATAATGTTGCACGCTTCGCGTGCTTCATTTTTATGATGCTTCGAGACGCGATGCTTCGCATCGCTCCTCAGCATGACAAGGGGTGAGTGCTGTTACCCTGAGGAGCGCACGAAGTGCGCGTCTCGAAGGGAGGCAGGTAGTGCGCGGCACGCGTTTTTCGGAACTCGATACACGGCCGCTGTGAATTTATGAATCGGGAATCTCGATCGTGACGATATCGCCGTTGCGTTCGATGGGATAGCTCTCGACCGGTAAAAACGCGGGCAGCGTCAGCGCCTCGCCCGTTCGGACATCGAAGCGCGCACCGTGGCGCGGGCACTCGATGCACGCGCCGATGAGGCGGCCGTCGTCGAACGGCGAGCCGTCGTGCGTACAGACATCCTCGATAGCGAAGTAATCACCCTCGACGTTGCAGAGCAGAATACTCCGGCCATCGACGGTGAGTGCTTGTGTATGCCCCGGTTGTGGTAGATGCTCGAGTTGATAGCGTGGCATGCGCGCGTTATCCGACCGAGCCTTCCATCTCCATTTTGACGAGTCTATTGAGCTCGACGGCATATTCCATCGGTAATTCTTTCACGAAGAAATCGAAGAAGCCGTTGACGATCATCGCGGTTGCATCGGCTTCCGAGAGGCCGCGGCTCATGGCATAGAAGAGTTGATCATCGCCGATTTTGCTCACGCTGGCTTCATGCTCGACCGTCGCGCTCGATTCATGAATTTGCATCGTCGGCTTGGTGTCGCTTGAGGATTGATCATCCATAATGAGGGCGTCGCACTTCACGCGTGTCTTCGTTCCCGTTGCCCCTGGATGAACTTCAACGAGCCCGCGGTAGGTCGTTTTGCCGCCATGCGCGGTGACGGATTTGTTAGTGACGACCGACGTGGTGTTTTTTGCTGCGTGAATGATTTTTGCACCGGCATCTTGATGCTGGCCTTCGCCGGCAAATGCCATCGAGAGAATTTCTCCGCGAGCGCCTTCGCCCATCAGGTAGATCGCCGGATACTTCATCGTGAGCTTGGATCCGATGTTGCCATCGACCCATTCAACCGTTGCGTTTTTATACGCATAGGCGCGTTTGGTCACGAGATTAAAAATATTGCGATACCAGTTCTGAATCGTCGTATAGCGAATCGAAGCGCCCTCAAAGGCAATGAGCTCGACGACGGCCGAGTGCAAGGACGACGTTGAAAACTTCGGCGCCGTACATCCCTCGATATAATGCACCTTTGCGCCTTCGTCGGCGATGATCAGCGTGCGCTCGAATTGGCCCATGTTTTCCGCATTAATACGGAAGTACGCTTGCAGCGGCATCGCCACGGTGACGCCTTTAGGAACGTAGACGAACGATCCGCCACTCCAGACCGCCGAGTTCAACGCGGCAAACTTGTTGTCGGCGACGGGGATGATCGTGGCTAAGTATTTTTTGACGAGTTCGGGATACTTCTTCACGGCCGTATCCATATCGCAAAAGATCACGCCATCGCGATCGAGCTCCTCGACGACCGAGTGATAGACCACTTCGGATTCATATTGGGCCGAAACGCCGGAGAGAAACTTGCGCTCCGCTTCCGGGATGCCGAGGCGATCGAAGGTCCGTTTAATGTCGTCGGGGACATCGTCCCAGGAGCGCTCCGGGCCGTCGGTTGACCGCACGAAATAGTGGATGTCGGCAAAATCGATCTCCGAGAGCAATTTCGAATCGCCCCATGTCGGCATCGGTTTGCTTTGGAACGTCTCGAACGCATGCAGGCGAAACTCACGCATCCACTCCGGTTCCTCTTTCATCGCGGAGATACGCTCGACGATCTCGCGGGTGAGGCCCTTGCCGGATTTAAAAACGTAGTTCTCCGGGTCGTGAAACCCTTGCCGGTAATCCGAGAGAAGCTCGTTTGGAGCGGAATCCGCCTGTACTTGCGTTGCCATATCCTCGAAAGAGTAGTCCTTCGAGGGGGGTTCGTCAAGATAGTGAAGTCTTTACTTCACAAAGTTTTTGTCCCCTAAAACTCTTTACAGGGGGAGCGGGGGTCGGTACTATACATGCCGGACGTTTTACGTCCACGGTAGGGGAGGCACGCCCGTTCGTGCCATCGCGGTAAGTCGCCCGTGCACCGAAAAGCGCCGGCAAGAGCTTATCGAAAGGTCGGGGACGTGACTGCATCTCGCAGACGCCAGCCGACGAAGTCCGGAGGTGGGATTTTCTCCCGGAAACCTAGGAGCCTAGTAGAAATTGAATGCACTCGGAACGCATATTGTGTGCGAACTGTCGGGATGTAGCCCCGAATTGCTCACCGACGTCGATGGCGTCCGCGAGATGATGGTCGGAGCCGCCAAGGCCTCCAGAGCGACAATTATGGAAGTCGCCTTTCACCGTTTCCAGCCGCAAGGCGTCTCAGGCGTGGTCGTCCTCGCCGAGTCGCATATTAGTATTCATACCTGGCCTGAGTCAGGGTATGCGGCAATGGATTTTTACACCTGCGGCGACCACACCGACCCATGGTTGGCCTGTGATTTTGCAGCCAAACTCCTCGGTGCCAGTTCCATGCTGACGACAGAAGTCAAGCGCGGCATCGCGCAGCCTTCGGGCCAGTACACCCACGTCGTCACTCGCGATCACGAGACGCAACAACTCTCGGCCTAGCGACCCCTACCGGAACATCCCACCCCTTCACGCCTCCGTCGAAAGTCGGAGGCGTTTATCTTGCTACGATAAGCGCGATGAGGGCGAGGAGCGCCGGCAGACCCTGGATGAAAAGAATGCGAACAATTTTTGTCGTCGCGGCGCCAAAAAGCGCAGCAACGATGACGCATCCGAGCAAGAAAAACGTCATCGGGAGGTCATGCAAGAGAAAGAAGCCGACGACAAGCCCGGCGGCGAGAAAGCCATTGTAGAGACCTTGGTTGGCGGCCAGCGTTTTAGTCGCCGCCGCCGAGACGGGAGTATTGCCGAAGGCACGTTGGCCGCGCGGCGTCTCCCAAAGAAAGACTTCGAGAATGAGAATGTAGGCGTGGATCAGGGCGACGAGCCCAATAAAGATCGATGCGAGGATAATCACAGGTCGAGAAGTTTTGGGTGGCATTCACGGCGAACCTCCCGCGCCCTATGCCCAAGACTGAATTTTGGCAATGGTACGTCGAAGAATCGGCGCCCACCGAGGCCCACCATCATGCAATTTCGCGTGTCTTTTTCGAAGGACGGAGCGACTTTCAGCAAGTCTCGGTCATCGAGACGCCGGTGTTCGGCAAGATGCTCATTCTCGACGGCGATACGCAATCGTCGCAAGGCGATGAGAAGATCTACCATGAGACGCTGGTTCACCCCGCGATGGCTGCGGCAAGGAGCATCGAAGAGGTGTTGATTCTCGGCGGTGGCGAGGGCGCGACCTTACGCGAAGTGCTGCGGCATAAGGGGGTCAAGCGCTGTACAATGGTCGACATCGACGGCTTGGTGATCGATCTTTCTAAAAAGTATCTTCCCGAGTGGGCCGATGGCGCTTTTGAGAATCCGCGCGCAAACGTTATCGTCGGCGATGCGTTGGCGTATTTGCGCGAAGATCGCGGCCAGTACGGCGTCATTATTTCCGACCTCACCGAACCGCTTGAAGATTCGCCGTCGAATCTGTTGTTCAATCATGACGTATTTGCCGATATTAAAGCACGCCTTGCACCAGGTGGCGTCTATGTGTTGCAAGCCAGCACGGCGGCATGGCACAATGCCTCCTTGCATTGCAAAATGGCGCGCACGTTGCGTAGGCACTATGCGCACGTGACCTCGTTTTTCACGCACGTCCCGGCGTTTGATACCGATTGGGCTTTTTTAGCATGCAGCGATGAGATCGATCTTTCCGTTCTGGCTCGCGAACGAATCGATAGCTACTGCTCGCAGTTGTCGGGCGAGAATTTCTTTTACGACGCGCAAACACACGCGCGTCTCTTTTCACTTCCTCTCTATCTGCGCCGCATGCTAGCAGCGCCAGGAGCAACATTCTAAATGCATCGTCGCTATGAAAATAAAACGACCGTCATCACCGGCGGCGGTAGCGGGCTCGGTCGCGATATGGCCCTTGGATTTGCAGCAGAAGGCGCACACGTGTGCGTTATTGGGCGCAGGCAAGAAAAGCTCGATGAGACGTGCGCGCTCATTGAAAAGGCCGGCGGTAAGGCATTTGGGCTTTCCGGCGACGTTCGCGATGCGCAGCGCGTGCAAGAGATCATCGACGAAATTGTCGCCAAGACCGGCGGTATCGATGTGCTGGTGAACAATGCGGCGGGAAATTTCATCGCGCCATCAGAGACGCTTTCGCCGAACGGATTCAAATCAGTCGTCGATATCGTTTTGCTCGGCACGTTCAATGCGACGCGCGCGGCATTCACGACGCTCTCTGCTCGTCATGGTGCGATTCTCAATATCATTGCATCGTATGCCTGGAAAGGCGAACCCGGCGCCGTGCATTCGGCATCGGCGAAAGCCGGCGTGTGGGCGATGACGCAAACGTTGGCCGCCGAGTGGGGGCAATTCGGAATCCGCGTGAATTGCATCGCCCCGGGGCCGGTTCACACCGAGGGCACCGATAAAAATTTGTGGTCGGTCGGTGCGATCGAAAAGCTGGTCGTCAAACAGGTTCCGCTCGGTCGCCTCGGCGAGGTCGAGGATGTGACGCGTGCGGCTACCTGGATCTGTAGCGATGACGCTTCGTGGGTCAGCGGCGCGACGCTGGCAGTCGACGGAGCGCAAGGCGTCCACGGCGGTTCAATGAACTTCCGCGGCGCATACGATGCCATGATGAAGGGCCAGGGGGCGTAAACGCCCCCGGCAATCGAGGACTAGGGAGACGAACTGCTTGCGGGAGCGGCCGATGCGGCTGCCCCCGACACGGCATCCTTGAGGAACTTCACCGTCAAGACGGTTCCGGCCGGAACGACGATATCGGTTTTCATTTCCTGAGAGAGAGCGTAGCCGCCGGCCGCGCCCAGCATGCCGCCATGGTGCTTGCCTGCGGCCATATGCCCGGCAATCGCGCCGCCGATGACCATGCCCATGGTGCGCAAATGGTGGCTCTTGGCGTGGAACGCCTTGAGCGAGGCGAGGCTCACATCAGCCGGTGCCGTTGTGCCGTCGGCCATCTTGATCGTATCGAAGACAAGCGTGAGCTTTGCGCCCTTACCCATGCCCGCTTTTTGCACTCCCGTGAGGTGCCCTTGAATCACGGCGCCTTTGAGGGCGGCCGGGTTCTTGTAAAACATCGAGTCGCTGGCATCGATGGCGAAGGTGTCGCCATCTTTTTCGACTTTGGTATTGATCGGGGCTTCGAGCTTGCCGAACATCTTCGTTCCGGCCTTGACGAGGACCGTGCCGCCAGCGGACGCGGCGACGGTATCCGTGGCCGAGCTTGTTTGCGTGACGGCTTTGTGGCCGCACGCGGCCAGCGCGACGGTCGCGACGAGCGCCAGCGTCGCTGCGGAGAAACGTGAGGAAATCTTCATGCGGCATCCTTTGTACAGTACGGACGTATAGCGCGCGCTTCGTTTGGGGCGCAGCGCTCTCCCGCTTCACAGCAAGAGAAAAGCGGTAGCGCTTCCATGCCGCCGAATCGTACCTTCCTTGTGGAACCTATGAACGCTGATGTACTAGCCGCCGTTCGCCGGTGGGATAAAGAACGCTCGCGCTTTGTCGATGTGCTCGACTTACGCCTCGAGCATGTCGAACGCGGACGGGCCGTCATGCGTATGCCGTTCTCGGAGCGCATTCAAAATGGAACGGGTGCTGCCCACGGGGGCGCAATTGTCAGCTTGTGCGATACCGTCTTCTATTGCGCACTCGCATCAATCTACGGTGAGGATCAAGATACCACCACCGTTTCATTGCAATGTAATTTTCTCTCACCGGCATTACCGCCGCATGATCTCGTCGCCGAAGCTTCTGTCATTCGTTCGGGGCGTCGGATTTGCTACGGCGAGGTTTTTGTACGCAGTGGTGAGCGAACCGTCGCGCACGCGACGTTTAATTTTCTCAATAGCTATCCGGAGGAGAGACCAACAGCGTGACCGCGACCGAAGAACTCAAAAAAACGGCGCTTTACGATGCGCATGTTGCGCTAGGAGCGCGTCTGGTTCCCTTTGGCGGCTTTGCGATGCCCGTGCAATATGGTGGGATTCTCAAAGAACATGAGGCGGTGCGTCATCGTGCCGGCCTTTTCGATCTTTCACACATGGGGCAATTTCTGCTTCGCGGTCCGCGCGTGGCCGAATGGGCCGACGCGTTAACGATCAACGCCGTTGCTACGATGAAGCCATGGCAAGCGCGATATAATATTTTCTGTAACGAACGCGGCGGCGCGCACGATGATACCATTTTTTATCGTCTTGAAGGCGACGAGTGGATGCTTGTGGTGAATGCGAGCAACGCCGATGCGATGTGGGCGCATCTCAACGCACATCTCGCCGATGGCGTGACGCTTGAGAGTCATCACGGGAAAGCCGCATTGATCGCGATCCAAGGCCCGGCTTCCGTCGCGATGCTACAACCGCACGTCGATATCGATCTCGCTGCGATGAAATATTATTTTTGCGCGCGCGCGAAGGTCGATGGCGTTCCGGCGCTTATTGCTCGGACGGGATATACCGGCGAAGATGGTTTCGAACTCTTTGTCGATGGCGAGCAGGCAACAAAAATTTGGAACACGCTGCTTGCAGCACACGGGCAAGAAGGCCTCATTCCTTGCGGCCTCGGTGCGCGTGATGTCTTGCGTTTGGAAGCGGGTATGCCGCTCTACGGGCACGAGCTCACCGCTGAAATCGGTCCGGTGCAAGCGGGACAAAGTTGGGCGCTCAAACTTTCCAAGCCGGCATTTATCGGGCGCGACGTTCTTGCTGCGCAAGTTGAAAGCGATACCTATGCGCGCATCGTGGGCTTGAAAATGGACGGAAAAGTTCCGGCGCGAGAAGGCTACGCAGTGTTCGCAAGCGGCGAACGCGTCGGCGAAATTCGCAGCGGTTCGATGGCTCCGGCTCTTGGAAACATCAACATTGCCACGGCGTTGGTCGAGAAATCGGCCGCAACCCTCGGAACGCGCCTCCAGGTTGAGGTGCGAGGTACGCTTCACGGCGCAACGGTTGTTGCGCTTCCATTCTATAAACGCGCCTAACTCACGTCTAAAAGGAGATTGTAGTGACTCTACCCACCGGATTGCAGTTTAGTAAAGAACATGAATGGGTGAAGCTCGAAGGTGATACCGCGACCATCGGCATTACGACCTACGCCCAAGATTCACTCGGAGATATCGTGTATGTGGAGCTTCCGAAAGTCGGCGCCACCGTCACGCAGTTCGGCAACGTCGGCGTCATTGAATCGGTCAAGGCCGTTTCGGATCTGTATACGCCGATCGGCGGCGAAGTTACCGAAATCAACACACATCTGGACGCCGATCCGGCCGCGGTGAATCGCGATGCTTTCGGCGAAGGCTGGCTCTTTAAAGTGAAAGTCACCGACGCATCCCAGACGGCGAATCTCCTCGATGCCGCCGCCTATGAAAAACTGACCGCGGAGTAAGACGATGTATACCCCGCACACGGATGCCGATATTGCCGAGATGCTCTCGGCAGTCGGCGTCGCATCGCTCGAAGAGCTTTTGCGCGTACCCGAAGCCGTCGCGCTCAAAGCAACGCTCGATCTCGTTCCAGCGCTTCCCGAATATCAGATTGCCCGACGCTTCGATCACTTTGCGCGAAAGAACGCAGGCATCGAGTATTCCTCATTCCTCGGTGCGGGCTCGTATCATCACTACATTCCGCCGGCGATTGGAACGCTCGCAATGCGCGGTGAATTTCTCACTGCGTATACGCCGTATCAAGCCGAAGTCTCGCAGGGTTATCTGCAAGCCATCTATGAGTGGCAGTCGTATATTTGCTTGCTAACCGGCATGGAGATCGCGAATGCATCCGTCTATGATGGTGCTACGGCGTTGGCCGAAGGCGCGATCATGGCGATCAATGCGACCGGACGCAAGCGTCTTTTGATATCGCATGCGATTCACCCGAATTATCGCGCCGTGTTGAAAACCTATTGCGATGGTCTCGATGTCGCAATCGATGAATTGCCGATGCTGGCCGACGGTCGCACCGATTGTTCCGATCTTGTGGCTCGCCTTGCCGATAAGAGCTATGCGGCCGTCGCCTTGCAGACCCCGAATTTCTTCGGCGTCATTGAGGAGCTTGATGCGGCTTCTCTTGCGGCTGTCACCGAATCGGGAACAGTTCCGATTGCCGTGATTGCCGAGGCGGTTGCAATGGGCGCGTTGCGTCCGCCGAGCGCATGGGGTGCGCAAATCGTCGTCGGGGAAGCGCAATCATTTGGTGTCGCCGTTGCGTATGGCGGTCCGTATGTCGGTTTCATCGCGGCGACGCAAGAACATATGCGTCGTATTCCCGGTCGTTTGGTCGGGAAGACGTTAGATAAGCATGGCAAGCAAGCGTATACGCTGACACTGCAGGCGCGCGAACAACATATTCGTCGTGAAAAAGCGACGTCGAATATCTGCACGAATCAAGCACATTGCGCGTTAATCGCCACGATGTGGTTGGCATTCATGGGGAAAACCGGCCTTTACGATGTCGCGGCACTCAATCTCCAGCGATCTCGCGAACTCGCGACGGCCGTTTCGTCGATCGACGGCGTGAAGCTGACGTATGATGCGCCGTTCTTTAATGAGGTTGTCGTCGACGTTGGTCGCCCGGCAGGAGAAGTGTTGGAAGCCCTTCGCAAACACAACATTCTCGGTGGGGTCGATCTCGGTCGCTTCTATCCCGAACATCGCAATTGCATCTTGATGACGGCAACCGAGTTGACGACCAGCGCACAGATTACGGCACTCGCCGATGCACTTTCCGAGGTGGTTCATGCCTACGTCCACGTATAACGAGCCGATTCCATTGATCTTCGAAACCGGGCAGTCCGGTCGTGCCAATCATTATGTCGAACATGGCCAATCTCACGATACCTTCGTTCCGTCGTCGTTACTTCGCGATGATCTAGCATTGCCGGATAATAGCGAACTCGATGTCGTGCGTCATTTTACGAAACTTTCGAATCGGACGTTTGGCATCGACCTGGGGTTCTATCCGCTCGGCTCGTGCACGATGAAGTATAATCCTCGCATTAACGATGCGATGGCGAATCTTCCCGGTTTTCGCGATCTGCATCCCTATACCGACGATTCGTTGGCGCAGGGCGCACTGCAGGTGCATTACGAGTTGGAGCGATCGCTCGCGTCACTTTTTGGGATGGCCGCATTCAGCTTGAATCCCTCTGCCGGAGCGCAGGCCGAGCTCACGGCATTGCTCATCGCCAAGCGGTATTTCGCCGATCGCGGCGAGGTGAAACGCACGAAAGTCATCGTTCCCGATACCGCGCATGGAACGAATCCGGCTTCGGCAGCGATGTGCGGCTTTACGGTGATATCATTGCCGTCGGATGCGCGCGGTCGCGTCAGCGTCGATGAAATCAAGCGCGTCGTCGGCGATGATACGGCGGTCTGTATGATGACGAATCCCAATACGTTGGGCTTATTCGAAGATCATATCGCGGAAATCGCCGCGGCAGTTCATGAAGCCGGCGGGTTGATGTATTACGATGGAGCTAACGCTAACGCCATCATGGGCAACGTGCGTCCGGGCGATATGGGCTTTGATTTGATGCACCTCAATCTCCACAAGACCTTTACTATTCCGCACGGTGGTGGTGGGGCAGGCCACGGCCCGGTCGGTGTTGCCGCGCATCTTGTCGAGTATCTTCCTACGCCCGTCGTTCGTGCGACGCCGAAAACGAACGGGGTTGCACATGGTCCAACTGCGCCTAGCGACCATATGACCTTCACCTTGGATTTCGATCGTCCGAAATCGATTGGGCCGATGCGTTCATTCTGGTCGAATTTTGCGCACTCGGTTCGAGCTCTGGCGTATATCTATGCAAATGGAGCCGAAGGGCTCGCTAAGGTATCGCAATTGGCCGTTCTTAATGCCAATTACATCCGCGTCAAGGTCGCAGAATTTTTAGACACTCCGTACCCGGAGGTGTGTCGTCACGAATTTGTGGCCTCGGCGCAAAAGCTGAAATCGGAGACCGGCGTTCGCGCTCTGGATATCGCCAAGGCCCTGCTCGATCGCGGCTACATGGCGCCAACCATCTACTTCCCGCTCATTGTGCCCGAGTGCCTGATGATCGAACCGACGGAGACGGAATCCAAAGAGACGCTCGATGCCTTCATCGAGACGATGCGCGAGATCATCACGACGGCGAAATCCGATCCGCAAGCGATTCTCGACTCCCCGGTCAACACGGTTGTTGGTCGAATCGACGAGACGCGGGCGGCCCGCCAGCCGGATCTCCGCTGGCGCCAGCCGGCGACCGCCTAGGAGCCGCAAAAAGCCCAAAAAAGGGCTACCCTTTCGGTAGGTCCCTCTTGGGCCTTCGGGCTATAATGAGGGGAACAAAGGGGCGCGCGAGCGCCCCCTTCGCACCTCCGGATGGGTGGACACTATGCGCATCAAGTATGAGGTCTCTGCAGGTGGGCTGGTCTTGCGTACGCGCGAAGCCGGTCTTGAAGCATTGCTCATCGGTCGCGGCACTCCACGAACCTGGACATTGCCAAAAGGGCATCTCGAGGCGCGAGAATCGAACGAGCAGGCGGCGATTCGAGAAGTTCGTGAGGAGACCGGATGCTGGGGCGAGATTCTCGTGCGCCTCAACGAGATTGCCTACTGGTTTTATACCGGTAAAGCCAAGCACAAGAAAACGGTCACGTTTTTCCTCATGCGCTATCTTTCTGGGCAAACGTCGAATCACGATTATGAAGTTGATGAGGCGGCCTGGTTCGAGATCGGAGCGGCTCGTCGTGCGCTCAAATACGTCAACGAAAAGCGCTTGGTCGATATGGCGCTAGACTATCTTGATGCGCATCCCGATGCGCTTGGCGATCGTCCGGCAGTTATTACCGTCGCGGAGCGGCAGCAAATATCTTGAGCACGGAAACCCTGGAACTTTCCGCGTCGTCCACGGCGACGGTGGATGATAGCGCTTGTCTCGTGCGTTTGGACGTCTTTGACGGACCGCTGGATTTGCTGCTGTCGCTCGTGAAAGATCATCAACTCGATATCGCCACCGTTCCGCTCGCGAGTATGGCCGCGCAGTATCTGGCGTACGTTTCGATGATGGAAGATCTCAACGTTGAAGTGGCCGCCGAATATTTGGTGATCGCCGCAACGTTGCTCTTCCTAAAATCCAAGGCGCTCTTGCCGCCCATTCCGCAAGAGTTTATGGATGAGGATGCCGAGACGCCCGAACAAGTTGAAGAGCGACTTCGTAAGCGGCTCATCGCGTATTCGAAATATCGCGAAATTGGCGATCAACTCCGCACGAAGCAGAGCGAAGCCTCCGGATTCTACTATCGGGATTCCGGGGATCCGCTCGGAGATCTCATCCAGCGCTATCGCGTCGATCCCGAACGCCTCAAGCGTGCATTCTTAGCGATGCTGCGTCAAGCACGTCCCGAAAAACGCACGATTGTGCGCGAGCGTATTACCCTGATCGCCCAAATGGATTACGTGGCCAAACGTGTACGCGAACGCGGGGAGGCCCTGTTCTCGGAACTTTGCCATGAACTCGGCATGACCCGAGAGGTGATCGTCGTAACCTTCCTTGCAGTGCTTGAGTTAATTCGCCGTCGTCGCGTCGATGTCGAACAAGTCGATGCGTTCGATGATATTCGCATCGTTCCAGCCACAATTTCTCACGAGGTTTCCCAGTGACCGAGCAACCCGAACCCACACCTGAAATCGATTTGACGTATGTGCTCGAGGCATTACTTTTCGTCGCAAGCGAACCGCTCTCGATAAAACAGCTCGCCAAGCTCGCTCGCGCGGATGAAGCCGACGTTGCCGTTGCGTTGCAGTCGATAGAAGCACTGTATGCAGATCGCGGAATCGTGCTACGGGAAGTCGCCGGCGGCTACCGCTTTGCAACATCGGCGATTGCTCGCGATGCCGTCGAAGCGTACCTCTTGCCACCGAAATCGACGCTGTCCACGCCTGCTTTGGAGACATTGGCGATTATCGCTCATATGCAACCGGTCACCAAGGGCGAAATCGAATCGATTCGCGGAGTCAATTCCGATAGTGTTGTCAGTACATTATTGGAGCGCAATCTTATTGCCGAGTCCGGCCGTAAGGATGTCATCGGGCGCCCGATGCAATATGGCACCACGCCATTGTTCTTAGAATCATTCGGCCTTCGATCGCTTGCCGATCTTCCGGAACTGGAACTTGAACCAGGACAGCCCCTCGAGCTTGATTTGCTTGTCGCCGAGCAGCCGTTACCCCTCAATACTCCCGAGGAAGTCGACGTGGAAGTTTTGGCATGACGGAACTCGTAGCACCGGTATACCCCGCTGAGATTTACGATCGATTGGTCGATCTTGGACTGCGCGAGCATGCGCGGATCGTGGACTTCGGCTGCGGTATCGGCAGGACCAGCGAACCACTCATTGCCAACGGCTTCTCCGTAACCGGCATCGATGATAACTCCACGCTGCTCGCTCGGGCGAAGACCGAGTATCCGAGCGCGACCTGGAAGGAAGCATCGCCCGAACGGACGGGACTGCAAGCCGAAAGTTTCGATGTCGCCATTTCCGGTGACGCGCTTCATCGATACGATGGTTCACGTTGTATCGAAGAGGCGGCGCGCCTACTCGTACCGGGCGGAATTTTTGCCGCCTGGTGGCGTAATCAAATGAGTGAAGATCCGGTAAGCGATGAATGTATCGCTGCTGCGAAAGAGAGCGGTTTTACCTGGATTTCATCGGGTCTTGTCCGTGGATTTCGCGAATTTTATGCCGCCCCGTCACTGGAGAATCAAACGCTTCGCGTGATTCCCTGGCGGCGCACGCAACGGATTTCCGATATTGTCGCCGAGCAAATCGCACGTCCGGAAATTTCGGAGGCCTGCAATGGTGATACGAAATCCTATGAAAAGCGCTTGCAAAAGCGCCTCAGCGCGCGCTTCGGCGATGGGAATCCCTATTTGAGTCTTGCCTACCTAGTGTACATGTATACGGGGAATCGCCCTAAATCGTGAACATCGGCGTGCATGTTGCCGTCGGAGATGGATACGAACATGCCGTTTCGTATGCACAACATCTCGGTTGCACGGCGATTCAGATATTTTCCTCGAACCCGCGCACCTATCGTGTTTCCCCTATTAACGAACCGGCTCAACGTGCGTTCGCAGAACTGCGCAAGGCTGCCGGTATCCAGCGCTGCGTAATCCACACGCCGTATCTTATTAACTTGGCAAGTGAAGAAGAACGAATCTCGCAGGGGTCGCAGCGTTTACTGGCCCACGACCTCGAGACCGCTGCCGTTGGCGGCATCGATTATGTCAATACGCACTTGGGTTCGTACGGAAAACGAGATCGTAAGGAAGGCTTTACGGCAATCGTGCGTGCGCTAAGCGCAGTAGTAGCATCGATTCGCCCCGGCGTGACTCTCGTGCTGGAAAATTCGGCCGGAGCCGGTGCATTAGCCGGTGGCACACTCGATGAGCTTGCGCAGTTTGTAAAAGCCGTCGATCATCCGCAATTGGGGATCTGCTTGGATACCGCGCACGCGTGGGCCGCCGGGTACGATTTGCATGCCGATCCCAAGGCATTTATCGATGAAGCCGCAGAAAAACTCGGGATAGATCGCATCGTGATGTTTCACTTTAACGATACGCAGATTCCGCTTGGCGGCAATAAGGATCGGCATTGGCATATCGGCGAAGGCAATATCGGCCGCGAGGCGTTTGCTTATCTGCTTCACCGCTCCGATCTCAAACACAAAACGGCAATCCTTGAGACTCCCGGAGACGAAGCGGACGACGCTCGGAATATGGCGACGCTGCGCGCTTTGAGTTGATTGCGCACCTCGATCTCGATGCGTTTTATGCATCGGTTGCCCTGCTCGATCATCCCGAATTACGGGGAAAACCGCTTGTCGTAGCGTTTTCTGGCCGGCGAAGCGTTGTGCTCACCGCATCATACGAAGCCCGCCCCTTTAAAATTCGCTCGGCAATACCATTGTATCGAGCTCTGGAACTTTGCCCGCAACTCATCGTCGTGCCGCCGGAAATGGCGCGGTACAAAACGCTATCGGCACAGGTATTTGCGATTTTGCGAGCGGACGGCTACCCCGTTGAGGGCCTCTCTCTTGACGAAGCGTTTATCGATCTCGGAGAGATGCCGTATGTGGATGCGTGCATTTACACAAATCGACTTCGCGATCTCATTGCCCAACAGACGCGATTAACGGCGAGTGCCGGTGTGGGCAGCAGTAAAGTCGTCGCAAAAATCGCATCGGAAATGAATAAACCCAACGGCATATGTTGCGTGCCGCCCGGTGAGGAAGCAGAGTTCCTCGCGCCGTTATCCGTGGGGCAACTGTGGGGAATTGGGCCAAAAACCAAAGCTCGGCTCGAGCAGGCGGCTATACTCACCATCGGTGATCTTGCGCGACTCGATCCGCATACGGCGGATGTTTTGCTCGGCTCCTCGGCATCGTTTTTCGCAAACCTCGCGCGTGGCATCGATGAGCGTCAAGTTCAGCCGGAACGTGAAACGAAATCGATTTCGACGGAAGAAACCTTCGAGTATGATGTCGATAACGAGCGAGTACTGCTTCGGACGTTGCGTCTACAGGCCGAAGAACTTGCGCAAACGCTCGAACGAGAACATCTTTGGGCCGGGACGGTGGGAGTAAAACTTAAACTTGCGGATTTTACCGTACGCGGGCGTCAAGTGAGTCTGCGCGAGCCCGTGGCCGACGCCCGGCGCATTTATGCCGCAGCTCGTTGGTGTTTGCGACGAAGCGATCATGGTGACGCGGCTGTTCGCCTTTTAGGAACGCGCGTCGCGAATTTTATTGAGGAGCAGCCGGCACAATTGTCATTCTCAGACATGATCGAGCGCCCAAACGGGATCACCTGAATCACGCAATTCGAGTTCTTTGACCCACGTTTTTCCGGCGCGCGAAACCGGCGCGATCATCAACGTCGCGCTTCGGCGTCGATGCACCGAACCGCGTGGCAAAAGTGATCGCAGGGGGTTCGGCGGAAGCCATCCGGTAATGCGATGTAAATCACCGGCTGCACTGCGTAAGAGGGTGGCAAGAATTTCCGATGCCGAGGGATCGGCAAGGCCGCATTCATCGAGAATGAACGCGTCGCGACTTGGCATGCGCACGCCGATCACATAGCCGTCCACTTTTTCCGACGTTCCGATCATCAGGCCGACAACCGCCCCTCGAGGATGTTCGCTTCCCTGATCGAGTCGGGTTTGAGCCCACTGCCACCAGGCCGGTGAGCGTAGAAATCGCGACGAGCGTGAGACATCAGCGGCCGTAAAACACGCGCGAATGGCGGTCGCATCGGAATTTTCAATGCTGCGGACGGGGATGCGCGCCGGAACGACGTTATCTGCGCGAATGGTGATCGCTCGCGACGCCAGGGCAACGAAGCCGATGCTCTCATAGAATACGGGAGCGATATCCGAGAAGAGAAACATCGCGTCATCCCCTCGGCGCTTGCACTCGTCCAAACTTCTGGCCAGCATACTGCTTGCATATCCCCGCCCGCGAAATTCCGGCGGTGTAAACACGGCACCGATCCCGATGGCGCTTAAGTGTCGATCTTCGTGCAGTACCTCGCGCGCATAGGTCTTATGCGAAGCGACGAGTTCGTCGCCGTTGAAGAGACCCCAGGTGCGGAAGTGCTTTTTCCCCCAGGTCGTATTGGCGAGGGCGAGATTATCGTCGATGTAATGCACAACATCTCGCGTTCCCGCCCATAGGCTGTGCGTCAGTGGGAGAACGCGTTCTGCGTACTCATCGCAAGAAAGTTCGCGCAGTTCAAAACTCATGCGCGAAACTCCGTTACGCCGGGTCGCATGCGAAACTCTTCGCAGAACTCCGGAGCCGTGCGCCCCATCGTCGGGCGTCCCGATGCGGTGACGAGAATGGCTTGCGTGGCTCGCGAGAGAGCGTACTCAAAGGCCATGCGTTCCTGTTCATTGTAGCGCTGCCGCGTGCCGTTCTTTGCAAGATAGTGCGTGATTTTTGCCGTGCGCGAGGCTCGCGCGTCGCCGACGTTATCTCTGGCGATTATTCCCGCTTGCGGACTAAAAAGAAAGGCATCGGGAACATACCATCGTGGAAACGATCCGGCGCGCGCGTTCGGAATAGCCACGGCTGAAAATTCCAATCCCGCAATGGAATCGAGCGAACGGATGCAGAGAACTCCGTGTTCCGCGGTTTTCTCGTTTCGCGTAAAGGGATCGTCGAGTAAGCGTTGGACTTCATCGAGATAATCGGCAAGCTGCGCATCGGGTTGCGTCTCGATGAAGCGCTTCAGGTGCGAGAAAAGGTTCTTGAGCACGATCTGTTGCGTGTCGCGAGCGGCAGACGTTTTTGAGGCAAGTGCATCGGCCCAAATCGTTGTCACGAGTGTATCAACGCTATTCGCTGAGGCAAGCCAGGATGTACGCATCCCGCGAAGCCGTGCCAATCGTTGCGCTGCAACCGATGAAAGCTCTCCATCTCGATCTCCGTCGAGGACGTTGCGCATCAGACGTTCAAGGCGCAGCGGGTCTCGGGTGGATGGCGTGTTTGGCGACGCGAGCAATTCAATCTGCGCCTGCGGTACACCGCACAGTGTCGCCAGCGTCGCGTCGGAGAGCGCAACCGCCGGCGAAGTGAGGAGTCGGAGCAGCCAATCGCTACGTTCCGGTCGCACTGCAAAAAAAAGTGGTGCTAACGCATCGAGCGCATCGCGATGAGCGAACGGGTTGCATGCGCCGAGGCTTTGTGCAGGGATGTCGCGAGCGAGGAGTGCGCGTTCGTAGAGTTCGGCTCGCTCCATGCTGCGAAGAATAATCGCAATCTCATGCAGCGGTATCCCTGTCGATGCCTGCTTCTCGATCCAACGTGCAACGAGTTCGGCTTCTGCTTCCTGCGTAGCAGCTCTGGCAACTTGCAGGCTACTGGGACGACGAAATCGCTGGGAGAGTGACGTGAGATCCTTGCTTATGGCGAGTGCAAGATCGGGGCGCGCACCGCGAAAGCGTGCGATGGCAGAATCGCCGTCGCCGGCGACAATGAGCGTAAACGTCGGTTCATCGGCGAGGAGACGAAGTAAGCTGATTTCGGCAAGCGTACAGTTATGGACGTCGTCGACGGCGAGTGCGCGTAGCGGCCCAAGCGAGGTCGCCGTATCGGCGGGATTCGCGCGTAGATGTTGGACGAGTGCGAAAAGAGCACCGGACGATGGTATTTGCGCTTGCGCTTCGAACTCGGCAAGGTACTCTTCATAGAGTTTGGCGAGAATGCGCGCGAGTGCCACTTCGTGTTTGTGTTGGCGTGTGAGTTCGTTTTCATCGACCGCTAAACTGGAGCGGTATTTTTCCGGCGTGTCCAATAAGAGCTTCGGATGTGCTAAATTATGAGGGCTTCCATAGAACGCCGTCGCTCCTCGAAGACACGCATCAAGAAATGCCGTCGGTGCAATGAGTGCGCCCTGGAGTTTTCCAAAAAGGGAATACGCTTGCATCAAAAAGCGATCCGGCGAGCGAAGCCCGGATACTTCCGGATCTAACCCGTGAGAAAATTCTTCCCACTGCAGATCGAAGAGCGGTTGTGCTGCGAAGGTGAGGACTTCAAAGGCATGAGCATCATCGATGATTTCGTAGGCCGATTCGGGAATCGAAAGACGAGCCAGCATCGCGCAAGCGAGGCGATCGATTGGGGGGCAAAGTATGTGCACTGCGTCGGTACCGTTCGCATCGACGAGTTCGGAAACACGTTGCCGAAGTTGGGCGGATTTGCCCGACCCTGCAGGGCCGCCAAAAACGTGCGCGCTCAACGTCCGAATTTCTCATCGGCCGGAACTGGGCGATTGCGGCACGAGAGCGTATAGGCGCAATACGTGCAGGCGTCGGGATCGGTGGCGACGCGGTACACGTCTTGGGACCCTTCTATCAGCGTCGCTGCGAGTTTGCCCATTCGTGTTCGTGCCTTGTCGAGATCTTTTTCCACCAATGGTGTGATCTCAATGGCAACGGGACGCACCGGCGTGAGCGAGTCTTTGAGAGGAATGAGCGAAAGGCGAACAACCTTCTCGCCGGATTGCGATCGTGCATAATAATAGAATGGCAGTTGAAATTCCGTTCCGGCTCGCACATCCGTAAGATATTCCTTTGCACTTTCTGCAATCGAGCCGGTCTTATAGTCGTAGATCGTGACATCACCTGTTGTGTCGTCGCGATCGATGCGATCGATATATCCCGTGAAGTCGTACCCGTCGATTGCAAGCGGAGCATGGGCCTCGCAGCCAACGACGGTAAAAGGGTGCAACCGAGCTTCCGCGAGGAGCCAATCGATATAGCGTTCTGCCGTGCGGATGGCGCGGCGGCGCTGTAATTCGCGTTCAACGGCGTGTGAGAACTTCGCGTCCGGATCGGCAAAGACGCGGTCGAGTTGGGCGGCGAGATCGCGTCGCATCGCCGTTTCCTCCGCCGGGTTGGGGCGCATGTATACTTTATGGAAGGCCTCGAGGGCTTCGTGAAAGGCCGTTCCATAGGACGCAGCGGACGATCCCGGGTCGTCGACGACGTTGCAAACGTAGCGGAAATACCATTTGCGCTCGCAGGTGGCGTAGGCATTGAGCGACGACGCTGAGAGTGCCCGCCTCGGCGTCCGCACGGATGTGGGTACTTCGGGCTGCACGGGGTCGGCGAGTCTGAAAGATTCCTGGCTCATCAGTTGGGGTACGCACGTTAGGGGTTGCAACGCGACGCACCTCGTGCGAGTCTAACAAGGGTATGCGAAGGATTATTGTCGGCATCAGCGGAGCGAGTGGAAGTGCCTATGGGTATACGGCACTGCAGGCGCTGCGCGCGGTTGGCGGAGTTGAAGTTCATCTCGTTCTTTCAAAAGCCGCCGAACGGACGCTGGCGTTGGAGACGGCATATTCGCTGGCCGATTTTCACGCCTTAGCGGACGTGGTGCATCGCGATGATGATCTTGCTGCGTCAATATCCAGCGGCTCGTTTGTGACCGACGGCATGGTGGTCATTCCATGTTCGATGAAAAGTGCATCGGGCATTGCGAATTCTTACAACGATAATTTATTAGTGCGTGCAGCCGATGTCTGCTTAAAAGAGAAGCGACGGTTAGTTTTGGTGGTGCGCGAAACCCCGCTGCATCTCGGTCACTTGCGTTTACTGACGAATCTTGCCGAGTACGGAGCCACAATTCTTCCACCGATCCCTGCGATGTACGCGCACCCGCAATCCGTTGACGATATCATCGCGCACACGGTCGGCAAAGTTCTCGATCAGTTCGCAATTCCCAACACCCTCTTCGCCCGCTGGCAAACGCCCACGAAGGCCTGACAGATACAAGCGCTGTCACCCTGAGGAGCGCACAAAGTGCGCGTCTCGAAGGGCGGAACGCGATGCAAACCCTGTCACCCTGAGGAGCGCACAAAGTGCGCGTCTCGAAGGGGCGCTTGGGAATGTTGCACGCTTCGCGTGCTCCGTTGTGATGATGCTTCGAGACGCGATGCTGCGCATCGCTCCTCAGCATGACAGGGGGTTGTTACCCTGAGGAGCGCACGCAGTGCGCGTCTCGAAGGGCTTATGCTTCGAGACGCACGCTGCGCGTGCTCCTCAGCATGACAGATGCAAGCCTTGTCACCCTGAGG
>JAJYCL010000005.1 GCA_021778415.1 bacterium | reverse complement strand
GCATGCTTGCTTCGCTCACCGGAACATAGGCAGCATGATAGGCATTTCCGGCCAAATTCGTTGCATAAATATTGAGACCGACGGAAAAATCGCTGGGGAAAATCGCCGAACTCGTCGGCGCCCAGATTCCCGGCGTGAAAACGCCCGTATGGATCGTTTGTGTCACGGGCCGATCGAAATGTTGACCGAAAATATCGCGCAACGCCGGCGTCACCGTTACCGTGTACGTCGAATTCGGGGAAAGCAGATACGGATTGATCGAAAGCTGCGTCGGATCGTCGGCAACGACGACGGGATTGGCAGCGGCAATACTCGGGCTGATCGTTACGCCATTTTTTACGGATTTCGGATCGATTGGAGTCGTAAAGGCAAGGCCCGGATCGCCGCCGACAAAGCGTGAACTAAAGCTGTTCGCCGATGCAGGCGACGGAGTCGGCGCAATCGCCAACGGCCCGAATGTCCGCAACGAACCCGAAGCGACCGTCGTGGTCGCGATATTGCCATCGCGCGGCAATACGCCGGGATCGATGCGCAAGATATAGGTGGTGGCACGCGCTAAATCGCGCACGGGATCAAGCGTATACGTGTAGGTACGCGTCGAAGCATCGAACGTTTGACTCGCGTTCGGTGCGGGCGTTGCTTTCGGCGGCTGCACGCGAAGTCCGATGCGTTCGTTGCTCCCGCTGGCAATCAGTACGGCGTTAGCGGCGAGGGAAGCACGATCGACGGCACTACTCGCCGTGATGGTAATACTCGGATGCAACGGTGAGGGAGTCGACGTATCGCCGCTATTCGGTGCGGGCGTTGCCTTCGGCAGATCGGTGAACGCAATGCGTGCCGTGTGGAAGGTCCATCGCAGATCCGTGGCAAGGGTATCACCGGCCAGATCCTTGGCACCGGCAGAGAGCGTCACTCGGACACGCGTGGCCGCCGGGAGTGCGCGCTGCGGAATAAATCCGATCATGCGCGGCGTGAGCAACACGAATTGCCCAGGGAGCTTCGGTTCAAGTGAAAGATGCGAAAGAAACTCGGTTTGCGTCGCATCGGCAACGGCAGAGAGCGGCGCGATATCTTTGGCAAAAATCAACCGTATTTGGGTAAGGCTTTCCGCCTTGCCAATCGGCGAGACGCTCGCTATCCAGCTCGGCAGCGTCGGCTTCGGCAGCGCGGCGACCGGAGCGAGACGCGGGTGCGCGTTTCCTCCGCAGGCCACCATGAGTAGTGCAAAAAGCACAATCGGCGTAAGGCGGAGGTGTTGCATAGTCTACCTAATACGCGCACGGTGCGGCGATTCATCCCCGTCTTGCTCTCCGGTGCATGTCTTCTTTTCCCCGCCGCCTTCTGGCTTGGCGGAATCCCGCTTTCGACGATTAGTCAGCCTCGTGGAGCGATTGCGTTTACCGATCGCTACGGAGCGCCGCTCGGGACGGTGACCTCAGCCGACGCTCGGCACACCATGCAGGTGCGGCTCCGTGACGTCTCCCCCAGCTTTCTTCAAGCGATTCTCGCCGCGGAAGATGCCCGCTTTTTCTTTCACGGCGCAGTAGACTGGCTCTCGGTCCTCCGGGCCGCACGCGAAGATATCTTCTTCGGGCAACCGCGAAGCGGCGCATCGACGATTACCATGCAAGTCGCCCGCTCCATCGATCACGCGCCGTCAACGCTCCGCGGCAAACTTGCGGAAACCTTCGACGCCTATCGCATCGAAGCGAAAAATTCCAAGCGGAGCATTTTGCGTGCGTATATCAATGCCGTACCGATGGGTGGCAATATCTACGGTGTACAAGCCGCAGCACACACGTATTTTGGAACTCCGGCAAAAGATCTCGATCTCGCCCACGCAGCCTACCTCGCCGCAATTCCGAATGATCCCGTGCGTTTGGATCCGTACGGCGATCACGCGGCGGCAATTCGCGCGCGTATGCGCTATGTTTTAGAGCGCATGCAAGCCGATGGCATGATCGATGCACTCGACGCACGCCGCGCACTCGCCGAAACGCTCACGTTGCAACCGTTGGCGCAGCGCGATCTCGATGCCGCGCACCTGCTGTTTGCGTTGTATCGCAGCGCAGCTCCACAGACCACCCGAATACGCACAACCTTAGATCGCTCGTTGCAACGCTTCGTTCAAGCGCAAGTTGTCGATGTGCTCGGTGCCTTACGAAAGCGCAATGTGCAAGATGCCGCGGTGCTCGTCGTCGAAAATCGCACCGGTGCGGTCCGCGCGTACGTCGGCTCACCCGGATATTTCGATGATGCCGTTCTCGGCGCCAACGACGGCGTGCGTGCCTTACGCCAACCGGGATCCGCACTCAAACCATTCGCATATGAACTTGCGTTGGAGCGTCACGCCATTACAACGACGACGATCCTCGATGATACGCAATCAACCTACGCACTCGCCAATGGCCAAACCTACCAACCGCAGGATTATAGTCGTCTTTTTTCCGGACCGGTGAGCGTGCGCTATGCATTGGCGAATTCGCTTAATGTTCCGGCCGTGCATGTGCTTGCGCGTGTCGGTGTCGATGCTTTTCTCACACGCTTGCACGCACTCGGTTTTCGGCATTTAACGCACACGGCGCGCACCTATGGATTGGGGTTAGTATTAGGAGCCGGTGAAGTGCAACTTTGGGAGCTTGCGCGCGCGTATGCCACGATCGAACGTGACGGTGACATTCCCCATCTTCACGCCATTGCCGGGCAGCGAGGCACTCTCCGCAAGCATGTCGGCTCCGTCGCGATGTGGCGCATCATCACCTCGATGCTCGCAGATCCGATTGCGCGCTCGGCATCGTTCGGTCGCAAATCGGTCTTGGAAATGCCGTATCCGGCGGCGGTCAAGACGGGGACCTCCTCCGGCTATCGCGACACGTGGACGGTCGGATTCACGCGCGATTACACGGTTGCGGTGTGGGCGGGCAATTTCGACGGAAGTGCGATGCAGCGCGTCTCCGGCGTGAGCGGGGCGGGGCCGTTGTGGAATCGCATCATGTTGCATCTTTATGAAGGCCATCCCGACCCGCCGCATTTTCCGACACCGCCGGGGTACGCGCTGCGTTCAAACGACGGAACGCTGGAGTGGATGACACCGAATCAACGGATCGCGCACGCCCCGCATGGCATTTCCATCACGTGGCCGCACGATGGAGCACGCTTCGCATTGTTCGCGGCGACGAGTGCGCGGCAAGCGATTCAATTACGCGCAACCGGGTATGCAACACCGCCGCAATGGAGCATCGATGGCAAAGCCGTTGCGTCGCAAGCAAACGGAGCACTCGAATGGCAACTCAAACCCGGCATCCATCGCATCACCGCCCGCGATGCGCATTCATCTGCGGCCATTCGCATCACCGTCATCCCATCGAGCCTCGCCCCACCGCGAACCGGCTTCACGCTCCATCCCCGCGCGCATGGAACGTGATAGATTCGAACCCATGATTTCGGGAGGCCGGGGCACTTTCGCACCGAATTTCGGGGAAAAGCATTCCAGACTGGGACTCGATTATGCGGACTCTTATTTCTCTTTTGCTCGTCGCAGCATTCTGCGTTTTCACTCCGACGCTCGCTAACGCAGGTGAGACGAACGTAACGCCATCGGTTGCCGCGAGCAACGCGTTCGAACAAGGCCAAGCCTACGAACGGCTTCTTCAAGATATCGTGATGTCTCCGGGAACCTGCGGCATCGTTCTTGAGCGGGGACGATGCGTTGCGGACCTTGCCACTCTCCAATCGATGCGATCGGATGCAACCGATTCATTTGTGGCAAAATGGTTTGCTTTGGGCGATGTCGGGCTACGGGTAACCACTTGGAACGCAATTTCTCCACTCAAGGGCCGCTGGAACACTTCGCCGACCGTAACCTGGTGGTATAACGCCGGAATTGCTTCGATAGCTGCAAGCCTCCCGGAAGCAAAACATACAGCAGATTATGTTCAGCGCCTAGCCGACGAACTCGAAAAACACTCAGCAGATGCACCGACGGCCGTTGCATCATGGATGAAACCGGCGACCAGTCCATTTGAGCAACTCGAAAACCTGCAACGACATTCTCAAGTATTTTTCCCGGTCCAGCCGTACCCACTGATATCGTTCGGCGAAGGTGCGGTTTCCGATGCACAACTCGGCGTCTATACCGGCACGCTCATCGAACTTATCACTAATCCTATCGCCCTTTCGCGGCCCGAAACCCGGGCCTTCGCCACAGTCATTCTTACGAAATGGCAAGGCATCCATTCAAAATTGCACGACGGAATAACGATGGCGCCCGTGATAGCCGCCCTTAAAAAGCCACTCCCAGCTAATCGCGAAATACTCGATGCCCTTTTCCTTAAGTATATATCGGATGATTCGCTGATGGCGAATTTACCTATAGCACGCAAGCGTTCGATCTATTTGGGAATGTTCGCGGCGCAAATCGCGTACAATGCGGCCGTTTTTAAAGATCAAGAAATGAATGCGAGCTTCCACGAAGCTGAAAACCTCATGCAATTGTGGCCAGGCATTTCGGCGCCAACCCGTGACGCGATTCTCGCATTGCAACAAATGCCACTCACGACACAAGGCGGAACTTGGGAAGCAACTAATGCGGCCGCAACCAAAGCAACGCTCGCGATCATGGCGGACAAATAGACCCCGACCACGCGCACGCTTGTGACGGCCCTTACAGAAGAGCCGAACGCGAATTTCCGATGGGTGTGACGTTACGATTAGCGCGGCCTCTGCGACCTACCGCACGCCCCTGACATACGCCTGTAATACAACGGTGGCAAAATTGGACGGATGGAGACTTCATCCGTTCTTTCTCTTGCGCGTCGCTTGATCGTTCCGCAGGAAACTTCGCTGCGTCGCAATGCGATCGTTGCGACGACGCTTTCGCGCTACGGAGAGGCGGCGCTTCGCTTTGCCATCGATGCGCACATTCGCGTGCTACCGCTTCGTCGAACGCAACGCTATGATTCGGCATCCCCGGCCCTTGCTCGGCTCCATCTCGGCGTCGATGATTGGCCCGCTCCACCGGCGGGGCTTTTTGTGGTCGAGGAACGGAGCGTGTATTTGCGATCGCGTAATCCAATGACGGTCGCACATGAATTCGGGCATGCCCTCGATTGCGCGCTCGGCTTGGGCGTCTATCGCTCCGGCCTCGATCCCGCGATTCGCCGCTTCTTTGCCGAGGCGCGCGAATTTGTCACCCCCTACGCAGCCACCGGCATCGATGAATATTTCGCCGAAGGATTACGTGCTTACATCGAGGTGAACGACGCGGCTTCCCCTTGGCCGCGCGTCAGCCGCGATCGCCTAGCGCGCATCGATCCCAGGCTGTTCACCTACATTGACACGCTCTTCACATCGGGCTTCCAAACGCAAAGCGTCGCTTAGGTATCGCCGCCATCGGGAGGCGCCAAGAGCGCGAAGGCCCCGCGCGTCGCGATCTTCTCCCCCGGCTTCACGCCGGCAACGACGACGTGCTTGCCATCCTCAGCCAAGACGCGCACGCGACGCGCGACGAATTCCGTTGCGCCCTTCGCATCTTTGCTTGCAACAAAAACGACGCGTTCTCCGCTCTGCGGATCTTCCACGACGGCATCGCGCGTTAGGAGCACTCCATCGGCCTGGGCGACTGCGATCTCTGCATCCACGGCGGTACCCACGGCCGCATGGCCTTGCACGATCGCAACCGTCACCGTGCGCAGTTGCGTCACTTCATCCACGCCACCGCCGATGCCGGAAATGCGCCCACGCAGTTTCGTTGCCCCGTCGCTGGTCGTCAGCGTCACGGGATCGCCGACGCGCAGAGGATCATTGGCGTCATCGGCAACTTGTACGCTGGCCTCTCGTGCATCACCGCGAACGATCGCTACCACCGGCGTTGACGGATCGACCGTCATGCCCGGCGAGAGGAAAACGCGCGAGACGACGCCAGAAAATGGCGCACGCAGGCTCGTGCGCGACAGTTCCGCCGATGCTGCTCGAACGCGCGCGGCAGCGCCGGCTACTCCGCCAACTGCTGCTGCGGCCTGCCCGCGATACGATGCCGCGGCGGCGTGATCGGCCGCGAGTTGCGCTTTCGCGACATCAACATCTTTACGCGCCGCAACACCGGCGCTCACTAAGGTTCGTGCCCGCGCAAGCGCCCGCTCGTCAAGGGAAAGTTGTGCGCTCGTGCGATCTACGCGCGCCGATGCAAGCGAAGCTCGAGCGCTCACCAGGTCCGCCGATGCCGCGTCGACATTCGCCATTTGTGTCGCCGCATCCAAGGTCGCAATCGTTGCGCCTGCGACGACATGATCTCCCGGATGCACACGAAGAGAGCGTAAGGTCCCCGCAAGAGCAAAAGCGAGTTGTACGCGCCCACCGCTTCCGCCGATGCGCCCATACGCGTGGACCAACCGCGGCAGCGTCCCTTCCCGCGCGACCATCATTGCGACTGTCGGTCCCGCCGATGCCTTGTGCGGTGAAGCCGCATGTGAACATGCCGTCAGGACGAGCACGAGGATCGCTAGGGAGCGGTACATGCGGAGCCTCCTAAAAGAGCGACCACTTGCCGGGCATGGGCAAGGGTATACAGTCTGGTAATGAGATCGATGCGCGTTTGCGCCACGGTCTTACGGGCATCGACAATTTCTAAGCTGGAGCTTGCACCATGCGAATAGCCGATCTGTACTGCGCGTAATTCGCGCTGGGCCAAAACGACGGCACGTTGCGATGCTCGAAAGGCACGCCTTGCGGAATGTTCCGTTTGCTCGGCGGCTCGAAGGCGTAGCGCCGCGTCAGAAAGAACCTGCGCAAGCTGTGCGGCCGCAAGATTTTCGGCTGCCGCGGCAACGCGTAGGCGTGACGCGGTCACGCCGGACAGCGGCACCGCCAGCGAAAGAGTCACGCTCGGCCCCGAGACGGGAAGACCGCCGTCAAAGCCACGCGACACGCCGACGTTTGCATCGATCGCAAGTCCGAATTGCGCACGAATGAGCGCAACGTCATCTTTTGCGGCTTGCACCGCCGCTTGCGCGGCAAGAATTTGGGCATCGCATGGATGCGTCGCCAGCACCGGCATCGCCGGGAGTGACGGAACTGCAAGCGTTTCCAACATTTGCAGAGGAACACTCGTCTCCGCCTGCAGGGCATCGTTGGCATTTTGCATGTCGGCATAGGCGACCGCTTCATCGGCTTGCGCTCCCGATAGTGCCACATCCGCGCGCACGACATCGAGTTTCGGTGCATCGCCGGAGCGCTCGCGTACGGCTGCCGCTTTCGCGTCGCGCTGCCACGCGGCAACCATATCACGACGCAGATGATAGATCGCCTGCGCTCGTAACGCATCGTCGTAGAATGTTATCATGCGCAGACGCTCATCGCGTAATGCGACGGCAAGCGTCGCAGTCGCCTGCGCAATCCGTGCATCGCGCGCAGCGAGGACCATTCCTCGTGCCAGCACATCGCTTACGGAAACCGTGGCACCGACGGTGCGCGTTACTTGTGCTATGGTGCCCATCGGCCCAGATTGCGGCACGCTTGAATAGGAGAAAAACGGTACCGGAAGACCGCGCGCACTCCGGCCGTCTGCGGCCGCGAGTTGTTCCTGTAAGGCCGCGCGCGCAACGCGAACGGAGGGAGCATGCACAAGCGCCGCGCGTGTGAGCGCATCAAGCGTTGTCGCCGGGGTTGCGGCAAGACACACAACCAAAAGCGCCGCTACCATAAAGCGTTTCACGTGCGCCCAGCCTTTCTACCGGCAAATCCGGCAAACAATACGGGAATGACAATCAAGGTAAACACCGTCGCAGTCGACAGCCCACCGATTACGGCGATCGCCAGCGGGCGTTCTAGCTCCGAACCTTCGCCAATCCCGATCGCCAGCGGCAAGAGCCCGCCAATTGCGGCCAAAGCCGTCATCACGATTGGACGCAAGCGCGTCCTCCCGGCAATGACGAGTGCATCTTCCACCGAGTCGCCATCGTCGAGCCGACGCTGCGCCACATCAAGCAGCAAGATTCCATTCTTCACGACGATTCCGACGAGCAGTAATAACCCCATGATCGAGGAGACATTTAACGCCGTATGCGTGACAAATAACCCTAGCGCGACACCGACAAGTGCCAAAGGAATGGTCACTAAAATGACGAGCGGGCGCACGGGAGATCCGAACGACACGAGCATCACCACAAAGACCAAGACGACCGCCAGGGCGATCACCCGCGCAAACTCGGCAAACGATTGCTGCTGTAAATGGTAGGCCCCACCGATGCGGTACGTGATCGTGGGCGGAAGCCCGAGGCGAGGGAGCGTCTTCTGCAACGCAGCCACGACCGACGAAAGATTTCCGCCGCCAAGACTGGCCGTAACAAGCACGATGCGTGCGCCATTTTCGTCGACAAGATCATTCGTGAGTTTTGCCGGTGAAAGTCGCGCCAAGACCGTCAGCGGGAGAACGCCAGCCGCCGTACTGATTTGGGGATTCGCGTGCGAACCGTGCCCGGCACCGGCATAGGCAACACGCACGCCAACAAGTGCCTGCGTACCCGGCACGTGTGCCGCCACCGTTCCTTGCGTACTCGCTGCGAGGGAATCCATCAGATCACGATTGCTCAAACCTAAGCGGCTCAATGCCATCGCGTTCGGCGCAACGCGAATTGACGGATCGTCGGCAACGACGCCGGAATGTGCGTCGGCAATACCGGGGATCTTGGCAATGGCCGCAGTGATGCGTTCGGCAGCATGCGCCAGCACGGCTTCATCATCCCCGGCAACGACAATCTCGATCGGCGCCGGAGCGCCGGAAACATCGTCGATGAGATCCTCGAGAACCTGATGGAACGTCACTTGCGCTCCCGGAACGGCGACGGCGAGTTCTTTGCGCAATGTATTGGCGATATCGTCGTAGGAAGCGCGCCGGGATCTCGGCACTAACGTCACGCGCACGATTCCTTGGCGCGGCTGCGTTGGCGAGAAACCGTTTGTATCGACGCCGGTTTGCCGGCCGACGGCAGCGACAGCCGGATCGCGTTTGATCACTTGTTCCATCGTAATCGCCGCCGCGTCGCTTGCCGCAAGCGACGTTCCCACCGGTAACTGATACGCGATTTCAAATTCGCCTTCGTCGAGAGTCGGCAGAAATTCGCTCGGCAGACGAGTGAGCATCATCGCAGTCACAACCAAGATGGCGACGGCACCGATATACACGAGCTTACGCCGAGCTAATGCTCCACGCACGACGGCATCGTAGTGCGAAAATGCGCGCGCAATAAATCCTTCGTCATCGTGGGCTTTGCGTGCATCGGGCAGCAGTACAGTCGCGAGTATCGGCGTCAAAAAAATCGCCAGTGCCAGCGACACGAGTAATGCACTCCCCAATGTCACCGCGAGCGCTCGAAAGAAAAACCCGGCAACGCCTGTCAGAAGCGCCAACGGGACAAAGACGACGACGGTTGTCACCGTGGATGCCGTCATCGGCGCGACGAGTTCGCGCATCGAGAGCAAGACGATATCCTTGCGCCCCAGCTCCGGATACCGATGCAAATTTCGGGCAATATTTTCAACCACCACGATGGCATCGTCGATAATAAGTCCAACCGCTACAGCCAAGCCACCGACGGACATGACGTTGAGGGTCTGACCGAATAGATGCAAACAGAGTACCGAGATCGCCATCGCAACAGGAATCACCAATGCCGCCACGAGCGTCATCCGAAGATTCCGAAGGAACAAAAGAATGACCCCGACGGCGAGCAGCGCACCGATGGCGATGGCATCCCGCAGCGATGTTTGCGAGGCAACGATTGCGGCTGTCTGATTCCAATAACGCACGACGTGCGTCCCAACAGGTAACTGCCTCTCGATCCGCTTCATACGACGTTGCACTTCGCGCGCAATACCCACGGTATCGGCGCCCGGTGCCGCATAGACGTTGAGAATAACGGCTGTTTTTCCGTTCAAGCCGGCTCCCGTTGTGCGGGGAGCGATACCCAAACGCACACGGCCAAGCGTGCCGATTGCGACGGCACCATCTCTAACGGGAACGAGAATGCGCGCAAGCGACGACGCCGAGGTGATCTCCGAGTCCACCAATAGCACCGAGCGATGCGCATACTGCTGTGTCACGCCCGCGCTTTGAATTCGCGTGGCATCTGCGATGGCCGCCTCAACATCTTGGATTCGCAACCCTCGCGCATCAAGTGCAGCGGGGTTCACATCGATGCGATATTCCCGCCGCGGCGCCCCGACGATCAGAACATTCGCCAGGCCCGGAATGCCATACAGTTGCGGCGCGATCTGGTAACGCAACATTTCGCCAAGCAATGCCGGCGAAAGGGAAGTCGAGGTCACACCATAGGAGACAATCGATTCGCTTGTCGGTAAGACAATACGCGCGCTCACATTGGTCCCAGCTGGCAAGAGGTTGCGTGCTTGATCGAGTGCCGCTTGCGCCCGTTGCAGATCGAGTTGCGTATCCGTCCCCTGCGCAAACGTAACGATCAGTTCGCTGCTCCCCTGCGCCGATGTTCCCCGAACGCGAACGACCGACTGCACACCGAGTAACACGTGTTGCAACGGTAACGTCACGGCCGTACGAACTTGTTCGGGAGGCAGCGTCCCGGCATCGGCGACGACATCGACCCGCGCAAACGTCATCTCCGGCACAATCGATGCCGGAGTGACGAAGTACGACCAAACGCCAAGCACGGAAGCGACGAGCGCGATGAAGAGAATCGCCGCGCTACGCCGCTGTGCAAACTGGAGAAAATTCACTCCGGACTAATCTTTATCGTTTGCCTCGTCGATGTTTTGCAGCACATTTCCCGTGACGGCATCGACGCCCACCTCGTACGTCACACCATGAACGACGATCACGAAACTATAGCGAAGGCCGCTCCCGCCCTTCTCCTTTTCGAGCTCCTTTTTGACGATTTTTCCGTGACGCACAGCGAGCGCTTTCGCTTCGGCCTGAGCCATCGTAAGATGCGCCTTCGGTGCGACAGAAGCCACATCCGACGCTGAGTGAGCAGCAAGCGAGGGCGCCGTTGTCGCAACGACAAGTGCAGCCATGCAGAGAGAGGCAACCGAATAGTTCTTCATAGCTGCGACTATGTCACACGAACATTACGGTAAGATGAACAACATGTCACCCTAAGGAGCGGGCGATACCCTGTCACCCTGAGGAGCGCACGCAGTGCGCGTCTCGAAGGGCCGCACCGCTCGACGGGCCGGACCGCGCATCATGGTTGCACGCTTCGCGTGCTTCGTTTTGACGATGCTTCGAGACGCGATGCTACGCATCGCTCCTCAGCATGACAGAGCCCCGTCACCCTGAGGAGCGCACGCAGTGCGCGTCTCGAAGGGCCGAACCGCGTTTCATGGTTGCACGCTTCGCGTGCTTCGTTTTGATGATGCTTCGAGACGCGATGCTACGCATCGCTCCTCAGCATGACAGAGCCCTGTCACCCTGAGGAGCGCACGCAGTGCGCGTCTCGAAGGGCTGCACCGCTCGAAGGGCCGGATCGCGTTTCATGGTTGCACGCTTCGCGTGCTCCGTTTTGCTGATGCTGAGGAGCGATGCTACGCATCGCTCCTCAGCATGACAGTAAGCTACGCATCGCTCCTCAGCATGACAGAAGCTACGCATCGCTCTTCAGCATGACAGAAGCTACGCATCGCTCCTCAGCATGACAGTAAGCGACGCATCGATCCTCAGCATGACAGAATGACGCATCGCTCCTCCGCATGACAGAGTGCCGTCACCCTGAGGAGCGCACGTCGTGCGCGTATCGAAGGGCTGTGCCGATCGAAGGGGGCTTCCTATGTTGAAATGAGCGGGACGCTGATGCGGACGTTGGCGCCGCCGGTTTCGGCGTTGGAGAGCGTCAGTGTCCCGCCGACGGATCGAAGAAGTTCCGTTGCGATGGCTAAGCCTAAACCCGCGCCCGCTTGCGAAGGCGAATCACGCCAGAAACGTTCCGTTGCATGCTTCAGAGCGTCGGGAGAAAAACCAACTCCCGCATCGGTAATGGTGATGATGAGCACTTTTGCAGCATGCGCGTCGTGGTGAGCCGAGCAGTTCACAACGCTCCCTTCCGGTGCATATTTGAGCGCGTTATGCATGATCGCGCTCACGGCCCGGATCACCGATTCGGGATCAGAAAGCATCATGGTGCCATCGTCGATAGCCGTTTGAATGCGAACCGACTTCACGCTGGCCAAAGCCCCGAAACGTTCAGAAAGACGGCGTAATTCCGGCGCAACGTCCCCAGGAATTCTTCGTCGTTCTTCCGCTCGCGCGAGCGCCAATAAATCGACAATGAGATCTTCGATGCGATCGGCCTCAGTCATAATCGATGCCAGAGCGGCACGATACGCTTGCGAATCGCGATCTCGGCGTAGCGCAAGTTCCGCCTCGGCGCGCAACACCGCCAATGGTGCGCGTAATTCGTGCGATGCATCGGCGGTAAAACGACGCTGCCGCGAATACGCATCGTCAAGGGCCGACGAGCCTGCACGGTAGACGAGAAATGTTGCTAAACCGGCCACCAGAAACGATACCAGACCGAACGCGACGAGCGCATCGCGATCTAATTCATCGATCCAATCATCGCCATTCCACACGACTACAAAACCATAGGCCACGCCCCGCTGAAGAATTGGCAGCGACACATAGCGAAGTCGATCGTCTCCGTGCCCCGCTTCACCAAACGAACGTTGTGCTGGGAGCGTAACGAGCCGAGCAACTAACGCCGGCGGAACCGGAGTTCGGCTACTCACTCGTATCCGGCGATGAGCATCAACAACCATACCGTCGACATGAGCCCCGAGCGCGGCTAAAAATTCCGTTCGATCGGCAGCGTCTATGGAAAGCCGGCCATGATGAACATCCACTACCGATGCCGCTGCTTGTGCAATCACGTGCAGTCGGTCGTCCAACGCCGCGCGCGTCGTATGATCGACATACACGACGGCAATAAGCGCAAATGCCACCAAACTTGCCAGCATAATGCCTGCCGTAATCGGTAGAACGCGCAGTATGAGGGCCCAGCGATGCGGAGGCATCGTCGTCACGAACGCTCCAATCGATAGCCGATTCCCCGCACGGTCTGTAATAGGCGAGGGGCATTCACATCGGCAAGCTTCGCCCGCAATCGCCGCACATAGACGTCCACCACGTTGGACATCACCTCACTGTCTCGTTCAAAAAGCGCATCCTCGATCGTCGTTCGCTCCAAGGTCCGCCCTGCGTTACGCATGAAATATTCCATAAACGCCAATTCGCGAGCAGTGAGATCGATCATCGCGCCGTTATAGGAAACGCGACGTACGGCCTGGTCCAGGCGTAAGGCACCCACGACAAGGTCGCCCAATTCAGGCGCTTGTTGCAAACGTCGAGCGAGTGTCCGTAAGCGCGCATCGAGCTCCTCGAACGCGAATGGCTTGCGCAAATAATCATCCGCACCGGCATCCAAACCGGCCACGACATCCTCGACGGTATCGCGCGAGGTGAGGAGTAGAATCGGCGTAAAAATTTTGCCGGCGCGAAGGTCTCGAACAAGCGAGAGGCCATCGCGCCGCGGTAAATTTACGTCGAAAATGAGCAAATCGTAGCCGGATTCGCTTGCACATGCGAATCCATCGTCGCCATCGTAGGCACAATCGACGACATGCCCTTGTTCAATAAGACCCCGTCGCAGGACATCGGCCAAGCTACGGTCGTCTTCGACAACGAGAAGGCGCAGCGATTACTTCTTTACGCCGGCAATTTCCGCTTCACTAACGGGCGAAGCGTTGTTTCCCCATGCAGAACGCACATAACTAACAACTGCGGCGAGTTGAGCATTCGAAAGTTGTGACTTCCACGCCGGCATCACGCCGTTATAGCTCTGCCCAAGTAAAGAAATTTTACCTTTTAAGCCATATTCAACAATATGCATGACGACTTTCGGATCGCCCGTCACAACCGGATTTTTTGCCAGCGGCGGGAAAGCGCCAGGCATCCCCTGACCCTGAGCGCCGTGGCAGGACGAGCAATTATCGTTAAACACTTTTGCACCATCGGCGGCGATAGCTGGCGCCGCGGATGCGGCTGCGGCTGTGGCCGATGCAGCCGGGGAGGAGGATGCGGTGGACGACGAGTGCGAGCCCGACGAACACGCAGCAAGCAACGCGATACTCGCGATAAGAGGCAGATAGCGATACTTCATCATACATTTCCCTTCGCGCTGCGCGCAATTTTATCTTCGTACATGTGCCGATCAGCGGCATCGACGAGGGCATCGGCGTTTTCCCCGCGGGCACGAGCGATCCCAATAGAGACGCCAACGGACGTGGTGACCGTCCCAACACGCATCGGGCGCTGAATGGCCGACCGCACCGTTTCGACGATACTATGCACATCACTTTCGGAATCACCGATAACGGCCACGGCAAACTCATCACCGCCCAAACGAGCGACGAGATCGCCGGTACGCACGGCGCGCCGCAAGCGATCCGCAACGATATGAAGCACTTGGTCGCCAACGGCATGCCCGAAACGATCATTCACCGGTTTGAATCGATCTAAATCTAAATAGAGCAAAGCCGCAACCTGTCCTTCGATGAGTTCGCGACGAAGAGCTTCGAAAAATGCTGAACGGTTCGGCAATCCGGAGAGCGCGTCGGTCGCGGCGATTCGCTCAAGCTCCGCATTTTCCAGTTCCGTCACGGCAAGTTCTTGAGCCATCTCTTGCCTCTCCTCACGCAGCGTGCGCAGACGATCTAACACCGATACGGAAATTGCAAGACATTGAATCGATGTTCCGAGCTCTATGCCTTTCCAAGCGAAAATCGATCCGCGCCCGAGCCCGAATGCCTCATACCAAACGCTTGCGCCGGCTCCGAGCATCGCGGGGAAAAACGAAATGGCATAGAGTCGAGAAACGCCGGGAGTTCCCACAAGAGCTATTGCCGCAAATCCCAACACGGCCAGCGTGAAAAACTCTGCGGCGACGACAATGCCACGAAACGCTGTACTTGGGAAAAGATATTCGACGGTCGCAAGCGTGACTTGTAACGCCAGTGCAATAATCGCGACCTGGTTTAATCGCGGAAAGCGACGTTCGAGAGCCACAAACGATCGGGCAAACAGAAAATACATGACGAACCCGAGTTCGCTCGCAATGAGCACCAACAATGTCCGATCGAGCGCAAGCTGAGGCCAAATATACTGCATGCCGATTCCCGTGGCCACAAACTCGACAACAAACAACGAACACACATAGCCGATGAAAAAGAACGAGCTCGGTGTGCGCAGTTCGACGAGTGCCACGACACTAAAGAAAAGCACGGCAAAAAGAGCACCAAGAAACGCCGCATCGATCGTTCTGGCTAATAAAAGACGATTGACATACTCGTCGCGACTCTCTACGACATAAGCAAAGGGCATATCGGATCGTGCCCAGACCGTCAGCGTTCTTTGCGCCGGGTCTTGATCTGAAGGAAAGAGTTCGAAAGCAGGATCGGCGTACGGCTCCGGGCGGCGAGCAAACGGCACCGACGTCCCCGTCTCGATACAGTGCGCGGATTTACCGCTGCCTCGACATAATAGCGCTCGAATCACGCGCGGCAATACAAGCAACTTTGCGCGCGAATCCGGCGCCAACGGTAGGCCACTCACATCAAATGTGCGGACCACAATGCCCTTATGCTCTTGCCGCCCAATTTCAATAAGATGCACCGTCGTTGCTGTTGCCGATGCCGATGCCACGGCAGCAAAGAACAGCACAGCAGCGAAAAAACTTAAGCGCCCGATCCTACTGAGGAAGCGTGAACGCATCGCCAACCGGTGTTTCATTGAGCGCCTTCCCAGCAGCTTTGAGCGAGCGATGGTTTGCCCGCATAAGGACATTGAGTGGGCCGCATGAGCGAGACATCGTCACTGCACGTTTAAGCATAAAGGAAATATACCCGCTGCCCTCGTCATTATCCGCAGTTACCGAGCGTCCGAAGTACCTAATCCCGGCGTCTCGATAGGCTTGGGCTTCCGCGTCGGAGCGCTCGTCAAAAAACGATAGGCCGCTTCCGATCAAGGCCTCGCGGGCAGCCGATGCGTCGCGTCCGGCATAACCGGCAAAAGCTCCAAAGTATGCCCGATCACGCTGAATCTGCCCCGCTTGCAGTCTGCCATAAAGCTGAAGAAAAACCGGCGACCCATATTTTTTTGCACGTTGCACCACATTTTTTGCATCGCGACCTCGAGGAGCAACCACAATAGCACTCGGCACCGAGAGCGAAAAGAGATCGTGATCGGATGCCTGATTTTCTCCGGCGCCAACTAGGAATAGTCGCAGCATCGGATTCTGCACAGGTGCGGCGTTCATGGTCGCGCAGGGCACGACAACGGGATCGTCCGCAAAGCGATCTCGGTTACGAATGCCGCTATGCGGCGCCATTCCATCGGGTGTCGTTCGCCGAATCACTTCACGCTTCTGCTCGATCACTCGATTCTGGAGTGCTCCAGCAACGATAACGATCAGCGCAGCGATTATGACGACGACGCTGACGATTCTCGAGACCATGTCATGGGGCGCGCGCTAATTGCCCAGACGAGCGCAACAAGCAGAAAATTCGCCAACAGCGAACTTCCGCCATAGGAGACAAAAGGGAGTGTGATTCCGGTAAGCGGGAAAAGGCCAACGACCCCGCCTGTAATCACGACCGTTTGAAACGCCAGCGTGGCGCCCATACCAAGCGCCAGCAGTTTTGCAAAAAGATCCGGCTGCGCGACGGCAACGGCAAACATACGAAAGGCTAGAACGCCGAACAGCCAGAGCAAAACGAGGCCGCCGAGCGCTCCGAATTCTTCGGAAAAAGCGGCGTAGACATAATCATTCGCAACGTTCGGGATAAATTCAGGATGGCCAAGTCGATATCCCGTTCCAAAAAGACCGCCTGCGGCAAGCGAAAAATATGCTTGCGCCGATTGGTAGCCACGTCCGAGCGGATCGGCAAATGGATGGAGCCAAACGGAAACGCGCGTCTGCACATAGCCATAGTGATGCAATGCAAACCAGGCGCACAGGGCAAAGACGCAGAGCCCACCGAGTACCAGATCGATCCGACGCGTCGCGGCATACAGCATCGAAGCAAAAACCGCGAGTAACAAAGCCGCCATGCCGATATCATGCTGTAAAATCAAGATAATCAATGCCGGGAGCCATCCGAGCAAGAGTGGGCCGAGATACTTTGCGTTTTCTCTGATCGACCACGGCCGCGTCATGGCAATAACGTCGCCGGTCTCACTCAAATAGGCAGCCAAAAAAAACACGATGCACAGCTTAATAATTTCGACGGGCTCATAGCGCACCGGCCCAAGGACGATCCAAAGTTTTGCTCCGTTGACTTCGCGTCCGAAGAGAACCAGTAACCCGAAAAATATGAGTGAGAGTATGACCCAGATATATTTTACCGCAGCGAGTCGCCGAATGGTCGAGAAAAACGGACCGGCCGAAATCGCGAGCACGAGAGAGACGAGTAGCCACACGAGTTGTCGTTGCGCAAGATGCGGAGATAAACGCGCCACCAACATCACGCCAAGCCCGCTCAAGAGAACGGCAAGTGCCGGCAAAAAATCGTCGCGCCGCATCCCCGCAGGCTGCCACAGCACCCAAAAACAGGCGAGGGCGGCCAACAGCAACAGCATCCAAGAGGGACCGATGGCGTGTACCGGCGCAAAGGAAAACATCCAGGCATCGAGCGCAAGCGCGATAAGCATCGGCACGAGTCGCCGGGCGATCACGGGAAGCGCGTTCGTCACGATATTAGACCGTTCGCCCAATGCGCTCAATGCGGAGGCGCGTCACACCGAGATCGATCTCATCGCCGTCGCGCACTTCGATGGAGCCGCGCACCGGCGTCCCATTGAGAAACGTACCATTCGTCGATTCGAGATCGCGCAAAAAAAGCATCGAGTCATCGCCTTCTAAACGTGCATGATAGCGACTTGCATCCGAATCGGCGGCAAGAACGACATCGCAATCATGAGCCCGCCCAAGAAGCAGCGGCGTAAATCCATCGATTTCACGAACGCGATCGGCATGAGAATACATCGTCGCGACGACGTGAATAGGTGGCCCCGTTGAGGAACCGACGAACGCGTCTTTGCGGACGCGACCGGCGACAAATGCCACGAGCGCCAGTGCAGCGACGAGTTCAACCGAGCCTCGCCGAAGCAGCGCATCGTTCATCGTCGATCGACCTCCAAGCGAAGCTTCGTCTTGCCAAAAGTCACCGTATCGCCTTCGCGGAGTATCGTCGTCGTGATGCGCTCGTCGTTCAGAAACGTTCCGTTCGTCGAATCGCAGTCGCGCAAAAAGAGTTCTCCATCGACGAGATCGATGATCGCGTGATTGCGCGAGACCGATGGATCGACGAGAAAAATTTCGCTCTCTTCTTGACGCCCGACGCGCGTCGTTCCGGCGATGCGATAGATGCCGTATTCCGGGACGCCTTCGATCATCCGCAAGTTGTAGCGACGTTCGGTCGCCGCCATGAAATCTTTGGGCGCTTCAATCGTAATCGTCGGATCAATTTCATCGGCTTCGATATGCATTGCACCGGAGGGCAGATCGGCTCGCTCACGCAAGGCCACGCGTGCACCGCTCCCGAGAATGGCAACGCCGACACCATCGGCCATCTCACGAAGGAGCGATGCCCACTCACGTTCGAGATAGACGCGATGCTCGCTCAATCGTGCGAAATCGTCGGAGGCCACAAAAACGATGTACCGAGATGGCGCAACGAGTCGACCACCTTCGGTGCGCGTTTTTGCCTCCATGGTGGCAACTAAGCGGCGCGCGATTTGCGCCGGCTCAAGATCGCTCGGAAACGTTTTTGCAAAACTGCGTTCAATGAGCGCAGCGCAAGCCGATTCGATCTTTGCCAGCCAACTCACGCAGATCGCTCCAATCGCGCAAAGAAGAATCCGTCTCGCCCTTCAATCCCCGGTGGAACAAGCACATCGCCGGCTTCCGTCAAAAGCGGTTCATAGCGCGCCGGGATGAGACCGCGTTGCACGGGCTGCGATTGGAGAATCGATTCGATCACATCGGTGGTTTCGCGCGGATCGACAGAGCATACGGAGTAGACCAAGACGCCGCCAGCATCGAGAAAGCGAATGGCATTGGCGAGCATCGCCTTTTGCGCGCCGGCGAGCCGTGCTCCATCGTCGTGGCGCTTCTTCCAGCGAGCCTCCGGGTGCCGCCCGATGACGCCCGTCGCCGAGCACGGTGCATCGAGAAGAATGCGATCGAAGCGTCGCCCCACCGTCGTAAACAATTCGCCCGTTGCGTCGGCGCAAATCGCTTCAACCGATGCGCCGATTACGCCGAGTCGCGCTTGCATCTGCGCAATTTTGCGCTCGTCGTGTTCGATGCAGGTTACGCTGCCCGTTCCTTCGGTGCGCGCGACAATCTGCAGCGTTTTATTTCCACGACCACTGCATATATCGAGGACGCGCTCGTCCGGTTGCGGAGCGAGGATGTCTACGGCCATTGCCGATGACTCCGACTCAAACCACGCACTTCCCTCGTCCGGGAGTGCCCGAACGCCGGCAAATCCCCCGAGAATGAGGGTCTCGGGCGTAAATGGCGAGGGAACGCTGGCAATCTCACGTTCGGCCAACTGCTCGGCGAACGCCACACGACCAACGCGAGCAAGGTTGACGCTCAGGGCGGCTTGGGCCGGTAGGTTCACCCCGGCGCAGATCGCTTCCAGACGTTCCGCCCCAAAAACGCCGCGCCACTGCCGCACCATCCAAGTCGGCAGCGAATAGGTCACGGCGAGATAATCGTCGTCGTTTGCAAACTCTTCGCGCGTTGGCACGGGAATGCCATCGCGCAATGCGGAGCGCAAGACGGCATTCACCAACTTGCCCAGGCCACCATGTCCATATTTTTTCGCAAGATTCACCCACTCGAAAACCGTGGCATGTTCATCCGCTTTCGTGAACATCAATTCATACATTGCGCAACGAAGCAATTCGTGGATGGCCGGCGCAAGCGGCGTCGTACGTTCACCGATATAGCGTTCCAGCGCACGGTCCAAGCGTCGACGCATTTTCATCGCGCCATAGGCAAGTTCGGTCGCAAAGGCACGATCACGGCCGTCAAGTTCAGCCCGGCGAACGCGATAATCGAGGGATTCCTGCGCTCCGCGCGCCGATGTGCCTTGCGTCGGAAAAACATCGCGGACGGTTAAGAGGGCAACTTCGCGCGCGTTCGTCATGCCGACGCTCCCGCATGTGCCGCTAAAAATGCTGCCGCGGACATACGCCCGCGATTCGGTGCGATGATCTCGTCGATGCAAAATTCGTCACCCGCAACGTGCGCGCGCAAAACCTTCACGGGAACACCTGCCAGCGTCGTTCGCGCCGCCGGTTGGGGAGAGAGTGCGCGCACAAAATGACCCTTTCGTTCTGCCGACCACTCGGCGTTGAGGAGTAAATCTTCTTTGCGGAGCGGACGCGTCACCGAGACTTCGCCAGCTTGCGGCGTATGTTCGAGAGCCCCGTTTTCAGCCGTATCGATCGCCGTACCGAGCATTCGGGCGCCCTCCAAAGCTAAGCGATCATGCAAGGATCCGTAATCATCGTCAGGCGCAATCGGGAAGCGCTCTTGTAGCACGAGATCACCCGTATCCATGCCTGCATCCATAAGCATAATCGAGACGCCGGTTATCGCATCGCCATTCATCAGTGCCGTCTGCAACGGCGTTGCGCCGCGATACTTCGGAAGCAGCGACGGATGAACGTTAAGCGCACCAAGACGCGGTCGATCCAACACTCGCTGCGGTAAAATACGTCCGAACGATGCAAGGGCAAAGAGATCGATTTCGCCCGGAAAATCGGCGATGAAGGCTCCGATTTTTTCCGGCGTCTCGACGCGTAAACCAAGAGCTAACGCTTCCGACTTCACCGGCGAGGGTTGCAAGCGATGACCGCGCCCGGCCGGACGGTCCGGCTGCGTAATAACGCACAGGCACTGCGTACGTTGCGCGACGACGCGCAACGATGGGAGCGCGAATGCGCTCGTGCCAAAAAATATCGACGTTAACACGAGTGCGCTACGGAAGCGCGGACGCCTCATCGAGCGCTTCGAGTTCTTCGTCCGTGCGGGCTTCGCGCAGATTACGCACCTTATCGATGTAGAGCACGCCGTTGAGGTGATCGATTTCATGCTGCAGGCAACGGGCAAATAAGCCGTCGCCTTCGAGTCGAATCTTCTTTCCATCGCGATCCAAGCCGCTTACCGCGACGCGTTCGAATCGCGTGACTTCGCCGACCATACCGGGCACCGAAAGACAGCCTTCGGTCGATTCGAGTTCGCCCTCGGTGAGGTCGAATTTCGGATTGACGACGACAAACGGCCCGTGTTCCGGATCGTCGTCCTGCAGATCGACGGTGAAGATTCGTTTGGAGATGTTGACTTGCGGGGCGGCAAGACCGATGCCCGGTGCTTCATACATCGTCTCAAACATATCGTCGATAAGTTGCTGCACGAGCGGATCGCGCAGTTCTTCGGGGTGCACTTTCTTGGCCACCTTACGCAAGGTGGGATGGCCGTCGGTGATGATGGTCCGCTGGTAAGGCATGGAACCTTTATCATACGCCGGGGGGCAAGCGGCTCCCCACGCGAAAACGCGCATCATGCTAAAACTCGTGCTGATTCTCCTCACGGCTCTGCCCTTTGGGGGGCTCCCCTGGCGAAGCGTGGGCCCCGTCGTTTCCGGAGGCCGCGTCGTCAGCGTCGCGGGAAGCGAGCGAGACCCAGCCTTCTACCTGGTCGGATCCGCCGACGGTGGGGCGTGGTCGACGAGCAATGCCGGGCAGTCGTGGCGGCCATTATTCGACGGAGAACGTGTCGCCGCCGTCGGAGCCGTCGCCATTGGCGGGACCGACCGTGATCTCTGGGTCGGCACCGGAGAATCGAATCCGCGCAACGACATCGCCTTGGGCGACGGCGTCTACCACAGCCTCGACGGCGGCGCGACCTGGACGCGAGTCCTCCCCCTTGCCTCGACGACGATCGGCAAAATTCTCGTCGACCCGAAAAACCCTAAGCGTGTGCTCGTTGCCGTCCTCGGCAATCCGTTCGGTGATTCTCCCGAGCGCGGCATCTACCGCACGACCGACGGTGGCCAAACCTGGAGCAAAACACTCTATCTCGCCCCGGATTCCGGCGGCATCGATCTTGCCGCGACGCCCGACGACGGCACCCTGTTTGCTGCGATGTGGGAATTCCGCCGCACGCCGTGGTCCTCCAACAGCGGCGGGCCAAACGACGGACTCTTTGTCTCTCATGATTTCGGCGCAACCTGGCACGACGTCCGCGGCAACGGTTTTCCCGAAGGCACGCTCGGGCGCATCGCCGTTGCGATTGCACCGTCCCAACCAAAACGCGTGTATGCCATCGTGCAAAACGCGCACGGGTTACTCTACGCTTCGACCGACGGCGGAACATCGTGGCACGCAGAGAGTTCCGATCCGCTCATCGACGAGCGTCCATTTTATTTTTCGCGCCTCTATGTAAATCCGACGAATCCGCTACAAATCTATTCGGACTCCGTGCACTTGACCGTCTCAAACGACGGCGGACAAACGTTCAGTATTGCCGCCCCCGGTCTTCATGGCGATCACCATGCGATGTGGATGTCAAACGACGGGCGTCGCATCATCGAAGGCAACGATGGAGGCGTGGTGTTCTCGGTCGACGGCGGCGCATCGTGGCGGCGTAATCTTGCGCTTCCCATTTCGCAGCCGTATCACGTCGGCATTGGAACGGGGCGCATCTTCGGCATCTGCGCGCCGCTGCAAGATAATGGCGTGTGGTGCGGACGCAGCAATACGCTCGCCTACCCGGGAATTACCGCCGGCGATTGGCACTATATCGGCAGCGGCGACGGTGCATGGGCATTGATAGATCCGATGAATTACGGACGCGTCTGGGCCTCTTCCGGCGGCGGAAATTTCGGCGGAGAGATCGACCGCGTCGATGTCGCTACGGGTGTCGATGCGACCGTTTCACCGTATCTACGCGATCAAAACGTCGTCGATCCGGTTCGGTTAAAATACCGCATGAATTGGGAGACGCCGCTGGCGAGCGATCCTTTCGACGCACGCGCGATCTATACGGCGGGCAACGTCGTATGGGTAACGCGCGATGAAGGCATGCATTGGACGCAGATCAGTGGCGATCTGACGCGCAATGATCCCGCGCACCAACATATCAGCGGCGGGCTCACGCTCGATGGCACCGGGGCTGAAACGTCGGATACGATTCTCGATATCGCTCCGTCGCCGGTGGTGCGCGGCATCATGTGGATCGGCACCGACGATGGGCTCGTGCAAATCACACGCGACAGCGGCAAACATTGGCGCAATGTCACGCCCGCTGGAATTCCCTCGTGGGGACGCTTTGCGAGCATCTCACCGGATGCCTACGATGCCGGAACGGCCTACGCGGCCTACGATCGCCACATGCTTGGCGATAATACCGCCTATCTTTTTGCTACACACGATTTCGGAGCAACCTGGAAACGAATCGACGCCGGACTCCCCGCGATGGGGCCGGTACGCAGCGTGCTCGTGGATCGCCGCGATGCCGCAATCATCTATGCCGGAATGGAACGCGGAATTGCCGTCTCCTTCGATCACGGAAACACGTGGGCATCGCTGCGCAATAATCTGGCGGCGGTCAGCGTTCGCGATATCCGGTATCAACCCGATGCCGACGCGCTCGTGATCGCAACTCACGGCCGCGGCATCTACGTCCTCGACGATCTGCAACCACTGCGCGAGTACGCGGAGATTGTACACGATACCGCGTGGCTTGCACCACCGCAGCGCGCCTTCACTCGCTCCATGCGATTCCGTGTCGGCCTTCGGTACAATGGCGCAAATCCACCCTATGGAGCGACGTTCACCTACTATCTGCGCGCTCCGCTCGCAACCGCGCCGACGGCGCAGATTCTCGACAGCCAAGGCCGCGTCGTGCGCGCGTTCACAGTTGCCGGGCCAAAGCATACGCCGGTCCTCGAAAACACTGTCGGCTATCATACGTTTACCTGGGATCTCAACGAAACGCCGGCTCATGCGTGGAAGAGCGCTCCAGGATGGAATAGCGGCAGCGATGCGGCCGTCCAAGTGCTACCGGGGCGCTATACAATCGTCTTGCACGCCGGATCACTGACGCTGCATCACGCAATCGAAGTCGGTTCCGATCCGCGCGTGCGCACAACAACAACGGCTCTGCGTGCCAGCTACGCAATGAGTCGCTTGCTGGTCGGCGATCTCTCGGCTCTGGACGACGCGCTCAATCGCCTCGATGCCGTGCACGCCACGGCGATGATTGCGACCGTCACCTCGAATCCCAAGAACGATCAAGATAACGACTTCCTCGAGGATCTGCTACGGGAGCGGCTGCAAACGCAGATTCAAACCATGAATCCGTATGTGGCTCCGACGGCGGAGCAAATCCGCGAAACCGCCAGATTGCACGCGCTCACGCGCGCGGCGCTCGCAAAAATCAACGCCTTCCTGAGCCATCCGCAATGACGATGCTTGGGTGGATGCTCCTCAAGCCGTTGCCCGCGCTGCTGTTTGCCGCGTGGGCCTTTACGGCCCGATCGGAAGCACCGAAACGTTTGGGGTTCGGCTTGCTTTTTGCCGCCATCGGCGATGTTCTACTGCTCTTCCCCGGCAACAAATTCTTCATTGCGGGAATGGTGTGTTTTGCGATTATGCACGTCGATTACATCGCCGCCTTCGCCGTCGCCGGCACAAAAGAGAATGGTCTGATCAAGCGCGCGCGCTGGGTGACGCTGCCCTATGTCGTGGCCATGCTGGGATTTGACATCACATTGTGGCCGTATCTCGGCACCTTACGCGCACCGGTGATCGTCTACGGCTTTTTTCTCACCGCGATGGCCGTTTCAGCGGTGAATCTCATCGGCCGCATACCACTGCGCAACGCCATTCTTGTTGCCAGCGGAGCCGCAATCTTTATGCTCTCCGATACGCTCCTGGCAACCTCGCAATTCGCACCGCAACTCACACCGCCGCTTGCTGCAGCACTCGTCCTGCCGACATACTATCTAGCCCAAACTCTCATCGCCTTCGGCATCATCGATCGCAGCTAGCGCCGATACGTCGAATCCCCTAGCACTCCACGGTGCTGACGGCGAGGCCGCCGAGTGAGGTTTCTTTGTAGGCGCTCTGCATATCCAACCCCGTGCGATACATGACGGCGATGACATTATCTAGGGAGACAACGTGGCGATCATCGTCCTCCTCCATCGCCATGCGCGCGGCGTGTATTGCGCGCACGGCTCCAACGGCGTTGCGTTCGATGCATGGAATCTGTACGAGCCCGCCGATCGGATCGCAGGTCATTCCGAGGCTATGTTCCATCCCGATCTCGGCGGCATACTCGATCTGAGCATTCGTGCCTTCAAGTGCGGCGACAAGGCCACCGGCGGCCATCGAGCAGGCGACACCGACTTCGCCTTGACATCCGACTTCGGCACCCGAGATTGAGGCGTTATCTTTATACAGCGATCCGATAGCGGTCGCCGTGAGCAGAAAACGATGGATGCCCTCGCGCGAAGCACCGTCGCAATACCGCAAATAGTAGGCGATAACGGCGGGAATCACGCCGGCTGCGCCATTCGTCGGTGCGGTCACCACGCGGCCGCCCGCAGCATTCTCTTCGTTCACCGCCATCGCAACGACGTTGACGTAATCCATCGCCTCAAGACCATCGCGATGCGGCTTTGCTTCCAACTTTGCATAGAGTCGCGGCGCGCGCCGGCGTACGTTAAGACCACCGGGCAAGATCCCTTCGGTACGAAGTCCCCGCGTGATACAGCCTTGCATCACGTCCCAAATGCGGTCCATCTGCGCGTAGAGTTTTTCGTCGTCGTGCATGCTTCGTTCGTTGGCGAGCACAATCTCCCACAGCGCTTTGCCGTGCGCGTGTGCCGTCGCCAAAAATTCGGACGCCGATGCAAACGGATAGGGAAGCGAAGCAGCATTGGCAAGGGCGTCGCGCTGATCCATACCATCTTCTTCGACGAATCCGCCGCCGATGGAGTAGTACGCACGTTCCAGGAGCACGGCCTCATCCTCCGAGAGCGCCGTGACGCGCATGCCATTCGGATGACGCGGCAGCGATTCGCGTTTGTGCCATCGCAGATCGCGTTCCATCACAAACGGGATGTGTTTTTCGCCGCCGAGATGCACCGTGTTGGCAACCAAGAGTTCGGCAATACGCGTCGCTGCAATTTCGGGATCGATCGATTCCGGATGATGGCCTTCTAGGCCAAGCAACACCGCACGATCAGTTCCATGCCCGAGGCCCGTGAGCGCAAGCGATCCATACAGATCGACAAGCACCCGCTGCGTCCGGCCAAGTAGTCCGCTACGGCGGAGTTCTGCGGCAAACATTTCCGCAGCGCGCATTGGCCCCACCGTATGCGAACTCGATGGGCCGAGTCCGATCTTAAAAATGTCGAAAAACGATGCCATTTAGCGACGAGCGAGAATCACGTAGTGATAGGGGAACTGCCGATCCTCGCGCACTTCCGTTTTGAAACCCGCTCGAACAAGCATGGCTTGCGCTTCGCCGAGCGAGAGCGAATGTTCGGCAGGCGGACCGACCTCACGCTCCACATCGGGATTCCAGTCGATGACGAGCATGTGCGCATCGTCGTCTTTCAGGACTTGGCGCAACTCTTGAATATGGGCGAAATCGATTTCGTGGAGCACATTAAACAGCATGACGCGGTCGAACCGGTGCTCGGCGATGGCGTCGAACGTCGTACCGATGAGTTCGAGATTCGCGGGCGGAGCATCGACAATTTTTCCCCGCGCATAATCGAGCATCGCGTCTTGCACATCATAGGCGACGATCTGTGCGTCGGCGTGAGCATCGGCCACGGCAAGCGCATAACGCGCCGTGCCGGTACCGAAATCCAACACGCGATGGCCGCTGCGGACATCAAGAGCTTCGATCACCCGTGGCGTTGGAAACCACGCTTCGCGCGAGGCATCGTCGAGTCGCGCTGCGCGTGCCGGGTCCAGCGGATGCGGTTGCTTCGCGTGATCGTGATGATGTTCGTGATCGTGATGTTCGTGATGATGCATAGCCGCTCGCTTCTGTTCTGTTAGAGAATGTAGCTGCGCAAATCGGCGTTATCGACGGTTTCGCCCAAGCGTTCGCGCACTCGCTCGGCGTCGATCGTGATCGCTCCGGCTACATCCGGCGCGTCAAAGGCGATCTCCTCGAGCAGGCGCTCAAGCACCGTGTGCAAGCGTCGCGCACCGATATTTTCACTCTGCTCGTTGACTTGCATCGCATACTGTGCCAACTGTTCGATCGCGTCGTCGGTGATCGTCAACTCGACGCCGTCGGAGGCGAGTAAGGCTTTGTATTGCTCGGTCAAGGCGTTCTTCGGCTGCGTGAGAATCGTTTTGAAATCCTCGGCCGTGAGCGAATTGAGCTCAACGCGAATCGGAAACCGGCCCTGCAACTCCGGGATCAAATCAGATGGCTTGCTCATGTGAAACGCGCCGGCTGCGATAAAAAGTATGTGATCGGTTTTCAGCGTGCCGTGTTTCGTCGTTACCGTCGATCCTTCGACGATCGGAAGAATATCGCGTTGCACGCCCTCACGCGAAACATCGGGGCCGCCCCGCGAACCTTCACGGCCGGCGACTTTATCGATCTCGTCGATAAAAATGATGCCATCTTCGCTTGCCCGTCGCAGCGCCTCACGCTTGACGGCCTCCATATCGATGAGCTTTTCGGCTTCTTGAGCCGTAAAAATTCGCAAGGCTTCAGCGACGGTGACGCGCTTCTTGGAACGTTTTTTGGGCAAGATGCCACCGAGCATCTCTCCAAAATCGCCCCCTTGCATGCCGCCATCCATGTTGCCGCCGATCATGCCGATCGGCATCGAGGCGTTCTCTTCGATTTCGATTTCCACTAAGCGCACATCATAGAAGCCGCGTGCAATTTCGGCCCGCGTTTGATCGCGAATCGATTGCGTCTCGCTTGACGGAGGTTGCGGAGGCGGAGGTGCGGGTTGCGCATTTTGCGCGGCATAATTGTTGCCGAAAATATTGCCCAAGGTTGCCGCAAACGGATTCGGTTGCCCCGGAGGCTGCGGCGGACGCGTTTGCGGCTGCAGAAGATCGATCACGCGCTCGACGGCCTGCCGCTGCGCCACTTCTTCAACATCGGCACGACGTTCTTCGGTGACCATCCGAACCGCATGTTCGGCTAAATCGCGAACCATCGATTCGACATCGCGGCCGACATAGCCGACTTCCGTATACTTGGTCGCTTCGACTTTGACAAACGGTGCAGCGGCGAGCTGGGCGAGGCGACGGGCAATCTCCGTCTTACCGACGCCCGTCGGACCGATCATCAAAATGTTCTTCGGCGTGATTTCATTGCGCAGATCCTCGCGGGCGCGCGTGCGCCGATAGCGGTTGCGCAGAGCCACCGCGACAGCGCGCTTTGCCGCGCCTTGGCCGACAATATACTTATCGAGTTCGGCGACAATTTGCCGCGGCGTCAGCGACGAGGCATCAACTGGTACGCCGGTCACGGGAGCACCTCGACGGTAATATCGTCATTCGTATAAATACAAATCTCACCGGCAATTTCGAGTGCCTTGCGCGCAATGTCCGGAGCAGTGAGCGACGTGTTGCGCACTAACGCAGCGGCAGCCGCTTGCGCGTACGATCCACCGCTGCCGATGGCGGCGATGCCCTCATCGGGCTCAATCACATCGCCCGTTCCAGAAAGCACGAAAAGCTGGTCCGCTGTGCCAACGATGAGCAAGGCCTCAAGCCTGCGCAGCGCGCGATCTTGGCGCCAATCCTTGGCCAACTCAACGGATGCACGCGCCAAATCCTTATACTCGGAAAATTTCTTCTCGAATTTCTCCAGCAGCGTCATACCGTCGGCCGCAGAACCGGCAAAGCCGGCGACGACTTTGCCTCCTGCGATCTTGCGCACTTTGCGCGCGCTATGCTTCATAACGGTCTTATCAAAGGTTACTTGCCCGTCTCCGGCAATAGCGAGCACGCCATCGCGACGGACAGCCAAAATCGTAGTGGATCGGATTCTCATTGCAAGGTCTTCTACTCGTGGAGAGGGGCAAGGGTTTCGGCGAGGTGATCGATGGCGGAGAGCGCACGCTGGGCCAAGGCCGCGCGTCGAAGTTTTTTCTCGCGTATCGATTGTTCTAACGGAGTGAAGTAGGCAAATGTCACATTGGCCGGCTGAAAATCATCGGTCTGCGTATTTTGGAGGTGCGCAACGACCGCTCCGAGCGCCGTATCGCGAGGAATCTCCACCGGCGCTTCGCCTCGTAACGCACGCGACGCATGAATACCCGCCATCAAGCCGCAGGCAGCGGCTTCAACATAGCCTTCCGCTCCGGTAATTTGCCCGGCAAACCACAGATTCTCATGCCCGCGCAAACGTAAACTCGCATCCAGCACGCGAGGCGAATCAAGAAACGTATTGCGATGCATCACGCCTAAACGCAGCCATTCGGCATGTTCTAATCCCGGCAAACGCCCGAAGGCGATTTTCTGCGAAGGCCATGAAAGACGCGTTTGAAAGCCGACGAGATTAAAAGCCGTTCCATCGGCCGTCTCTTTGCGGAGTTGCACCACCGCATGCGGCGTGATGCCCGTCACCGGATGGCGCAAGCCAACGGGCTTAAGCGGCCCGTAGCGCAAGACATCGTCGCCGCGATCGGCCATCTCCTCGATCGGCAAGCAACCCTCAAAATACCGCGTCTCGCTCACTTCAAAATCTTTGGGAACGTGGCGTTCGAGCGTCCGAAGATCGTGGAGCAATTGGCCGTATTGCTCGCGATCCAGCGGAATGTTGAGATAATCGTCGCCATCGCCTTTTTCATAGCGCGATTTGCGATACATCGGCGTCTCATCGATGGAATCGGCGGCGACGATGGGCGCTGCGGCATCGAAATAATGCAAGCGTTGCTTGCCAACCACCGCATCGATGGAAGCCAGCAACGCGTCGCTTGGAAGCGGGCCGCACGCCACAATACAGGGGCGATCCAGCGGAATGCCTTCGATTTCGTTGCGATGTAACGTAATATTCGGGTGCGCCCCGATGCGCGATTCCACCAATTGTGCAAACTGCTCGCGGTCGACGGCAAGCGCACCGCCGGCCGGAACTGCCGCTTCTCGTGCGCTCTGCACAATGAGTGAGCCCATGCGAACGAGCTCTTCCTTGAGCAGCCCGACGGCATTTTCCAACGCGGCTCCGCGCAGAGAATTACTGCAGACTAACTCGGCAAGCCGATCGGTGTGATGCGCAGGGCCGCTTTTGTGCGGACGCATTTCGTAGAGATCGACCTCAATGCCGCGACGTGCAGCTTGCCAGGCCGCTTCGCATCCTGCGAGGCCGCCACCGATCACGGATAAGCGCACCGCCACGTTACTCCGCGTCGCTCTCCTCGGCTCCGTCGGATTTTGGCGCAATCGATGAGACATCGTGCGTCTTATCGGTGCCACATTCGAAGGTCGTGGCTCCGCGACGTTTTTTAGCGATCACATAGGAGTTGCAGGTCGGGCAACGCTGGGCAATGACCGGATCCCACGAAACAAAATCGCAGGCCGGGTAGTTGGCGCAGCCGTAAAAAATGCGTCCCTTACGCGATTTACGTTCGAGAATCGCGCCTTCATCTTTGGGACATTTCGCGCCCGTATCTTTGACGATGGGCTTGGTCGTCTTACATTCCGGATAGCCGGAACAGGAGATGAAACGACCGAAGCGCCCCGTCTTAATGACCATCGGTTTGCCGCAATTCGGGCAAATCTCATCCGTGGGTTCATCGCGAATCTCTAACTTGGGCAGTTTCTTTTCCGCTTCACCGAGTGCCGCATTAAACGGCCCGTAGAACTCGGCGAGCACCGCGACCCAGTCGCCATTGCCATCGGCAACCTTATCGAGATCATGTTCCATCTCTGCGGTGAACTTCGGATCGACGATACGCGGAAAATGTTCGACAAGCAGATCGTTGACGGCAAAGCCGATATCCGTGGGTTTGAAACGTCGTTCTTCGGACACGACGTAGCCACGCGCTTGCACCGTTTCGACAATCGTGCTGTAGGTCGAAGGACGACCGATGCCGTTCTCTTCCAGCGTTTTCACCAACGTCGCTTCCGTGAAACGCGGCGGCGGTTCGGTAAAATGCTGCTTGGGATCGAGCTTATGGAAAGCCAACGGATCGTTTGCTTCCATCGCGGGTAAGCGCACCTTTTTCTTGGCATCGCCCTTGCCCTCGGCTGCGGGCGCATCCTCATCGCGCGCTTCTTCATAGACTTTGGTAAAGCCGGGGAATTTCATCACGCTTCCGGTCGAACGGAAGCCATACTCATTAGCCGTGATATCCACGGTCGTCTGATCCATAATCGCCGGGGACATCTGCGATGCCACAAAGCGTTCCCAAATCAGCGTATACAAGCGAAGTTCATCGCGCTTGAGAAACGCCGCCATCTTGCTCGGCGTGCGCTCGATATCGGTCGGGCGAATGGCTTCGTGCGCGTCCTGCGCGCCTTCGCGAAGCTTATGAACGCGGCCCGTATGGTACTCCTGCCCATACTGCGAGACGATGAAATCGCGTGCCGCATCGCGGGCGCTATCGGCGATTCTCGTCGAATCGGTACGCATATAGGTGATGAGACCGACGGTGCCTTCCTTGCCGATTTCCATACCTTCGTAAAGGGCTTGCGCGAGTTGCATCGAGCGACGCACGCGAATACGGAGTTTGCGCGAGGCCTCTTGTTGCAACGTCGACGTGGTAAACGGGGCCGCGGGATTGCGACGGACTTCACGTTTTTTGACCGACGCAACAGAAAACGCCGCACCTTTGAGCGCGGCGACGACGGTATCGGCTTGCGGTTTCGCGGTGATTTCAAGCTTTTCGCCGCGATGCGAAATCAACTCGGCCGGAAAGACCAGCGCCTCATCGGACGGGGCGGAAAGGTGCGCCGTCACCGACCAGTATTCGCGTGGAACGAAGGCCAGAATCTCGCGTTCGCGATCGACGATAAGCCGCACCGCAACGGATTGCACACGCCCGGCTGAGAGCCCACCGCGCACTTTCGCCCACAGGAGCGGGGAAATTTTGTAGCCGACGAGTCGATCCAGAATGCGCCGTGCCTGCTGAGCGTTGACGCGATCCATATCGATGTGATGCGGATGCTCCAGCGCTGCGAGCGCAGCCGCTTTGGTGATCTCATGGAGCTCGATGCGTTTGGGATCGGGGAGTTTGAGCAACTCCGCGAGATGCCACGCAATCGCCTCACCTTCGCGATCGGGGTCGGTTGCGAGGAAGACATCGTCCGCCGCTTTGACAGCGCTACGGAGTTCTTTAATGAGATCGCCTTTGCCCTTAATCGTCAGGTAGCGCGGCGTAAAACCGTTCTCGACATCCACGCCGAGCGTGGATTTCGGGAGGTCGCGCACATGCCCGACCGATGCTTTTACCACGTAGCGCGGCGGCAAAAACTTCTTGATGGTACGCGCCTTCGTCGGCGATTCGACGATGATTAACGGCTTTTTCACAGGGCTGAGTATACCCCCGCCGTCAAGATGCAGCCAAAGAAATCGGTAAGAATTTCATAATTTCACTCCGCTGCAATGGGCCGCGCGAGCGCATATACGCGCGTACATTGTTACGCGATTTGCAACAATGACAAAAATCGTTTATAGTCTATGGAAAGCGCCGAATGGCGTTTCCACTCGCTTACATCGTCCCCCGGGGGACGAGGAGGAATGAATGGACGACATGATGACCAACGGCGGCACCGTTGCCGAGGAAAAGAAACCTCGTCGCAAGGCCCGTCGCAAAACTGCAGGCCGTAAGAAAGCCGCAGCAACCACCACCCGTAAGAAAACTGCCGGTCGCAAAAAGGCAACCGCCGGACGCAAGAAAGCTACTGCGAAAAAGAAAACCGTAGGACGCAAGAAGGCAACCGCCGGACGCAAGAAAGCCACTGCAAAGAAGAAAACTGCAGGACGCAAGAAGACCGCCGGACGCAAGAAAGCCACTGCGAAGAAGAAAACCGCAGGACGCAAAAAAACGGCCGGACGCAAGAAAGCTACTGCAAAGAAGAAAACTGCAGGACGCAAAAAAACCGCCGGTCGCAAAAAAGCCACCGCGGGCCGCAAGAAAGTCGGCGGGCGCAAAAAAGCCGCTGGCCGCAAGAAAAAAGCATAACCGAAACCCGGTTACGCCCTGATTCGAAAAGGCAGTCGCATCGCGACTGCCTTTTGTCTTTTGTTTAGAGAAGTATCGGCCCCGATGTCAGATCGGGCCGCTGGCCGCCATTCTGCTCGACGGCGTGACACGCGGCAAAATGCCCCGGGCCGAATTCGCGAAACTCCGGTTCATCCGTCGTGCAGATCGGCATTGCAATCGGGCAGCGCGTATGAAAGCGGCAGCCCGTCGGAGGGCTGACGGGCGATGGAATATCGCCGTGAAGAATCACGCGACGCCCGCGCTTGGCACTCGGATCGGGAATCGGAATGGCCGAGAGTAAGGCTTGCGTGTACGGATGCAGCGGATTGGCGTAGAGCGAATCCCGATCCGAAATCTCCATGATTTTGCCCACATACATCACGGCGACACGCGTTGAGATATGACGCACCACCGAGAGATCGTGCGCAATAAACAAGTACGTCAGACCGAGACGCTCTTGGAGATCCTGAAGCAGATTGATCACTTGCGCCTGAATCGACACATCGAGAGCCGACACCGGTTCATCGCAGACGATGAACTTCGGCTCCACCGCCAAAGCCCGCGCAATGCCGATGCGCTGGCGCTGGCCGCCGGAGAACTCATGCGGATAGCGATTGATATGGTACTTCTGCAAACCGACGAGCAGGAGCAATTCCTGGACCCGCTCGTTCACCGCTTTTCCGCTTGCCAGTTTATGTATGCGCAGCGGTTCGCCGACGATCTCGCCGACGGTCATGCGCGGATTTAAGCTGGCATACGGATCCTGGAAAATGATTTGCATCTCGCGGCGGAGGCCGCGCAGATCGCGATTCGAGAGCGTGACGATGTTGCGACCGTCGAAGTTCATTTCGCCGGATGTCGACGGAACCAAGCGCAGGAGCATGCGACCGATCGTCGTTTTGCCCGATCCCGATTCACCGACGAGTCCTAGCGTTTCACCGCGATTAATGGTGAACGAAACGCCATCGACGGCCTTCACATCGCCGACGTGGCGCGGAAAGAGGCCCTTACGAATAGGAAAATATTTCTTGAGATCGCGGACTTCAACTAACGGCGCGGCGAGTTTTTCTGTATTCGCGTCCATGACTCCCTAGGATCCTACGGTTGCCAGCGGCGTGGTCTCGGCATAGAGCTGGCAGCGGCACACATGACCTCCACCGAAATCGAAGAGTGGGACGGGCGTATCGCAGACCGGCAAGCGCTGTGCGCAGCGCGGGGCGAAGGCACAGCCTTTCGGCAAGCGCAACAAGTTCGGCGGCTGCCCGGGAATCGGTTGCAATCGCGAACGTCCATCCGTATCGACGCGCGGAAGCGATGCCAGAAGCCCCTGCGTATAGGGCATGCGCGGTTCGGCAAAGACTTGGCTCGCAGATCCGTATTCCACCATATTCCCACCGTACATCACCAGGACGTTTTTGCACGTTTCGGCGACAACGCCGAGATCATGGGTGATCAAAACGATCGCAGTGCCCGTCTGCTGTTGCATCTCGTTCATGAGTTCGAGGATCTGCGCCTGAATCGTCACATCGAGGGCCGTCGTCGGCTCGTCGGCAATGAGCAATTCGGGATCGCACGATAGGGCCATGGCGATCATCACGCGCTGGCGCATGCCGCCGGAAAATTGATACGGATAATCATTGAGACGCGCATGCGCCGACGGAATCCGAACCTTATCGAGGACTTCAATGGTTCGCTTACGCGCCGCTTCATGATCGAGGCCCAGATGAAGGCGAACCGCTTCAGCAATCTGCTCACCGATGGTCAGCACCGGATTCAACGACGTCATCGGATCTTGAAAGATCATCGCGATGCGCTTGCCGCGAATCTTGCGCATCTGCGCTTCGGTTTTCGCGAGCAAATCTTCACCGTCAAAGAAAATCGAGCCCGACTCTATACGGCCGTTGCTGGAAAGCAGGCGCATAATGGAGAGCGAGGTCACCGATTTTCCGGATCCCGATTCACCGACGATCCCTAACGTCTGGCCGCGCTCGAGCTGAAAACTCAAGCCGTTGACTGCGGTGACGGGACCGTCTTCTGTTCTAAACGTCGTTCGAAGGTTGGAGACTTCGAGGAGCGCCACGCGCGGTTAGATTCCCGTTAGGGCGAGGATAACTGCGGTGACGACAAAGCCGACGGCAACGAAGCCGGTGGCCCGCTTGAGTTGCTCTTCGCCACCCATGCGCCCGCGATAATTGGAATCGACGCGACCGCCGATGGAACCGGTCAACCCTTCGTTCTTGGTCGTCTGAATCGCGAGCAAAATCACCAGCGAGACGGCGAACGCGATACAGAGGCCGGCGACCGTGTGCGTCAACCATCCGAGGTGATGGAGTTGCGACCAGGTCTGCGGTGCGGTGACGAGCGGTGCATTGAGCACAAGCGGCGTCGGGACGGCAGCAGGTGCCGTCGTAACGGTCACTTTGGGGGACGTAAGCACCGGCGAGGCGGCGGCAAGCAGCAAATTCAACGCGAGTTTGGCTCCGTAGTAGGCGTGGACAACGGGGCGGATTGTATCACGAGGCGACTCCATCCACAAGGACAGGACTCAGTCTCGCCGCTAATCGCTCGGCAGAGAGGCCGATGGCGGCTCGCTGGGCACCTTGGGTTTCGTGCTGGACAAGCTCGGCTGGGACCCCGATACGCTCGACGCGAAGCGGCAATCCCTGATCCGAGATCGATTCCAAGACCGCCGAGCCAAACCCGCCGGGGAGCGAATGTTCCTCCAGCGTCACGACGAGGTCGTGGTCGGTCGCAAGCTCCGCCAGCAGTGCATCGTCGAACGGACGCACGAAGCGCGCGCTGACGACCGTCGGAAGCACCGTTGCACGGCCCCATTCACCTGAAGCCAACAGCTCATAGGCGTCCAAAGCGACGTCGACGGCGTTTCCCAGGGCCAGAATGGCAACGCGAGAGCCGCGGCGCAGAATTTCGGCTTTTCCCTGCACGATTGCCGCTGGAGCGTCGATGCCGCCGCGCCCCGACGACCCGCGCGGATAGCGAATCGCCACCGGCGTGCCGAGCGCGAGCGCATGCTCGAGCATCGGTTCGAGTTCGGCCTCGCTGCGCGGAGCCATGATCGTGATGTTCGGTAATGTTCGCAGGTAGGCAACGTCGTAGAGGCCCATATGCGTCGGCCCGTCGTCGCCGACAAATCCGGCGCGATCCATACACAGAATCACCGGAAGATTCTGCACGCAGACATCGTGAACGACTTGATCGTAGGCACGTTGCAAGAACGTCGAATAGATGGCGCACACCGGACGCAGGCCCGAACTCGCCGCGCCGGCGGCAAAACACACGGCGTGCGCCTCGGCAATCCCGACATCGAAATAGCGTTTCGGATGGGCCTTGGCAAATTTAGAAAGCTTGGTTCCGTCCGGCATCGCCGCGGTGATGCCGATAACGCGTGCATCGCGCGTAGCCACCGCGCTGAGCGCATCGCCAAAAGCGTCGGAGAACGTCGGCTTCGTGCCCGGCTTCGTTTCAAGTTTGCCATTTTCCACATCGAAGGAACCGCATCCATGAAATGTCCGCGCATCGTTTTCCGCCGGCTCATACCCTTTGCCCTTGATCGTGCGAACGTGAACCAAGACCGGGCCTTCGGTGCCCAACGCCGTTTGCAGCGCGTGATCGAGCGCATCGAGATTGTGCCCATCGACGGGCCCCATGTAGCGAAAACCGAGTTCTTCAAAGATGACTGCGGTTTTTTCGGCCGGCGAGACAAAACGCATCGCCGCAACTTCCGCCGTCGCTAATGCTTTTTTCGCGGTTCCGCCGAAGGGAACGTGACCTAACATGCCCTTGGCTTTTTCGCGCGCAAAATTTGCCAGCGGTTGACTCCGCAGCACAGAAAGATACGAGGCGATGGAACCGACATTCGGGGCAATCGACATTTCGTTATCGTTGAGCACGACGACGAGATTCGAACGCAGATGCCCGGCGTTATTGAGCGCTTCATACGCTAACCCGCCGGTCAGCGCGCCGTCGCCAAGAACAGCAACAATGCGCGAACGCCCCCCGGCTAGGTCGCGAGCAATCGCCATTCCCAACGCGGCGGAAACGGATGTCGACGCATGCCCCGCGCCAAAACTATCGTACTCGGATTCACTCCGCATCGAAAATCCGGAGAGTCCGCCGCCTTTGCGAATCGTCGGAAAGCGATCTCGCCGGCCCGTTAAAATTTTATGGACGTAGGCCTGATGGCTGACATCCCAGACGATCTTATCGGTTGGCAAATCGAGTAGCCGATGCAGCGCAATCGTCAACTCCACCACGCCGAGATTCGGCGCTAGGTGTCCGCCATTGCGAGCACAGGTCACGACCAGCAGATCGCGGATCTCGCGGGCCAAGGCATCGAGTTGCGGCCTCGTAAGAGCTTTTACGTCGGCAGGCGAGTTCACACGATCGATAATCATAGGGCCTCCAAGGATTCGCCAGAGGGCATTTCGCCCCCGGCTTCTTGCCTATCTATGAACTCGCGGCAGGAAGCTGTGGTTTGCGGGGTCTAGCATCGCCAAGGTGTACGACCCGACTATCCAGGTAGTGCAGCTTCGTCGGCGCGACATCTGGCGCGACCTGGCTCGCATCATCTCCACGATCTTCAACCCGTTCCTGACTGCGCTTGCGCTTTTTGTCGTCCTTGCGCTGCTCAAATCGACGAGCATCGTCGATTTCTGGCGCCTGCTCTTCATCTCGACGTTCTTTACATCCATCGGACCGATGCTGTATGTGTTCTGGCTCTATGCAAGCGACCGCGTCAGCGATCTCGATATGTCGCAGCGTCACGAACGCGAATCCGTCTTCTTCTCATTCGTCATTTTCTATCTCGTTGGAACGGCCGTCCTTTGGCTCGTTCACGCCCCGCTCTTGTTGGTCGCAACTATGGCCGGCTACACGCTTTCAACGGTCGTCGTGCAGTACATTACCCGGTACTGGAAGATCAGCACGCATGCCTTGGGTATTACGGCACCGCTCGTCGTCCTGACGTTTCTCTACGGACGAGCACCGCTACCATTTTTCGTTCTCATTCCGATGGTTGGATGGGCCCGCGTCTATCTCAGAGCACACACGGTTATGCAGGTAATCGCCGGTTGTGCGCTGGCAATAGGGAGCGTCTATGCCTTATTCTACGCTTTTCATTTGGTAAGTTTTTAATGGATTCACGCGACCGCCGCCTCGACCGTTTTTCCGAGAATCTCGGCAAAGCCGTGCAAGCGGTTCGAGAGACCTCCGAATCCATCGCAGCCGATGCCCAAGAACAGACCACGCTCATGGTCGCGCTTTCCGAATCCGCGGGTATTCTCGCAAAGCAATCGCAAGAGACTGCGCAACGGCTCGTGCACGCGCAAACGGAAGCGCGTTCGGCATCCAAAGATCTCGGCAATTCGTTTGAAGTCGTCGAGGCGCTCTTTACCTCCGTCCAACAACTCGCCGAACTCTCCGCCGCGACCGCCGATGCCATGGACGATTTCGGTCGCCTGATGCGCGAGATCGGCCGCATGACCGAATTCGTCGAAGAAGTTTCCGACGAAACACAGCTCCTTGCACTCAACGCGGCCATCGAAGCCGCGCGCGCAGGTCAACATGGGCTCGGCTTTGCCGTCGTCGCCGGTGAGGTCGGCCGCCTGGCAAAAACGACGAGCGAATCGACGAGCGAAATTAAACGCCTTGTCGTCGATGTGCAACGCGAAGCCGAAGAGACCATCGCCGCCGTCCGCACGAACGCCACTCGCTCCGCAGAATCGGCACCGCTCGCCGATTCCGCGCGCGCCTCGCTTGCCGAAATCGCCGAACTCGCCGCCGATCTTTCCGTTGCGATCGATCAAGCCGTGGCAGCCGGTCACGAACACAGCAATGCCGCAGTAAAGATGCGCCGCGAAACGGATGTTCTCGCGACGGCAGCGGCCGAGCAAGGCCGCGAAGCCCTCGAATCGGCCTTTGCGACGCAACGTCTCGCGTACTACGGTGCCGAAATCGATTATCTCTCTCGCCGTCGCATTACCACGCAGCGCGAGCAAACCGTTTTGCGTGCGGCAACGCTGCTTCCGCGCGGATACCCGCCGGTTCGCGCGTGGGAATATATCGCCGCCCGTTTGCCGGAAGCAACGCAAGGGCGCGTAAGCCTTGAGCTTGAGGCACCGTTTACCGGAGGCAGTGAATTCGAGGAGTTGCTTCGCGTGCGCTCGGGCGAACTCGATATGGTCTCCGTCACCACGTTCGTCTCCGGCGCACTCCTACCGCTCGCCCAGGTTCTGGATCTACCGTTTGTTTTTCGAGATCGCGACGAAGCCCATCGTTTGCTCGACGGTCCGCTCGGCGAACATATCCTCGAATCGTTTGCGCCATTCGGCCTTGTCGGAATGGCGTTTTTCGAAAATGGCATGCGCCATTTCACGAATTCGGTACGCCCGATTCGTACACCCGAAGATTGTCGCAAAATGCGCATTCGGATTCAGGATTCCGTCGTCTACCTTGCGCTCATGCACGCCCTCGGGGCATCCCCGCGTGTCATCGGTTTCGAACGATTGCGTCAGGCGCTCCTCGATGGCGATGTCGATGCACAAGAAAATCCGCTGGCGAACATCGTCGGAGCGCGTCTCGACGAGGCGCAAAAATATCTTACGCTCACGGCGCACACCTATAATACGCAGATCGTTTTAGCCAACAACGAGCGCTTATCCGGGTTGCCGGAAAATGATCGCGATACGCTCGCCGGGCTATTCGCCGAAGCCACCGAGATGCACCGCTCGATTGCCGCGCAGGAGGAGGCGCAGGCACTCGAACACCTTCGCAAACGCCTCGACGTCCATGAGCTTTCCGATGATGAGCATGAGGCATTCGTGAATGCCTCGCGCTTTGTTTGGGAGCGTATGGAACCGCTGTTCCCCGAAGAGATCTATGCGCTCTTGGTCTCGCGCAATCTGCAATCGTGGCGTCCGGATCGCACGTTCGATCGTACGCATGCACGATCGTTCTCTTTCGAGGACGTCGTCCGCGCAATCGACGAGTCGGTCACTCGCGTGCGCACGACAGTCGACCTCATCGGAACGCAATCGAATGCCCAAAGCATGCAGCTACGCAATTTAGCCGGTGAATCGACGCGTCTGAACGTCTCGAATGCCGGCTTTGCCGATCAATTTGCCAGTGTCCGCCGGCGTTTCGACGATGTGCTTCCACAAGTCGAAACGATGCGCGGCACCGTTTCGCATCTTATCGCGACCATCGAACAACTCTCGACAATGGCTCTGCAAAGCCGCGATGCCCTCGATCAATTCGCGAAATCGATGAAGCAGATCGTTGAAATTATCGCGCTCGTGCGCTCCGTTTCCGATAAGACGAATTTGCTCGCGCTTAACGCCGCCATCGAAGCGGCCCGTGCCGGAGATCACGGCAAGGGCTTTAACGTCGTAGCCGGCGAGGTGCGCGGTTTGGCCGATAAAACCAAGGCCTCAACCGTTGAAATTCGCACGGTTCTCGCCGATCTTGGAGATCGCGGCAAGACCGCCGCCGTCGCCATTGGAACCGGCGTCGCCAAAGCCGAGATGAGTTCGCGCCAAGCGCATGCAGCCGTGGAAGCGTTTGGCCGCATCGATGCGTTTGCTCGCTCATCGCAAGCCGCACTCGACGAAGCCGAGAGCGCAGCAAACGATGAAGCGCAGCGCGCCCATGCAATGTCCGGTGATTACGCGCAGATGTCGACGCTCGTAGAAACGCGAGCCGTTGAGAGCCGTCGCGCAGTTGGCGTTACCGTCGAACTCGACCGGGAGCGACGCGCCCTACTCGCCTAGCAGTTCCCGTACGGCGCGATCAAGCGCGGTGCGATCATCGCCGGTCGTCTCCGTTCGAAGCGTTCCGTTTCCCGGTTGCACACCTCGCGAAGCAACGACCGCTGCGGTGCGACCGGCTTGCTCATAGGCGGGATCGATCCGTGCGACCGACGGCCCCAAGCTGGCAGCAAAATGAGCGTCGAGATAGGGGAAATGCGTACAGGCTAAGATGACCGCATCGATATCCGTCGGCAATTCAGCGCAGGCTGCAGCAACGGCAGCTCGCGCTTCCGGCGAATCGAGTAACCCCGCTTCGACGAGTGGGACCAGCGCCGGTGCGGCAACTTCATGCACGCGCACGTGTGGCGCATGACGGCCGAGCGTCGTCGTATACGCACCGCTCCGGACGGTTGCGCTCGTCGCAAGGACACCGACGCGCTCGAAGCCCGCATCCGAAACGGCGATAGCGGCCGATTCGATGAGATCCAACACTAAGGCCCGAGAGGTTGGCCAACCCAACGATTGCGCAACGGCGCAGGATGTATTACACGCCATCGCCACCACATCGCAACCTTGCGCATCCAACCAGGCGATATTCGCGCTTAAGAGCCGATGTAAATCGGCATCGTCGCGATCACCGTAGGGAACGTGCTTTTGATCCGCAAGAAACACTGCATCGTGATGGGGCAAGAGCGCGCGCACACGACGCAGGACGGTCAGGCCGCCCAGTCCGGAATCGAAAAATCCGATCATTTATGGCGTATCGCCTTGCGCTGGTGAAGCGAGCGGTGGCGGCGGCCCGGCGTAATCCGCCACGCCATCGGCCATTGCCTGAGCAACTAGCTGACGCCATTGCGGATCGGTCAATTTTGCAAAATCCGACGGATTGGAAAGAAATGCCGTTTCGACCAATACGGCCGGCATCAATGCGTGAAGCGGCACGTAGAAACGACTCTTAATAACGCCGTCATTTTTCGTTCCCAAGCGTGCGGCGAGTTCGGCTTGGATATCGCGAGCAAGGGTGAGGTCCGTCGATTTTGCGTAATAGGTGGTGGTTCCGGACGGGCCGTCGTTGATAAAAGCATTGACGTGAACGGAAATAAAGAGGCGCGCACCGTTTTTATTTGCGATATCGTCGCGCGCTTGCAATTCATCATGGGCCGACGCATCAGGACCATAAACATCGACATCGGTGGTATGCGTGAGCAGCACTTGCCAGCCGCGCGAGACAAGAATATCGCGCAGGCGATGGGCCATATCGAGCGTCAACGACGCTTCCGAAACGCCATGCCGAACCGTGCCACGATCACTGCCACCGTGCCCAGGATCGATCACGATCAATCGCGGATTGCGCGCCATATACCCGAATTTCCATGGCTGCTCCGGCGTCAACGGAGCGGGTGTCACCATCGCAATGCCGCTTCCCGGATTGCCGATGGGGCCGACACCCGAATGCGGATCGTCGGCCAGCGCATCCTGATGAGCAATCATCACCGTGACGCCCTCGGGGCTTGGCGCTACCGTGATCTGTTTCTCTCCATCCAAGGATAACGCAACGCGCACCGTTTGCGGATCGACTTGGCGGACCCGAATCGTTTGCACATCGCCAGCCCCGCCGTAATCGGCCGGAGCCATCTGCAGTTGCGCGTGATGAATATCAACCCAAAAGCGATTATCCGGTGGGCGCAATCGATGCCATTCGTACGATGCATTTCCAGCGACGCGAATCAGCATCGCATATCCTGTCGGCTCATTGAGCCCATTCACACCGGTCACGGCTGCCGTGAGCGATGAGCTTGCCGGTTGCGCGCTCGGTGCTGTGACGGCCGCGACGCTAGGAGCCGCAGCAGCCGTGGCAACCGAAAGAACGGCATCGCGGCCATCGTCGCTACTCGGCGCGGTTGTGCTGGCGCCCGGAGCAAGTTCTAAGCGAACAATCGTCACGGGATTCGTCGGCGTACCACGTTGCACCACGGTGACGGCTCGCAAGCCGGGCAAATGCGACACGTGCGTACCGACAAGGCTCGTTCCGACACCGTCGAACGCATAGGCCATCGCAGTCGGCAATCGCTCGAGTAATCGTGGCTGCAAGCGAATACTGGAAAACGCCGTCACTCTGGTTATTGCGCCTTTTGCTTGCAAATCGAGCGACCCGATCTGCGGCTGCAAATACGTCATCGCGCCCGAAACGACGGGCTTGAGATAGAGCGCGGTAAGGAGCGCGTCCAACGGAACGTAGAGTGTACGGCCGACAAAATATGGCGCAGCTTTTGCCGTGGCGACAATGTTCCCCGAATTGTAGTTCGCATCACCCGCAGTAAAACTCACCACCAATGGCTGCGATGTCGTAATCAGAGCCGATCTCGCGCCGGGCTTCCATGTAAGACTTGCGTGGAGGCGATAGAGGAGCGCAGCTAAACCGGAATCATCGATGGCAATGGCACGAGTGCCGAAACGTTCATCGAAGTGCGCAAAGCCAACGGCGTATCCGGAAAACACATAGGTGGGTGTCGTCTGCGCAAGGACCTGCGCCGGGGCAAGGCTCAGCGCGAGAAGCGCGAGCGTCGCCGCAAGGCTACCAATCCGTGCGATGCAGCGGTTGATCGAGTTCAAGATGTCCTCCCGGCAGCGTTGCAACGGTCTTACCATCGATCGTAACCTTTACGGCGGTGATATTCGGCAAACTCGTCATCGTATAGACCAACGCCTTGAATTCTCCGTCTTCTCCGAAACTGCCGCCACCGGTATGCGCGACATCTCCGGAAAGATTGACTACTGCCGTCGTACCGCTAACGGTTGCACCGAGCGCGCGAGTTCCACTCGGGAAGCGAATCGCGTCGACATTCGCGGGCGGCCCGGCGACGACTTGCACGGCCGCATAGAGGGCCCGTGCGGCTCGGTACGCCGTAGCCGATTCCCCGGGTGCCGCCGGCCGCATGGTAATGGTCCACGTTGCCAGCGTCGTTCCATCGGTTTTCGTATAGTACACCGTTAGCGGCGTTCCGACGGACGAAACGGGCGGACGATGAAACCCGACATAGATGCCGACGACGACAATGAGCGCCACGACGACGACGAGGAGCGCACGCATCGAGCGATTCATGAGTTGACCATCGGCGCACGCATTGCATACATCACCTGATCCGTCGATCGCACGATACCGATACGTGGAAAAATTCGTTCGACCGTATGATGATGCTCGTCGGCCGCAAACGAAGCCATTGCGTCCTCGACAAACATCAGCGGATAGCCGCGTTCAAACGCATCGCGTGCCGTTGATTCAACGCCGATATTGGTGCTGATGCCGCCAATGACAATCCGCTGCACTCCGCGGCGTCGCAGTTGCAAATCGAGCTCGGTGCCATAAAATGCTCCCCATTGGCGCTTGGTGATAACGATGTCGTCAGCTTGCACGCCGCAGTCCGGAACGAGCGTTGCCCACTGTGCATCGCGCACCATTGCGGGCGGAGGCACATCGACGATCGGATGCAACGCATCGGCTCCATCGGCGGATGGCGTGACACGCACGTAGATGACCGGGTAGGAACGCGCTCGGAATGCTTGCGCAATCCGGGCGCAACGAGCGAGGACATCGTGCGCTGCGTGAGGTGCGGATTCGCGCGCAACAATTCCCGTTTGCAAATCGATCACGATGAATGCGCAACGCGCATCATCCAAAAACGCTGCCGTATCGATCATCGGCGGTTACCCGACAAAACGCCCATGCATCGCTAATCCAACCCAGGCCGTCGTCAGTAACAGCACCAGACCGATCAACGAGAGCAGTATCGGCACGGCTTTCGACGACGACGAACGCCCGGCGCGGCTCCCTAAGGCATACGCGACCGTTGCCAACAGCCATCCCAAGATATGCATCCAGAGACGCCCACCAAGTGCGGCTGCGCCCGTACCGATCAGGCCCAAATAGACGATGCCGATGATGAATTGGATTCCAACGAGAGCCAGCATTACGCGGCGACCGAGCTGTATCCAGCCAAGCGTAAACGCGCAGAGCAGAATGAGGAAAGCAAATGACCAATGGATGGTATCGACGACAGTTAGCATGCCAGCCCCTTCGGCACCGAAAGCCCAGAACGCTCCCAAACCGCAGGGTCGGAGCACCGAACTTGGAAAGGACGCGCCATGAAAAATGCTCGACACGGCTTGGAATTGACGTATCGCGGAGTCTTTCTCGGCGGAATTATCACGCTTATCTTCACTGCCGCAAATGTCTTCCTCGGCTTAAAAGTCGGGCTGACCTTCGCATCGTCGATCCCTGCGGCGGTCATTTCGATGGCAATTCTCCGCGGCTTTCGCAACTCGTCGATCTTTGAAAATAATATCGTGCAGACGATTGCGTCATCTGCCGGGACGCTCTCCTCGATCATTTTCGTTTTACCGGGCCTTGTCATGATCGGGTGGTGGACGGGATTTCCGTTCTGGGAATCATTTACGATCTGTACCGTCGGCGGCATTCTGGGCGTCATGTTCACGATTCCGTTGCGTCGAGCACTCGTGACCGGATCGGATCTTCCGTATCCTGAAGGCGTCGCTTGCGCCGAAATTCTCATCGTCGGCGATACGTCGCGCGAGGGCCAAGAAGAGGACCATCGCGGCTTGATCGCGGTGATCGGCGGAGCCATCGCATCGGCCGCCTTTGCCGTCGTCGTGGCGACGCGGCTCTTCATCGACGAGGCCGACGCGTTCTTTCGTATCGGTCCGTCATCGACGGGAATCGGATTCGGCCTATCGCTCGCACTCGTCGGCGCCGGTCACCTTATCGGGCTTTCCGTCGGCATCGCAATGCTTGTCGGGCTCATCATTTCCTGGGGCGCAGCCGTTCCAATTCTCACCGCCATGCACGTCACAACGGGTAGCCCGTTCGATATCGCGATGGCATCGTGGTCGCATCAAGTGCGCTTCATCGGGTCGGGAACGATCGGCATTGCGGCGATTTGGACGCTCGGAAAACTGGCGTTGCCGGTGTGGCGCGGTTTGTTAGCATCGATTGCAGCGTCGCGTGCGCGCGGTTCGGGCGACGATGCACGCCCGCGCACCGAACGCGATATGCCGATCGCGCTTGTCGCGGCAATTTCGCTGGCGTGCTTGGTTCCGCTCACGGTATTGCTCGTTATCTTCGGCCATCAGGCGCATTTGGGCTCACTCGTCTTGCCGCTCACGCTCCTTTCGGTGGCGTATGTCGTCGTCGTCGGCTTTCTCGTTGCTGCGGTCTGCGGCTATATGGCCGGCTTGATCGGATCATCGAATAGCCCGGTTTCCGGCCTTGCCATTCTCGCCGTCCTCGGCATCTCACTCATCGTCGTCGCGGTTTCGCATTCGCTGGCACCCGAGATGAAGCCGGCACTGCTTGCCTTTGCTCTCTTTGTGACGGCGGTCGTCTTATGCGTAGCAACGATCGCCAACGACAATCTTCAGGATCTCAAAACCGGGCAACTCGTCGATGCAACGCCGTGGCGCCAGCAAGTCGCCCTCGTCATCGGTGTCGTCTTTGGCGCACTCGTTATTCCGCCGGTTCTCAATCTCTTGAACTCCGCCTACGGCTTTGCCGGATCGCCGATCGTTCACCTCGGCGCAAAAGCGTTACCGGCTCCGCAAGCGACGCTTATTACCGCACTTGCTCGCGGCGTTATCGGAGGCAAGCTCGATTGGTCGCTCATCGGCGTCGGCGCACTCATCGGCATCGGGATCATCGCGCTTGATGAGTTTCTCGGCGCGACGAAGAAAATGCGCCTACCACCCTTGGCGATCGGCCTCGGCATCTATCTTCCCGCCGCAACGACAGCGCCGGTGATTTTCGGTGCCGTTGTCGGTCATTTCTATAATCGCTGGGCGAAGACGCAAAAAAACACCGCGGCGGCGGAGCGCTACGGTGTTCTTATGGCATCCGGTTTAATTGTCGGAGAATCCCTGATTGGAATCGTGATCGCCGGAATCATTATCGTGACAAAGAATCCAGCTCCGCTTGCGCTCATCGGCGGCAACCTGACAACGATCACGACGATTATCGGGGCGATCGCCTTCGCCGCGACAACATTCGGTTTGTATTCCTGGGTTAAACGCCTCTCGACCTCATAACGCATGCCCCGGTACATCGAAGCGGTCGAGATTCATCACCTTATTCCATGCAGCGACAAAATCGTCGATGAATTTCTTCTGCGCATCGGCACTTCCATACACTTCGGCCAGCGCCCGCAGTTCCGAGTTTGAGCCGAAGATCAAATCGACTCGCGTACCCGTCCACTTGAGCGCTCCGCTGTGACGATCATGCCCGTCAAAAACGCCGGGAGTTGCCGACGGCGTCCACTCGGTGGCCATGTCGAGCAAGTGTACGAAGTAATCGTTCGTCAAGGATTCCGGTCGAGTGGTAAAGACACCGTGCTTGGATTCTCCGACATTCGCATTGAGAACGCGCATCCCACCGATAAGCACCGTCATCTCGGGCGCCGTGAGCGTTAGTAATTGCGCCTTGTCGATGAGTCGAACTTCCGCGGGAATACCGTTTTCCGAGGCGAGATAATTGCGGAAGCCATCGGCGGTCGGTTCCAGCACCGCAAAGGATTCGACATCGGTGAGCTCTTGCGTTGCATCCGTTCGGCCCGGCGTAAACGGGATCGTGACGGAATAGCCGGCGTTTTTTGCGGCACGTTCGACGCCGGCACAACCGGCAAGCACGATGAGATCGGCAAGTGAGAGATGTTTACGCCCCTGATGAGTACGATTAAACGTCGCTTGAATTTTTTCAAGTGCGGCAAGGACGACGGCGAGCTGTGCCGGCTCGTTGACTGCCCAATTTTTCTGCGGGGCTAAGCGAAGCCGCGCACCATTTGCTCCGCCGCGTTTATCTGATCCGCGAAACGTTGAGGCTGACGCCCATGCTGTCGCGACGAGTTTTGCTACGGGTATCCCCGAAGCAAGAACCTCTGCTTTGAGCGCGGCGATATCGCTCGCATCGATAACGGGAGCATCGCTCGCAGGCACGGGGTCTTGCCAAATGAGCACTTCACGAGGCACGTCGGGTCCGAGATACCGCGCACGCGGGCCCATATCGCGATGCGTCAGTTTAAACCACGCGCGGGAAAACGCAACGGCGAACTCATCGGGATGCTCATAAAAATGACGCGAAATTTTTTCGTAGATCGGATCGAACCGTAACGCGAGATCGGTCGTCAACATCGTCGGAGCATGATGTTTACGTGGATCTTGCGCATCGGGAACGGTGCCGGCACCTGCCCCATTTTTCGCCGTCCACTGTTTTGCGCCGGCGGGACTCTCGGTCAATTCCCATTCGTACCCGAAGAGGGTCTCGAAATAATTATTATCCCAGAGCGTCGGTGTTTTCGTCCAGGTGACTTCGGGCCCGCCACCGATGGTATCGTCGCCCTTGCCCGAGCGGAAACTGTTCTTCCAACCAAGACCTTGCTGTTCGATACCCGCAGCTTCCGGCTCCGGCCCAACGTTTGATGCCGGCCCTGCGCCATGAGATTTTCCGAATGTGTGGCCACCGGCAATTAACGCGACCGTCTCTTCATCGTTCATGGCCATTCGGCGAAACGTTTCGCGAATATCGACGGCGGAAGCGAGCGGATCGGGATTCCCGTTGGGCCCCTCGGGATTCACATAAATCAACCCCATCTGCACGGCCGCTAACGGATTCTCAAGATCACGCTGACCCGAATATCGTTTATCTGCAAGCCAGGTGCCTTCCGGTCCCCAGTACACCGATTCGTCCGGCTCCCACACATCGGCCCGACCGCCGGCAAAACCAAACGTCGAGAATCCCATCGTTTCCAAGGCGACGTTCCCGGCGAGAATCATCAAATCGGCCCAGGAAATTTTGCGTCCGTATTTCTGTTTAATCGGCCAGATCAAGCGCCGCGCTTTATCGAGATTGACGTTATCCGGCCAACTGTTGAGGGGCGCAAAACGCTGTTGGCCGGCACCGGCACCACCGCGCCCATCGCTGATACGATAGGTCCCCGCGCTGTGCCAGGCCATGCGGATAAAAAATGGACCGTAATGACCGAAATCTGCCGGCCACCAATCCTGAGAGGCCGTCATGAGCGCCGCCAGATCGGCCTTGACCGCCCCAAGATCAAGGCTTTGGAACGCTTTGGCGTAGGAGAACCCTTCGCCCATCGGATCCGATTTCTGTGAATTCTGACGAAGGACGTTCAGCGGCAGGCGATTCGGCCACCAGTCCTGGATTGATGGACCGGCGCCGCCCGGCTGATGGAAGGGGCATTGTGCTTGTGACATCGTGACGTTTTCCTCGCTATCGACGTGCTAGATTCGGGATAGTACGACCATAGCCAGGAGTAATTCATCGGTCAAGACAATAAAATCTATACATTCAATCGTTTTTTCCTATGAATACACGAGATTTCGAATACGCCATCGCCGTCGCGCAAGAGCGGAGCTTCAGTCGAGCCGCAAAGGCTTGCGGAGTCTCTCAGCCGACGCTTTCCGGCCAGATTCGCAAGCTCGAACGATCGCTGGGCATTGAAATTTTCGAGCGCGACGGCCACACGATTCGCATTACGCCAACGGGAGTGACCATACTCGAACAGGCGCATCTCGCCATGGCCGCGATCGAACGCATCGCCGAAGTGGCGCGAGAGGGGGCGGATCCACTAAGCGGCCCCTTGCGCATCGGATTCATCCCAACGATTGCGCCCTATCTTTTACCAACGTTGCTTCCGGCAATTCGCCGAGAGCTGCCGCAAGCACCGATTGCCGTCACCGAAGACGTCACACCACGCCTTCTCGCCTCCGTCCTCGACGGAACCCTCGATGCCGCCGTCGTCGCTACCGAACACGCAAAAGAGAGTCTCTCGGACATTCCGCTGTTCGATGAACCGTTTTTGCTTGCGCTTCCACACACCCATGCCTTGGCGCAGCGAGATCGGATCGCGCTGTGCGAGATCGATGCGAGCATGCTCATCCTTTTGGCCGACGGACATTGCCTGCGCGATCAAGCATTATCGCTCTGCTCGGATACGCGAACCGGCAAGAATATCGTCGCCGACGTGCGCGCGACGAGTCTCGAGACGCTGCTGCATTTAGTCCGAGCAAATATGGGGATGACGATCATCCCAAAGATGGCCCTCGGGCACATCGCCACACCGGGTATTCTCTTACGCGAACTTTCGGATCCGCAGGCCCATCGCCGCATCCGTGTGATTCATCGGCCGTTTATGCCGCGACGGACGGCCCTCCACATTCTCGCAAAAACGATCGTCCGCACTCAGCAATCTCTCGGATAATTCTCAGGTTTCGGGATTTGCACCGCGATTCTAAGGATTTCGGACACGATGTAGCCGACAACAGAATAAGAAAGGAGGTGACTCTATGAGCATGTCCCCCGACGCACTGCAGCGTCAGAATGCGATTGCGCAACTTTTTGGACCGAACGGTTCTCAAGGCAGCACATCGCCGTTTTCAAACGTGAATCTGACTCCGCAGCAGCAAAGCCAGATCAAAAGTATCTTCCAAAGCGCCGCATCAGGCACCGTCTCTCCGGCACAAATCCACGCCCAAATCGAATCGGTCCTCACATCAACGCAACAAACGACGTTGCAAAGCGATCTTAAAGGCCTGAAAGCCCATTTTGGGCATGGCGCAAAAACCTCGGCAAGCTCTTCATCGAGCCTGGATTCGGATACCGACGCATTCGGCGTTCCCACCGCCACGGCGGCACCGCTACAAACGCAAAACCCCTTCTCCTCGATAGCGGCGCAGTTCGCGGCCTTACAACAGTTGCTCCCACAGCAACTGCAGCAGCAACAACAGCCGGTGCTGTAACACCACGGTTGGACCCTGAAAAGGAAAACCGTAGGGGCTCTCCTGATTGGAGAGCCCCTTTTTAGCAGGCTTTTGTCGCACCCGTTCGAAGCGCGCAAGGAACCAGTCGGGATGCTACTCCATGGAGGTTTGCACTATGAATCGGTTCACGCGTATCGCACTCATTGTCGCTTCAGCATTTCTCGCCAATGTCGTATCGCCTACGGTCGCCCTTGCCGGAACGACGGGTGGTGTCACCGGTCGTGTGACCGACGCGGGAACCCGCGCCCCGATCGCGGGCGTCGCCGTGACGGCGACCTCGCCTTCGCAAGTTGCGCAGACGCGAACCGATGCAGCGGGAGATTTTCGCTTCTTAAGCCTCGCACCGGACACGTATACAATCACATTTTCCAAATCCGATTACGCCGCGCTAAGCGAACCGGGTATGACCGTTTTCGCCGATCAAGTGCAGACACTCAATGTCGCTCTCAATCCGGCGCTCAAAACGATTGCAAAAATTTCCAGCACCACATCGTCGCTGATTAAATCCGGAACGACAAGCGACGTCTATTCCGTCAACCCAACCGGCGCACAAGCTGCGGCTTCGCTCGTGGGCCCAGGTGGATTGAGCAATGCCTATGGAGCAATCGCCTCGATTCCCGGCGTCTCGGTCGACTCCGGCGAGCAAGGCTGGTTCCAGCAAGTGCACATCCGCGGCGGAGACATCGACCAAGTCGGCTACGAACTCGACGGGATTCCCGTCAATCGCGTCTACGACAACGCTCCGCAAACGATGCTTTCCAGTCTCGGGCAGCAAGAATTGCAAGTGTATACCGGCGGAACCCCAGCTAGCGCCGATGCTCAAGGCATCGCCGGCTACGTCAATCAAGTCATCAAAACCGGTACCTATCCGGGTTTTGCCGTTGCCAATACGTCCGTCGGTGCGCCGGCATTCTTTCATCGCTTTTCAATCGAAGCAGGCGGCTCGACGCCCACACGATTGTTTAGCTACTACGTCGGTCTATCCGGCGCCAACCAGGGATATCGTTATGTCGACAATTCCAACGGCGCCGCGATCCCAAATAGCTTTTTTTACCCCATAAATACCTATGTCGGTGGCAGCGGAGTGTATGTCGGCGGCATCGCCCCGAATCTCTTTGCTCCGGGAAACACCTTCGGAATTTCAAATACGAGTCAGCGCGATTCGGTCATCAATTTTCATTTTGCGATTCCACACAAACATTCCGGATTACGCGACGACATTCAACTACTGTATCTCACGAGCGAAGTCGTCGCCGACTATTACAGTTCGGTCAACGATATTGGAATAGGTCCGGCTACGGGAATCCTCGGCACGCCGTACTTGACCTGGAACGATGGCCCGGTCTACAACGGCCCGCAATTCGCGCCGATCACCAGCTCGTCGCAAATTTCACAATACTTTTTCCCAAGTAGTGCTCCGCATCCGTATCAAACCGGAATTCTCCCCACAAGCCAGCGCGATGCCAACGATAATGGTGTTGCAATAACGAAATTACAGTACCAACACGCTATTAGCGATAACGCGTACGTTCGTGCATACGGCTACATGATGTATTCCAACTGGTTTATTTACGGTCCCAATAGTGCGCAGCAAACGTTTGGCGCCGAACTTGCAGATTATGAAATCCCCGATCACACATTCGGTGGAAACATCAGCTTTGCCGATCAACTTTCCGACCGCCATCTCTTCTCGGCGAGCGTCTCCTATACGGGAGCAAATCTCCAACGTTACTCGAATTCGTTCTTCCGGAGCAATCCGAACGTCGCCACATTGGTGAATCCAACGACGCAAAACTGTTACGATCAAACGACCGGCTTACAGACGCTTTGCTACAATGCCAACGCACAATTGGGTGCGAACACGATCTACACGTCGGGTCCACCGGCCATTCCCGGTGCCGCGGCGGCCGCCGGAGCACAATGGATCGGCACATCAAGTGGGCTCATAGCCAACCTTAATAATGTTTCGTCACGATTTTCGGCCGTTTCCGTAACCGATGAATGGAGACCGAATGAACGCGTCGTCGTAAATCTTGGTTTACGCGCGGAAAATTTTAAATATTTACTTGGAAATACGAGCCCAAATGATCCTTCGCGCGCATTTTGGTTTGCGCAGTACAACAAAGACTTCTGTTACGGCCCAGGAGACACGTCGCCGCAACAAGGGAGCATCGGCCCGGGCGGATCGACCATCTGCCCCAATGCCGGCGAGCAAACGCTGGCCGCTCTTGGGCCCGCTGCAATGCTCGTCAACGCCTCCGGCGGATCGCTTTCAACGACCCGTTTCGAACCCCGAACCAGCTTCTCGGTGACGCTCAATCCGCTCACGGTCATTCGCGGATCATTCGGCGTCTATGCACGGCCGCAAAATACCTCATGGGTCCAGTACAATACCACCCAAGAAGATCTCCCATCGTTTTTGGGTTCGCATTTCTACTCGTACGGCTTCCGCACTCCGACCCATGCTATTCGACCCGATACCTCGTATAACTATGATCTTTCGCTCGAAAAGCGATTCAAAGGAACGGATCTATCGTTTAAACTGACGCCGTTCTATCGCTCGACCAAAGATCAGTTGCAGAATTTCTTCATCGATCCGCTTACCGGGCTTGAAGGCGGCCTTAACGTCGGCCATCAAATCTCAACCGGCATCGAATTCGCGCTTCAAAAGGGCAATTTCAGCCACGACGGGTTGAGCGCCCAACTCTCCTTCACGTATACGCGAAGCCGCATCAAATATAACAATTTCGATAACACACAATCCAATGTCATCGACAATCTCAACACGTTCATTCAACAATACAATTCTTATACGTTCCAATGCGCCGCAAATGAAAACACGCCACAATGCGGTAACGGGGCATACGCTGCAAACGGAAATGCAACGTTCAACAATGGCGGCATTACGATCGCAAATCCGTACTATTGCCCAACAACATCTGCAACGTGTTCGTACACAGCACAACCACTTATGGATCGCAATGCCTACTATTCGACGTACGATGTCATACCGGGCCCCGTTTCAGCAGCCAACGGCTATGAGACACCGATAGTGGCAAGTCTCATTCTCAACTACAAACATAAACGATTGACGTTTACGCCGAGCTTCACGTTTAGCTCGGGCGCAAAATACGGTTCACCCCTGGTCTGGCCGGGATACATGCCGCAAGGATGTACGGCAACCTTACCCGGAGGAACTCCCAATCAAGCAGATGCGGCGAAGTGCTCATCGCCAACGGGCTTACCGCTCTTTATTCCCGACGTATACACCGGTCAATTCGACAACATCGGTGCATTCAAGCAACCGTGGCGCTTTCAAGCGAGCCTTGCAATGAGCTATGAGGTTTCTCAAAAGGTCACGGCAAGCTTGAGCCTCACTAATCTCGTTGATCGTTGCGGCCAACGCGGGTACGCATGGGATCAGACCAATGTTTGCGTCTACGGAGCCTTACCATCGGGTATTTTTGCCCCGCAAGGAAATTTCTACCCGAATTCCAACGGCGCGGCTCCTCCGCAAATGAAATACCCATACGCTTTCCTGCTCAACAACAACAACACCGGATTTGTCGGAACGAATATTCCGTTCCAAGCAACGTTTAACGTCCAGGTAAAATTGTAAAAGCGCCCCGCAACACCGTGCCCGACAGGTGGCACGGTGTTGCGGGAGTATCTGTTCATCATGCAGCTTCTCGATGGGCAACTGATTTTTTCCGCAAGCGATCTCAACGACTACCTTGAATGCGGGCACCTCGTATCGCTGGAACGCGAGGTGGCACATGGCAAAGCGCTTCGCCCGGAGGCACTGCCGGCAACTGATCTCATCGTCGCAAAAGGTATGCAGCACGAGCTTTCTTATCTTGCTCGCTTGCGAAGTGTCTATCGCGATATTGTTGAAATCAGCCAAACCGGCCATTCGATCGGCGCCCTAACCGACGCCGCAGAGCAAACAATTGAAGCCATGCAACGCGGCGCTGAAGTGATCTACCAGGCGACGTTTTTCGACGGGCAATTTTTAGGGAAGGCCGATTTTCTTCTGCGAATCGATCAACCAAGTCGAGCATGGCCGTGGAGCTATGAAGCCGTCGATACAAAACTCGCCCTCACCGAAAAGTCGACTCTTGTCATGCAACTGTGCCAGTATAGCGAGCATCTTGGGCGCATTTGCGGTACGGATCCACGATGGATGCATGCGGTTTTGGGCGATGGAACGGAGCGCCGATTGCGCGTTGATGATTATTCCGCGTACTATCGGCATGTCAAAGCAACATTTCTGACCAGCGTACCTGCCATTGACGCCTATCCAGTCCCGTGTGCGCATTGCGACTCATGCAACTGGGCTTCGCAATGCGAGCAGCGACGTCGTGATGACGATCACCTCAGCCTCGTCGCATCGATCCGCCGCGACCAAATTGTCGCGCTCGAAGCCGGCGGCATCTCAACGCTCACCGCACTGGCCGCACCAAACCTCGCGCCACCACCCGGCCTCTCGGAAACATCATTCGAGCGGCTTGCCCGTCAAGCAGCCTTACAAGCGCGCGGGCGAGAGTCGCACAAGATCCTCTATCATCTTCTCGATCAAGCACCGAACCGCGGATTTTCGTTGCTTCCAGAACCTGCTCCCGGAGATCTTTTCTTCGATATGGAAGGCGATCCGCTCTTTGATATCGGCACCGGCCTAGAATATCTCTTCGGCATCTTTGCGCCCGATGATGCGCAGCCGTTTCACGCCTTTTGGGGCACCGACCGAAACGCTGAAAAGCGAGCCTTCGAGGCGTGCATTGATTTTTTTATGGCGCGCCGTACGGCGTATCCGACCATGCATATCTACCACTACGCGCCCTACGAGAAAACTCGCCTTCGCGCGCTTTCGCAGCGGCACCAGACGCGCCAAGACGACGTCGATCATATTCTTCGAAGCGAGATGCTCGTCGATCTCTATACGGTCGTGCGCCAATCGGTGATGATTTCCCAGCCGAGCTATTCGATCAAAAAATTTGAACCGTTTTACGGTATGCAGCGGACGGCCGACGTTCGGCGCGGCGATGATTCCGTACTCATGTTCGAACAATGGCTTGCGGATCCAGGGCAGCAGTCCATACTCGATGATATCGCCTTGTACAACGAGGAAGATTGCCGCTCGACGTTTCTCCTCCGCGAATGGCTCCTGCAACGCCGCTCTGAATACCAAACCGCTCGAGGCGCACACATTGCCTTTAAGCCGCTGGCGCGTGCAAATGTTCTCTGCCATGATCCCTATGATTCGTCGTGCTCGCGATGCATACAACGCGAACGTGACAAAAAAGAATCGGCGCGACGCTCGAATACGCAAACCCAGTTGCTTGAATCGGATGATCCGCATGACGTCCTTCTCGGCAACCTTCTCTCCTATCACCGCAATGAAGAAAAACCGGTCTGGTGGGCGTTGTTCGATCGGTGCGATACGATCGATACGTTGATCGAAGAAGACAATGAGGCGATTGGCGGCCTTGTGCTGCGCGAAGATATTCCTCCGGTGAAGGAATCGCCCAGGGATCGAAATCTTGTGTACACCTACGCGTTTCCCGAGCAAAACCATCATCTTCCCGATCAAGTCTGGAATCCGCGACTTCGCGGGGCTGCGGGAACGCTACTCGGTGTCGATGATGAAACACACCTCCTCCGCTTAAAAGCATCAGCCGGGCTTGATGAGGCGCGGAACGTTCACGAACTCATTCCCGGTCAACCGATTGCGACATACCTCCAACGCGATGCTCTTGCTCGTATCGCCGATGCATATTGCGACGGAAGCCTGGCAACCCGATCGCCGGTTACGCTGGATTTATTGCGACGCGAGTATCCGCGCCTCAATGATCGCCCGCAAGGCGCGAATCTTCAACCTGAAACCGTACAGGCATCGCACCTTACGCCTCTAGTCCACGCCTTGGCTGGAAGCTATCTTCTTCTGCAAGGCCCGCCGGGAACGGGAAAAACCTATACCGGAGCTCGCCTGATCCATTCGCTTCTTACGGCTGGAAAGCGCGTTGGCGTCATGGCAAGTACGCATAAAGCCATTCACAATATGCTCCACGAGATTGAAGCACTAGCAGCGAAAAATCCGGCATTGTCGCTTCGAGGCGCCCACAAATTCAGCAAATCGAACGAACACTCACGATACCTCTCACGCGAAGAACACCCGTTGATCGTGAATCTCGACGACAATACAGCAATCGAACAAGGCGATCACACGCTCATCTCCGGGAATAGCTGGCTCTTTGCTCGCGAAGGGATGGTCGAGCACCTTGATTACCTCTTCATCGACGAAGCGGGCCAAACCTCACTAGCCGATGCCATCGCCGTTTCACCGTGCGCGCGCAATCTCGTGCTCTTAGGCGACCCAATGCAACTCGCGCAGGTCAGTCAAGGTGTGCACGCAAGTGGCGCGGGAACGTCCGTTTTGGAGCATCTATTGGGCGACTCATCGACCGTTGCACCGGACCGCGGCATACTTCTCGATGTCTCGTACCGGATGCATCCCGAGATCTGCAACTTTATCTCCGAAATGGTCTATGACGGTCGGTTACATGCCGATCTCCGAACGCACAACAATGCCATCATCGCACCGGGATTTCCAAGCGCGGGGCTTGCATCGTGCGCAGTTGCGCACACCGACAATGCGCGCTCTTCACTACCGGAGGCCGCAGCGATCGTCACGATGGTCGGTCGGCTTCTCGAAGGTAGCGCCTCTTTGTATAATGCCGCTCCGCGCGCGCTTCTTCCAAGCGATATCATGATCGTCACGCCCTTTAATGCGCAACGAAAACTCATCCAATCGGCGCTGGAAACAGCTGGCTATCGGCAGATCCGCGTCGGAACGGTCGACATCTTCCAGGGGCAGGAAGCCCCCATCGTGTTCTATTCGATGGCCGCATCGAGCGGCGAGAATCTTGCCCGGAATATGGAGTTTCTGTTCGAGAAAAATCGCTTCAACGTGGCAATTTCTCGGGCTCAATGCCTGAACATCGTCGTCTATTCGCCGGATCTACTCGACGTACGCTGCAGTCACGTCGAGCAGATCCGACTCGTCAATCTGCTCTGCCGCTATATGGAGTTAAGCGCTATGCGTGGGGGATGTCTGAACCTTTGAGCCTGATCTAGACTGCGCGGGCTCCAAGCTCGCGCATTTTGGCAAGCCAAAGCAGACACGTTGCGGCATCGGCCGATCCAACTCCACCAAAAATGGTGTCGCGGATCGGCCCGATGCCGCAGATGCCTAACGTATTGCGTTTCAAACTGCGCACACTATGGGCACCGAAATACCAACGATATGCAAGTGCCGGCATTCCCATGGTGACCACGATACGCGCGGATTTGCCCGTGAGCAGTTGTTTAGATCCACCCGGGCCCGGCGGTGTCGCGGCAAAGCCTTGTCGAAGCGTTTGTTCAAAAAAGCCTTTGAGTATCGCCGGCATATCGCCAACCCACAAGGGATAAAAAACGGCGATGTGCGTGCTCCAACGAATCAATTCTTGCGCATATCGAATGCTCGGCGGCGGAGGCTCGCGTTCAAACTCCGCTTGACTTCGCAATAAGGGAAACTCCAGCTGTCCGACTGCAAGCGTTCGAACACCGTGACCGCCGTCCCTAGCACCGTCGGCGTAGGCCCCGGCTAACGCATTTCCAAGATGGCCTCCTTGTGGATCCGGGTGACCATCAATGATAAGAATCTGTCGCTTCAACACTCCGACGTACTAATCCGGACGATGATAAAAAACCGCCTTACGATCGTGCGCATGCGGATCGAGTCGCTCTTTTACGTGTAAGGCTTTGCTCCGAAACATTCGCGCGACGCCTATGCGATAGTCGCGCTCTTGCAAGTAGACGGGATAGAGAACAAATCCGTCGATTCCGCTCTCCACGTAGAGTTTTGAACACTTGATCAGCAGATGGGAAACCACGTGCGAGAAGGCAGAATCATGCGGAAAAACATCGCGTTTGCCGTGAATTTCATCCAGCAGTGCGCCCGCCTGGAGTTCGCTGACGGGGCACATGCGCTGCGCCGACACGGAATCGACCAAGAGTTCGATAACCTTGGCCCCAAGGTCTTCATCATAATGGCCATCGATCGTCACGCAGAGTCCCCGATCGACCTGGGCATGGGCGAGAAATCGCTCATCAGTAATCGGCACGTGAAGCCCAAAACGCTCCAACAGGGTGTGCGCCTCGGAATCGTCGAGATGTATACTCATAATTTCCTCACCTGGTAATTCTGCTCCAGGACTATCCCGATGTGAGGAAGACGAGATGAAGCTTACGCTTCCGTTACGTTCGAGCCGACTCTACAGACCGACCGGATACGCTTCTTCACCGTGCAGCGTAAGATCAAGGCCGCGCTCTTCGGCGTCGCGATCCACTTTCGTCGGCGTTACTAGATTGATCAGCCATAACATGCCGTAGGTGAACGCAAACGCCCAGGCGCTACAAATGACGACGGCGACGACTTGCTTGACAAAAAATGACGGATCGCCGTGCAGCAAGCCATTTGCCCCGTTCGGGTTCCATGCTTTCGAGGCAAAAACACCAAGTAAAACGACGCCCAAACATCCGCCAACCCCGTGGACACCCCACACATCCAACGCATCATCCCAGCCAAGTCGATTTTTCATTGCGACGGCGTAATAACAGACGATTCCGGCAGCGATGCCGATGATCACGGCCGTGACCGGTGAGACGTAGCCCGCGGCCGGAGTAATCGTTGCCAGTCCCGCGACGGCGCCGGTTAAGAGCCCGACGAATTTCGGTTGCCGCCCATACCCCCACTCGATGAGCAACCAGGCGACGGCAGCAAATGATGCAGCGATATCGGTATTTAAAAAAGCGGATGCCGTCACCGCATCGACGCGCAATTCGGATCCGGCATTAAAGCCGTACCATCCGAACCAAAGCAACCCTGTACCCAAAGCGATCCACGGAATGTTGTGCGGTTTATTCTCCACAACGGCACGACGCCCAACATAGAGCACCGATGCGAGCGCGGCGAAGCCCGCTGATGCGTGGACCACGAGACCGCCTGCGAAATCCAAAACACCCCATTGCGCCATGATGCCATTTGGACTCCAAATCATGTGCACGAACGGGAAATACACGAAAATCAACCAGGCCGTCAGAAACATGAAATACGCTTTAAATGTCACGCGATTCGCAAATGCTCCGGTAATAAGCGCCGGAGTAATAATGGCAAACATCATTTGATAGGCGATATGCACGATGAGCGGAATGCCGGCATTATTTCCGGTAAACATCGTATGCAAATTGACGCCATGCAAAAACGCATACGTCAGTGGGTTACCGATAATCCCGTGCCACGTTGGACCAAAGCACATGGAATATCCGAATGCGATCCACAACACCGTCGTCCAACCAAGCGACATAAAGCTCTGGATCATAATCGCCAACACATTTTTGCGAGCGACCAAGCCGCCGTAAAAAAACGCGAGCCCTGGAGTCATCAGCATGACCAAACTCGCGCAGATCAACATAAATGCGGTATTTCCAACGTTTATAGGCACGTTTACAAGGCTCCTCAAGCAATCTTTCTCGCGCCGTTTTCTCGGAATGCTACCTGCTCCTGCTTCCAGGTCTCGAATCGTCGAAACGATCATCGCACCGCTTGGTTTATGCTATGCGCAAGCCGGCATGATAGAAAGACCAATGAGGGCATATGCACCTTAGCACAGACTCCGTTAAAAATATTCTTGGGCAATATCGCGCTTGTTCCGCATCATACTCGGCGTCGGGACTTACGCTTTACGATCACCTCCCAATGGGCGTCTCTGCTCTTGCCGCGATGGGGGCAAGTGCGGAGCGCGTAGACGCATGGGCAAAGGCATACGCCGAAAAACATGCGCTCGGCGCAGCCGATACAACTGAGCGCGAGCTTCGACGTCAGTGGTCGACAAGATTTGCGAATGATGGGCGAGAGAACGTCTTACGATCGCATCTTGGCCGCCTTATGAACGGCGTCGGCGCGGCGGCATTTCATCCCGCAATTCGCACGGCGTATGCGTTGGAGCGAGATGACGACGAGGACCTCATCGCAGCCCTCGCATCGTGGGACCATGAGTATCTCGAGATTTTACCAGACCGAGACGCCAAAATTGTCAGCCTTGATGACGCGCTCGCCCATATTGAAAACAGCACTATCACGGTTCAACATCGCGGCTTGATCAGCACACGTATGCAATTAGTACGTGAGCATCCCGATTTCTCAAAAATAGCCAAGCATATCCCTAGCGCGAACGATTTTGCCGAGCTCAACGTCGCGTCAGCGGCTGCGTTTGCACACTCTGGTTCGTTTACAGCGCTCCACGTCATGACCGGAACGCATGCAGTCGGAATCCTCGCACCGTATATTGATGATTTCGATGCCGCGATGAAATCATTTTGGTGCGCATTTGCCGCGGCGATCCTCGTCGCGGGAACAACACGCAGACTCAGCACCGCTCTACTCGATTCGATTCGGCGAGAGCCCACTCCCGACTGGGGTGCGATGCTTGCCGCGGCCACATCCGCTGATGACGAACACATCATCAAAGCCACCTATACGGCATGGAGACTCGATGCTCGATACAAAGATTCAATTTTTCGCGTAGCTGCCTATCGCTACATGCGACCCAACTCAGCTTTTGCACCGGAATATTCAATATAGGTGTAGGGGCAGGTCGTCATGGCCTGTCGTAGATGAGATTTTGCAAGCACGCTATTTTTATGCAGTGCATACCATTCGCCGATGTAGAAATGAGCTTCGCAGGTGTTGTGGTTGGGCAAACCCGGCGTCCCGGGCAGCGTCTTTGAAGCGGTGAGCACCTGCGCCGGCGTTAATTTTCCGCTAAACATCGCGATAACCGGACCTGGCCAACGTTTGACATCATTCTTCGCGCTATTAGCAGAAAATTCAGCCGCATCACCCGTGTGCGCATGGGCTCGAGCTAAATGAAGCCATAAGACAGGATACAGCGATGACGTTTTCAGCGCGATTGCATGCGCGAGATCGGCGGCCGCGAGTGCATACTGCGCGGTTTCAAAATAGAAAGCCCCACGATTCATGAAGAAATACGACTTCTTCGAATCAAGGTGGATCGCGCGAGAAAAATCCGTCAAAGCAGCAGAGCGGTTCCCTACCATTGCAAAGGCAACTCCGCGAGAAGTGTAGGTGCTCGCCACTTTTGCGTCAAGTTTGATTGCAGAGTTGAAATCGATAATCGCCAACTTTGAACGCCCCAAGCCCTCGTAACTTCCAGCTCGCCATACGAGCGCTGAACGCATTTGGGGCTCCAGCTCCAACGCATGGGTCAAATCACTTAACGCTAAAATATATTTCTCGGTTGTGTTGTGCAAACGCCCGCGCCCCAGATAGGCGAATGGGCTGTGGGGATTAAGCGAAATTGAACGGTTGAAATCACTCAGGGACTGCGCAAATTTTCCTTGCTCATAATACACTTCGGCCCGATTTTCATAGGAATAGGCGTCGCGATCATTGAGTGCGAGCGCGTGATTCAAATCGGCAAGCGCCTCGGGATAGCGGTCATCCAGATAATATGCAAATCCCCGATTAGCAAATGCCTGCTCGTAGGCGCTATCAAGTTCGATGGCTTTCGTAAAATCCGCAAGTGCTTGGGGAATTTTATCGGTGCCCAGGTAGACGAGGCCTCGATTGTAGTAGGCCTCTTTTTTATTGGGTTGGAGCACAAGCGCATAATTCATGTCGCTAAGCGATTGAGCGTATTGCCGGAGATCGAACCGCGCGACACCGCGATTCACGTAGGCGTCGACGTCGCTTGGATTAAGGCGGATGGCTTCGTTGTAATCGGCGACGGCGAGGGCCGGTTTGCCGGTGTCGCGGTACGCGATGCCGCGGTTATTATAGGCCACGGCAAGGCTTACGCCGGACAGACTTCCACTTTGAATATCGGCAGTGCATGAGGCGATCACGGCTTTCGGCGTGGCGGTATCGCTTGTGCACGCATCGTTAGCATGCCCCTGTGCCATTGCAACGTGCGGGATCAGTAGCGCCGCAAATGCCACTGCCAGGAGGGGAAATACGACGAAACGCTTGACGCACACGATCGCTTGCATGGTTAACCTCGCATAAGCAGCAAAAACAGCAATTCTATCTTGAAGGATATTCCTTCGCGCTAAAATTTCGAGACCATTCTCCGATATCAGGTACAGGTACATGGATGGTACCTGGATTTGTCGCGGGCCTGATCAGTTCGCAATCACGGAGGAGCGCACATGGCCATCAGCCTTGCGAACAATTTACTGGCCAATGGGGTTCTCTATAACCTCAACCAGAACCAATCATCGTTGCAACACATTACGGCGCAGCTTTCTTCCGGGTTGCGCATCAATAATGCCGCCGACGATCCTTCGGGATTGGCGATTGCGACCAACCTGCAAACCCAGGTTTCCGGATTCTCGCAAGCCGTACAAAATGTCCAAGCAGCAAATAACGCGACTCAAGTAGCCGATGGTGCGTTGCAAACAGCAACCGATATTTTACAGCGCATTCGCACCCTCGCGATCGAAGCGTCATCGGATCTCGTGTCGCTGGGCGACCGAAAGAACCTACAAGCCGAAGTCTCTCAGCTTCTCCTTGAGATCAATCGCATTTCGCAGAACACGAATTTTAACGGGCAGTCGTTGCTCGATGGAAGCCACGCGGGCTTTCAAGCCGAGCAGAACGCGGCTGCTACGGTCACGGCAAATACCGCCCTTTCGGGTGGCGGCGGTGCCATAGCCGGTGCCGGGTCGTCGCCCGGCTCGGCAGTCGTGTCAAACGGCAGTTTCACGAACCCACCGATTGCCCTGAATAGCGCGATCCTGGCACCTGCCATCCCCAGCTGGACCCTCGCGGGCGGTTTCGTTTTGATCAACGGGAACGACGGAGTCGACCCGATCGTCCCAGCAGGCTCGCAGGCGCTCGGGGGATTTACCGCAGGGGCCAGCGCCCAGACGACCGTTACCGGCCTTATTGCCGGAGCGACCTATTCGGTCAGCTACGCGGCCGCGTCTACCGCGCCGGGATCCGCGCATGTTCAGGTGGTTGCTAACGGAACCGATATCACATCGGGTGCCGGATTGTTTCTCACTAACTCGTATACGGCGATCACGACCAACACCTTTGTGGCCAACGCGGCCGGTACGGTGACGCTCGCATTCAACAACATTCAGACCGGTGGGAATAGTCAGTTCACGAATGTCGGCCTCAATTTGGTGTCGACACCGCCAGGTTCGGGCGGGGGCGCGGCGATCAATCCTAACTTCCTCGTCGCCGGCGTTTCAGCTGCGAATGCAAACTTCAACACCACCATCGGTTCGGTGAGTACGTATGCGGCAACTGCGGGAGGCACCTATTCCACCCTCGACGGTTCGGTCCAATTGCACGTCATCAACACCGGAGCGTCGATTGCGGTTCAAGAGACGTTCATCAACAGTGCGACCGGCGCGATATCCGTCGATTCGACGTTGTTCGGGTCGAGTTCTACAAATAACGATTTCGAAAATCTGAGCATTACAACGGGCAATTTTGGGGCGCTCGACGTTGGGACGACTGCCTATATCAAGGTCAGCCAAAACGTAGCCGCTCTAACAAACTCCAGTAACGCAGCGTTGAATTTGCAATCCGGGGCAAACGAAGGGGACGTCATTCAAGTGGGACTTGCGGCGACCAATACGCAAACGCTCCGAGTTTCAAATATCAATCTGGCGATTTCATCGGCCGGTAACGCTTCTCTTGGTGCTGAGGATGCCATCGGTCAGATCGATATTGCGCTACAGAATTTGCTCACGCAACGCGCGCAGCTTGGCGCTGTCATCGTTCGCCTAAATGAGGATGCGCAAAACGATCAGATCGCGGCAGTGAATCTGCAAGCCGCCGAATCGCAAATTCGCGACCTGAACGTCGGACAAGCAACAACGCAATTCACACGCTTGCAAGTCCTCATCCAAGTCGGGACATCGGTGCTTTCGCAATCCAATCTCAACGAGCAGTCGATACTCGGCTTATTCAGGTAGGGAACGACCCTCGCGATAACAGGTCGGTCGTTGAACCTTAGAACCAGGGGCCAAATGGCGAGAAACATAAAACCCGGCACTACTGATTTTGCACAACACAGAGCGTCGCATAACGCATGAGAGGTCGAAATAGCATGAATCGCGCCGTCGTCCCGTTTTTTGCGGTCATCGCCTTCATTATCGCCGGATGTTCCGCGGGCGGCGGCGGTCTGACGACGCCGTCGGTCTCGCCGACCTCTTCGCCAACATCGATTCCCATTGGGCCGTCGCCAACAATGATCGTCCTTCACGGCGGCGGGTACACGCTATCATTTCTTGAGCCGGCGATTACCTCGGGGAATGCAACGACCGGAAATGCGGTGCTTCAATTGGGGCTTCCGAGCGGAGTGCCCGCCCCGTCGTTCGCGCGGCCGGTTGGTTCAGCGATCTCGCATGGCAAGGTAGGTCTGCCTCGCATCCCAAGTACGCTGGGGACATCGATCACCGATCTCGTCTACCTCATGCTGACGCCCGCGGCAAATTTCACAACCGGATCGACCCCGAGCTTCACGTACACGCTTCCGAGCGGCATCACGCTGCCACCGGGCTCATCGACCTATGTTTTATTTTATGATCCGACGCAGAGCGCTTCCGGCTGGATCCCGGTCCTTGGGCCGGGTGTCGTCAGCGGGCAAACGATATCATTTCCCGGCATCAACACCAGCGATTCATTTACAGCCGGGCAACAATATATTTATGCGCTCGTCGTTGCAAGCCAAGTGGTTCCGACCGCAACCCCGAATGCATCACCCACGCCAAGCGGCCCAGGTGTGGCCTGTACGACGGAGGGCATTTCACCGAGTAACGGCGACACGGTCAACATCACGGACAGCTCGAATCTCCCCGGCGGTTCCATGCTTTTGGTCTACGTCTATCAAGGATCCACGCAAGCACTTGGTGGCCCCCCAGGCCTCTATCCCAACGGAGCGTGGATGGATGCCCACGGAAACTTTACCAATGGCAATTCGGCAATTCCGCTTCCGGCCTCATGCTATTCATCGACGTTAAACTCGGGAGTTGCGAACAATCCGCTCGTCATCCCGACGGGCTATTTTGGCCGCATCTATCTTGTGTACGTCAACAAACCGAAGTCGTCAACGATTCCAAATCCAATCGGTGGTAGCCAACCCCCATCGGATATCGAGCCCTACTTGTATGATAAAGTAGAGTTCGGCACGCAGACCGGGCCCAGTGCCAGACCCGTCATTGATACCACGCAGGTTGATTTTCTCGGCTTGCCTATCGAACTGCAATTAGTTGCCAGTACGACGGCGACGCCGCTTCCGGCGTCTACGGTCGCCGCATGCTCCTCCCCAATGCCCACCTCGCCCCCAAGTCCCATTCCAACAGCTGGAAGCATCGTAGGATTTACTCAATGCGGCTTTGCCGCCGCGTTCCAAACGATCATCAACGATCCGACCGGCACCTACGGATCACTAGTAACAAATGCGGCGTGGGCACCGGGCCAGGCGTCCGTCAATTTCCGGGCACTGAGCCCACTCGGCGCGAGCCAAGCAACTAGTTCGTTTGACCAAAACTATTTCGCCGATCCCTCGGTGAAGGCGCCATCCGGGTGCAATAGTTCAACGCCGGCCTGGACTCAATTCGGCATTATCGGTTGCTTACTTAATGCCTACGCAACGAACGGCGAAGTCTATACTTCGCAAATTCCTGGAACGAATGGAGACGGCGATTATTTCTGTATCACTTCTGATAATGCCGCAAACTTCATTGCCACCGATATTGGTACAGCTACCGCCTGTGGCTCCCCGGCGAAACCTACGAGCACGAATCTTCCGGTCAATCCGTTCAAGATCCCAGCAGTAGTATTCACCAATGCGACAGTCCCAGCTCCAAATCCGGCGAATGGGGCGTGCGAATACGATATCGTGTTTCAAGCGCCATTTGGGCTTGCCTATGTTGAGGGAACGAATTCCGCCCGAACGGGTTTAGCCTTTGGAACCCAAGATGCTTTTGCTCTTTGGAAAGCGATGGTCTTGGAATTAAACTACGGATCGGCCTTTTCATCTGGCACCCATCCGCTTGAATCCACTCCACCATTACTGCAAAACGGTGTCTTTGGTTCGCCGATCTCGAATTACTACGCGCGCGCGCTACACTCGTTTGCGGACGGCACCTACTCCTACGCCCTAAGCTACGATGACGGATTCAGTTGGCAAAGTGGCTACGTTATGATTCCCCCTGGCACGATCAACGTTCGTATCAATCCGGTTCCAACGGCTGCACCGTATACTCCGTCGGGAAGTGCACCGGCAACGCCTACTTGCGGGACGTTCACGCAAGACATCGGCTCCTACTAGCGTCGCCGCTCGCGCGGGGATTCAGCATGACGCTCGTCCTGCTGGATCCCCGTTCATAGCGCTTCGTCCCATCGCGAGATTACGCGAGGGCCGACCAACTTCGATCGAAGTGAATGTAACGTGTCATATACGTTTCGAACGTCCACTCATTTCCAAACCAGCGATAACGGGAATGTTTATCCACAAACGTTAATCCGAGTTGATCGATGACCGCAGGGTGTATGGGTAATTGCATCTCTCCCTGTCCCGGATAGCGCGCAAAAAGCATGGCAAGTTCGGCCCGTGTCACATCATCAATCTTCCCGAAAATCGCTGCACTTCTCTCTAACAGCCGAAGAAGCAGCGTTGACATCAACGAGATGGCGAGATGTCCGTGGGTCCAAAATTGATGGGTATCGCGCAAACGCGAAAAAACGACATCGCTCATTGCGATATCGCAAGCTGCATCGCGTGTTGCAAACACACTGCGTTCCAAATCAAGCAAGTGACGCACATCGGGCATGGCCGCGTTGGACTCTTCGAGATACCGCTCATACGAATCCGCAGGTGATAAGCCGAGTTTTGCAACGCGCAGCGCAATACGATCCCCAAGCGGGAATCGCCCCCAGGCAAACCCCGGCTCGGGAGCATTGCGCGGGTCTTTGACGCGCAACGGCCAAAAGGCGTTCATTCCAACCGCCGGAAATTTCACCACGAGGCAATGGTGCGGAATGACCCGCAATAATTCTTCTCGTAATGCCACCCTAGGACGTTGATCGTATTGCTCCCAAACGAGAACCGCTCGGCGGGCAGCATCGGGAACCGTGGAGAGCGGTGTCCCAGGCTCAACATTGTTCGTAACCAAATGGAAAGAAAAATGACGGTTCAGCGATGGTGTCTCGCGCAACAAGTGGCACAAAAACTGGGCGTGACAACTTCCATAGATGATAATATCGGCGCGCGCATCCATGCTCATGGAATCCGAACCCCGTGCTTTTCAAGAACCTCATAGAGTGCCCGCACCGATCGTAGGCGCGACATATCAACGGCATCGAGAGACACGCCGAACTCCACCTCAAGCATTAATGCCAACTCGATCTCGCGCTCGGAATCCCAATGCTCCACTGTTTCGAATGTGGAATCGGCCGTGATTTCCGACGCATCGACGAGCAATACGTCGGCGATCAACGCAAAGAACTCCGCCCTCATCTCTTCCTCGGATACAGGAACCGTGCGAAAACCTTCGTGAGCAGCGGCATCACCACGAACGTCATCAAAGCAATGATGACGACGGTAAAAAGCATTGCTCGTACGCCAACATACAGCGGTGCGATCAAGGGAGCGTAGACAAGGTCCAAGATCCAAACGATGGCCCACGCGGCCATCCAGGCGACGAAGAACATTTTCCAACGCGATGGGGGCATGATTTCGTCGCCCGAAGCCGGCGTGAACCATGTCTCAAGACCAGTGAGCACTTGCGTCTTCTGATCTTCGGAAAGCCACTGACGGCCATCGGCATTCCACTTCGTGTGCTCGTCGGAATGAAGCCACTGCGCCAAATGCTCCTGAGAATCATAATTTGAAATGACGGTGTATTCGCGAGAGGTGGCATTCGCGGGACGCACGATATTCATACCAAGATGCCCGGGTTGCCGCTCCGCAACGCTTGCATAGCCATGGAACCACACTTCAAAGTCGCGCTCACAACCCGGTTTCACACGCCGGGTGTTCATCATCGTCACGGCATCGCTCACGCGTTCATCTTCTTCTTTGCCAAATGCCCCGCCTACTCGATGAACGCAAGCGACTAATGATCATACAAAGAACGCTTAACGATGGGGGCAGCCGGGCCAGCAACACGGTCTGCGCATGCCTTTTCGCATTTTATCCAGGCCAACGGTAATGCGGCGTGCGCGAGTTTCCTCTTTTTTCGCAGAGGTCACCCAACAGATCCACTCGTTGCGGGCTAGCGGTGTAATGTCTTCCCAGACGCTCTTGGCAATCGCATCAGCGTCAATAGCCTTTCGGAAGTCCACCGGAAGGCTATGAACTTGGCCAAGCTTTTCTATCGCCATCAAAGTAGGACGGTTCTCCGCGCAAACGCGTATTTTCCCGTCTCGACGGACACGAATTTCTACCATGTGCGAATAGGCCGCCGAGACGATGCCAGCTCACGCTGAGTAGCGAATGGTCGATATTGGGTACGGGCGCCACTTGAATATCTCCTGTCGCGGCACTGATTCGCCAACGGTCATACTCAATTCGGCAATTGGTTCATCCATGTTCATCTGGCATCGTATACGGCCGTTCCTAGCGCAGCATCTGCGCACCCGTTCCGATGAATGGTTTCAGTGATCCCGGTGGTCTGCCGCATACGACGAACGCGTCTTAACCGATTAGTGTCATGGGCATGTCGCCGCCGTGCCGCTTATCGATCCATTCGAAGTCGGAGAACCACAGTTTAGCCGCATCTACGGAAAAAAACTCGATGCCTCGCAAGCGTCCGATAACGCCTCTTTACGAGCCTGCCAACCGACCTTTGCGAAGTGACGAGCGAACAGCGAGCGTATGGCAAACTTCCATTCATGATTCTTAGTGCTGGTTCGGCAGAAAACGGCGAAAAACAGCAGGGTGCAACTGATGCGCGGATTGCCGCAGCAAATCGCCTATGGAAGCAACTGCACGTCAACGACGCCCTGCTTTCCAAATTCCGTCCTGTCGCGTGCCCACGCAATCCGAAACTCCCGCAAGCCAAGCTGTCCTATGATCGCAAACAGTTTAACGAATGGGCGCGGCGATCGATCCAAAATAGTATGAGGCAGCTGGGCAAACGGGAACCGTTGAACCGGATGCACTGTACCCGACGGCAGCTTCATTCGATTTACCTTGTCCATAGAAGGCACAAATATCGCCCCAGGGTTGGACGGCAAAGGTTGATATGATTTGTACGAAAGGAATCGTCACCGGTGTCGCCGTCGGGAATCCACCGGCAGGCCATTTACTGATGGTCCCGGCAATCGAAACTGCGTAGAGATTCCCGGCTTGATCCGTTGAAACCTGAGGATAATTCCCGAACAGATACGTCGAAAACGACGTACTTCCAGCCGGATATTCATAGATGGCCGCTACATTCGATGTCGATAAACACGTCGAAATGTAGAGATCGCCGCGAGCATCGACCGCCGCCGAACACGGTTGCGCCGGGGGCGTGATCGTCGAGATCAGAGTCGCGACATCGCTCGCATTGACGCTGTACATGAGGATGGACGTTCCATTGTTGACATACAGATGACCGTTGACATCAAAGGCTACGAGATTTCCCCCTGAACCTGGCAGGGTTATCGTTCCAACGAGGCTTCCGTCCTGTCGGTATCCATAGAGCGGTGCGATTAACGTTCCATTGACCATCGTCGTACCGCTGTTGACCCAAATGTTCCCCGAGGCATCAAAGGCCGCTTGAGAACCCACAAGGATGTTGCCGCCTTGGAGCGTTTGGGTCCATAGAGGCTGCGTCGCACCAGCCGGCAGATACTCAAGCGTTCCCGGAAGAGAAACAACGTACGATGGATCGGAATCAACATAAGCCCAGACGTTGTGCACGGCGGCATATTGAAGCGGAGCCGTGCTAGCTTGAAGCGCACCCGTCGTAACGGTTACCGTAGATGGGCCGGTTCCACTACCATCGTAATGCAGTGTTCCCGCTAACGCCGTCGTGGGATTGGCGGTAACGAGCGTATGCCCGGTTGTATCGTTCGCAACCGCAGCAAATGTCGGCACGTGGAGAGTGGTATCGTAATAGTTCGGTGAGTTGATGACAAAATTTGAAGCATCACGTGGGGTTATCGTGATTTGCATATCCGAAGCCGTTCCAACTGTTACCGTTTGTGGATTCAGTGCAGCAGTGAACGATGTCATGATTCCGTAGAATTTTACGGTGACCGTCGTCGTAATACCGGCCACGATCGAGACCGACGAATTTCCTACATCAACGGGTGTCCCGGTGCATGACGCAGAGGCGTAGACTTGCATACCAAGCGTTTGGTTTGCACCCGCCGGCGCGGTGAAATTCCAACCGTTTTGCCCGCTGATATTCATATACGGCGTGCCGTTGAGCGTAATTTGCATGCAAGCAAGCGTAGGGCTGACATAACTCGTTGGATCGAAATCAATGATGACGGCTCCGAGATTTCCGGACGATGCAACCGGTGTCGGGCTTGGCGACGGAGGCGGCGGGCCAAATGCAACGGATGAAAAGAGTGCGAACACATAACTGATTCCGGCGTGCATCGTGAATGCATTCGGCAACGAAGCAAATTGCACGTTTTGCGACGCGTACACCGGCCCGAGAAGCAACTGCCATCCGGCACTAGGATTGGTCGGATCGTAAACGCCGATGCCCAATTGCGCACCGGCCGGAGGTGCCGACGGCAACGTAAACGAGAATCCCGGTGTCGATCCGAACGTCACCGTGCTTGACACGGTGATCGTAACGAATGCAATTGGAACGGGAGTATTCCCTAGAATGGATCGCCTCGGCACCATCACCGTGGGTGTTCCCGATGCCTGCGACGCAGAAAGAGTGATCGCTGCAGTTCCAATACTGTTCGTCGCGGGCAATACGACGCTGGCCGACAAGCCTGTCGAAAGAGACGGCAATGGAACGGCTTCGGGCGAAACGGCAAAAGGTGCTTGCGTGGCGGAGGGAGTGCTAACGGGAGTCGGCACTCCCGTCGGACTAGGCGAGACACTGGGAACCGGCGGCGCAGGGGATCCGCTTCCGCCGCCGCCGCATGCCGTTACGAAGGCTGCCAGAAGCAAGAGCAAAAAGCCGAACCGCACCGATGATCTCATAGTGTCAGTATAGCACCAGTCTTACAATGCGGAGAGGGATCGGTAGAGCACGGCGCGCGCGAGTGGCGTGCCGAGAGCGTGTGGATGATCGAAATCATCCTGCGGATCGTGAGTCATGCCGAGACGCTGCATCACTCGCCGCGATGCTAGGTTGCCGGCAGTTGTAATCGCGACGACTTCGTCGAGCTTTAACGTGGTGAACGCGTAATCGAGTGCTGCGCGAGCGCCTTCGGTCGCGTAGCCATTTCCCCAGTGCTCGGGCAGTAAGAGCCAACCGACTTCAAACGCAGGAGTAAAAGCGGCCGTAAAATTCACTTCATGCAACATGATGATTCCGGCGAACGACGCACCTCCGATGACCTCGATTGCCCAATAGCCATAGCCTTTGGTCTGGAGCATCCCGCGATAATGAGCGGCCACGGCCTCCGCGCTAGCGCGAGGTATGGGAACGGGCGAAACGTAGCGCATCACTTCGGGATCGCCGACCATAGCGAGAAACGGTTCGTTATCGGCGTCGGTCATTGGCCGCAGACGCAAACGCGGTGTCTCGATGATCATGTTGAACTCCTTGATGTTGACAAAAACTCCGGACAACTTGCAAGAAACGACGCCCTTGCGGGACGTCGTTTCTGCGGAATGGCTCCGAGTGCTGGACTCGAACCAGCGACCCGCTGATTAACAGTCAGCTGCTCTACCAACTGAGCTAACTCGGAACGCGGCCCCGGAAGATTAGTCTTTCATGGGCAGACACCCTTGTACAACCTGGCACGACTCGTCGTCAAGGCCTCAAGTCGCTCGGCCGCCCCGGAAATGGCACAGCATCGGGTCTCCCTGATGCTGTGGCCATGTGACTCGCCGAAGTACGCTTAGGACTTAGCGAGGTGGCGATGCCTGACGGCGGATCGTCACATTTTGGTTGAGCTGAATCTGCACGGTCGAGCCCTGTGGAATCTTAAAATTCGACTTCGAATTGTAGCCGTACAAGAAGCCGCCCGCGGCACCCACCAGGCCGCCTCCACCGGTGTGGAAGATCGTCTTGCCGATGATGTTTCCGAGTAGCATTCCGCCGATGGTTGAAAGCGCGACCTTGCCGCCGTTGCGGAGATCTTTCGTCTGCTGGTTATTCGTGGCCGTTGCCGAGATATCGACGACCGTGCCATCGGATAAGCGAAGCGTATCGAATTGCAGCTTGATCGCCGCCTTGCGGCCTTGGCCGGCGCGCGTCACGGCCTTCACTTCGCCGACAACGGTCGATCCTTGAAACGACGGATCACCGCTCGGGTACGGGGCGACGACATCCATGACAAAGCGATCACCGATTTGCGCCGTTGCCGTATCGAGCGTTGAGCGCATCTTCGCATTGATCTGCGCTCCCTGATAGAGCGTCAGCGTCGATTGGGCGGATGCGATGCCGCCGACAAGCAGCATGGCCGCCAGCGCACTCGCAATGATTCGTGAAAATTTCATAGTGTAGACCTTATCCTCCGTTGAAGCGGACTACCCTCGTAAACGCAAACGCCCGGCGCATCGTTGCACCGGACGTTTGCTTGCACTGCGCAAGTGAGTCGTTAACGCGAGAAGTTAGGCACGCGAAGCGGCTCACCGGTGAATCCCGATGCCGAGCGTAACGCGTCGATGCGATCGATGCGCTCCCACGGCAAATCGAGTTCCGGGCGACCGAAGTGACCGTAGGCTGCCGTCTGCCGATAGATCGGGCGACGCAGGTTGAGCTGATCGATGATGGCGGCCGGACGCAAATCGAAGACCTTGCCGACGGCCTTGGCGATAATTTCCTCAGCGATCTGCCCCGTCCCGAAGGTCTCCACTAACACCGAGACCGGCTCGGCCACGCCGATAGCGTAGGCGAGTTGGACTTCGCAGCGATGGGCCAGGCCCGCCGCAACGACGTTCTTTGCCACCCAGCGAGCCGCGTAGGCCGCCGAACGATCCACTTTCGTGGGATCCTTGCCCGAGAAGGCGCCGCCGCCGTGGCGCGCCATGCCGCCGTAGGTATCGGCGATGATCTTGCGGCCCGTTAAACCGGCGTCGCCCTTGGGGCCGCCGATGACGAAACGCCCGGTTGGGTTGACGAAAATGCGCGTGTTCTCATCGCGTAACGATGACGGAATCACATGGTTGATGATATTCTGCGTGACTTCGTTGCGAATGACCTCGAGCGCAATATCGGGGTCGTGCTGCGTAGAGATCACAACGGCATCCACGCGCACCGGCTTATCGCCATCGTACTCAACGGTGACTTGCGATTTTCCATCCGGGCGAAGATACGGAATGTTGCCATTCTTGCGCATCGCCGCCAAATGCTTGGTGAGATTATGCGCCAGCGTAATCGGTAGCGGCATCAGATCATCCGTATCGCGGCATGCGTAGCCGAACATCATCCCTTGATCCCCGGCGCCGATGAGCGCGTAGGCTTCATCCGGGCTCTGGCCCGATTTGACTTCCAGCGCGCGATCCACACCCATAGCGATATCCGGCGATTGTTCATCGATGGAAACGCTGACGCCGCAGGTTTCCGCATCGAATCCGACGGCCGATTTCGTATACCCGATATCGGCGATCGTTTCGCGCACGATTTTCGGAATGTCGATGTAGGTGCTGGTCGTGACTTCACCGGCGATATGAATTTGACCGGTGATTGCAAACGTCTCAACCGCGACGCGACCCATCGGATCATCTTTAAGAATTGCGTCGAGCACGGCATCGGAAATCTGATCGGCAACCTTATCCGGGTGCCCTTCAGTGACCGATTCCGAGGTAAAGAGTCTACGATATGCCATTTTTTAGGTACCCTCGCTCCATGATGCCATGTATTTTTGTTGTGCCGGCGTCAGCGTATCGATCGCAACGCCCATCGATGCTAGCTTGAGGAGTGCAACGTGCTCGTCGATCTCGACGGGTACGTCGTACACTTCTTTGCCCATCGTCTTGTGGTGCTTATTCAAATGCTCGGCTGCGAGCGCTTGGTTCGCAAAGGACATATCCATCACCGAGGCCGGGTGCCCTTCGGCAGCCGCAAGATTCACCAGGCGACCATCAGCTAAAATACAGATGTTGCGACCGTCTTCGAGTTCGAATTGTTCGACGAACGCGCGCGGCTCGGTCTTCTTCTTGGCGATGCGGGCGATCGATTCGAGATCGAGCTCATCATTAAAGTGACCGGAGTTACACACGATGGCGCCATCTTTCATCACGCGGAAATGTTCTTCACGAACGACGTGATAGTTACCGGTGACGGTGATAAAGATGTCGCCTTCTTTTGCGGCCTGCTCCATCGGCATGACACGGTAGCCATCCATGACCGCTTCGATTGCCTTGCGCGGATCGACTTCGGTGACGACGACATGCGCGCCCATACCGGCCGCGCGCGATGCTACACCGCGTCCGCACCAACCGTAGCCGAGCACCACGACGGTGCGTCCGGCCAGCAAAACGTTGGTTGAACGAATGATACCGTCGAGCGTCGATTGGCCCGTACCGTAGCGATTATCGAACATGTGCTTGGTCAGCGCGTTATTCACGGCGATAACGGGATACGGAAGCACGCCATCCTTTTGCATCGCTTTGAGGCGAATGACTCCGGTCGTCGTTTCTTCACAACCACCAATCATGTCCGCAAGAAGATGATTGTGCTTCGTGAAAATCGTTGTCACGAGATCACAGCCATCATCCATCGACATGTGCGGCTTCGACGCCACGACCGCTTCGATATGCGAATAATAGACGTCGTTGGATTCGCCCTTGATAGCGTAGGTCGGAATGCCATACTCGCAGAGTGCAGCGGCAACATCGTCCTGCGTCGAAAGCGGATTACTTGCACAGAGCGCAATTTCGGCTCCGGCAGCTTGCAAGGCGAGCATCAGATTTGCAGTTTCGGTTGTCACGTGTAAACACGCGCCGATGCGCACGCCACGGAGCGGTTGCTCCTTGGCAAAACGCTCGCGCACCGAGCGCAATACCGGCATATACGCAGCAGCCCACGCGATGCGCGAGCGACCTTGTTCTGCAAGTGCGCGATCTTTCACATCGCCAGCCACGGCCGTATTTCGGTCAAGGACGGTCATCATAACTCCAGTCAGGTAAAGGGGAGGGAGAACCTGTTCGCGACGAGGCGCATGAACCCCGCCGCCGAACGCTCCGGCTATCGTGGAACGAATCGATGAGTATTTGCAAGCACTCGCATCGGAGGCACCGATTCCAGGCGGCGGATCGGCTGCGACCGTGGTCGCAGCTCATGGTGCCGCGCTCGTTGCGATGGTGGCCCGTATTTGTGCGGCAAACCCAAAACGAGCGGCAACCCACGAACTCGCCAAGCGACTCGTCCGAGAAGCCGATCTCGCACGCAACGAACTCCTGGAAGCTCGAAGCCGCGACGAATCTGCGTTCGCGCGCGTTGTCGCGGCGCAAGCGCTCCCGCGCAATACCGACGAAGCCAAGGCCGCGAGGACGTCCGCTCTGCAAGCATCGCTTGCCGGAGCGGCCTATGCTCCGCTCATCGCGGCTCGCCTTGGACTTTCCGTTCTCTGCCTGGCGCATGAAGCACTCGAACTCGAAAATGAGCATCTGCTCAGCGATCTCGGCTGTGCCGCAGAATTTGCATCCTCTGCCGTCCGCGCCTGCGCGTACAACGTTCGCATTAACCATCGGTACCTTCGCGATGCAGACCTCGTTGCCGAGCAACGCGACGAACTCATCACAATAGAACAGCGCAGAGTGAGTGTGCTTGCCGATGTGCGTTCCGCCATCGATGCGTCGTAATTCCCTAGCGATCACCTAAAAGGCGAAGAAACGCCGCAATATCATTCGGGTCGACCTCGCGACCGACACCGAGCGGATGATAGCGAAGATCGTGAAAATCCGAACCGGCCGACATCGCCAGCCCGAATCTCGCGGCAAATGCGCGAAACTCCGCAACATCGGCGGCATCGTGTTTCGGATAAAACACTTCGACGCCGTCCAATCCGGATTGCGCTAATTCATCCATAATCGTTCGATCTTTTAATCGACCCGGATGTGCTAGGACGGCAATACCGCCCGCTCGTCGAATCGCATCCATCGCTTGAAGCGGCGTGACATACGTCGATGGAACGTAACCTATGCCGCCATGATGTAAGTAACGCGCGAATGCATCGTTGACGTCGGTCGCATAGCCGGCTTCGATCAACGCCATGGCAACATGAGGCCGCCCCAGAGCGCCACCCGTGCTCGAAAATGCACGCACGCGGTCTGCCGAGATCGTGATCCCGGCGGCAGCAAGCTGCATGACCATCCGCTCCATTCGCGCCGCCCGTTGGTGGCGATTCGTTGCGAGCATCGCTCGAAAAGGTTGATCGTCAAGACGCATTCCATAGCCGAGAATATGCACGTCGTTATCCCGATAGGTGGTGTTGATTTCCACCCCGGCGATGACGCGCATGCCGGCTGGGACATCGAACGTTCCGTAGGCCCCGAGCGAATCATGATCGCTAATCGCAAAGACTTCCACTCCTCGCTCGCGCATCATCGCGACGAGTTCGGGAGGTTCTAAAGCACCGTCGCTTTCACGAGTATGACTATGAAAATCGACGATCACGTCGTGCGACGTTCAACCGCAAGCGACATGCCCGTGCGTTCTTCGTCGCCAACGGAAATCGTCATGAATGCCGGAACGATTGCGAGATCGATGTTTTCGTCACGAAGATAACTGCGAGCAATGGCAATCGCTTTGACCGCCTGATTCAGGGCAGCCGCTCCGACCGCTTGCACCTCGGCGTGATCGCGTTCGCGCAGCACGGCGGCTAGTGCCCCGGCCACGGCGTTGGGGTTGGATTTTGCGGAAACTTTAAGCGTCTGCGGAGTTACGCGGACAACAATAGCCTGGTCGGTCATGCGATGCCTCGGAGAAAGATGCGTTTGATTTCGGTAGCACGACCCGTCTCGGGGTCGACCGCTATGACCACACCACAGAACTGTTTGGTTCCGCTCTTCTGTACGGAAAATCGATCGGAGAGACCATAGCGGAAACGAGCGAGCACGGCCTCGGCTTCCATTCCGATGACGCCTTCACTCGGGCCGGTCATCCCAACATCGGTAATATAGGCCGTCCCAGCGGGCATGAGGTGCTCGTCGGCGGTCTGTACGTGCGTATGCGTTCCATACACAAACGTTACACGGCCGTCGAGCACACGCCCGAGAGCAACTTTTTCGGATGTCGCTTCGGCATGAACATCCACGAGTACCACGTTCGTGCGTTGCAGCACTTCTTCGAGGACGGGTTCGATCACGCGAAACGGATCGTCGCAGGTCGGCATGAACGTGCGGCCCATGACGTTGATCACGCCGACCGTCACATCGCCGGCTTGCACGAAGCCGAAGCCTTTGCCGGGCACGCCAGGCGGATAATTCGCCGGGCGAATAACCCGATCGCTGGCCTCCAAATACGGCGCGAAATCGCGCTTATCGTAAATGTGATTGCCGGAGGTGATGAAATCCACGCCGAGATCGAAGAGTTCTTTGCTGGTTTGGGCCGTCAAGCCGAAGCCGCCGGCGACATTTTCGCCGTTGACAATGCAGCAATCGATCGCGTGTTGGTCTCGCACGAGCGCGAGACACCGGGCAAGCGTATCTCGTCCAGGGGAGCCGACGACGTCTCCGAGGACAAGGATGTGAATCGGTTTTATCGGCGTCCCGACGCCTTCCTAGCTTTACGCGACGTGGTGAAATACACGAGGACCCGCTCTTCTTCACGGAAGCCGACAAGGCTTTTCGACTGACGCGATTCGCGCAAGGTCTCGATAGCATACTCGGCAATCTCATGTTGCGCGGCTATTTCTTCGGCATCTCCGGTACTGTCGGCGGCAACGCGGACTAATGCGTCGCCAAACTGTGCGACAAAAAGCTTGACCACGAGATCAAGTTCGTCATTCGAGAACGACGCGAGATCCCGTGTGACGTGAATAAACGACATCGCTCGATCGACTTCGATAGCCACGGTCACAACATCGGCTTCGTCGCGACGCATCGCCAAAAATGCCCCGACGTGATCTTCGAGGGATTCAACGATGCGCGCTTGGGCATCGCGATCGAAGCGCTTACGCACGGCAAAGGTCAGTGCTAACGTTCGCTGCGCCGGCATCGAACGGATCGACGAGAGTTCCGGATAACGAGTGAGCAGCGCGCTGACGAGACTGATCGTGTCGACGTGATCGACGGCGGGTTGAGCGGTCATGGGCGTACATCCTAAGGTTGGGTCAGTGTAGGGCGGCCCCCAACTTTGGCTGGGGCTCCCTTGGGGCACCTTGCGAAAGGATATACCTTTTTTTGAGATTTTAGCAACGAACATCGGCCACCGGGCGTTGTACGTCTTGGTGAGTCGCGTCTTTCGTATTGCCGCCCTCGTGGCCGTCCCAGCGATGCTGGCCGGGCACGCTCTGGCGAGCCGATTGGGCACCGTGCTCTTGGGCCTTCCCGAGCACGAGGCATATCTTCATGCCCTCGAGCTGTCGCTCGTTCCCGGGCTCGTCGTTTTCGCCGTCCTTTCGTCGCTGGCACTCTTTAGCGCCCGAACGATCGACCGCATGCCAAGCCTCTCGGCACTCTTTGCCTCGATCCTCGGCATGCAGATTCTGTTCTACACGGCACTCGAAACCATTGAACGTCATCCGACTGGATGGCTCGGATTTGCAAGCCAGGTTCTCTGTTCGCTGATTGCCATTCTCGCCATTCGCTTCTTATCGCAATGGATACATCACGTCGCGACGCTGGCTGCTGCGCGGATGAGTTCGCATCGCCCCCGCTCCGGAACCGGCCCGGCGATGCCCGCCTACGCTTTTGCACCGATCGTCTCCGTCGGCGTTCACGCATTCCCGCACGCCTTTTCTCGGCCACCTCCGCGCCTTTAGCCAAGTTCGATTATTCTACTTGCGCGATAAGCCGCGTTGCGGCGGAGACTCTTTTGTGACGAAATTTTCGTTGGTTCGCGTGCTCGCAGGGGCAGCACTAGTTTTGAGCACGTTCGTGTTTGCCGGACGCGCAGATGCCATCCCCGTCTTTGCCAATGGACAAGGCATCTCGTGCGAAGTTTGCCATACCACGTATCCGGCGATGACGCGCTACGGCATGATGGTTATGATGTCGAACTTTCAAGTCCTCGATTGGCATCTGCAACATCAAGCGCTTCCCCTCGCGATGCGGGTAAAAATCTACTCGTATCTTGCCAATAAGAGCCAACCGGCGCAAACGCAACTTGCCGACACGTCGATCTTAGGCGGCGGATATCTCGGGCCGCGCATGACGTGGTTTGCCGAGCAACACCTTATCAGTTCCAACGCTGCGGGAATCACCGAGCAATCGTGGATTTCCTATAATGGTCTCTTTCACGGCCTCAACTCGATTCAAGTCGGCAAATTCCACACGCCGTTTCCATTTATGCCCGCACACGCCTGGACGATGGGAGATTATCTCCTCGCCGCGCAAGGCGTCGGCCAAAACGGCTTCGTCCCGAATGACGCCCATTGGGGCGTTGCCTTCAACGGCATGTCTAACGAATTCATGTACAATGCCGCCTACATCGCAGGCGCTCAGCCGATTCAAGGAGCCTTCGATTTTAATCGCGCCGATAGTCCGCGAACCGTCGATCTCAATCTCTCCTATGGCGGCATGTCCATTCCGTGGACGCTTGGTGTCGTCGCGATGCGTGGAGACTCGCCCGTTTTAAATACGATCTCCAACCTCTATTTACACGGAGACGCATTCACACGCGAAGGAATCTACTACGCGTATCAAACGTCGAAATGGCATTTCCAATCGATGCTCTATCACGGGTTCGATAGTTCGCCCGATGTCGGCCTAGCCAATATTCCACTCAATGGCGCAACGTTCGAACTCACCCGCGATTTTGGTTGGCGCAACCATGTACTCGTTCGCTATGATATCGGTGCGAGCGATACGCTCAATCGCCAGTATCTTGTCGACTATGCGCATAATATTGCGCCGAATATCAAATTCCTCAGCGAACTTTCCATGGGTCCCGGCATGCGTCCGCAGATCGGCTTCGGCTTTGGCATCGCCGGTCCGTGGCAAGATGGCAAACGCTACCTGCTCACGGCTCCAGCTGGAATCCACGTCGTCTCCGCATCGGCAACGCAAGAACATCTCCAAGCAAAAGAAGATTTCGCTGTGCTCCATGGCGCCCATACGATGCAAGTCTTACATGCCTCCGCCGTCGCCTCGACACCGACAAACCCCGCGGATGCGAATGCCGGCGAGAAACTCGTCGCAGCAAATGGGTGCATCGGTTGCCACGGCGCAACCTTCGGCGGTGGTTTGGGCCCCAAACTCGTCGGCATAGAAAAACGCCTCTCACCTGCGCAAATCGCCGATTTCATCCGCAATCCGCGCGCTCCGATGCCGAACTTCGGATTTACTGCACCGCAAATTCACGATATCGTCGCGTATCTTTCCGGGCTCGACGGCGGTAGCGGCGCAACGGCCCGGCCGATCGTGACCTGGGTTGGCGGCGCGCCAAGCCAACACGGGCAAATCCGCGTGACATTTTCCGGAACGCCTCCAACATCGGTGACGATCGAACCGCTCATGGAAATGGGGGGCATGTCGATGCGCTCCGCTAACGTGGTCCTTACGCCAAGTCCTACGGACCCCCACGTCTTTCGCGGGACGATCGAATTCGCGATGTCGGGCCCCTGGACGCTCATTCTGCACTACGACGGCAAGACCATGACCATTCCGGTCAATATTGGAGGCTAAGAACGATGCAACGCGCACATTTTCTCCAGCGCTCGGCCGGCGCAATGCTTGCCGTCGCGATTCCGCCGTTCGCTTCACGAGCCTTTGCCGAAGACGAGCTCTCGTATAAGCTCACTTCGACGCCATTTGCCTTCTCGCCGTCGACCGGGCAATCGTATCCATCGTACGCCTATAACGGATTTTTGCCGGGGCCAATCCTTCGTGCGCGCGTCGGCCAACGCGTTCGCATTGCCTATACCAATAAGAGCGGTCACGATTCGACCATCCATTGGCACGGCATGATTCTGCCCAACGCGATGGATGGCGTACAGAACGTCACGCAAAAGCCGGTCCCTCCGAACGGGACTTTCGAGTATGCGTTTGCCGCGAATCCATCGGGGACGCGATGGTACCATGACCATTACGATCGCCAACTCATCAACGGACTCTTCGGCGTCTTTATCGTTGAAGACCCAGCCGACGAACCTGCCGATGCCGAGTTCGCGATCGTTTTCCACGATGTTCCTTCGATGCCGAGTTATGAGGCCGCGATGCGCGGTGTCAGCAACGCGCCGATGACCGAGCCGATGGATTCGCGCGAGATGACATCGATGAAGGCCGGCGATAAAATGGGCGACGAAGTCGGCTATCTCGCACATTGCATCAACGGCGCCAGTTATCCGCAAACCAAGACGCTCTCCGTGCGCGCCGGTTCACGCGTTCGCTTGCGCATGCTCAATGCAAATCCCACTCAGACGAAATATGTTCGCCTAGCCGGTCATAAGCTCACCGTCACACATACGGATGGCAACCGCTTGAGCGTTCCGATCGATGTTGATGTCGTTCGCCTCGGCGTCGCCGAGCGGATCGACGCGTACGTCACGATTGCCCATCCCGGCGCTTTTCTCTTACAAGAGATTTCCAGCGAACCGACCGCCTATCAACAATCCGTCGTCCTCGCAACGACCGGCATGGAGCACGCTCCGCCGCAAGCGTCGTCGATGCTGCTTGGAGATGCCGTCGTGGGAACGTATGAAACGCTCGCCGGCATCAATACAAAGCCGCAAACGTACATGGAACTCCGGGCAAACGTTACGCAACATTTTGAACTTGGCGGCGGACGCTACGGTCATAGCGCGTGGACGATGAATGACAAGGTGTACCCACATATTCCCCCGATCATCGTGCATCGCGGCGATTTGGTTCGAATCACGTATCACAACACGACCGACATGGATCATCCCATGCATCTCCACGGCCACGTTTTCAAGATTACGAAGATCGACGGCAAACGCTTGGCACGTCCGCTGCTGAAAGATACGTCCCTCGTTCGCTCCAACGGTGGAACGATGACCTGGGAGTTTCGCGCCGATTCACCAGCCGGGCGTTGGTTGCTCCACTGTCATAATTCCGTCCATATGATGTCCGGCATGATGACCGAGGTCGACTACAAGTCGTGACCCTCGCGCGACGCGCCGTTCGCATCCTCGCGCTGGCGTCATTTTCACTTCCCAGCGCGGTTGTTGCCCACTCGCTCCTTTTTGCTGCCGATTCGCATGTCATTGGTGGCCCCGAACATGCCCTTATTGCCGGCAGTGTTGCCCTTGCCTTGGCCGTCGGCTCGCTCTCGCTGGCATGGTCGCTACGAAAACGCATCTCGATTCTTCCGCAGCTTGCGCCAGCGATAAGTTCCACGCTGCTCTGCCTCGGCGGCATCGAAGCACTTGAGCCGCAGCATTCGATTCCTCTGTTGGCACCGCTCGTGGTTGCAGCCGTTGTCGCAGGTCTTCGCGCCCTTCTCGTTGCTGCACGCGATCTCGCATGGACTGCCGATTTCGGCGTTTTTCACTCCAGCCTACCAGAATTTCTTTGTCACTATAGCACCGCGGCAACGCTCTATCGGGGTCGCCGCGCACACTCACTGCGTCGCCCTCGTGCTCCACCTTCGTTCGTGAATATCCAACGCGCTTAACGCGCGCATTTTTCACCCTTTTCACAATCGAAGGATTTCCATGTCATCATTGAATCGAGCGCTTTGCGCTTGTTTGCTCGTATTCTTGTGCGCGCTACCCGTTGCCGCAGCGACGACCGGGATGGTCGGAGGCCGCGTCGATATCGCGGCGACACCGCAAGTCGGAGTCCTCGTTACGCTCGACGGCGGTTCACGTCACGAGCGCACAACCACTAACGCGATGGGCATGTTTATGTTCATGCGCGTCCCATTCGGCCATTATACCGTCACCGCGCATTTCGAGGGATATCGAGACGAATCGCGCGTATTCGATCTTGCCAGCGGCCAAATGGCGCACTTTATGCTAACGCTTGTCAAACAAGGTTCGCTCAAATCGATTGCCCATATTCACGTGGTTTCCTCGGCGCAAGCATCGGGCACCCCAGTCTCACAAAACGAGATTGGGCGTAGTACGCTACAAACGTTACCGAATAACACCAGCCTCAACCGCGTCGTCGAGACGCTGCCTGGCATCGTCCGTTTCTCCTATAACGAGCCGGTGGCTCACGGCTTTCACGGCATCACCTATGAAATCGACGGTGCCCCGACACCCGTCGCCACATCCTCGAACTTCGCGGAAATCATCGATCCACGCAATGTCGATGCGATCGAAGTTTATACCGGTGCGATGCCCGCAGAGTTCGGTGGAAGCCGTGCGGGAGCCGTCGTCAACATCGTCACCGACCGCAATCCCAATTTACGCAAACCCTTTATGGGAAATGTAAGCGTTGGCATCGGCAATCAAGGGCAAGCTTCGACGAGCCTTTCCACCGCGTCGCGCCTTGCGGGCGGGGCGCTGTTCCTCAATCTCAACGCCAATCGAACGGCGCGCGGCTTGGACGCCCCGACGTTTTCTGCAATCAACGATACATCCTCGCAAAGTGATCAGTTCGCACGATTTGTTCGCAACGTCGGCAAACGCGGGACAATTTCCATTGATACATCAAACCAACTCTCGCAATTTCAAATTCCGATCAACTCCGATCCTCAAAACCCGAACGATCCGGTGGTAAGCGTTCCTGGAACGCAAGACGTGCAAATCGAGCGTGATCGTTTTGCCAATCTCCACCTGTCGCTTTCGTCGGCCGGCGGCAACGCGGCATTTGATCTCATTCCATGGGTGCGATCATCGCGCATTACCTATTTAGGCGACCTCGGAAACGATGTCTTAGCAACGCAACCGAATCCGAACCCGCCGCCGGCAACTATCAATCTCGTCGGCCTACATGAAGATCGTGCGGCAACCTATGTTGGACTCCGCGCAAGCAACTCGGTTTCCTCGCCGCATCACTATGCGAAATTCGGCCTCGACCTTGCCCGCGAATATTTCAACGCACATCAGACGCTTGCTCAACTCGGTCTTCCCAGTTCGCTCTCAAACCAAGGACAGGTCGGCACGCAAATTGGATTCTACGGAGAAGACCAATGGAATCCATCTCGCGCGATTTCCATTTCGTATGGACTCCGTTACGATAAATCGACCGGGTACACGTTTGGCCAACAATTCAGCCCTCGCATCGGACTCAACGCGGTCATAGATGCAAAGGACATCCTGCATTTATATTACGGTCGTTTTTACGCGGCGCCGCAACTCGAAGACGTCCGGCAAGCGTGCGTAGTATTGCAGGGGTGCCCGACAACACCGGTCTACGATCTCCAACCGGAACATGATAGTTACTATGAAGCGGGGATCCGACACACGTTCACACCTCTCACCTCAGGCTACGTAAACATTTGGCGGCGTAACGTCGCAAACGTGCTCGATACGACGCAATTGCTCAACACACCGATCTTCGCCGTTTACAACAATACGGTCGGGCAAGCAGCGGGCTTAGAACTGCGTCTGCAAGGACGAACGTTCGATAATCGTTCGAATTGGTTTGTTTCGGGAAGTTGGTCGGCATCCTATGCAGGCGGAATTTCGGGATCGACGTTCCTTTTCGGCGGCTCTCAACCGACCTATCCCTTGCAACCGGAGGATCACGACCAAACCGTCTCGATCAGTAGCGCCTTTACGCGCAAATTCGGTGAAGGGAATCAAAATTTCGCCACAATCGAAACCGATTATGGGACGGGCTATCCCGTGCAATTTCAAAATGGTCCGTCGCGACTTCCCACGCATCTCGCATTCGATGCGTCATTCGGCCATACGCCGCAGCACGGTCTCGGCTACACGTTCGCCGTTGATAATATCCTCAATCACCAGTACGTCATCAAGATATCCAATGGGTTCAACTCCACGCAAATCGCGAATGGAAGGCGGTTCCTCTTTACGCTGAACACCTCGCTCTAAAAGCCGGTTCTCGAGCCGCGAGGCCCCGTCAATCCGAGGGGGCCGGGCGCCTTGCGGCTAAAGAGGGCGATGAACACCATGCATGATTTCCGTGGAACAACCGTCATTACCGGCGGCGCAGGCCTCATTGGCAGCGCGCTGATTTGGGCGCTCAATACGCGCGGCATCGAGGATATTCTCGTTGTCGACCGTCTCGATACATCCGAGAAGTGGCGTAATCTCGTTCCACTGCGCTTCGCGGATTACGTCGATGCCGATACGTTTGAAGAACGCTTTTGTACCGATCCGTATGCCTTCGGTGAAATCGGAACGATACTCCATCTTGGCGCATGTTCTGCGACGACGGAGCGCGATGCCGGATACCTGATGAGCAACAATTACGGGTACACGAGAAATATCGCGCACGCTGCGCTTGAACGCTCCATTCGCTTTGTCTATGCATCGTCGGCAGCGACGTACGGTGCGCTTGAAGCGAATCTTTCGGACGAGGCGGATCTCACGACACTGCGTCCGCTTAACGCCTACGCCTTCTCCAAGCATGCCTTTGATTTACACGCTCGCCACAACGGATGGCTCGATCGCATCTGCGGCATCAAGTACTTCAACGTCTTTGGTCCGAACGAAGCCCACAAAGCCGAAATGCGCAGCCTCGTCGATAAGGCATTCTCGCAAATTCGAGAAACAGGATCGATCGCACTCTTCAAATCGCATCGTCCGGATTTTGCCGACGGCGAACAAGAGCGGGATTTTGTCTATGTCAAAGATGCCGTCGAAATGACGTTGCACCTTGCTCAATCGGGTGCCTGCGGTTTGTACAATGTCGGATCAGGGCGAGCACACACCTGGCTTGAGTTGGTTCGCCCCATATTTCGTGCGATGGGCGTTCCCGAAAATATCACGTTTATTCCAATGCCCGATCATCTGCATGGGAAATATCAATACTCGACGTGTGCCGACATCGGAAAGCTGCGTGCAACCGGATACGCGCGTGCAATGACGCCCTTGCATGATGCGGTCACCGATTACGTCACACACTATCTTCTCCCCGACCGCCGCCTCGATCCCAGCGATGCGGCAATACCCGCAACTGCATAATCGAAAGGACCCGATGAGCCAGCCAACTTCTCGCGCAGCCCGCCGCCAAGGGGAGCGTGGTGCGCACCACACGCCACCGCCACGCGATCCTATGAAGGCCGTATACGGCGGTTTCATCGTCCTTCTCGTCCTGATTCTCGGTGCTCTTGGCATCTATAAATGGCGTGAAACTGCACGCCTTGCCGCCGCCTATGCAACGCCGACTCCCGCCCCCATCGGCGCCACGCCGTCGCCAAAACCTATCAATCTCGCGACGAACACCCATCTCGGCAAACCGGTGTTTAAAACAGGCGATACGATCAACGGCGGCGTCGGACAAGTCGTCGACGGCATATCGTGCGCAGCGCAAGAGTACGTGACGTTGCACATTCACCAACATCTCGATCTCTACGTCAACGGCAAACACATTCAAATTCCCGCGTTTATCGGCGGCGCGCCGGGCCCGAACGGCGGCTGTCTCTACTGGATGCACACGCACGATGCAAGCGGAATCATCCACGTTGAAGCCCCGATTCTCGCTCCCGAAGGCGCGTCCGGCTACACGCTTGGCATGCTCTTCGATATCTGGGGTGAGCCGCTGACCCGGTCGCAAGTCGCAACGTTTAAAGGCCCGGTCGTTGCCTTTGTCAACGGACAGCGCTACGAAGGCGAACTTCGCGCGATTCCGTTGACGGCCCATCAAATTATCGAACTCAACGTCGGCCTCCCAATTGTGCCTCCGAAGACCTACACATTCCCGGCCGGCGTTTAAGGCGTCGCCTCAACGCCCGTCGTTGTTGGAGGGAATTCCGACCGTTGTCGGCACGGGGTTCGACGAATTAGGCTAACCTAACAATAGAGATGGATCTGCCCGTAACGACGCGCACACGCGCCGCCTCGATTTGGCGCTTCGTCCTCCGCCTGCTCGCCGTTGCGGGCCCGGGGACCGTTGTTGCATTTGCAGATACCGAAGCCGGCTCGATCACCACAGCAGCAACCTCGGGGGCGCAATTCGGCTTTAAGCTCGTCCTGCTCCAGTTGTTGCTGATCATTCCGCTTTTCGTGGTGCAAGAGATGACCGTCCGCCTGGGAACGGTCACCGGAAAGGGGCATGCGCGCCTTATTCGCGAGCACTATGGACTGAGCTGGGCGTGGGTCTCTCTCGGTACGATGCTGATCACCAATATTGCCGCTCTCGTGACCGAGTTTGCCGGTATCGCCGGCGCAGCGATGATCTTCCATGTGAATCCAACGTTGCTGGTCATTTCGGCTGCAGCTATTCTCATCACGGTCATCCTCACCGCAAGCTATAAACGCGCGGAATATTTCGCGCTCGGCTTGTGTCTCTTGGAGTTGCTCTTTATTCCCGCGGCGATCGCCGCTCATCCGAATATGGGAACAATTTTCAAGGAAGGCATCATCGGGCATCAACCTCTGGGCAATTACACGTATTTGCTCTTGATCGCTTCGAATATCGGCGCGGTCATCATGCCGTGGATGATCTTTTATCAACAATCGGCCACCGTCGATAAGGGCCTCAAGGAACGCGATCTCCCGTATGCTCGCATCGACACCGCATTCGGCGCCGTCATGACGCAGCTCATCATGATCGCCGTCGTCGTGGCCTGTGCGGCTACGCTCTATGTTCATCACCAACAAGTCAGCGATGCCGCACATGCGGCGCTCGGCCTCGTTCCGCTTGTCGGCCGTTTTGCCGGTGTGGCTTTTGGTGCGGCGCTTATCGGCGCATCGATGCTTGGCGCCTTCGTTGTCGCGTTGGCAACGGCATGGGCCTTTGGCGAGGCGTTTGAATGGCAATGCTCGCTCAATGAATCGTGCATGCGAGCAAAACGCTTTTACGGGCTGTATATTGCCAGCGTGGTCATTGCGGCCGGCATCGTTCTCATTCCGGGATTACCATTAGTTCAAGTGACGGTCAATGTTGAGGCCTTTAATGGCTTCGTCTTACCGATCGTGCTCGGCTTCCTGCTCGTTCTCGTTAACGACAAGCGCATTCTCGGATCCCGTGTCAATGGGCCCGTAGGCAATATTATTGCTTTTACACTTTCCGGCGTGATCGTCGTCCTCGGTTTATGGATGGCGTTTGTAACGATCATTCATCCAGCGGGAAGCTAATGCTGCTATCGCTTCTCCTTGCCGTCGCTCTGGGCGCACCCGTCGCGCCGATGCACGGAACGATCCTCTCAGCGCACGGTGCGCAAACGATCGTTCGTATGGATGCTATCACTTCGACTGCGCCAGCCAAAACGCGCGTCGTTACCCTCACGCCATATCGCGCATTTCCGCCGGGCACCGGTATTGATGGCTATGCTTCTCCGGCGAAGGATCCGCAACGTCTCCTCGATGTCGTCGCAGCCGGGCCATTTACGCCGGGATTGCCGGATCGTGCAAAAACGAAACCTCTTGATGTGAGTAGCACGATTCCTTCGATGCGCATGGTCGATCAAAACGGGCATTTTATCCAGCTCGATGCGTGGCGCGGAAAAATCGTCGTTCTTTCCTTTATTTTCACGCGCTGTCCCGATCGCGATGTCTGTCCGCTCATTAGCGCGAAATTCTCGCAACTCCAACGACTCATCGATCCAAAAACCACGCATCTTGCCGAAATTACGCTCGATCCGGTCTACGATTCACCAGCCGTCTTGCGGGCGTATTTGCATCAGTTCGGCGGTGACCCGTCTCGCTGGACGATGCTCACGACGACGGGGTCGCAAACGCAGCATCTGCTCAACGGCTTCGGCATTTCGTCGCTTCGCATTTCAACGTCGGCATTCACCCATGATGATCGCCTATTCATCATCGGCAAGGATGCAAAAATACTCGAAATCATTGAAACTGCGGGTTGGAATCCGAGCGATGTTGCCGCAGAAGTAGCCAACATCAACGGTCTAGCGACAAATCCGCTCGAACGCCTTCGGCTTTCCCTGATTGCTTCGGTCGTAGCGCTCTGCGGGGGTAGCCAATACACCGGTGTCGTGCTCCTCGAACTCGCGCTCTTTTTTATCATTCTTGGAGCAGTCGTCTGGGGTCTTATCGTCGTCGGTCGCATCCTAAAGAGCAACCGTTAGCCCCCGAAGAGGGAGGCCATTGGCGACGCTACCTGGTATTTTGCCGCCCGAGCATGGGAGCACCACGCAAGCCACTCGAGCCGGCGACGCCCGAACAGCGTCTCTTCCTCGAACAGGCCATTGAAGAGCACGGCAAGGCGACCTACAACTTCGCTTACCGCCTCACTCGCAACGAGCAAGACGCACGGGACCTCACCCAAGAGGCCTTCATTCGTGTTATGCGCGCCTGGCGTTCCTTCGTGCCCGGAACCTCCTTCGTTTCTTGGATCTACCGGATCGTCACGAATTTACATCGCGACGAACTTCGGCGCCGAAAAGGACGTTATGAGGAAGAGATCCCCGAGGACAATGCACCCCAAGAGTTCGGTGGGGAGCGACCACTCGCCGAGGAGCCGATCGAACGCTACGTCGAGGAGCAGCTCAGCGAGCCCGTTGCACGAGCGCTCGATGCGCTTTCACCGGACCAACGCAATGTGCTAATCCTCGCCGATATCGAAGACTATAGCTACCAAGAGATCGCGGAAATCGTCGGTTGTTCGATCGGTACTGTGCGTTCGCGGTTGCACCGCGCACGCCACCAGCTCCGAGCCCACGTCGAACGCTTCCGCACCCAGACCGAATCGAGTATCCACTAATGCAGCACCCAACACTGAACGACCTCATCGACTACGACCGCCGCGAGCTTAGCCCGCAGCAGGATGCTCTCGTATACGCACATCTTCTCGAATGTGCGTCGTGCATACGCATACATGAGCGTGAAACGCGACTTATCGGCGCACTTCGTTCGCGCCTGGCCGCCGAAGAACGCGATCTCCCCGGAGCCGTCTCACTCGCGCTCCTCGATCGCATCGCAGCACCGTCTCCGTGGTGGCATCGGTTCACACGTCCGGTCGTTGCGCTTCCAACGGCAGCCGCGCTGATTGCCGCGCTCCTCCTGGGATCCGGGTATCTGCACCATCCCAAGTCCCCACAACTGGATGCGTCATATTTCATGCAGGACCACAATGCGCTGACGCACACCACGCCATTCCAATCGGATGCAGCCGTCCCGGCTGAATTAGCCAGTGACACGAGTGGTGATGCTCAACCGTAACCACGCCGCCGTTGCCCTTCTCGTCGCCGCCAGTTTCCTTTTTACCACCCCGGTCTTCGCCGATGATGACGCCGCGAGTTTGTTGCGAGCCGCAGTCGGGGCTCCCAACCAACAAACCTATGTCGGAGAAGTGCAGATTGTCGATATCGGGACGGCCCATGCCGACGCTTCCGTATATCGCGTCGAACATCGTCCACATCAAACGCGACGCTGGTATCTTGCCCCACGGAATCTCTTCGGCGACTCCCTCTATCTCCTTGGCGACTCCACCTACGCCGTCGATGTTAAGGCGCGACGGATCATCGTCACAAAAAACGATGCTCGAGAAGACGGCGTTGCTCTTGCCGGAAACCTCAATCTTCTACTGACGAATTACCGCGCGTTTTTTGCACCCGATGCATCCGTTGCCGGACGACAGTCGCGTGTTATCGTTCTCGCGAACAAATATACCGGGCAAACGGCGATGCGTGTTTGGATCGACAAACAAACGCATCTTGTCTTAGAAAGTGAACGCTACAATTCAAGCGGCGCGCTCTACGAGCAATCGCGATTTGAATCGATTCGGTATGTTACTTCGTTGCCGGCACAAACATTCGACACGCCCACCGGGATGCCGCGCGTGAAAGGGACATCGCATAACCGTCCGTCAAACGACCCGAAAAGTATCATTGCACACGCCGGTTTTCCCGTCAGTGAACCGAGCTATCTCCCCGACGGCTTCGTTCCCGTGGCAGGCGACATTAGCTCGCTGCATGGCGTACGAACGATTCATCTCCTCTATTCGGATGGTTTGCGTTCCATTTCGCTTTTTGAAGCTCGCCAAGATTTTCATGTCGTCATGACGGGGCTCCATCCCCATGACGTGCACGTTGGCGCCTCCGCCGGGCAACTCGGATCCTCGGATTCGACCTCAATCCTCGCCTGGGAACGCCATGGCATTCACTACGAACTCGTTGGCGCGATTGCGCGCCATGAACTGCTCAAAATAGGCGCATCCGTCTCGACACGTTAGTAGCAGTCCAACGTCGCTCCGATGCGCGCGAGAGCAGCGTGTTCCATATCGCCTAGCGCCGAAAGCTGTGCACCTGATTCACGAGGACTTGGCGTATCGGTCGCGCGCGCAATGAGGCCTATCGATTCGATGATCGAGGGAACGTGATACCCGCCTTCGAGGACGTAGACGAGACGCCCATCGCAGTAGGTCGCGGCAGCAGCGTGGAGTGCGCGAGCGAGCGACGCAGCCACACTCGCATCGATTCCGAGATCGCCGACCGGATCTCCGGCGACGTAATCAAATCCCGCGCTCACAAGAAGCACGTGGGGGCGAACGCGAGCACACACATCGCGCACGAGGAGATCCCAGGCCGCAACGAATCCTTCGCTCGCAACGCCTCGTGCCTGAAGCGGCAAATTGAGACTCACGGCGTCTTGAAGGTGTCGTTGATCGTCGATGCCGCCCGTTCCAGGGTACGCCGGAAAGGCATGGCTCGAAACGTAGCTCACGCCGTCACCGGCGATCGCTTGCGTCCCGTTGCCGTGGTGGTAATCAAAATCGACAATGAGAACTCGTTCAAATCCGTGGGCCCGCGCCGCACGTGCCGCTATCGCGACATTATTGTATAAGCAAAACCCCATGCCACGGGCCGGTTCGGCATGATGGCCCGGCGGGCGCACCAAGGCAAACGATGGTTTGCCCTCGGTCAGCGTATACTCGAGCGCAACTAGCGCACAACCGGCTGCATAACGCGCGACGTGCGGCGACTCCGCATCGATAAACACGTCACCCGTTGAGAGATACGCATGTGTCGACGTTGCTGCCGCTTCCCGCTGGAGCATCGCAATATACGACGGCGGATGCACGCGCGAAATCTCCGAATCGAGCGCAAGTCGCCCGGGCGCGACATCATCAAAAAGCCCGGCATCCCGTAATCCCTCGGCGACGGCAAGGACGCGGTCCGGCGATTCGATATGTCGCATACCCCGCAAGTGATTGCCGAGCAATGCATCGTAGACGAATCGCACGATCGCGTCAGCGCCCTAGCGAACTAATGTCCCTTACGCTTATTGAGATCCGCGATATCGCCTTGAATTTGTTTATACGCTTTGCTGTTTTTCTTCGTCGCAGCGAGTAAACGCTTAAAGATGATCATCGCCTTGGTTTTCTCACCGGTATGCGCATAACTCTTAGCGGCGACATAGAGTAATTGCGGATTTGCAAGGAGATAATCCGGTGCCCGCTGTGCAAGCGTGTCGAATATTTGTGTTGCTTCTTTATACTGCTTAAGCTCAAAATCCGAACCGGCGATGCACGCAAGGGTGTCGGGCGTCCGATCGAGGCCGAATGATTTTACACAAGCCGTTTTTGCCGATTTGTAATCGTGAGCAAACGAGTAGGCTTGCCCCAAAAGCGCGAAATTCTGTGCGCTCGGTGCAACCGTCGTAAGCGTAGAGAGGTACGCGATCCCTGCAGCAATGCGGTGTCCGGCAATCGCATCCTGCCCCAAGCGCACTAGAGCATCGGCATTTTTGGGATCCAGTTTGTATGCCGCTTCCCATTGCACGACCGCGTCGGCATGGCGTTTTTCGGTCGAAAGAAAATCCCCATAGGTGATGAATGCATCGGCTGATTTCGGGTACGACGCAATCATCTGCTTGAAAATCGATTCGGCAATTTGCGGTTTTTTCTCGTCGATATAATACGACGCTTTCCGTGCCAGAATGGCGACCTTCTGATTATCGGAATTTGCGGCGACAACGGCATCGTCGTATGCATTCCCGACATCCGCATCGTCGTGTTCTTTGGCGTACAGATCGGCTTTATAAACGAGCGATTGGACATCCATCGGATCGATTTTCAACGCACGATCCATCGTCGCAAGAGCCTTTGGAATATTATTCTGAGCGGCGTACGTGTTCGCAATTTGCACGATTGCCTGAGAATTTTTCGGATCTAATGCAGCTGCTTTTTCATATTGGGCTCGCGCATCATCATAGCGCTTTTGCTGGGCGTAAACGGAGCCCAGAAGCAAATATGACTGAGGGTCCGTCTTGTTAAATATGACGGCGCGATTGGCAATGCGCAATGCATCGGAAGAGCGATTCAATTGAAGATACATTTGCGCAAGCTGCCCGAGAACGGCAGTATTCGTCGGATCAAGATCTGAGGCTTGTTGAAAATCGGTGAGCGCCCCGGCCATATCGCCGGCCGATTGGCGCACGACTCCGTCGAAGTAATAGACTTGCGCGCTCTTCACCCCGGCCTTGAGCAATTGCTGCGTTAATGGAGCGGCAAGATCCGGGCGATTGACCGTCAGGTATTGCCCGGCAAGTTCAACGGCTGCTTGCTGGTCTTTCGGATTCGCCTTAAGTTTCTTTTCGAGTCGAGGAATCGCGACTGAAGGGGGCTCGGGCGTTGCCGTTGGAGCCGGTGCCGGCGACGGGGTTGGGGTGGCTTTTTTGCCACCTCCAAAGAGACCGGCGCTCGCAGGATGCGCCGACGTTGCAAAGACGGCGAGCATCAATGAGAGAACGAGAAATGCGAGTGCGAGCGGTTTTTTCAACGACCTAATTTCCTTCGAAGTTACGCTTTTGCAGCGCGAACGAGCTTAGTGAGTTCGGGAACGATGGCAAACGCATCGCCGACAACAAGCAGATCGCAGAACTCTGCGATTGGTGCCTGCCCATCTTTATTAATGGCCACGATCGTACCGGAAGAACGCATGCCGACTTTATGTTGAATCGCGCCCGATATCGCTACGCCGATGTAAAGATTCGGACTGACCGTTTTTCCGGTCTGGCCGATCTGAAGCGAATAAGGAACCCAACCGGCATCGGCTGCGGCGCGCGAGGCACCGACGGCACCGCCAAAGGCATCGGCGAGGTCTTTAAGGATGCCGGTAAAAGCTTCCGGGCCCCCGAGGCCACGACCGCCGGCAACGACGGTTGCGGCTTCTTCCAGGCCGAGTTCGCCTGAGGCTTCTTCCACTTCGTTTTCGATGGTGATGCGGTACGCTCCCGAAACTTTGCTCAGCTCAAGCACCGTTGCCCCCGAACCACCCTTGGCCGCGCCAAATGCGTTCGGACGCACAGCTGCGATCCCATGATCTGCCGCATTGAACTTCGCCTGTGAAATCGTGGCTCCGCCCATCTTGGGCATGGTCACGACTAAGGCACCGCCATCAACGGCAAAGCCGGTGACGTCGGCGGCGTAGCCGGCGCCTAACCGTGCTGCTAATCGGCTCCCGATATCCCGTCCTTGCATTGTATTGGGAACGAGCACGAGGCTCGGACCAATAGCGGCGACAGCCGCTTGCACATACGCAATGGTCGGATCGGCAAGATACGCGTCAACGTCGCCATCTTCGCTATAATGAACGGCATCCAAGGGATAGGACGCGAGTTGCTCGGCGAGCGCTTTTGCACCCGCTCCAAGCACGATCGCATGCGCTTTCCCGCCAAGTTTATCGGCGAGCTCGCGCGCTTGCGTCGCGAGTTCAAACGTCACTTTGCGCGTTTGACCTTTTTTGTGTTCGACGTAAACAAGAACGTTCTGCATTAGACTAACTTACGCTCCTTGAGGAAATCGAGAACCGCTTGCGCCCCGCTAAGACCATCCGTCGCTTCCACAACTTTGGCCTTACCGCGGACCGGCGGCGGTGCCGTCGAGAGCAAACTGATTTTTGCGCCAGCGGCCCCAGCGCTTCCGGGAGCGCCGATATTGGCCAACGCCATCGGCGCAATCGGTTTTTTCTTGGCTCCCATAATGCCCTTAAGCGAGGCATAACGCGGTTCGCCGACGGCCATTGTCACGCTGAGCATGACCGGAAGAGCGGCGCTGACGACTTGATAGCCATTATCGGTTTCACGTTGCGCATGAACGCGGCCGTCAATGATTTCAAGGCTACGAGCGTTCGTGATTCCGGGCACGGCGAGAAATTCCGCGAGGGCACCGGGCACGCCGCCCGTGCTTCCGTCGTCGGATAAGCCGCCGCAAATAACGAGATCAAACCCGATATTTTTGAGTGCATGCGCAAGAACATCCGCAGTTCCGAGCGTATCGGTGCCTGCAAGAGCCGCGTCCGTGAGAAACACTGCATCATCGGCGCCCATTGCTAGCGCTTTCCGCAACGTTTCTTTCGTTGCTTCCGGAGCCATCGCCAAGACGGTGACAGTCGATCCGTCAGCGAGTTTCTCTTTGAGTGCAAGTGCCGCTTCGAGAGCGTATTCATCGTACGGATTGAGTACGGTTTCAACTCCGGTGCGGATCAGTCGTTGCGTTCCTGGATCGATGCGTTTTTCAGCGTTCGTATCGGGAACAAGTTTGACGGTGACCACGATCTTCACGTGGGGTGACCTCCAAGATCAGCGATGGATTCGGTAGGAGCACCGAATCGAGCGTAACGCCCGTAACCCTACCGGGAACGAACAAACAACGCAACAGGTTTCCCCACAGTCACACAAGGCGAGAGGAAGCGTAATTTGCGATTCCTTGTCATTTTGGCGTTTGGGCGTCGACTCCTGCCGGCCGTTGGTAGTGAGACGCCCGTCCTCGCGCATATTGATTCGGCGCAAAAACCGTTCCGCCGAGCTCATCGGCTGCTCCCCACGCCCAATGCGGATCGCGAATCATACCCCGCGCCAGCGCCACAAGATCGGCGTCACCCTCGGCGACGATGCGCTCGGCATGCCGAGGATCCAGGATCATGCCGACGGCGATGGTGGCAATATCGACGGCGTCCCGAATCGCTCGTGAAAACGGAACCTGGTAGCCGGGAGTCGGGTCGATTTTTTGCAAGGGAGAGAGACCACCGCTGCTGACATCGATAAAATCGCATCCCCGCGCAGAAAGCTCTCTGCTGAAAATGATCGACTCGTCAAGATTCCAGCCGCCGGCGACGTAGTCGGTTGCCGATATCCGCACCCCGAGCGCTTTTTCGGCCGGCCACGCCGCGCGAACATCGTCAAAAAGTTCCAGCGCGAAACGCATGCGATTTTCCAGCGATCCACCATAGGCATCGGTACGCACATTGGAGAGTGGCGACAAGAACTGATGGACGAGATATCCATGGGCAAAATGAAGTTCGATGACATCGGCATTCATGCGCAGGCAGCGGCGCGTGGCGTCGACAAAGTCCCGGCGAATTTTGGCCAGACCGGGTGCATCCAGCGCGCGCACACTCGGACCATCGGACGTAAACGGCAATGCCGAGGGCGCAACCGGCTGCCATCCGCGCGAATCGGTAATCGGCGCGCCGCCTTCCCAAGGCACAGCGACCGATGCTTTGCGACCGGCATGGGCAAGTTGCACGCCGATTTTACTCTGCGAATTCCCGTGAATAAAATCGACGATCCGGCGCATGCCGCGTTCATGTTCGTCGCCGTACAAGCCGAGACACCAGGGAGTGATACGTGCCTCCGGGCTCACGTGTGTGGCCTCAAAAAACACCAAACCGGGGCCGCCAAGCGCAAACTGCCCGAGGTTTACGAGATGCCAATCACTCGCAACGCCGTCGTGTGCGGAATATTGACACATCGGCGAGACGACGATGCGATTCTCCAATTCAACGGAGCGCAAATCAAATGGCGAAAGTAATTTTGGCATTACGCGCGGTCCTAACCAGCTCGCTCGCTGCAAGGTTGCACCCAGTGGGGAACGGAAATCCGGCTCGAACCGAACATTTCTAGGAGGTATTCGCATGATTCGTCGGCTCTCCGGCTCATTTGCCGTAGCCGCTATTGCGGCGTTCGGGCTGCTCGCCGCAGCTCCCGCACCGTCGCTCGGCCCCTCGCTCTCGACACAAACACAGCCAACGGTTTTAACGATTGATGCTCGCATGGCCGCCCGCGGCCTCATGCGCGTTCACGAAACCATTCCGGCGCAGGCCGGCGAATTCACCGTTGTGTACCCGGAATGGATACCAGGCGAGCATGGCCCTACCGGTCCGCTTGAAGATCTTTCGGTGTTGCGTTTTTCGGCCAACGGCAAGCAACTCGACTGGGTTCGCGACGGGGTCGATCTGTATGCCTTCCATGTCGATGTTCCCGCCGGCGTTACCAGTATCAACGCGGATTTTATGACGATCCTCAACGCGCCGGATACGATGGCAACGCGTAACCTTGCCGTTCTTAATTTTAATCGTGCGTTACTGTATCAAGCGAACACAAATTCGCATCAGGACTATTTTAAGACATCGATCACCCTTCCAGCGGGTTGGGATTATGGCACGGCGCTGCCATCAACGCGCAGTGGCGACACCGTTGTCTCGCAGGTACTTCCCCTTGCGACACTCATCGACTCACCGTTCGATATTGGACGATACGTCAAACATGTTGCTCTCTGGAAAGATGCGTCCGGCGATGATATGACGCTCGATATGTTTGCCGATTCGCCGCGAACGCTCAATATTTCGAAAAAAATTCTCGCACCGTATCATCGCGTCGCGCCGGAAGCCATCGCCCTCTATGGCGGGCGTCACTGGCAGCACTATCACTCATTGCTCACACTTTCAGATCCGATTGGCTACGAAGGCATCGAACATCACTCGTCGAGCGATGACCGTGCTCCCGCCGATTTCATGACGGCCCTCGGCCAACTGACCGGAGGCGATCTCCTCACGCACGAGTTCTCACACTCCTGGAACGGAAAATATCGACGCCCGGCGGATCTGACGACGCCGAATTTCCAGATTCCGGAAAAGACCGATCTCCTGTGGGTTTACGAGGGCATGAACCAATATCTTGGCGATCTGCTTTCGTTCCGTTCGGGCATTCGCAAGCCATCGGAATATCCCGAATATCTCGCATCGATTTATGCATCGATGGATTACGAACCGGGGCGCCTCCATACGCCGATCATCGATCTCACAACCGGCGCGCCGTATTACTACGTTGCTCGCGGAGCCTATTCATCGCTACGACGTACCGGTGGCGATTTCTACACAGAAGGCGAGTTGATGTGGCTTGACGCCGACACCATCATTCGCCAAAAATCCGGCGGCAAGAAATCACTCGATGACTTTTTACATCTCTACGCCGGCGGCGTGACGCCATACTATGTGACAAAAACCTACGATCGCGCGCAAATCGAGGCGCTGTTAAACCGTGTACAGCCCTACGATTGGCATGGTTTCTTCCAGAAATACGTCTACTCCGTTGCCGTCCATCCACCGACGAATATGATTGCGCGTTCCGGCTGGAAACTCGAGTACACGACCAAGCCGAACACGTTCATCACAGCGCGCGCAGAGGCGTTCCACAGTGTTCCATTGTGGTTTTCGCTGGGTGCAAACATTGCCGGCAACGGGCGGATTCTCGATGTGCGCAAGGGTTCTGCTGCATGGAACGCTGGACTCGCACCGGGCATGGAACTTATGGCCGTTAACGGCGAAGAGTTTGAAGGGCCGGTTTTGGACGATGCAATTACGGCATCGGTCAAGAGCAAAGCTCCAATCTCGCTTCTCGTCAGTCGCGACGGATGGTTCGATACGATACCCGTCACCTACACCGGCGGACTGCTCTATCCGCATCTCGTTCGCGAAAAATCACGGCCCGATCTCCTAGCAAAGATCATGGCCCCACACGCCAAAAAATAACCAACGCACCCCTCGCGCGCTCCTGCAGTGTGACGCCCCTGTCATGCTGAGGAGCGATGCGAAGCATCGCGTCTCGAAGCACATTCCCTACGGAGCACGCGTTAGCGTGCAACATCCGCGCCCACCCTTCGAGACGCGCACTTCGTGCGCTCCTCAGGGTGACAACGTACTGTCATGCTGAGGAGCGATGCGAAGCATCGCGTCTCGAAGCACATTCCCTACGGAGCACGCGCCCTTCGAGACGCACGCTTCGCGTGCTCCTCAGGGTGACAGGGCCCTTCGAGACGCGCACTGCGTGCGCTCCTCAGGGTGACGGAGCCCTTCGAGACGCGCACTGCGTGCGCTCCTCAGGGTGACAGGGCCCTTCGAGACGCACGCTTCGCGTGCTCCTGTAGGGTGACGGAGCCCTTCGAGACGCGCACTGCGTGCGCTCCTCAGGGTGACGGTTGCCTTTACGGGGGACTTTACTTGGGATGACCGGGACTTGAACCCGGACGCTCTTTCGAACTGCAGATTTTAAGTCTGCTGTGTCTACCGATTCCACCATCATCCCGAGATGAGTGAGGATTACTCGACGTAATTCTCCACAACATCGGCCGGACGAATCGTTGCGACTTCCGGGTCTTGGCCGAACTCCCGACGGGCTCGTCGCTGACGGAGAAGATCCCACAGTCGGTCCAATTCGACTTCAAGCCATTCCACGCGCGAACGCGTTTGATCGCTCATCGGGTGAGCATCATCATGCTCGAGCAAACGATTTTTTTCTTCGACAAGCACATCGATCTGAGACTGAATCTCGGCATCTTGCATGGCTGGTTCCTCCCGGAAAGGCTCCTGCGCGGCCGAGGCCCCGCTCTCCTCCGCATCGAGGAGCAACACGCCGAGTGGAAGGTCCGCTGTTGTCGTCAGCGCCCGCTCATGGCCGAGTAGCGCAAATGCCGAATCCAGAATTAACGCCCCGGCAAGCAGAATATCGGCTCGTTGGGCGCGCATTCCCGGCATGGCGATCCGTTGCTCGAAGGCCCGCTCGCGCAACATTTCAATGCCCTGCTGGATTTGTTGACGCGTTAAGACTCGAGAAGGGACGGGTTCGCCACTCCCGGCGATGAGAGCGGCAAGTGAAGTTGCACTCCCACCGACGCAGAGGAGGCGCTCGACAAACGGGAACGCTGCCAGCGCGGCAAGCCTCTCCCGCGCTGCGAAGAGCGCCTCGGAGAGGACATCGTCGGCAATCGGACCTGATTTTCCGGCAAGTTGCGCAAAGCGTTCGGTCAGCCGAACAGCGCCGATTTCACACGATATCGCAACGTCCGGTCGGCTCGAGTGCCCAACCGCGTATTCCGTTGATCCTCCACCGGTATCAATGACGCCAAAACGCGTCCGAGTGGCCCGTTCGATGCTCGAGAGGGCCGTGAGAGCACCTCGGTAAGCCGCTCGCGCTTCGTCATCGCCGGAAAGGATACGCAGTTGCACGTTTGTGAGTGCAAAGACCATCGCAGCGAAGGCATCCGCATTTTTTGCTCGTCGCACCGCGTTTGTTGCGACCACCGTCACATGCATTGGCGCAAACGCCGCAATTGCAGCAAGGTGCTCGCGAAGCGCGTTGAGCGTTCTGGCCATTGGCTCATCGCCCAAGTGACCGTCGGTTTTCAGGCCTTCGCCGATTCGCGTGCCGATAGAAGCGGCGTAAAGAACCTGAGGATTCTGATTCGCCAATGTCGCGACAAGCACGCGCGTCGAATTCGAGCCAATGGAAAGAACAGCGCGATTCATAGCATTACTCGTGGATCGCGCCGTCGAGACCAAGCGCCGACTCGCTCTCGCGCAGGTAGCCGGCAAGTTTCTCTTCGAATTCCTCATCGCGCAATTGCACGGCTAATTCTGCGACCAAACGGCGCCCGGACTGACGCACATCGAACTCGGCAGTTCGATCCGTACTCATGAGTCGTTCGTAGCGCGCCTTATTAGCAAGAAAATCGCGGCTCGAAAGTGTCGCAAGCTCCCCGGATTCCAAACGAACGAGACCACCGCTCGAAGAGATCTGAAGTATGCGTCCGTTCAAGGCGACGAGGGGTGCGGGGAAGAGGCAGGCGTAACGATGACCAGCTCTTCGTTCGCGCGGACGTACCGAAGTCGGGAATGAATTTCTGGAACCGCTCCGCGAGGATCGCTTAAACGACGAATCTGAACGCGATCATGTGTAGCTTTGGCCTCTAAGGCCGAGACCTGCGCAGTAACGTCGGAGAGATCATGCTGCATCGTGACATTCTCGTTGATGATGCGCGCAAACTGAAAACCCACAAGCGAAAACACAACGAGCGCGATCGCTGCGGTGAGCGACCGGCCCGCGAATCGGATGACGCCAGAGGTGCGCCGACGGCGCGCTACGGGGTCGATTCGGTGGCCTCCCCACGCTCACTGTTGAGCGCTCCAATCTGACGATACTTGGAATAGCGCCCATCCGTCAACTCGGAGGCCGATTTTGATGCAAGCGAGTCGAGGATTGCGCCAACGGTATCGACGACGCGGCCGACGATTCCGGGCACATCGCGATGCGCACCGCCAACCGGTTCCGGCACGATGTGATCGACGATTCCAAATCGCTGGAGATCGGCGGCCGTGAGTTTGAGATGCTCCGCCGCTTCATCCGCTTTACCGGCGTCACTCCAAAGAATTGCCGCCGCGCCTTCCGGCGAAGCGACCGAATAGACGGAGTGCTCCAACATCACGACGCTGTTGGCAATCGCAAGTGCTAACGCTCCGCCCGAGCCACCTTCGCCGATGATCGTTGCGACGATCGGAACCGGCGCCATTGCAAACGTGACGAGACAGCGGGCGATCGCCTCGGATTGCGCTCGCTCTTCCGATCCGATACCGGGATCTGCCCCTTTCGTATCGACGAAGGTGACAATCGGGAGGCCGAAGCGACCGGCAAGTTCGGCCAGACGCTGTACTTTGCGATAGCCCTCCGGCGACACCATGCCGAAATTACGCAACAGATTTTCCTTGGTATCGCGACCGCGTTGCTGTCCGATGACGACGACATTCCGCTGGCCCAAGCGACCCAGGCCGCCAACGATTGCATGGTCATCTCGGAAATGACGATCTCCGTGGAGTTCGTCGTACGCATCGAGCGCAGACAGATAATCGAGCGCAGTTGGCCGCATTGGGTGCCGTGCCATATGGACTTTTTCCCACGCCGTCAGCGATCCAAAAATCTCATGCTGAATCTGCGCGTATTTGGCTTGGAGTCCGGCGATTTCACCCGACATATCGACGGCGTGCGATGCGTTAACAACGCGCAATTCTTCGATTCTGCGCTCTAATTCAAGCAGACCCTTCTCACGCTCGACGATGATGTTCATGCCGGCACCGCTAGATACGACAGCATGCGAATGAGAAACGCCTTGAGTTCGTGGCGATCGATAACGCGATCGATATGCCCCTTCTCCAAAGAAATTCAGCGGTTTGAAACTGATCCGGGAGTTTCTGGCGGATGGTTTGCTCGATAACGCGGCGGCCTGCAAAGCCAATCATCGCTTTTCGTTCTGCGACGATGATGTCGGCTTGAAATGCGAACGACGCCGAGACGCCTCCGGTTGTGGGATCGGTGAGAACGGTCAGAAAAGGAATTCGCGCTTCGCTTAGACGGGCGACGGCGCTCGAAATTTTCGCCATCTGCATGAGCGCGAGCATTCCCTCTTCCATACGCGCTCCACCGGAAGCGGTGACGATGATCGCCGGGCGTCGTTTCTGCAAGGCAGCTTCGAGCATCAGCGTCAGTCGCTCACCGACGACCGAGCCCATCGTGCCACCGCGAAAATAAAAATCCATAACGCCGAGGGCAACAGAGTGACCGCCAATCGAACCGAGACCGCAAAGAACGGCCTCCGTCATTCCGCTCTTTTCACGATCGGTCGCGAGCTTGACCGGGTAGGCTTTTTTATCGACCCATGTGAGCGGATCGCTTGGAAGAACGTTCGAGCCGATCTCCGTGAAATCACCGTCGATGAGCATCGCAATGCGATCGAATGCGGACATGCGAAAATGATGCTGGCAACGCGTACAGACGAAAAGGTTCGCCGAGAGATCGGGCCGATAGAGCACCTCCGCGCATGATGGACACTTCGTCCATAGCGCGGCGTCATGCCTCGAATCGTCACGTTCGGTACGACGTGAACGCAACCAATCGGGTATTGCCACGGCTAGGGAGTCCCTCGCCGCGGGAAGAGGCGCGCGGAATAGAGCTTCCCAAGCTGTTTAAGATAGTTGAGGATTTCTTTTTGATTGAGCTTCGATTCACCGACAATGCGGTCGGTAAAAACGTAGGGCACTTCCAAGGCTTTTCCATAATGCGCCTTGGCTACGACCTCCAGACCGATCTTAAAACCGATCGGATCGAGGGTTACGCCCGCGAGTGCCTCTCGCTTCACCAAGAAAAAACCACTCGTAATATCGTTAATCGGGGTCAGCGGGCGAGCGAGCATGCACGCTACGCGCGACGTGATGATGCGTCGCTTGGGCCAATTGGAAATGCCGCCTCCGGGTACGTATCGACTCCCGATTGCAAGGCCGTAGCGACCGGAAGCAAGTGCCTCCACCATGGCGGGAATAATCGAAATATCGTGGCTAAAGTCGCCATCCATCGCACCGAGCGCGAGCGATTCGGGACGAGCGAAGGCCCAACCGTCAATGACGCCACTCGATAGCCCCAACTTTCCCGGTCGATGCAGGCAGCGGACGGGCAACTCGGCGGATAGGCGATCCACGATCGCCCCTGTTCCATCCGGTGAATTATCATCGACAACGATCAATTCGCCATCGAGGCCATTTTTGGCGAACACCTCGCAGGTCGCGCGCACAAGACGCTCGATTCCCCCTGCTTCGTTATAGGTTGGAACGACGAATGAGAATGGAAAGCTAGCCATAGAATCCAGCCTCTTTACGCCGTTGGGTCCTCTCGTTCCCGGCGCGCACGCGCCACTCGGCCTTTCCCGGCCCGTTTTGCCAAATACATTGCCTCGTCCGCAACCCGAATAAGCTCACCTGCCGTATCGGCATCGTCCGGGAATACTGCATATCCTATCGACACCCCGATTTGCACCACGCATCCATCCAAATCGAAAGGTTCGGAAAGTGCCGCGACGATCCGATTGGCAAGGTACTGATTGTCGTCATCACCACACTCATCGCAGCGAAAAACAACAAATTCGTCTCCACCGATACGGGCAACATAATCACCCTCTCGAAGGGTCGCCCGCAATCGTTCGGAGCAGCCTCGCAGTAACGCATCTCCCGCTGCATGCCCGAAGGTATCATTGACGGATTTAAATCCATCCAGATCGCAGAACAGCACTCCTAACGTGCTCTTCGAGCGCTGCGCTCGAGCAAAGGCCGCACGTATGGCGTCATTAAAGGCAGGTCGGTTCGGCAATCCGGTCAAGGCATCCGTAAGCGCTCGCTCGCTGAGTTCCTGTTGCTGGCGATCACGCTCCATTGCCGATCCAATTAATGATGCGACGACCTGAAGAAAACTGCGATCTCCATCATCAAAGAGCTCCGTCCTCGGCATGCGCCCAAAAAAGATGACAACTCCCTTCGGCACTTCACCCACAAAAATAGTGGCGCCAATCAATGATTGCCACGGTTGCCAGTCGCGAGCTCGATCGGAGCGAAATTCGCTATTCGTAATGTCGTCGATGCAAAAAGGTTCAGGAGAACCAAAAAAATGACGCATGTAGGTCTGTTCAATCGGCAGTCGGCTCCCAGCGGGAATCGACTCGCCCATCGCATAGAGCACAACGACTTCGCTCCCCTGAATAACGGAAATCGATGCACCCTGCATAGCAAACGACATAAGGCCGAATGACAGCGTCCGCTCAATTTGCTCGGCAACATCGATTGCATGGGCGGCAGCGAGGAGGGCAACTGCCCCTAAGCGCTCGCGCTGCACCGTCTCTCGTCTTTCAGCCGCTCGCAATTCCGTCACATCTCGTAAAAAGTGGAAGGCACCACTTAATACTCCTTGCGCGAACATCGGGACCGAACGCATGACCGTTTCAATTTCCCTACCGTGAGGCCCCATAATGCGAGTCTCGATCGTCGAAATTTCTCCGTCTCGAATATTCTCGGCCACCGTCGCAAGAGCAGCCCGATCGTCCAATGGAACCAAATCCGTTGCGTTGGTCATAATTAATTGCTCAGCCCGCCGCCCAAGCATTCGTTCTAAAGCAGAATTGACTCGAACGATCCTCGATTGAAGATCGGTTGCTAAGCTTGCGTCATGATTAAAATCGAAAATTGACCGAAATTCATTCTCACTACGAACCATCGCCTCTTCTGCAAAACGAATCTCCGTAAGGTCTTTGGCTACCCCGAAAATCCCGACAACGGCTCCGTCAACAACAATCGGAGAAAAACTGGCAAGAACGGGAATCCGTTTAATGCCGGCAGTCATGAAAATTGATTCGAATTCGACCGATCGACCGCCAAGCGCATTTCGAAAACATGCAGCGACAGAACTTTGCATTTCCGGAGCGACATGCACCGAGTACGGCGCCCCAAATGTTTCCGCCGAAAACTCCAATAAAGCAGTAAATGCGGCATTCCCACGCACGATGTTTCCATCGAGATCGTACAGCGTCATCGCATCCGATGCTCCCTCAAAGAGCGAGCGGAAATATTCGGAATTTTCGCGCAATGCACGCTGCGTCTCGGTAATTTCCGTGAGATCCTTGATGATCCCACAGGCTTGCAAGACCGTACCCCTAATTTTTAGCGGGAACAGTGTTACGGAAACCGGGATCGTGCGTCCTTCGCTGCCAAGAAGGGTTGCATCCATCTGCACCGATTGACCGGAGCGTACGCGCGAAAACGCAGCCTCAATCTCTGATTTAGAATCTTCTGCAACATAGCCATCAAATTGCGTTCCTGCGACCGCTAGATCAGAACCAAACAATTTTTCGGCCGCAGAATTAAAAGTCGTAACACGCATATCAAGCGTATAAAGAACCATGGGATCAGGGCTGCCATGGAATATCGCCATATAGCGTTCGCGGCTCTCTTCAAACTCCTCAGCGAACGACTCGCCCCGCTCCATGGCCGGCAACAGCACGACAAAGAAAAGAATGCTAGCGACGACGACAATAAAAACCGACCCAACAAGAATAAATTGACGAGCCCGCAGCCTATTTTCCAGGAGCACTTGCACATTGCGTTCTGTGCTCTTGTTGAACAGCGCAAACAAATTTGGGGCGGCGTGATTCAGGACGTACTCATCGCCTTTTTGCGGGTGTCCTGCAGCGATGCGCGTGGAGACCGCCAAAAAAGATGCGAGAAGGGCACGGTCTTTGAGAGAAAGCGATTCGCCGACACGAGTTTGTACGGAAGTAAATTCATGTATCGTCGCTTGAAGCGTGGTATCGATACCGATGTTTTTATGGTGGAGTGCTTGCTCGGACTGCCAGGCGATGCGATAAATGAGCGCTCGACGCAAACCACTTTCATTGAGACGCCCTTCAAGCACCGAGTCTGATGAAACTCGCAGAGAAAGGGCCAAGGCCTGAAATAATGCGACAATAATGACCGCAAGGATGACGAGTCCGGCAATCTGACGCGATCGATGAAAAGATTTTTTATAGTTCATATCCGACGATCGAAAGCAATACCAACGCAGCCGTCTCGGTGCGAAAAATCCGCGGTCCCAGGCCGATCAACTGCGCGCCCGCATCCTGTGCCGAACTGGCTTCAACGTGTGAAAAACCACCTTCCGGGCCGACGACAAGAAGAATATTTCCCGTTCCGATTCCGCTTAAATGGGCCCGCAGATTTTCCTCTGCCATTTCCCACGCAAATAGTACGAGATCATATTCTGTAAAATGTGCCAGCAACTGGGAAAACGTGAGTCCGTCGAGGACGAGTGGAAGGCGTTCTCGTCCGGACTGTTCTGCCGCACTTCGAGCGATGCGATTCCAACGCTCGATGCGCGCAGGCGGCGCTTCGCGAACAATGCTGCGCTCGCTGACAAACGGGAGAATCCTCGTCACCCCAAGTTCCGTCGTGCGTTCGACGATGTCATCCATCTTCTGGCCCTTCGGCAAGGCTTGGGCAAGGTCGACACGACGCGGCAACTCCGTCGTTGGCCTTAAAAGGAGTGCATCCAAAATACCCACGACCGTGGCACCGTCCACCTCGAGCCTCGCGGAAAACCGCTGCGATGCAGAATCGAGAAGTTCAATCGTGTCGCCGGATTTAGCCCGGAGTACCGAAACGAGTTTACGAGCATCTCCCGGGGCCAACGTCACTCGATCCCCTTGGGCATGTTTGCCTTCGATAAAGAACCGAGTCTCACGCACGATAGGTTTAAACTGCTGATCGCTTACGGGCGCGTTTCATCCGGTACATTTTCGCGTCGGCATTTCGCAACAATTCCTCAGCATCTTCTCCATCGTCGGGATACAGCGCAACCCCGATCGAAGCCCCGACATACTGCGACGTCGATTCAATTTCAATCGCCTCCGCCAAAACACCGGTGATCCGATCGGCTAATCGGCGCGCATCGTCGGCTCCGCTATTCGTCGTTTGAACAATGACAAACTCATCGCCACCGACACGAGCCACAACATCACCGCCGCGAACAACTTCTCTGAGCCGATCGGAGATTCGCTGTAAGACTTCATCCCCAGCTGCGTGGCCGAAGCGATCGTTGATCGGTTTAAACCCATCAAGATCGATATAGAGCACGGCAAGCTGCGTATGTCCGCGCTGCGCCGAGGTAACGGCGCGGGGAAGATGTTCGAGTAAAAACGCTCGATTCGGCAAAGACGTAAGATTATCGGTCACCGCCATTTGACCAAGCTCTCGGTCTCGCTCGGCTCGCTCAAGTGCCGCACCAATCAAGGTTGCGACCAATTGCACGAAATCGATATCCGCGGAATCGAAGGCACTCCCGCGCAACTCTCGAGAGCCGATAACCAACGTTCCAAACGCTCGCTCGCCGACAAATAACGTCGTGCCGATTAACGATCTCCATGGCTCATTGCGACGAGCAAAATCATTTCGCCATAAACCGGCATCGGTGTCGTCAATCACCAACATTCGATGACGTCCAAAGATATGGCGACTGAAAGTTTGCGACAAGGCAAATTTCTGCCCATGAGGCGCGGCCGCTCCGGCGGAACGAACCACCTCTGCCGTCCCGCTATCGGCATCGATTTGATTCACGACTGCCGCATCAACTTCGAGAGATCGTACGCAAAATTCCATCGTTCGATCAAGCTGTTCGTCAACATCCAGCGCGTGTGCGGCTGCTAGCGTCGAAAGAGCGCGCAGACGTTCGCGTTGATCGTTCGAACGGCGACGTTGTGCGTGATCCGTGGCGGTATCTTTTGCAAAAAATGCGACCCCTGGCTGATCTTTTCCAAAGGGAAGAGCGCGAACTCGCACCGGTCGCATCGCCCCATCTTTGCAGCGCAGGCGAGCATCGAACTCGGCCCCTTGACCGGCCGCAATCGCAGTAAAGCGGGAGCCGATATCATCTTTGCCGGTCGTCGTAAAAAGACGATCGAGATTCAGCGCCGCGATTTCTCCTGGGGCATAGCCTGAGAGCGTCACCATTGCATCGTTAAAATATTCGACCCGACCCGATGAATCAAAGGCAACGCCGCCTTCAAAATTCGCATCGAATAGCATCCGAAAGCGGAGGTCGTAATCGGCTTGCGTCGGCGCCGGTGTCATCGGCTCCAAAACCGCAACGGATTGCACTTCCGTCGCGACCGCCTGAGCCGACGCACGTTCAACGACGACAATTTCACGAACCGAACGTAAAATTGCATAAATTGCGATCACTTCTTCGCCGGCCATACTCGGCAATAAGATAGCGCGCACATCGCGCCGATTGCCTTCGATATCGACCACGAGTGCATCGAAGGACACCACCGCGCCTTCGAGCGCGCGCGCAAACGGATCGTCAAGTTGCGACGACATTTCGGCCGCAAAAAGCGATCGTAGCGGCGCTCCCGATATGGTACGACGTCGTTGTCCAAGAATTTTCAGGAGTGCATCGTTGACTTCCGAGATCGTGCCGTCACGATCGCACATGACCAAACCTTCGGGCATCAGTTCGAAAAGCGAACGTAATCGCTCACGATCGGCCTCGGCATCACTTTCGAGTCCGGTAATTTCATCGTGCATCGGCCGATAAACGAGGAATCCGACGACACCGCAGGCGGCAAGAAGTGCGAGCGAAATTTCAACCAATGCATAGAGCGAACGACGTTGGACATCGAGTGCAACCGATGTTTGATACGCAGTCCGCGAAGCAACAGCCAAATCAAGCTCCGCAATAACCGAGCGCAATTCATCGCTCGCCGATGCCGATGTCGGATCCGCCATAAAATCTCGCGCGGCACTTCGAGCCGCAGGCATATGCGGACCAACGGGATCATAGATCGATTCTTTGGATACTCGATTGGTCAATGCGACGAAATAATCCATCGCGTGCGCAAAACTCGTTTTTTCAGTCGCATCCGTTGGATTTGTTTTTAAGTCGGCAGCTGCGATTCGGACCTCGGCTAGACCGTTTCTGAGATCGGCGGCCCGATTAACAGCAGCAAATGTTGAGTTCTGCCCGATGTACGACCAATAGGCAACAACAGCGACGCCCAATGAGACCACGCCAATGACCGCGATCATTCGAAGCACGACAACCCGAAGGCGTCGAAGCATTACGCTCGCCATCCGTGCCAGCCATCTTCACCTGCGGCCTCAGAAAGCCCCGCTTGGTCGGGGTGGCCTATTCCGGGCGAAAAGCCTCGCGAACGCGCTCAAAAAAGCCCTTTTCCTCAATCTCGTCGCCGCCGGCCCGCGAAAACTCCTCGAGCAGCTCTTTCTGACGCCGCGACAGCTTGCTGGGAACGACCACGTGAAGGGTGACTAATTGATCGCCTCGCTGACCTCCACGAATGTTCGGCATGCCCTTGCCGCGCAGCCGGAGGACGCTTTGACTCTGGGTTCCCGAAGGCACATGGACCTCGAGCGGGCCCTCAAGGGACGGAACGGTGAGCGGGCCACCCATAGCCGCCAATGTGAACGGAATGGGGACGTCGATACCGATGACGTTGCCATCACGGCTGAATCGCTCGTGCGCTGCGATATTCAAGTAGACGTAGAGATCGCCGGCCGAGCCGCCGCGCATGCCCGATTCCCCGCTTCCGGAAATACGGATCCGTGATCCGTCATCGACTCCGGGGGGCACTTTTACCGAGAGCTTTCGCTCGACTTCAACGCGCCCACGCCCGGCACACACCTGACAGGGATGAGGGACACGTTCGCCTTCACCTCCGCACGCCGTACAGACACTTTGGGTGACGAACTGCCCGAGCGGGGTTTGACGAACGGTGCGCATCGTGCCGCTGCCCGAGCAGCGTTCACACGAGACAAGCAACGATCCGGGCTCGGCTCCGCTGCCCTTGCACGTCTCGCATTGCGCGAGATGCGAATAGACAATCTCGCGTGTGGTGCCGGAGAACGCATCTTCCAGCGTAATTTCCAAATCGTAGCGAAGATCGCTCCCGCGCTGCGGACCCGAGCGGCGCTGCTGTTGACCGCCATTTCGCATCTCGCCGAAGAACATATCGAAGATGTCGCCAAAGCCGGCAGACGCGAATCCAGCATCGCCGAAGGGACTTCCCTGGCCATTCCCGACCGTTCCGAACCGATCGTACTGTGCTCGCTTGTTCGGATCGGAAAGCACTTCGTACGCTTCGTTAATGGTTCGAAAATGCGTTTCGGCAACGGCTTTATCTTTTGCAACATCCGGATGATGTTTGCGGGCTAATGCGCGGTATGCCGCGCGAATCTCATCGGCGCTTGCGTCGCGAGCGACGCCGAGCGTATCATAATAATCTTGTGTCGGCATTTTCAATCGGTAGCGTTGATATCAGCGAGTCGCTGAGTGAGGGAGTCTGCGGTTCCGGTCGCAAGGGCGAGGAGTCGACCGTACGGCATACGGCGCGGCCCCAAAATCGAGAGCATACCAACCCCGCCGCCGGAGCGATAGGGAACAGTCACCAGAGAAAGATCATCGAGATCGTCAAGAGCAAGTTCACGACCGATTTTTACCGATGGACCTTCGGTGGTCATCGCATCGGCAACGAGATCGTACAGGGTGCGCTGCTCATCGACAATGCGTAAGATCGAACGCAGCTTTCGTAAATCTCGAAATTCGGGCTGATCGAGCAGATTTTGGGCGCCGGCCGATGCAACGTCATTTTGCAAACTGGATCGTGCCGACTCAAACGCCCGCATCACGATGGCGCACAGGTCGTCGTTGAGCTTCAGTTCGGCAACGGTCTGCGCGACAAGCGATGGTGAAATATCCCGCAACGGTGTATTTGCGAGTCGAGCGTTGAGCGCATTCGAAAGATGCGTAAAATCATCGGCACTCACGTCGTAGGCGGTTTCAAAAAGCGACTGCGCGGCCACCCCGAGCGATGTCACCACGATGGCAACGCCGCTACGCGACGAGATCCAAATAAGTTGGATATGCCGGAACAATTGAGAATCGCGTTGCGGGGCGGTAATAAAGGCCACATTATTGGAAAGACGGCCCAGCAATTTCGTGGCCTGCTCAATGACTTCATCGAGTTCGTGGCTTGCATCCCGGAGTTCATCGCAGATCCGCCTGCGCTCATCGACGCCCATGGCTTCGGGCTGCATGAGGCGGTCGACATAGGTTCTATAGCCCGAATCCGAGGGCACCCGACCGGCCGAGGTGTGCGGCTGGACTAAGTATCCTTCGGTTTCCAACTCGGCGAGCTCGTTGCGGACGGTCGCGGCGGAAACCCCAAGATTATATTTTTGCGTGAGGGTCGCCGAACCAACGGGTTCCGCCGTTGCAATATATTCGTACACGACGGTAGCAAGAATGTAGGCCTTTCGGCCCTCGATCTCGTTCCCTGGCGACCCCTTCATCGGCGGTATTCTAGCACTCTTACGCGCGGAGTGCTAGCATTCGAGTCGCGCTAGCGCCCGTCATGGGCTGGCATGGAGCCGCTTGAGGGCATCGACGGCGGAATCGTAGCCCGCGGCGGCGGCCTGCTTGTACCACGAAATCGCACCAGGCAGGTCGATGGGCTGCCCGAGACCTTGCTCGGCCATCCGGCCCAAAAGATAGGCCCCCCGCCCGTCGTCTTTGCCGACGGCCGAGGTGAAGAGCGCGCGAGCCTTGGCATAATCGGCGATGACTCCGTTGCCTTTGAGGTAGAGATTCCCGAGATCGACCGTCGCGAATGCGTTGCCGAGATCCGCCGACTTGCGATAGAGTTCGGCGGCCTTCTGATAGCTCTGGGGAACGCCATGACCGTTCTCATAGAGGAAGCCGAGCGCATCCATCGCGATGGTATTATCCGCTTCGACGGCTTTTGAGAGCAGTTGGAAGGCTTTGCCGTAATCTTGCGGCACGCCGTTGCCCTCAATATACAACTGCGCGAGTTGCGTCTGGCCCGTGTCGTCATCTTTTTGGGCAGCGACCTGATCGTACTGAACGGCTTTTGCCATATCCTTAGGCACGCCGCGTCCACGCTCGTAGATGAATCCGAGCGAGGCGTATGCATACCCGTCGCCGCGACGAGCTCCGAGTTCATACCAGGTGCGCGCAGTATCGTAATTCTTCGGGACGCCTCGTCCGTTGTAATACATGTCCCCGATGAGCGCCGGCGCGCCTTCGTTGCCGAGATCGCTTGCGCGCTTAAAGAAATCAAGCGCTTTGGCCGGGTCGACCGCCGTTCCCCAACCGTACAGATACATGCGCCCAAGATTATAGCCGCCATAGGAGTTTCCACCGGCAAAGGCTGCGCTAAACCAGGTGAGCGCTTGTTTGTAATCACGCGGGCGGCCGTATCCATGCAAAAACATCAAGCCTAACGCGTTCATCGCTTCGGAGTCGCCACTCGTTGCCGCGCGCTTAAAATCGTCGTACGCCGTTGCGTATTGCTTTGCATCAAATGCCTTCCATCCGGCATCGGTGAGCGTTGGGGCCGGCGATGCGGATACGAGCAGGGACGATGCGAGCAAAAGTGCGGCAAACATAGTGCGAGCATCTACGTCGTAGCAGGCAATCTCGCCTCCCCGCTTTCTTTCCCAAGCAGGCTTAATGCGCTCTCCGGCGATTTCTCTTTACACTATGAGCACGAACGACCAAGCAATCGAGACACTTTCGCACGAGGAACGGCGCTTTACGCCTTCCGCCGATTTTGCGGCACAATCAAACGTTGCCGCCCACATTTATGCCGAGGCCGAAAAAGACTACCTCGCATATTGGGCATCGTGGGCGAAGAAACTTCATTGGAGTAAACCGTTTACACAAACGCTCGAATGGAACGAACCGTTTGCCCAGATCGGA
>JAJYCL010000030.1 GCA_021778415.1 bacterium | reverse complement strand
GCATCGCGTCTCGCCCTTCGAGACGCGCACTTTGTGCGCTCCTCAGGGTGACGGGGGCCCTTCGAGACGATGTCATCCTGTGCGAGCGCCCTTCGAGACGCACGCTGCGCGTGCTCCTCAGGGTGACAGGGGTTTTGTCATGCTGAGGAGCGATGCGTAGCATCGCGTCTCGAAGCATCATCAGACGGAGCACGCGAAGCGTGCAACATTTTGTGCGGCCCTTCGAGACGCGCCCGTTGGGCGCTCCTCAGGGTGACAAGATATTTTTTAGGGTGTCGAGGCTTGAGGACATGCCTTCAATGAAGCCGAGTTTTACCATGGTGTCGCGATCGGCGGGTGTGGCGAGTGTGCATTGCACGATCATGGTTGTGATGCCGTCGCGCTCATCGAATGTCACCGTGGTATGTTGCTTTGGTGGGCGCGGCATCGCGGACGTCCATGGGAGCGGTCCTTCCGGTGGATCAACGTCGCGATACGCGAGGAGGCGCGGCGCGTCGATTTCCGTGAATGCGAAATAGCATGGGAAATCCTGGCCTTCCGGTGAGCGCATGACGATATACATGTGGCCGCCGACGCGAAAATCAAGATCGCAGATGGGGTTGGTAAACGATTCCGGGCCCCACCATTGTGCGAGTTGCTGTGCATCAGACCATGCAGCGTAGACACGTTCCCGCGATGCGTGAAAGCGGCGGGTGATCGTGATCGTCGGCGTTGCATCAATGATGTCGCTAAGACGATCGAATTCGCTCGACCATCCGGAACCGTGGTTATCGCGCGATTGCGCGCTAATCAGGCCGGTTTGCACGAACGTCATCGTCGTTTTTCCGGCGTGTTCGGTGAACGTAATGGTGATGAGAAATTCCGTCTCGGGAAGTCCGTCGTCGCCGTCCCAGGCCATGGTGAACGATAAGCGTTCGGGGGAGACGACTTCAACGTACGCACCGCCGTGCCACATATCTTCCCCGGTTTCATCATTGTGCATACAGGAACGCCATGCTCCGCCGCGGCGGACATCGCTCTCAAAGTGTGTCACGGTGTATCCGCGCGGGGCGAACCATTGAACGCGATGTTTCGGATCCGTCCAGGCGGAAAAGAGCAACGCGCGCGGCGCCGCAAATTCGCGCACGAGCGTTAGCGTGAGGGGATCGGCGGCAATGTTTTGCGATGTCATGAATCGGATTCTCCTTGCTGGACGTGTGCGAGATAGGCATCGAGGCGGTCAAAGCGCTCTTCCCAGAAACGACGGTATTGCAGCAGCCAATCGACGGTGTTTTGCAGCGGCTTGGCTTGCAGAGTGCAGACAACGGTGCGGCCCGTTTTTTTGCGCGCGATGAGGCCTGCATCGGACAGAACATCGAGATGTTTCATCACCGCGGGCAGCGACATTCGGTGCGGCTTTGCGAGTTCGCTGATCGAGCGCTTGCCTTGGAGCAGCTGCGTCAGGATGCGGCGCCGCGTGGGATCCGAGAGCGCGGAAAATGTCCGGTCGAGTTCCGGGGGCGCATAGTTAACCATATGGTGAACTATAGCGGCGAAACAAAGGCGGGTCAAGCCCGCCGTGGATTTTTCTTTCGGCTGGTTACAGGAGGCTTGTGCTACCGAGAATGCGTGCTCGCGCGGCGGCCGGCGAGCGGCGCGGGGCAACCGCCGGTTGCGGTACGAGTCGCGCAACGCCGCGGCGCGTGCGCTCGCGAACGGCGCCGATAATCAGGCCGAGCACTAGCCATGCTGGGATCGTCGTCAGGAGAAACGCAGCGTTCTGCACGTGAATCGGGTGGATGTGGTGGCCCATAGTCGTCGTAACATTATCACGCAGCGCTTGGTTTCACAAGCACCTTCCCCGCGCACTCATGCTCTGTCATGCTGAGGAGCGAGCGAAGCGAGCGTCTCGAAGCATCATCAAACGGAGCACGCGGAGCGTGCAACCTTGGCCCGCGGCCCTTCGAGACGCACGCTGCGCGTGCTCCTCAGGGTGACAAAGTGCCCTTCGAGACGCGCCCTTTGGGCGCTCCTCAGGGTGACGAGGGGGCTCAGGGTGACAGCGTTCTGTCATGCTGAGGAGCGATGCGGAGCATCGCGTCTCGCCCTTCGAGACGCACGCTTCGCGTGCTCCTCAGGGTGACAAAGTGCCCTTCGAGACGCGCACTTTGTGCGCTCCTCAGGGTGACAAGCGCCCTTCGAGACGCACGCTGCGCGTGCTCCTCAGGGTGACAACGTGCTGTCATGCTGAGGAGCGATGCGGAGCATCGCGTCTCGCCCTTCGAGACGCACGCTTCGCGTGCTCCTCAGGGTGACAGGGGGCGTGCGCTCCTCAGGGTGACGGGCGGAAGGTTACTTTGCCTTGGCGGCCGGGGGTTTCGGCGGCTATGAGGGCGGCTTTGGCATCGCTGAGTGGGAAGTGGGCGCTGACGCGTAGATCGAGTGCTCCGGCCTGCACGAGAGCAAAGAGATCGGCGAACGCGGCACCGCGCTGTTGCGGCGTTGCTTCTTGCATCCACTTCGTCATCCAGAAGCCGCGCACGATAATGTGATTGAAGATCAACGCGCCGGGATCGATCGACAGCGGCTTGGGTTCGAGCGCACCGAAGACGACGAATTCGCCACGGTCGGCTAGTAAGCGCACGAGTTTGAGTGCGAGTGGGCCGGCGACGGAATCGACGATGCGCGAAATTTTGCCGTCACCAACGATCGCGCGCACGTGCGTCGTCCAATCATCGGCATCCGTGGAGACAACGTGACGCGCACCGTCGTTGCGTAATGCTTGCGCCGCTTCTTCTCGACGCACCAAATTGATGACAGAAATATTTTTTCGCGCGGCGATGCTCTCTAACAAGCGTCCGACCGCACCACCAGCGGCCGTTTGTACGATCCATGTTCCCTCCGGCAAATGCAACTCATCGAGCAACACGAGCGCCGAAAGCGGCATCGCAAGCAACTGACAGGCCGCATCATCGGGCATGCCATCGGGAACAGGGACGACACCTTGCGCCGGCACGATGGCATGCTGCGCCCATGCGCCGCGAATTCCGGATGATGCGACGCGTTGGCCGACCTTGACGTTGCTGACACCATCGCCGCAGGCTTCAACGATGCCGAGTGCTTCGGAACCCGCCGACGCCGGTAATTCCGGACGTACACCGTAACGGCCGCGAATCGTCGCGAGATCGTGGTTGTGAATTGGCGCTTGTACGATGCGCAGCCGCACCTCACCGACGCCGGGTTGCCCATCGGGAAGATCCGTCAGACGAATAACGTCGGAGGGTTCGCCGAAGGTGGAATACGTTAATGCTTGCATGCCGAGCGCTTGCACGAAACGCGGGCAAGCTCCTATGCCGGGCGCTAGGGTGTGTAGGAACGCAGTTCGCTGATCACCATCGGCGAGACACTTTTCACCATGCCGATGCCTTTGACATAGTAATACGTCGTGGTCGGCATCATGCTATTGCCGGTGATTGGCAGTTTATTGATTTTCATATCCTCGCTAGCAAGGGTAATGCTCGTGATGGGGATCGCCGTGAAATGCCCGAATGGCACGGAAATACTCACCGGCGCTTGCACCTGATAATGCATACGCGTCGTCACCGTTCCGGAAATGTTGGCGTGCGGACCATAGCCTTTGGCCTTCGACGTGGTTACATACACCCATGAGTACCCGGTCACCCAATGATTTTCCGGCGGTATCATCGTCCCGGCAACATTCGTAAACGAGAAGCTATTTTTGCTATTGAACGCAATCGTGACGCCGGATTTTGGGCGGAGCATACCGCGATCATGCGCGCTATTCGAACACGCAACCGTTGTACGGATAACCGTTGCCGGTTTTACACCATGCAGCGATGTGACCGTTTGCATCACAAACGACGTTGCTGATGCCGAGAGAATCGATGTCGTGATCGTTCCGTTCATCGTCGGGATTTGGCTTGCCATCGAATAGACCCACCGCGCACCGATATGCACCGGCGCATAGGGCATATCGCAGACTGAGGCGTTTGCGGCTTGTCCGGCACATGCGGGCAAAAGCGCTGCGAAGCAAAAAGCAGCAAGGAGTGTTGTAAGCAATTTCATGACATTGCTTCACTCCTCGCTGCGAAATCACGATTCCTGTTTACGCGTTCGGATCTCCGAGATGAGTCTCAGGCGCGACTTCGGCCTCGTGTTCATCATCTTCCTCGTCGAAATCGCCGTCTTCATCTTCTTCCTCGACGTGCATCTCGGCGACGGCGGTGTGAATTTCGCGGGTTTGGGTTCCCCTCTTAACGATGAGGACCAGGGGATCATGGGATCACTGCGAAGCGGCACGGATATGAGTTCCTCGCTCGTGCTTGCGCCGGAGCGTTTTGCGCTCGCGTTGTTTATGGGAGTCTTTCTCGGGCTCGCGTTTGAACAGTTTTACAAGCAAGAGAGCGTTCGACCGCCGGGCGGCATTCGCACGTTTCCGCTGCTCGCCATTCTCGGAGCGATGCTTTGGACGTTGGATCCGACGACGCATCTGCCATTTGTTATCGGCATGCTTGCCGTCGCCGGATGGCTCGGCGTGTTTTACGCTAAACGTCTCCAAGCACAAGAAGCCGATGCGCTGCGGGCCGAATTGGTCGTGCCGGCGACAAATCTTCTGGCTTTTACGATCGGCGGCGTCGCCTTAGCGCAACCGCCGTGGGTAGTGATCGCGGTGGCAACGATCTCCGCGTTATTGCTCGCCGGACGCGTGCAATTGCATCGACTTGCCGATAACGTCATCGCCGACGAAGTTTTTACGGCGGCGCAATTTCTCTTACTCGCAGGCGTTGCCTTACCGCTGCTTCCAACAACGCCGATTGCCTGGCTCGGTGCGATTTCACCGCAACGAATGCTTCTGGCCGTCGTCGTGATCTCAGCGCTCTCGTATTTTAGTTATCTGGTACAAACGTATCTTAAGCCCAGAGGCGGCGCGCTGATTGCGGCGGCGCTTGGCGGGCTCTATTCTTCGACGGCAACGACGGTCGTGCTTGCCCGCCGCGCGCATGACGGCCACAATATTCGCAGCGAACGCGCCGGAATTATTTTGGCGACGGCACTCATGTATATTCGTCTGCTCCTGGTTGTCGCGGTTTTTAATCTCGCCGACGCTGAGCGACTGCTGGTCCCGTCGCTTGCGCTGTTCGTTTTTTCTCTTGCGATTGCTTCGGCGTTGTACTTTTTTGCGCGCGAGAAATTCGATGGGGAGCCGCTTGCCATTGCAGCCGGCAATCCGCTGCAACTTGGGACGGCATTGACGTTCGCCGTTCTCTTTGTACTCGTCACACTGGCAACGCAATGGGCGCAAGCGAATTACGGGCATACCGGAATCAATATTCTTGCGGCGATCGTCGGCTTTACCGATATCGATCCTTTCGTGCTCTCTCTTGCGCAGGGCAGCGTTGTCGGCATGCAGGCGGGCGGTGCCGCGGTTGCGATTCTTATTGCCGCAGCATCGAACGACGCACTCAAAGCCGTCTATGCACTGATCTTCGGTGGGCGACGCCAGTGGCTCGCGGCGCTCGCGCTCATCATTATCGCGATCGTCACGCTCGTTGCAACCGTCTTTGTTTCGTTTCGTCCGTAGTAAGGAATTTACATGAAACGTCGTGTCGTCATTGCCTTTCTTGTAGCGGCGTTTGCCGCGCAAGCGGTCCTCGCCAAAGAAACTCCCGAGCCGCGCGGCTTCGCCGATCTTTTTCTCGTCGCTCGCGCAAGCGCTTCTGCCTTTCTGCCATTCCGCGGCGCGATCATTGCTCACAACGCCTATGGCCCCGTGTATGCATTGCAAAGGAAGAAATTACCCTCGCTCTCATGCCGCACGCGCTTTTCCTGCAGTATCGAACGGACATCGAAAACAGGGCCGTGGGTTGTGCGTTTTGACGCGGTGATGACGAGAGCAGAATTGCCGATCGGATCCGAAGGAAACTCGATGGCGTATGATATTAGCCAACTATTTCCGAAGGCGACGTTGCACTTCCCCAAGCTCGATCATCCCGGGCAATTGCGTTTTTTGTGGACGCATAGCGGCGATCCGACGATCCTCGCGACGAGCGACCCGAACTCGACGCGCGTGAGGTTTGTGGTGACTCAAGCGACAACGCGCGCGGCACCGCCGCTCGCCTCGATTGCTTTCACGCGCACGGCAATGGCGTATGGAGCGTATGCTCGCCGCGCCGTTGCACAAGCGGCAACGAATTTTGCTCGCTTTCGTCTCGATGCGCCGCAAACATCGAAGTGGGTTGCCGGTCAACTCACGTACCTTGCAGCGCCCGGCGTTCCGTGGCGCTATCTCAACCATACCGGGCCGTGTTTTGTGACGTTCGAGCCCACGGGAAAATATAACCAGCACGCCTACTGGGATATCACGTGTTCATCCGCTCGCTTTTTTGGAGATTTCGGCTCGGAATATCGATCGCTGCGAAGTGCCATCTCGCTTAGGTTGCCTACCGACTTTCGCATTACCAGCGACCGACTCGATGCAACGATTCCTTCGTGCTCGACTCCAGGATACTGCGGGCATCGGTATGGCAACACGAAATGGACGGATGCGCAGACCGGCGTTACGGTGGATCTGGAAGCCTCCGACCGGCATCATATCGGCATCATATCCTTCGACGTGACGGTTGCGCACAATCTCCCTTCGTCGTAATCACGCTCCACGTTATTTCCGCGTCCGGGAGGATCACAGAGCCGTCCTTCGAGACGCGATGCTTCGCATCGCTCCTCAGGATGACAGAGTGCTGCGCTCCTCAGGATGACAGAGTGGTGCGCTCCTCAGGATGACGGGGGCGCGCGGTCCTCAGTTGTGCGCTCCTCAGGGTGACGGGGGCGCGCGGTCCTCAGAATGACATGGGGCTTTGTCATGCTGAGGAACGAGCGCAGCGAGTGTCTCGAAGCATCATCAAACGGAGCACGCGTTAGCGTGCAACATTGGCCCGGCCCTTCGACCCTTCGACCCTTCGAGACGCGATGCTTCGCATCGCTCCTCAGGGTGACAGAGTCGTGCGCTCCTCAGGGTGACAGAGTCGTGCGCTCCTCAGGGTGACGGAGTCGATGACACGAGGCATGGAGGGTGCTACGCAGTTGGCAGGGGTTTGGGGGATTGTCACCTATTCTTCGTAAGTGACAACTGGGCAAGCGGGCGAGCGCAAAAACGTCGCTATTATCACGGTGACCGTTATGCTCGGATTAATCATGGCGATTATCGATGCCACGATCGTGAATGTGGCGCTTCCGACCATCGCCGGCAATCTTGGGGCGACCGTCGATGAAGTTTCCTGGGTTGCCACCGGGTACATTTTAGCGAGCGTCTGCGTCATGCCGCTGAATGGTTGGCTGACGGCGTATTTTGGTCGCAAGAATTTCTACGCGGTGTCGCTGGCGATCTTTACGCTTTCATCGCTACTCTGCGGAACGGCGACATCGATTTGGCAGCTGGTGTTTTATCGCGTTCTGCAAGGCATTGGCGGCGGCGCACTGCAGCCGACTGCGCAATCGATTTTGTTTGAATCGTTTCCCAAAGAAAAACGTGGGCAGGCGATGGCGATCTTCGGTTTGGGGGCGATGGTTGGCCCGGCCGTAGGGCCGACGCTTGGCGGATATCTCGTTGATAATGCAACGTGGCCGTTGATCTTCTACATTAATATCCCCATCGGTATTGCCGCGTTCATTATGACGCTTATGTTTATTCCGAATCCGCATTATCTCGAAAAGCCGAAGGGCGGTGTGGATTGGACTGGGTTGACGTTGCTCGTTGCCGGGCTTTCATCGCTGCAGTATGTGCTTGAGCGCGGCGAGCATGATGGCTGGTGGGATTCTTCGACCATCGTGCTACTCACCGGTGTTGCCGTGATTTCGCTGACGTTTTTTATCTGGAAGATGATTCGCGAGCGCGAGCCGCTGGTAAATCTCAAAATGTTTCATATTCGCACATTTGCGGTGGGAAATATCGTTGGATTCATCTCGGGCTTCGGGCTCTTTGGTGTGACACTTATTCTCCCGCTGTTTTTACAAGTGATGCTGAATCTCACGGCGTTCGATACGGGACTTGTGCTTTTGCCGGGTGCGCTTGCAACTGCGCTAACGATGTTTGTGCTGGGGAGGTTCGGGCATAAATTTGATCCGCGCGTCCTTGTTGCAGCGGGAATGTTGATCTTTGCGTATTCGGCGTGGTGGCTCGGCGGGCTCACCTCCGAATCCGGATTTTGGGATGTCTTTTGGCCGCGTATGATTCAAGGGTTCGGCCTTGGTGCGCTTTTTGTTCCGCTGACGACGGCTTCGCTTGGCGAAGTGCCGATTGCCGGGATGGCCGGCGCGACCGGCGTCTTTACGCTCGTTCGTCAGCTCGGCGGAAGTTTCGGTATTGCGATCTTGACGACGTTGCTCACGCATGAGGGAGCGATCGCGCAGAACGTATTAGCCGGCGGCGTGACGCAAACGCACGGTGTGCCGTTGGGTGTTTTAAGCGGCATGGTGGTGCAGCAGGCGACGATGATTTCGTATGATTATGTTTTCCGACTTGTGGGAATCGTCTTTGTGATCGCGACGCCGCTCGTCTTCTTCATGCGCGCACCGCGCGCAAATCCCGCACTCGCCGAAGCCGTCGCAATCGCCGAATAACATCGCGTCTCGCCCTTCGAGACGCGCACTGCGTGCGCTCCTCAGGGTGACAGGGGTTCTGTCATGCTGAGGAGCGATGCGCCCTTCGAGACGCGCCCTTTGGGCGCTCCTCAGGGTGACGGGGGTTCTGTCATGCTGAGGAGCGATGCGAAGCATCGCGTCTCGAAGCATGAGGAGCGATGCGCCCTTCGAGACGCGCACTTCGTGCGCTCCTCAGGGTGACGGGTTTCTGTCATGCTGAGGGGCGATGCGAAGCATCGCGTCTCGAAGCATGATCAAACGGAGCACGCGTAGCGTGCAACATTGGCCCTTCGAGACGCGCACTTCGTGCGCTCCTCAGGGTGACGGGGGCGACGCGCACTGCGTGCGCTCCTCAGGGTGACGGGGGGCGACGCGCACTTTGTGCGCTCCTCAGGGTGACAGACTAATAGGTGACGCGGTAGATGGTGGCGGTGGCGGTGTCGAGGGCGTAGAGGGCGCCGTCGGCGCCGAGCGTCATCGCGTCGATGTGACTGGAACCGATCGCATAAAAATTTTGTTGCGTTGCGTAGCTCGGCGCGCCGCTCGTTGCATCATGATGCAATCCGGGACTGCTGGGATTGGGATCGGCAACCCACAGGTAGCCGTTGTCATAAACGATGGCACTCGGATTGCCTCCGCTGACATCGGTGGCGACGATGGTATTTGTCACGGTATCCAATGCCTGTGATTGGCCATTTGAGGGTTCGGTCGCCCACACGAGTTCGTGCGCGCTTGCCCCGATACCCGACGGTTGAATCGCTAAGCGCGCGACGGGGCCGGCAAATCCGCCGATTGGGCTGGCTGCGAGTGTTCCGCAACTTACGCCCATCGTTCCGACACCCGCGCTACCATCGGCAAACCAGGCCACGCCACTCGGATCGATGAGTATATCGCCAATGTTGCCGACCGGTGCATAGGATCCATAGAGCGGCGTTTCCGTGAACGTTGTTCCCAATGCGGCACATTCAATATAGTCGGAGAACGTACTTCCGCCGGTAGCAAGATACCCACCGCTTGGAATTGCGGCGGAGCCGCCATGGAGAAAGCCGTAGGTTGAACTATACGATGTTGGTGAGCCAAAATTCGGAACACCGGCGGCGACTGGCAGCGAAACGGCTGCGGAAGTCGTGCTTCCTGTCGTATTCACATACAACGTCCCGCCATAATCGGAGAGCGCACCGAATGATCCGATGCCGGTGCAGGCCGTTGCGCACGGAAAGGCGGCGAACGTTAGCGTTCCACCGCTGATTGTTGCCGTCCAAATATTGAACTGCGTCGTATCTTGATCGGCGAAATAAAGATACGGACCGCCCGACGAATCGGCCACAAGTTTATTGGTGATCGCGACACTTCCCGGGGTGTAATTCGATGGGCTAAATGTCGGCGTGATCGAGCCATTCGTTATCGCGATGGAGGTGACACTCCAGGGAATGATGGTGAGTGGCAAGGTTGCCGATGCTACCGAGCCGCTTACGAGAGCGACGTTTGCATTCACGGTTTGGCCGGATGCGATCACAGAGTTCGAACCAACATTTTGCAGGTAGAGTGCTTGTGTCGGCGGAGTGGTTAGCGGTACCGATTGCAACGGCGTTGATGTGCCGACGCCAATAAGCAAGGCGCTCGGCGACGATACACCGCCAGTGGTGACGGTAGCGTTGAGCGTTATTGTCGCCGGATTTCCGAGTGCGTCAGTATACGCGGTTGAAACGATTGCATTGCCGTCGGCATCTTGCGCGCTAAAGTAGAGCGGCGTATTCGATGCGAGAATTTGATGCAGTGTCGTCGTCGGCATCGAGAGCGTGACTTTACTGACGACGGACCCGAGCGTGAAGTTGACACTCGGTGTTGCGCCAGGCGCGGGGCCTGCCATCGTGGTGAAACCCGCACCGATTTGCGTTCCGGAAACGGCACCGCCGACGATCGGGCCGTCGTAGGTTCGCAGAATTAAATCCAGAGAAACGGTTGCCGGTTCGCTGGGGATGGTGACGCTAAACGTGCAGACACGACCTGATGTTCCGGCAGTTGCCGTGCAATTGGGGCTTCCGGCTGCGAGACTGAATGCTTGCGGCGATTCCAGCGGTGACGTGCGTGAGGTATCGGTGGAGAGATAGGGAGTCACCGATCCGCTTTGCGTTGATGCGGCGACATCGAGGATATGGCGAAGGCGCGACGATGTCGATGCGCCGGCAGTCGGCACCACAACGCGAATGGACACGGTGTTTTGCGTCGGGAGATGCGGTGCTGCGACCGGCGTGAGCGATGCGCCCGCGCCGCCTCCGCCGCAGGCAGTGAGCAGCGCAATCATTGCAAGAGCGATGGGCTTACGCATCATGGATGATACTCGTAGATCTTGCCGGTGCTTGCATCGGCAAACCACACGTTGCCGAGCGTATCGACTGCGAGGCCGCCGTAACTTGCACCCGTAGCGTGCGCATCTTGCGGCGCGTGAATCGCCGTTGTCGTGCCGGGAAGAACGGCGACCAGGCCGACGCCGTTATCGAGGCCCCATATCGTGCCGTCCGGCCCGGCGGCCAAGGCAACGATTCCCGTTGACCCCGGCAACGTATCGGTAATCGGCGTACAGGTGGCCGCGCCACCGACGGCGATCGTCGCTTTGCTCAGGCCCGACAAACCATTGACGACCCAGAGGTTTCCTGACGGATCGATCACCATGCCGACCGGCGTGTTCGAAAGAGACGGTGCGCCGACACAGGCCGTTGCCGCTTTCGTCACCGTTGTCGGCGTTGCCGGAGCAAAGGTCAGAATATCGCCAACGGAATCGAGCGCCCACAGGGCATTCGCGCTGTTCGTGGACGGAACGCCGGCGACAAGATACACCGGAATCAGGGTTTGCGAATAGGTCAGCACGATGCCGCCCGTTGATGCCGAGAAGAACTCCGCGGGACTGGAAACCGCGCCCCAGAGTTGCCCATCCGATCCGTTCGCCAAGCCCGAAACATTCGAACTCAAAGAGAGCCCGGGAAGCACGAACTGCGATTGAATCGTTGACAACACATTCTGATCGACGAGGTGCGAGCCGGCATCGCTGACCGAAGGGAACCACAAATTTCCATCCGGCCCGATCATCACGGTACTGCCGATGCCGCTGATCGCTACATGCACCGGAGTCCCGAGAGTTCCCGAGCCGAACGTGGCCGCGGGCACCACCTGTTGCAAGAATCCCGACAACGAATCGACGATGGTAAACCACAGCGATCCATCGGCGGCCAGCGCCGATTGGCCGTAGTGAAGAAACGGAGGCGCAGTCGGCGTTGGAAGCGCGATCGGGAGTACGGCTTCGCTGGCTCCGCCCAGCGTTACCGGCCCCGAACCGGTTGCAGGAGCCGCGGGCGTATTTTGAATGTTCACGATCGTGCTGCCGGTGCCACCCGACATCGTGATGGTGACGCTACAGCCGCTCGCGTTGCTGCTCCCACCGGTGAGCGTGAAGTTGGCACCCGATTGAATGATCGTCGCGACGGTCGCGCACGCGGGGGCGATGACCGGCGTAAAAACGGTGCCGGCGGGTGCTGCGACGGCGCTGGCCGTGAGCACCAGCGATGACGGCCAGCCTTGCATCGCGGCCGTCTGCGTTGCTGCCGTGAAGAGCGGCGAGGGCGCCGAGGGCGCGACGAACACCGGGGAAAGTTGCTCGGTGTATTGCGGCGTCGAACTCCCCTGCACGGTGAACGTCACGGTGGCCGAATAGCCCGCGACCCCGCCTCCGGTATAGACGAACGAGGGTGCATCGGTGGATTTTGTGAGCGTCACTTGATTGGCGCCCGTTGTGCTGCCAAGGGAAAGTGACGCAAAGCCGGTGCCGCCGGATTCGGTGACTTTGACAATAATCGGCGTGGCGAGGGGGCCGCTGACCACGCTACCCGACGCATCCGATTCGAGCAGAGCGAACGGGACCGTCTGCGTCCCTTGCCCGGATTTTAGCGCGTAAAATTGTGTTGTCGGAGCTGAAACGGTGACTCCGGCGACAATCGGGAGGACGGGCACCGTGATCGACAGCGGCGGCGAACCCGCGACGACGGTTTGATTTTGCGAGGCCGTCCCGAGCTGCTTTGCCGTCGCCGGAATAACGCCGGAAACCGGAGCCGTATCAAAGAGACCGACGACGATGGTATCGGCGCCGATCGGCAGGTTGATCGTGAGGGTACAACTCCGCCCGCCCGAGACGAGATGACACAGCGTCGATGTCGCCGAGAGATCGTAGACATCGGAGACGAGTGCGGGCGTCGTCGTACCCTGCGCAAAAATTTGAATGCGCGCGCCGTTGACACCCGAGGAGACGAAGAGCGGCCGACGTGACGATGACTGGGTGGTTGCCGACGGGATAACGATGCTGACGACGGCCGTTTGGCCCTGGCTTGGGATCGGTGGCGACGGCGGGCTCGGATTGGACGCACTTGGAGCGTTGGGCACGGTTCCGCCTCCGCCGCCGCCGCACGCAATGAACGCAGCAAACATGCAACTGACGACGACTCCCAAGAGTACGCGACGCATGCGGCGTACTGTCGCGAAGCTAGCGGGCGCTCCTGCTCGAATCGGCAAACCTGAGAACCATCTCAACGTGCGCAATTCCGGCATCATCGAACTCCGGCCCGTGCGCGAGAAACCCGGCGCGTTCATAAAAGCCGATGGCGTGCGTTTGGGCGTGAAGGACCACGTGCGTCATCGAACGTTTCTGCGCCTCGGCGACGAGCGCATCGAGCAGCGCACGGCCGATGCCCTGCCCGCGACGATCGGCCGACACTGCCATGCGGCCGATTTGCACGCCGCCATCGCGCCGCACGAAATAGCGCCCGGTACCGACGGGTTGGCCGTCGATCAGCGCTAAGGCGTGAACGGCAGTCGCATCGTCGCAATCGTGTTCGTCGATTTCGATATCCGCCGGAACCTTTTGTTCGTCGACAAACACTGCGAAACGAATAGCGCGTGCGCTGCGCATTTGTTCGGCATCGTCGACGGCAAAAAGTTCGACATGGATCATGGTGCAACGAGGGTATCGCCGAGTACAGCAAGCATCCTCCCACACGTGTCGCACCCAATCATTCGTGTCGCATCCGCCCTCCTCGTTCGCACCGGACGCGTTCTGCTTGTAGCATCGAGCTACGAAGGCAAGCCTGAGCCGCTGTGGTTTTTGCCGGGCGGGCGGCCTAAGGATGGCGAGTTGCTCCACGAAGCCGTGGTGCGCGAGACGGCCGAGGAGACGGGCTTGGTCGCCCGCGTCATCGGGTTGCGCTATGTCAGCGAATCGATCTCCCCGGGTGGGGTCCATATTGTGAACACGACCTTCGGCATCGAGGCCGACGGTGAGCCCCAGCTGCCTGCGGCCGGGAGCGATCATATCGTCGATCTCGCCTTCGTTCCGATCCCCTCGCTGCGCTCGCGCATGGGCGTAAAAGCCTTGTGGGAGCCGCTTTTTGCGCATTTGTGCGATGCGCTCCCGATGCACTACGCGGGCTACCCGGAGAGTGATTTTGAGCCCCCGGCGCTCGAAGCCGACGAAAATCTCATCTGAGACAAAAGGGAACTTCTTAACCGACTCCTAACATTTGTCGGTAGACATCCGGTTGCTCGCTTTGTGAGCGTCCGGCGTGTCGTTATAACTGAGCCGTTTTGTGGAGGTCTTCTTTGAAGGTATCTAAGGGCGTCTTTTCGGCGTTGCTGATCGGTTCGTTGCTCGCCGCGTGTTCCGGAAATCACGGAGCATCCACGGTGCTGCCAACGGGCGTAGGCACGCAGAAATCTCCAACCCATGTCGCGTCCATTGGTCAGCGACACGTCTTCTATTCTAAGCCATATTTGGCAGCGCACCCGAATCCGCACTTCCCGATCAACGGGACGCGGACGATGGCACACAGAGCTGCAGCCAGCAATAATCTCATTTATGGTGGCGGACCGGTGCAAACCACGCCGCACATCTATTTGATTTTCTGGGGATGGCAATCTTCAAACGACACCAACGCCGATCCTGATGGATTAGCGTCGTATCTCACCGGTTACTATACCGCCATCGGCGGAAGCAATTGGGCCAATGTCGATACGCAATATTACCAAACGACCAACGGTTCGAATCAGTATGTCACCAACCCGAACGCGCAATTGCTCGGTGTTTGGTACGACTCTTCGGTTCCAGCGCAAACTTACGCCGATTCAGATGTTGCGAACGAAGCAGCAAATGCGATTGCGCATTTCGGCTACGACGTGAATGCCAACTACGTTGTCGTCACGCCGACCGGATACACGCAATCGGGCTTTGGAAGCCAATGGTGCGGCTATCACAACACCGCAACGGATTCGAGTGGCCGCGCATATGCGTACACGAACCTTCCGTACACGCCCGATGCCGGAAGTGGCTGCGGCAGCGGTTCCGTCAACTCGCCGGGTACGCTTGATGGCGTTTCCGTCGTCGGCGGACACGAAGAGGAAGAAACCAATTCGGATCCGGGTGCCGGAAACGGTTGGGTAGATTCCAGCGGTGCAGAAAACGGCGACAAGTGCGCCTGGACGAACCTGCAAAACTACAGCTTCCCGAACGGAAGCACGTATCCGGTTCAACCGATTTGGTCGAACGCCATTTCGGGATGCGCGACGAGCTACGGGAGCGTTTCGACGCCACCGCCAACGCCTGCGCCGACGGCAACTCCGGTTCCAACGCCTGCGCCGACGGCAACTCCGGCACCGACGCCGAAACCGACGACAACTCCGGCACCGACGCCGAAGCCGACGTCCACTCCGGCTCCAACGCCGAAACCGACGTCAACTCCGGCTCCGACGCCACAACCGACGGCAACCCCGGCTCCGACGCCGCAACCGACGCCGACTCCGTGGTGCCCATGGTGGGCATGGTGGTGCTAAACGCTCGCTAGCGCGAGACGTGCATCAGAGCGGCCCATCGTTTCGACGGTGGGCCGCTTCGTTTCGTTCCGGGGCGAGATAGGTGAGCACGTCGACCGGGCGGCCGCCGACGGACGCGCCGCGCGGCAAAACGCCATCCTGCGTGAAGCCGAGTTTTTCCAGCACGCGGCGCGACGCGAGATTTCCCGGAAGTGTGTAGGCTCGCACGGTGTGCACGCGCGCAATGTCATACGCGAGCGGAATGAGCGCTTCAATCGCTTCGGTTGCGATGGCGCGTTTGCGGTACGCAACGAGCACGCTGTAGCCGATCTCCGCGCCGCGCGGTCGGGCATCACCGATGCGCAACGAAACCCAACCGACGGGTGCGCGATGATCGCCAAAATAGATGAGCCATTCGAAGCGCCCGAGTGCCGTCGCGCTGAGTTTTTGGGAGCGTCCGGCGACCATCGCTGCAAATTCCTCGCGCGATGCGTCGGGAAGTTCTTGATAGTCGCGCAGTTCCGGCTGTTGCATGACATCCCACAACGCATCGGAATTCTGCATTGTAACGGGAACGAGTCGTAAGCGTTCGGTTTTAATAGTCTGCAAGCCATTGCCTATTGCCGCGCATATTGGTTCACCCCTTGTCAGCGTACGCCAGCGGCGTGATTAAGGAGGCGAAAGGGGAGACAGCGCATGACGACACCGCTCGCTGTGGCCTACAGCATGCATACGCCGACGGAAGTCGAGTTTTCGGGGCGGGTGAGTTCACCCGAGCGATTCTTCTTCGGCAGTCGGACCAAACAAGAACACGAGGCGTTTACCGTCGCCACCGCGTCCGGGCCATTGGAAATCGTCGATAACGTGGAGATCGGAAAGCCCGTCACGGTGCATCCGGGCGATGCGATTTCGGTGCGCGGCGAGATGGTTCACGATCCGGGGCGATTGCCGTGCGTGCATTTTGTTCATCACGATCCGCAGCACACCCACGCGGACGGCTTTCTTCGGGTTGGCGGCAAGATCTATGCATAAGATCGGGCACCGTCACGAAGGCAAAGCCGCGCGCCTTCAAGGCGGCGATGATCAACGCGGTCGCCTGCACGGAGGCCTGCCGATTTGCCGGCTCGCCGCGATTTCCATCGTGAAGCACGATAATATCGCCGGGACGCACATGCGAAAGAATGCGCGCAGCAATCACCGCCGGTGGCGGGCTCTCCCAATCATACGCCAGCGGAACAGACCACATCACCGGTATCACGTGCTCGCGGAATGCTGCGGCCAGCACCCACCCATCGCGTTGCCCGAACGGCGGGCGCATCAATGTCGGCGCCATGCCCGTGATCCGACGAATCGCGTCGCTCGTGCGCCGCAAACTGCGACGCACGGACGACGGCGATTCGAGGATGAGGTGTTCGTGCGACCAGGAGTGATTTTCAATCGCATCGCCGTCGCGCGCTTCGCGCGCAATGGTTGCCGGGTGGGCAACCACTGCGCGCCCGACGGCAAAAAACGTGGCATGGACGTGGTCGTGCTCGAGTATCGTCAGGATCTTGTCCGTATATGGCGGATTCGGTCCATCGTCAAACGTGAGGGCGACGACGCGTTCATTTCGCGCGCCGTGCGCGAAGAACGGTCCGAGGAGCATATTATCGGTACGTTGCGACCATTTAAAGGCTGCAAAAACCAGGAACGCGCAGACACCCAAAGCGAGAAATGCCGCGATGCTTCGACGGATCAATGGTTGGGCGGGCAATCTTTCCCCGTGATCACGCAGCGCCGAGCATTGGCGACATTTTTGTGAAACACGTCGGAGCCGAAAGCGCGAAATGCGTTGACGATTTTTTCGTAGTGCGGATCGGCTAGCGTTGTCGATTTGAGCGTCATGAGATCGGGTACGGGTTTGCTTTTATCGAGGGAGATGCTGTATTGCCGGCCGGCGGTGGTAGCCCACCAATGCGGGTCGGTAAACGTCACGATATGTTCGCCGTGTTTGTAATCGGCCGTTTGTCGAACATCGATACGATAATGGATGCTCGAATTTCCACGAATCGGGAGACTGGTGAGATTCCAAATACCGTCTTCCACCAGCGCGCCGAAAAAGTATGAAACATCGGTCATTTTTCGTGGCGGTGCCGAGACCGTTACCTGACGGCCGTTGAATCCGCGGATTCGATATGAGAACGAGGAAAGGCCGTTATCATCCTTCGTCACGTACGTTTCGCTAACGATCGGTGGGTTATCGTAGGTGATGGTCAACGATGCATAGAGCACACTTGGCGCATCGACCGCGCGACGACTGACGTCGAGACGTTTCACCTCGCCGGGGAAATACGCAATAAAGACGGCGACGACGACGACAATCGAGAAAAGAAACAAGATGAATCCAAAGCGAGCGCCTTTCATAAGGCTTGCTCCCGTTGAGATTGCGCCACCGCATCGAGCACGCGATTCACAACGCGATCGGCATCTTTATTCTGATTGCGCGGAACGTGTGCGATATCGATCCGATCAAAGCCGCGAAGCAATCGCATCGCTGCCTGATGCAGCGGCTGAAGGTCGACATGTTTCACGCGATATTCACCTCGAACTTGCTTGACGACAAGTTCCGAGTCCATGCGAATGGCTAGTGAGCGAAAGCCTTCTTCTTTGGCTGCACGCAAGCCGATGACGAGCGCATTCCATTCGGCGACATTGTTGGTTTTGATACCGATGTACTCCCCGACCTCGCGCACGATACGTCCGTCGGCAGCAAAGAGGACCGCGCCCGAGGCGGCCGGCCCCGGGTTCCCGCGGGATCCGCCATCGGCAAACAGTGTCGCGTCAACGGGAAGAGCATCCAAGAGATTCGCCATCGCCGACGACTCTTCGCGCCGAAGAACGAGTCTCCGCCCCCCGACGGCTTGGAATCGGACACCCCAATTCCAAGCCGTATCTCGCGTGACTCGCGTACCTACTCGCACATGGTCAAATTTATGCTAGACGTACAAATCGAGCTGGGCCCGATGGTAGTACGTGAAGACGAGTTGTGGGAGCAGCGCGGCGGCGTCACGGCCAATTGAACGAACGATCTGGCACGCTTCATCGAAGTCGTCATCTCGCGGCGCGCCCACGAGGAACCGAAAATACTCGTCACCTTGCTTCGAGCTGGCGGTTAAGGCGCGCGCAAAGATCATCGCAGAGTGCTCACCGTGCCGAGCCACAAATTTCTTGATTTGCGAACTATGGTCGCGAATATGCTCGAACTCAACGTCGACGTCATCGAATCGCGTGTGGGTAGCTGTCGTTGACATCTCTGTATCCTCCTCGTGAATGAGTATAGAGACGTCGGGGGTCACAAACGTGTCTCAATCCCGGCGTCTCGTGTCCTACGAGAAAGCTACGGTGTCGTATGTACATGGGATTCTATGGCAGCATGAAATTCTTCGGCAGTTTCAGGGTCGAACTGCGACATCTGTCTGACTATATCTCGGGTTCGTCCGGAGCATGCGTGCCGCGACAGCCGGTCCATTAGTCGCGATTTTACATCCCGTTCCAACGTAGTGAGCATCGGACGAATGTCATCAAATGCATCATAGCGTTGCAACTCAAGCGGGAGCCCTTTGAGGAGGGCGAGCAAAAATTCGGCTCCCGTTTCGATCATGGAGCTCGCGGCTTCCGATTCCGAAATATCCTCTATCCATTTTTGCATTTCGCCAATATCGCTACGCAACGACGGATCGATTTGATATCCCAAGTGCGTTTTTGTAATGGCATTTTCTGAGCGCAAGACATTGCGAGTTCGTCGGACGCACATTTTTAAGGCATTTCGCGCCGATTCATTTGTGGCATCGGGCCATATTGCGCTCATTAACGATGCGGCACTCACATCTCCAGGTGCCACCGACAGCAACGTCAAGAGCATATGAGTTTTTTCGCCAAGTGAAACCCGCTCGCCATCAATCGTTGCTACGCCTTCAAAAAGCGCCAAGTGTGGAATCGACTGGTCGCCAAAAAACCGATCGGTAGCGTAGCGCTTGAGCCATCCGGGATGCAACTCGGATTCAAGTTCTTGACCTGCCATGAGTTCCTTCGCGCGCGACGCAAGTGTATATTGCCCGAATTCATCCGCCGTAACCACAATGGATTCAAGAAGATGCTCACGTTGTGGACCGCTCAATGTCCGCGCATACGCCATCCCCGCAATTCCTTCGAGGAAGCGAGAACCGGAAACTCTTGACAGATCATACGCGCGCTTGAGAAGTTCCGCATCCGCCTGCTCTCTGTTCGGCAACAAGCCCGCAACGAGCAACATCCACGATTGGAAATATGATGAGCCGCAGCGCTCATCGAAATTCAGGCCGCGAGCGGCACGAGTAAACTCCTTGTAAGGAGCTAAAAACCGAGACCCGTCGATGCGTTCCAATTTCACAATGGCCGCATCGAAGAGCTCCTCATCTCCAAGAAGCCAAGCACTCGTTGCCACTTCAAAGTATGCACTATTCTGAGCACTCGGAGAGCTTGCAAATTTTGTCAAATGAAAGACATACTTCGAAAACTCCGCCTCGTGGATCATATCGCCCTGGCAACGAACCAATCGTAATAATCGCTCATTTCCGTACGTAACAACGTTCGCCTCATGATTCGCGAGCGATTGTGCTAAAACGAAATAAGTTTCAGATTCCTTATACAATCCATTTATGGCACAATGCGAGCCCGCTAAAAATGCTACCATTACAGCATATGGCGTCTCTTGCCAATGTTCGACAACGCGTCGTACATGTTGCTCATCAAGTTGTGGTCGCTTTATTTCGCTCAAATGAATATCTCGAATGAGAAGCAAAATTTCGCGCAGCAGTAGCTTTCCATCGAGATCTTCGTCAGTAGCGGCGAGAAGGTTCTCCACCTCGGCTAAAAGTTGCTGCCCAGATACCAGCCGGGATCGATGCGTATAAACGCTGAGCCAGAGAAATGGATCGTGAATAATCACAGCATCATCGAGTCGAAGACACTCACGTTCGGCGGTGTCGTCCGAGAGCGCCAAATACGGCAGTTTCTTCTCGGTTTGCAGTAAAGATAATGCCGCAAGCGTTGCCCCGACATTTTGCAGCACCATCGCCGCGTCAACAATATTGCCATGTCGATTCAGGGAATCGGCCAGTTCAAAGCCGAGAACAGAAAGACGTCCGAATTGATGGTGGCTTGCGGCTACGACTGGACGCGGTATCGCAATCCGCTCATCGGCACCAACAACATCGACTAATCCCTTTAGCCTGAACCGCTCGACGCTTTCACGTTTGCCTGCGAATCCGAGTTCATTCAGCAACTTTAGCGTGCACCCGCGTGCGGCCACACAAAACAGAATATCGTCGATGAGACTATCATGCAAACCATAGAAAAATTTTGCAAAATAACGCGTCGCAAGGTCATCCGTCGCATCATCAATTGTTTGCTGTAACGCTTTCTCACCAAGCGCGATTCTCTTTACTACGGCAGATACTCCCGCAGGCCATCCACCAAAGCGATCATCCAGCGCGGAGCGAAATTCATTTGAATAGCGAACTGGCGGAAAAATATCGGCAATATCGCCGGAATTCAGCCAGAGATAGGATTCGTCGATGAGCAAGCTATCGGCAAACGGATAAAGGCGAAGATACGACGCGCCATTTACGCGCGTTTTTGTCACCGAACGAAAGTGCGAATCTTTTGGCTCACTTTGAAAGCCCGAGATTTGTGCTAAGACGGGCAAAACATCGAGATCGCGCATGCGGTAATTTTTAAAATTTTCAATGATCAGATGCATTGCATGCGTGCGTCCGGAACCCGGCAAGCCGACAACCACAATGTCCGGTTCCTCAGCACTCGTAATCGCAGCAAGTATACATTCGCTTTTGTAATGAAATACTGCGTCTAGGCGGGACAAAAGGGCATTATCGGACGGAAGGTATTTCGGTTCTAACAATGTGTTGAGCCTCGTCGTTGCGTTACAAACATCCGGCCCTTCGGCTCAAGGAGGGCGCGGCGGAAAAGAGACGCTGAAGGGGCACCTCGTCCGGTCAGATCGCTGAGATTTTCAGGAAAAGCAACAAGCTGCACAGGACACCCCTTCAACGAATCACCGACAAATCTATCATAGAAAATGCGCCCCTGCGGGAAGATATGAAGAAAAACTCCCTCCATCTCAATGTGAGATGGAGGGAGTTTCAAATGGTCGGGCTGACAAGATTCGAACTTGCGACCTCTTGACCCCCAGTCAAGCGCGCTAACCAAGCTGCGCTACAGCCCGACGAGCGGACGCGACCGCAAAGCGATCGCGTCCGACATCATAGCACGTCAGCGCAAGAATTTAGCGCTTGCGGCCCTTTGCTGCGGCCTTCTTGGCCGGGGCTTTCTTGGCGGGAGCTTTTTTGGCAACAGCAGCCTTTTTGGCGCCGCCGACAGCCTCTTTGAGCCCCTTGCCCGCGACGAAGGCCGGAACCTTACGCGCGGCAATTTTGATTTTCTCACCGGTTTTTGGGTTGCGTCCTTCGCGTGCTTTACGCGCACGAACGACAAAGCTACCGAACGGCGTCAGCGCGACGCGGTCGCCCTTCTGTAGCGCGGTCTTAATCTCGTCGAGAATGAGGTCGACAATTTCGCCAGCCTGGCGCTTGCTGAGTTCGGCCTCTTCCGACACGACTTGAATAAGGTCGGCTTTCGTCAAAACGATGTTCCTCCAGAGCAAATACGGGATAGTGCAATTGCGGCCAAGCCGCCTGAGGCGCATCGTTACGAGAGTTTATCGCACGTTCCTCCCGCAAATGCGTGAAATCGCCTTATTTTTCAGGCTTTTTTTGCAAAACTCCGAAGCGCAAGGAGGTAGGAATCGCAACCGAACCCGGCGACGCTTCCGCGACACGCCGCGGCGACGACGGATATGCGCCTGGCCTCTTCGCGCGCTGCGGTATTCGACAGATGCACCTCCACGACGGGAATCGCTATCGACCGGATTGCGTCAGCGATTGCCAGGGAATAATGCGAGTAGGCGCCGGGATTGATAATGACGCCATCGCAATTCAGCCGAGCTTCGTGCAACGCATCGATGATGGCGCCTTCACTGTTGCTTTGCATACACCGCACTGCGATTCCGAGCTCTCGCGCTTCGTCCGTAATGCACGTATTCAATTGCTCAAGCGTTTGCGTCCCGTACATCGAGGGTTCTCGCTCGCCGAGCAGATTGAGATTTGGGCCGTGAATGATAAGCAGGCGCATGTCTCGGCGACTTCGGGAAGGAACCGGAGCCGACCTCGGAAAGAGCGACGCATGCAAGATATCATCGTTTCAGCCGCAGCACCCGACGCGGGAATCGCCATCGTCGCCGCCATCACGACACGGCTCGTGACCGAAGCTCGCGATCGACACGACTTTGCACCGACGACGACGGCAGCAGTGGGCCGCCTCATCACGGGTGCCGCATTGTTCGGCGGAACGCTCAAAGGGAGCGAACGCGTCACCTTGCAGATCGTTGGTGATGGCCCCATCGGTGGGCTCTCGGCCGAATCATGGATGCTTGCCGACGGAGCCGTCGGGGCTCGTGCCTATGCTCGGGATCCGCGGGCCGATTTGCCGCTTAATAGCCGAGGAAAATTCGATGTCGCCGGAATCGTCGGAGCAGGCAACCTACAAGTCATGAAATCCTATGACGCAGGCAATCCGTACTCGTCGGTCGTCCCATTGCATAGCGGAGAAATTGCCGAGGATTTGGCTGCGTACCTCGTCGCCTCGGAGCAGATTCCGAGCGTTGTTGCCCTTGGTGTGCTGGCGAACCCGCAAGGAGTACAGGCTGCCGGCGGCATTATTGCCCAAGTTCTCCCCGGCGCCGACGAAAAAACCATCGCATTACTCGAAGAACGCGCACGGGCCATGCCACCGATTACAACACTCATTCGCGATGGTGCTGATGCACATGCGTTACTCCATGCGCTCGCCGGACCACTTGAATTGCGCGCCCATCGCAGCGTTGATATTCGCTTTGCGTGTTTATGCACGCAAGAAAAAGTTGAGCGCGTTCTTCGAGGTTTAGGCGTCGAGGAGCTGCGCGCAATCGCCACGGAGCGCAACGAAGCAGAAGTCATTTGCGAATACTGCAAGCATCCGTGGATCTTTACCAGAGAGCAGATTCTCGCTTTAGCCGAAAATATCGGTGGGACCGAAGAACCGGGCTAACTCGCCCGGCATGCGATAGGGCGCTAAGCGCGGCCAAAAAACTTCGCGAATCGATACGCCGTTATTGTAATACCACCATCCGCACTCGCAACGGATCGGGCGATCGTCCGTATGCGGCTGCGCGTACACACGATGACAACGCTTGCAAACAAACGGTTTGCCTTCGATTTTCGGCACCGACGAGGTGTAGGTCACTTCTGGATCAGCCATAGATCGCTCCGTTTTTACGATACAATGCGAACGAATTTTCGAGAGCCGACGGAAAGCACCGCATCTTGCGTCGCCGTCCACAGAGCTCGGGGATCGCTGATGACGATACCATCGACTTTGACCCCATGCCCCGAGATAAGTCGCTCGGCCTCTCGCTTGCTGGCTGCAAACCCGGCCCCGACAAGCAAATCGGTAATCCGTTCACGCCCGTCTCGCGACATTTCCGGGATGTTTTCGGTTGGAATCTCTTTGCGGACGACCGTCCGATCAAAATAGTCTCGTGCGCTAGCGGCTTGACCCGCTCCATGATAGCGCGCAACGATCTGCTCGGCGAGCTGTTTTTTCTCGTCCATGGGATTCGTTGCTGCCGATCGTAATCGTTGGGCCAATGCATCGGCTTCTTGCTGCGTTGAAAATGCCGCGTAACGCAGATAGGTTGGAAGCACCGCATCGGGGATCGACATCAGCTTTCCGAACTGGACGTTCGCCGGCTCTGCGATTCCGACATAATTTCCGAGCGACTTACTCATCTTTTTCTCGCCATCAAGACCGACAAGCAATGGTACCGTCGCACAAATTTGGGCTCGTTGCCCCATGCGCTCTTGGTAGTGGCGACCGAGTAATAAGTTAAAAAGTTGATCCGTCCCGCCCAATTCAAGATCGGCACGAATAGCCACCGAATCGTAGGCCTGGGCAACCGGATATAAAAATTCATGGAGCGAGATCGGCGTCCCGGCGTTGTAGCGATTGTGAAAATCATTGCGTTCCAGGATTTGCGCGACCGTCGTATGCGAGAGCAAACGGATGAGATCGCTTAAGCCGAGCGTTCCAAGCCATTCTGAATTATAGCGAATACTCACACGCTCAAGATCAAGCACTTTCCCAGCTTGCTCACGATACGTATGCATATTTGCTTCGATTTCTTCTGTCGTGAGCGTTGGACGCGTCACGTTTTTTCCGCTGGGATCGCCGATGCGAGCGGTAAAATCGCCGATAATAAGCGTGACGTTATGACCCGCTTCAGAAAATTTTTGCAACTGCCCTAAGACAACCATGAAGCCGAGATGCAAATCAGGGGATGTGGGATCGATGCCCAGTTTCACATTGAGCGGTACCCCTGTTGCGACACGCGCTCGAAACTCCGGCACGGATTCTACACGGTCGAAGCCATCGAGCAGATAGTCAATATCAGAAAATCGCGGGTTCATGATCCTTGCAATTCGACAATGGTAACGCCGGAGCCGCCTTCATCGGCGTTTCCGTAACGATAAGAGACGACCGACTCCACATCGGCAAGCCACGCTTGCAAACCACGGCCGAGTTGACCGGTACCTTTGCCATGAATCAGCCGAACGTGCGTTAATCCGGCCATCGCCGCTTCATCGAGCCAACGTTCAACGACACTTTCGGCTTCGGAAAAGCGCTGCCCGCGCACATCAAGTTCCGTCCGCGCATGCGTTGCAGCCGCGAGGGCGGCAACACCGGCACCGGCTTGCCGCTTGGCTGACTTTTTCACAGGTAACGCAGTGAGATCGCCCTTCGGGACGACGGTCTTCATCGCACCCAAGGCGATGAGCACGCGATCGCCATAATCTTCCACAACTTCCCCATCGCTATGAAGCGAGGTGCTTCTCACGCGTAAGCCCGCGGTCAGCGGAGCATCCGGCGCCACAACGTCGTGCTGCGTCGCCTCGTCGATGCCCAACGTCGCACGAATCTGCGCTGCGGCGCGATCCATCGCGCTTGCTTGGCCGCTGGTGAGTTTTGCTCGCACCTGCTCGCGTTCACGTGCTTTTGCTTGCACATCATCAAGAAATTCGCGAACGGTTTTTCGAAGCGTTTCATCCGCACGAAGAGCAAACGCCTGACGCTGCGCATCAAATGCAGCGCGATCGCGCTGCAACGATTCTCGTTGAATCAACAGCGCCGAACGTTCACGAGCGACACGATCGCGATCATCCGACAGATCCGCCGCTCGTTGCGCCACATCTGCCAACGCTGCTTCATAATGACGTTCTCGCGAATCGAGAAGTTTTTCGGCGCGCCCAATAACAGCAGGGTCGATTCCCATAGTACGCGCAAGGGGAAACGCAAGCGATTGCCCCGGCGTACCAAGATCGAAGCGATAAGTTGGAGCAAACGTCTGCGCATCAAATCGCATAGAAGCGTTGATCGCACCGGAATGCGAGTGAGCAAACAGTTTGAGCTCCGTTGCGTGCGTCGTCACAAGAGCGGCGGCCCCCACACTCAAGAGGCGTTCGAGCATTGCCACTGCAAGTGCCGCACCGGCAGACGGTTCCGTCCCGCCGCCAATTTCATCGATCAGCGCAAGCGTATGGGCGTCTGCTACGGTTAAGATCTCTCGCATGCGAGCAAGATGCGCCGCAAAAGTCGAGACATCATCAAGGATCGATTGCGCATCGCCAATATCGGCAATCACGTGCGTGAAATATCCAATTCGCGTTCCCGAATCTGCCGGTATCGCCAACCCACATGCAGCCATCACGATAAATAACCCGAGCATTTTCAACGCAACGGTTTTCCCACCCATATTCGGCCCGCTCACGACGATGATCCGAAGGTCGTCGCTGATCTCCAAGGACTGCGGAATTGCACGCTCCCCGAGCAACGGATGCCGCCCGTTTACAATTGCGGCGATCGGCTTTTCTGAAACCTCTGGAATCTCCGCCTTCTGTCGGCTTGCCAATTCGGCCTTCGCACAAAGCTCATCGATTGCCGCAAGCATCTCGATATTTGCCTCAATGGCAACGGCGTTTGCGCCCACATCTCGCGATAACGCTTCGAGTATCCGCGCAATTTCACGTTCTTCTTCAATTTGCAACGTGCGAACGCGATTGTTCACTTCCATTGCAGCAAGGGGTTCGATGAACAACGTTTGTCCGGAGCCCGATGTATCGTGAACAACCCCCGGAAACTCGCCAAGAAATTCGGCTTTTACCGGAACAACGTAGCGCCCCGAGCGCACCGTAACGACGGCATCTTGAATTGCTCGCTCATACGTTGACGATCGCGCTAATGCGGTAACCCGATCACGGGCTTCTCCCTGCGAACGATTCAGATCGCGGCGTATTTTACTCAGTGCCTGGGAAGCCCGGTCTTGCACGACACCGCGCTCGTCGATAGCCTCGGCAATGCTTCGAGAAAGCGAAGTCAGTGATGAATACGGCGCAAGAATCGCATCGAGCGAATCGCCCTGCCGCTGCCGCAACGATGTCGCAACGACGGAGGCACACACCAAACTATCGCCGAGGCTGCGTAATTCACTCGGAGCAAGGCTCGCACCACGTACAGCTCGCGCGGTGGCATCGCTCGTATCTGCAGCTTGCCCCACGCGTAAGAGATTCGCTTGGAGTAAACGGCGCACTTCGGAAAGTCGCGCGTAGGCAAGACGAATGTGCGACGGATCGCGGAGCGGCACGATGGCTTCACAGCGCACTCGACCCCGTGCAGTTCGCGCGTACCTGCAAAGCTGATCGCGAATGGCCATGAAATCAAGCGCATTGAGCGTTCGCTCGTCGGCGAGATCTCGGTTCATTTTCCGGCCGCGCTACTCCAGCTTTGCTTTGAGTAGTGATTGAACGAGCGCCGGATCGGCCTTCCCCTTCGATGCTTTCATGATCTGCCCAACGAGAAAACCCGCAACATTCGTTTTGCCTGCTTTATATTCTGCGACGGGCCCTGGATTGGCCTCAATGACGGCCAGGACAAAGCCTTCGATGGCACTTGGATCACTTGTTTGTGCTAAACCTTCGCGCTCAACAATTGCTTTCGGTGAGCCATCGCCCTTCCACATCCGTTCGACGAGGTCTTTGGCGATTTTCGAGTTGATTGTTTTGCTTTCAACGAGGGCAATCAGTTCGCCGACGTGTTCCGGCGATACACCCGAATCCGAAACGGCAATTCCGGATTCATTTGCGAGGCGCGAAAGATCGCCAAGCACAAAATTGGTCGCCGATTGCGGATTCTTACTGACACGAACGCATGCATCAAAAAATTCGGCGAGTGATCCGTTATCGATGAGTTGCGTCGCCTGCTTGACGTTAAGGCCGTACGTTCCCGTATAACGCTCGAAGCGCTCTATCGGAAGCGGCGGAATCGTTGCGCGTAATGCGTTCACACGTTCGGCGCCGATTTCCAGCGGAACGAGATCGGGATCCGGGAAATAACGATAATCGTGGGCCTGCTCTTTGCTTCGCATCGAAACGGAAACTCCACGCGCTTCATCCCATCCACGCGTCTCTTGAACGACCCGGCCGCCGGATTCGACGATCTCGATTTGCCGAGCAATTTCACTTTCGATCGCGCGTTGCACGGAGCGAAAGGAGTTCATGTTTTTAATCTCCGCCTTCGTTCCAAGCTCGGTTGCGCCGAGCGGTCGAATGGAAACGTTGGCATCGCAACGCAGCGAGCCTTCTTCCATTTTGACATCACTTACGCCCAGCGCAAGGAGCGTCCGGCGAAACGATTCGAGAAACGCAACGGCTTCCTGAGCAGAATGAATCTCAGGCTCGCTCACGCATTCCATCAACGGAACGCCGGCGCGATTATAATCGACCAGCGAAAACGTGGAACCGGCAATGCGTCCATCGGTTGATCCCGCGTGTGTCGATTTTCCGGTATCCTCTTCCAGATGGATACGAGTGAGCCGACACTCGCCGATGCGTCCGTCTTCCAACCAATAACGAATTACGCCGCCTTGCGTAATCGGCATATCGAACTGCGATATTTGATAATCCTTGGGCATATCGGGATAGAAATAATTCTTCCGATCGAATTTTGAAAACGTCGGAATCGTCGCGCCGACAGCCAGCCCCGCACGAATCATATGCTCGATTGCCGCGGCATTAGGAACGGGCAAGGCTCCCGGTAGTGCTAGGCAAACGGGGCAAACGTTGGTATTTGGCTCGGCGCCAAAGACATTGCGACATCCGCAAAACATCTTGCTCTCGGTTTTGAGCTCGACGTGGCACTCGATGCCAATGACCGCCTCGTACTTCTCCATGACGCTCATGCCGATACTCCGAGGCCGGGCGTGCGCAACCGCGCATGATGCGTTGCCTGCTCATAGGCATGCGCAGCACCCAACAATGGCCGTTCTGCAAACAATGGCGCGCACAGTTGCAAGCCCATCGGCATCGGCTGCGACGCCCCATCCGGCTGGACCCAACCGCATGGAACGGACAATGCCGGCAATCCCGCAAGCGACATCGGAATCGTATAATAATCCATGAGATACATGCTATACGGATCCGATTTTGCGGCAAAACCAAATGCCGGAGAACTCGCCGCAGGGCAAGCAATAAGATCGCATGAGGCAAACGCCCGCGCAAAATCCTGACTGATCAGCGTGCGTGCCTTCTGCGCGCGCACGTAATAGGCATCATAGTAGCCGGACGAAAGCGCATAGGTGCCGATGAGAATACGGCGCTTCACTTCGGGGCCGAAACCTTGCGCCCGCGTCCGCTCATACATCTCCCCGATATTGCCCCCATCGACGCGCAAACCGTAGCGTACGCCATCAAAGCGAGCCAGGTTAGACGAACATTCCGCCGGCGCGATCAGATAATACGTTGCCAATCCATATTCTGCCGTCGGCAATGTGACATCGACTAACTCAGCGCCGAGCGCAGCAAGATCCTGATAAGCCTTGGCATACACGCCGTTGATTTCGGCCCCAAGCCCATCCGTCGCAAATTCCTTGACGATTCCAATACGCACGCCACGTAAATCCGTACGCAAATGATCGGCCGTCGTTTCAAACGGAACATTCACGGATGTTGCGTCGCGAGCATCGTGCCCACCGATCGCATCATACATCAACGCCGCGTCTTCAACCGTCCGCGTGAGCGGACCGATTTGATCGAGCGACGATGCAAAGGCGATAAGACCATAGCGCGAAACACGACCATACGTCGGCTTAAATCCGACTAGATTACAAAACGCCGCGGGTTCGCGAATCGAGCCACCCGTATCGCTCCCAAAACCGAGCGCGGCCTCGTACGCGGCCACGGCAGCGGCCGAGCCGCCCGACGACCCACCCGGGACACGCGAGACATCGTAGGGATTTCGCGTCACCATGAGTGCGCTGTTCTCGCACGATGATCCCATGGCAAACTCATCCATGTTAGATTTACCGATCGGAATGGCACCGGCATCGATGCAGCGTTCCACGGCCGTCGCCGTATAGGGGGCCACCCAATGCTCGAGAATTTTGCTACCGCAGGTCGTACGCGTACCCGTCAAACACATATTGTCTTTTACGGACGTTGGAATACCTGCAAGCAGCGGCTTCTCACCGGCGGCAACCCGCGCATCCAATTTCGCTGCGGCCGTGCGCGCATGTTCGTCGAGCACACTAATATAGGAACCGATTTCGGGTTCCACCGCGGCCACATGAGTGAGCGTCGCTTCCGTTAATTCGACGGCCGAAATTTCACGCTGCCAAATCGCGTCGCGCATTTCCCGAGCGGATTTCATTAAGAACGGATGCATACTAGCTCTCACCGATAATCTGCGGCACGCGGAAAAACGCCCCTTGCTTCGAGGGAGCCATCGACAGAACAACATCGCGCTTTAGCGATTCGCCAACGATATCCGGTCGATCGACATTGCGCGATTCAACGACTTGCGCCGTCGCCGCAATGGCACTCACATCAAGTTTTTCCAGCGCGGCAACGTGTTCGAGCAAATCGCCTAATTGCGAGCCAAATCGGGTGATCTCTTCGTCGGTCAGCGCAATGCGAGCGAGCTTTGCGACGTAAGCAACATCAATCTTCGGTGAAGACAAACTCTGGGTACTCCGGTCGTTCTTGTGGTAACTCATCGATGGGCCATTGCGGCACCGGGACATCCGAAAACGCAACGGCGATTTCACGTGCCACGGCATCGCCACGATGATAGAGGGTGACGAGCGTTTCGACATGCCCCGTTTGCGGGAACATATCGAACGGCTGCACGACTCCGATCGCGTAACCATTGGACGCAAGAAAGCGTAAATCCCGGGCCAGCGTGGCCGGATCGCACGAGAGATACCAGACGTTGGGCACTTTACGCTCAACGATGGCGCGCAACGTCGCCTCGTCGCTGCCTTTGCGCGGCGGGTCTAAAAAGACGATATCGCAACCTTGCAAGCGCGCTCCAACGATATCCGTCGCAACGAGTTCTTCGACTTTTCCGGAAACAAATGCAACGGCATCGGCGACATCGTTGAGCTGAGCATTATATTCCGCCTCGAGTATCGCTTGCGGATTCTCTTCAATGCCGAGGACGGTGCAACCGCGCTTGGCAAAAAAGAGCGAAAACGTCCCGGCACCACAATACAAATCGACGATCTTCCGTGGCTGGCCCAGCCCCGAACGCATAAAGCTAAAAATTCGTCCGACGATTTCAACATTGACTTGAAAAAACGATGACGGAGAAACGACGTAGCGCACATCATCGATCGTCTCTTCGATATCGATCCCTCCCGCGACAGGGCGAATGCGCCGACCGATCACGCTATTCGCACTCGGAAGATCATAGCTATTCGCGATTCCCGTTACGCCGGGAAGCGCCGCAGCGAGTGCTCCCGAAGCATTTTGCACGTCATCGGAGACCGCAGGGGTGGTGAATGTCACGACGGTTTGCTTACTCGAACGCGCCGTACGAGCAACAATATGCCGTGCGTTGCGAAACGCAGGTGCGGTGGCCGGCATGCGACGGGCTTCATCGAGCCGCGCGATAAACTCCGATAGCGGTGGCGCAACGATGCCGCATTCGCCGATCGGCACAACGTCGTGCGACCGTTGCCGATAAAACCCCAAAGCCGGCGGCGCAAAGCGATTATCAACGACTAACGCCATCTTATTGCGATACGCACGCGGGAATAACATCCCAACCGTTGGGCGCACATCGACTTCGGCAAATCCGCCGATTCGCTCTAACGCATTGCGAACCAAATCGCGTTTCCATTCCAGTTGCGCGCGATAGGCGAGATGTTGAATTTGGCAGCCGCCACAGGCACCGAACGCCGGGCAAAACGGTTTCACACGATTGGGGGAGAGGCTCAGGAGCTTCACCGCGCGCCCAACGAGATAGGTTTTCTTGATCGTCTCAATGCGAACTAACGCCCGCTCACCGGGAAGCGGGCCAAAACAAAAAACGACGACACCGTACACTCGTCCAACGCCTTGACCATTGGCAAGAAGATCGAGAAACTCGATCTCAACTTCGCTACCGGGGCGCAGCTTTGGAGAGACGGCGCGTTTAGGAGGAACGTCGGTCGTCAAGCGTTCGCAACAGTTCGTTGGCTTCGTCGATGAGCGATTGAATGCGCTGCGTTGTCGGATCCGGCGCCGGGCGCGACATCAAGACGCGAACGGCGGTATACGCCACGGCAGCGCCGAGACCGGCGATGCCGATCCACATGAGCGTGCGCACGAGACGATGATCCTGCGATTGTGCATCTTCAAACGGCACATCGTCATTGAGATGGTCAGCCAACGGTACTCTCCTTGTGATGCTCCTCTTCGCGTCGCAACGCTCCCAACACTCTCGAAGGGCGCATCGCAAGACCAAAGGAACGAAATGCCCATGCTTCGCACGCTCATCGGCTCCGTTCTCATACTCGCGCTCTTGGGTGTCGCCCCTGCGCCGCGACCGGTGAGCGTTCTCTACGCGGGCTCGCTCGTGACCCAAATGGAGGGGCCGATTCGCGCCGCGATGCGCCTCGACGGCATCGATCTGCAGGGAGAGCCCGGCGGCAGCAAGGCCCTCGCCCACCTTATTGCCAGCGGCCTTCGGACTCCCGACGTGTTCATCAGCGTCGATCCGTCCCTCGTTTCGGGCCTCGGAAACCGCGTGGTATCGGCGACGACGTTCGCCTCCACCCAGCTCGGGATCGGCTGGACGGACCAATCGCGTGATGCCGCGCTTTTCGCGCGGGTGGCGGCGGGCAAATCCAGCCTGCTCGCCGCGCTGGCGACTCCCGGCCTGCGCATCGGCCGCACCGACCCGCGCATCGACCCGAAGGGCGGCTACACCATCGAAGGCATGCAGCTCCTCGCCGGGGATAGCGGCGAGCGCGGCCTGCTGGGAACCGATGAAAACCCGGCCCAAACGTTCCCGGAAGAAACGCTCTTGGCGCGCCTGGAGACGGGCGAAATCGACGTCGGCTTCTTCTATCGCACGGAAGCCGTGGCCAAAGGCTTGCACTTTCTGCCGCTCCCCGGCAAGGCCGATCTCGCCGAGAAGATCACCTACACGCTGGCGATTCTACGGAACGCTCCGCATCCTCACGCTGCGCAAGCCTTCGCCGTGTTCATCATCCACGGCCCCGGCCGCGCAATCCTCGAACACGCCGGCCTCGTGTATCGATAAGCCGACAGGCCCCCAAGCCCCGTAGCGGCTACTGCCGGAAGATCGCGTACACGTAGGTTGTCCCGATGCTGTACGTCGTGGGAACTGCTGTAGGGACGAGGACGCCGACATAAGGCGCACCGCCGGAAATCGTCCCAGGATTGAAGGCCGCTGGAACCCACGAGCCCCCTGAGAACGTATATGCAAAGACGGTCGACGGCGCGGTGGCCGAACCGAGTGATGACGTTAGCGAGAGCGGAGCGAGCAAGTTGACCGGTTGGGAAAATCCCACGCTGATAAAGCCCACTAGCGTTGCCCCTGCTGGAATTGCGGGCGGGGAAAACCCAACGGGAACGGCCGTCGAGATCGAGGCGCCAACAACGACTCCCGCATCCGAGCCCGCCGGCGCCGGAATTCCAACGCTGCCCGTCAGCCCGGAACCGGTAAGCGGCACCTGGATCGGCAATCCCGCGAGCGTTTGCGTCGAACCGGCCCCGATGAAGTTCGCAGTGAAGGCCGGCGTGGTGGAAGATTGCGAGCATCCGACGACGGTCATCGCCAAAACCATGCTCAGCGCGGTATGAGAGAGTCGCGGTATGTTCATGCGTGCTAATTATGTTTTGCGTTCTCCAGGCCTCCGGCACATCGTTTGATCAGTGAGCCGCGGGCCCCAAAACGTCGCCTCGATCTCGTCGCGCTTGCGGTCGTCATTTCGTGCATCGTTCATCTTTGTTTCGCTATCATCGTTGGCTTTCTCTTACATCTTCAGCCGCTACAAATGCGTC
>JAJYCL010000004.1 GCA_021778415.1 bacterium | reverse complement strand
ACGAGATCGGCGGCGGCATAGGCGTCGGCAATATCGGCGAGATACGGCACGCCACGGACCGATGTGTTCGTATGCAAGACGGTATTCACGCGTTGGAAATCCGATTTTCCCGTCACGAGCATGATCTGCCAACCATCGGGTACGCCATGTGCGCCAACGAGTCCCAATATGGCATCGTTGATTTTTCGCGCACCCAAACTTCCGCCGACGACAAGCAGCGTGTTGCGATATCCCGACATCCCCAATCGTTCGAGTGCTTCGTTGCGCGGCGGAAGGACTCTCACCGAAGCGCGAATAGGAACGCCCGTCTTTACGAAACGATGTGCCGACGGCGGAGCAAAGGCACCCCAGACTTCATCACACAGCGGAATCAATGCGCGTGTCGTGATTCCCGGTTGCGCATTTGGCTCGACAAGCGCAATTGCACACCTTCCAAGACGTAAAATTTTGCGAATCCACACCGCGACAACAACCGGAAAGCAGACGTACCCACCGGTCGCAATGACCATATCCGGTCGAAAGCGTGCAGCGATACGCAAGCTCTGAACGATGCCGATTGCGCTGGCCCAAAGCGATGCCAACATCCCAAACGAAATCCGTCGAACTAATGGCTTTGCAGAAACGAAGGCAATCCGATAGCCTGCATCGGGAATAATGTCCGCTTCCATGCGATCTTGCGTTCCGACAAATAGAATTTCCGTCTGCTCGGGAAGCGCTTGCGCGATAGAAATTGCCGGGTAGAGATGTCCGCCGGTTCCACCACCTGTAAAGAGCACGCGCATGCTTAACTACCTGCTATGCGTCGATACCGCCCAACATTGGCAATAAGTGCAACTGCCACAAGATTGACGACGAGCGAGCTTCCACCAAAGGAAATAAACGGAAGTGGAACGCCCGTTACCGGCCACGATGAGGTAACGACGCCGATATTGACAAATGCTTGAATCACAATAAATGCCGCGCATCCCGATGCAAGGAGAAAACCAAAGCGATCAGGTGCTGCTAATGCGATTTTCGTCGCTCGATAGGCCAAAACAAGAAAGAGCATCACGACGACGAGCGTTCCAAAGAGGCCGAGTTCTTCGCCTAATACCGAGAAAATAAAATCGGTATACTGCTCAGGAAGATAGAAAAATTTCGCTCGCGATGCTCCCAATCCCATGCCCCACATCCCACCGCTGCCAAGGGCATAGAGCGATTGGATAATATGAAATCCGTAATTTTGCGGGTCTTTCCACGGATCGATAAAGGCAAAGATGCGGGCGCGTTGATAGGGATTGAGCAAAATGATTCCAGTAACAACCGGCAGCGTCGAACCAACCATCATGACCAAGTGCGAAATGCGAGCTCCGGAGAGAAAAAACATCGTTATGGCTGTAAATGCCAATAACGAAGCCGTTCCCATATCCGGCTCTTTCACGACGAGCATACAGGTGATCGCGACGACAAGACTCGGCGCAAAGAGACCACGCACAAGCGAGGTGACACGCTCCCCGCGCGCGGCAAGCACTGCCGCAAGATAAATGACAAGCGAAAGCTTAGCAAACTCGGATGGTTGGATCGAGAGCGGACCAGCTCCAAGCCAGCGCCGGGCGCCATTCACATCAATACCCAGATGCGGAACCAGCACGGCAATGAGACCCAAGACCGATGCACCGATCAAATAGGGAGCAAATTTTCGCAGAGCAAGATAGTCGATACGAAACGCACCGTAGGCGGCAATTGCTCCAACGACTAACCAGATAAGCTGTCGCTTGAGGTAGTACGCTGCATCCTGATGCTCGGTGAATGCCATCGCATTCGATGCCGAGAAGATCATCATCATACCGATCGCAACTAAGAGCGCGACGACGGCAAAAAGCCAGGTATCCGGAGGCGAAGCCACATAGGACCGCAGCGTATCGAGACTGCTCGATTCCCTTTCGGGCGGAGCGCTACGGATATCCCGACGAACGGAATTACGCATCGACATGGACTCCATTCAAAGCGTGAACTGCCGCGATAAATTGATCGCCCCGGTCTTCTGCCGACTTGAACATATCGAACGACGCGCAGGCCGGCGAGAGCAAGACAATATCACCTGCCTGAGATGAACGTTGAGCAATTGCGACCGCCTCTTGCATCGATGTCGCACGGCTCGTGGGAACGTCGCCGCAAAGCGCGGCGATTTCATCGGCTGCCTCGCCGATGACAACGACGCGGTGAGCCCGCTCCCGGATAGCCGCACCAAGCGCGGCAAAATCGGTCCCTTTCGATCGTCCGCCCGCAATGAGCACAATAGGCCGAGCAAACGCATGCAGAGCGGCGATGACCGCCGCCGGATTCGTCGCCTTCGAATCGTCGATATAGGCAACATCATCGACAGTTGCGACATGCATCAATCGGTGCGCCGGTGGACGATAGCTGGAAAGCCACGAATGTAATCTCATCGGATCAACGCCGATGGCAAGGACACTCAACATCGCAGCCATCACGTTTGCAATACTATGTTGCCCGGGAATCGGCATTTCATCGATGCCGGCAATTCGAATGGCCCGCGGGTCCCCGGTGATCGGCGCATACCAAATCGCCTCGTCATGAACATACATCGTCGCATGGCGTGCGTCATCGCGTAACGTAAACCAAAGCTGACGAGCTTCCATGCGCATTTCGCCCGAAAATTGCCAATGCAGTTCAGCGACGCGTTTGTCATCAAGGTTACCGACGAAGTAATCGCTTAGGCCTTGGTTCGTAAAGATTCGAAACTTCGCGGCAGCGTACTCATCCATTGAGGCATAGCGATCGAGATGATCTTCGCTGAGGTTCAAGAGAACCGAAACCCGCGGCCGAAATGTTCGCGTCGATTCGAGTTGAAACGACGATACTTCGGCGACGATCCAACCATCGGGCCCGATCTGGCTGACTTCGGCGACAAGCGGATTACCAATGTTCCCGCCGACGCGAACAGTGCGCCCGCTCTCGCGGAGAAAGTGGCCGATTAAGGCCGTCGTCGTCGATTTCCCTTTGGTTCCCGACACCGCAATAATAGGTGCTCGAGAAAGTAAATAGGCAAGTTCGATTTCACCGACAATCGGAATGTCGGCATTCATCACTGCAAGAACAACCGGCGACGTGGGCCCAACACCAGGCGAAATGACGGCAACGGTAATGTCGTCGAGTATTGATGCCAATTCGCTCGGGGGAACGAATCGTGCGCCTTTTTCTCGCACGTGAGTCATCGCCGGCTCAAGCGCCGCTACCGGCATTTCATCGGTAATAAACACCGTGCAACGACGATCACGGAGCACATCAACACAGGCAAGGCCTGTTTTCCCCATGCCAATGATCACGACTCGCTCATGCACATCGAACGCAAAATGCGTTGCGTCGGGCGAATTCATCCCCACCTCACAAGCGAGTATCCGAGAATACTCAGGAGAATGGAGGCAATCCAAAAGCGCGATGTCACTGCGACTTCGCTCATTCCGCCCACTTCAAAATGATGATGCAGAGGACTCATACGAAAGATGCGCTTGCCTCCGCTGAGTTTAAAATACGACACTTGCAGCATCACCGAGAGGGCCTCGGCGACGAAGACGCCGCCGATAATAATCAGCAACAGCATTTCGCCGGCTACAATCGCGGTGCAAGCAAACAACCCGCCGAGCAAGAGCGAACCGGTATCACCCATAAAAATTTTCGCCGGATGTCGGTTGTACAGCAGAAATCCGAGACAGGCACCAAACCCGAGGAGTGCAGCTTCGCTCACGGCCGGCAGAACGAATCGAAATCCTAGCCATGCAATAACGGCGAGCGGCGCTAACATCGTTCCTGCGGCCAAGCCATCTAACCCATCGGTCAAATTAACAGCATGCATGCAACCGGTAATGGCAATGATTCCTAAGAGAATCCAAAGCCAGTGTGGTGCGATCAGGCTGTATCCGCCGACGTGCAGCAAGACATCACGCGGAAAGAAACTATAGCTGCCGTCGATAGCCCGCAAAAACAGAATGGCGACGAGCGCCGTCATCAACAATTTCGTGCGTGCGCGTAAGCCGCGATTCCGGCCGAAGCGTACACCGATGAAATCATCGATCAATCCGATGAGCCCGCAGGCCAGAATCGTATACAATAGTGAATTTTCAAATGGAACACCAAAACTTGTTATCATCGGAAGCAAGGCGAGGCCAAAAAGAATACCGCCCATCGTCGGAGTTCCCGTTTTACTTTGATGCGTCTCCGGTGCATCTTCATAGGCGTGTTGTGCGAACTGAAATCGTCGTAGTATCGGCAACAAAATCAACCCGCCGATGGCAACGATCGCAAAACCGGCGAGGATGCAAACCCCGGCCATCATGATGATATCGCTTACGCTCGGCCTCGACGAGAACTCGATGAGTCCAAGCGGCCCTATCATGATGCCACCTCCGCAACGAGCGGATTTCGCCCATGACCACGCCATTTAAGGACGACCACCGGCGTTTGTTCGTCGCCATTTCCGTGCGGATTATCGAGCAGCGATCGCTCAACGAGCCCTCGATCGACACCCTGCGAGGCACCCAAAACGACCGCTCGCTCAAGATCGTTTGCATCGACAATGGCAATGCCGCAGCCGACGCGCGTTGCAATGGCTTCGCTCGTTTCATCCGGTTGCAACGGCGCAAGAACGATCGCTCGTTCGTACGGCGGCAGCGTGCCGGTATATCCGTCGATTGCGGTAATCGCCGGCCCAAGAATCTCATAAAAGACTCCGCGCTTGCCGCGGAGCAATCCCACAACGTGCATTGCAACCGCGTAGAGCGTCTTTGGCACGCCGACATCATCAATCACTAATTGCATGGACTCGGGTTGGTTGACCGTCGCTAAGGCGCCGGCGCGTCGCGCCAAGAGATAGGCGAGCTTGCTGGGGCGTACATGTTCGGCTGCGACGAACGCTCCTTGGGCAATCGCCACGGCAGTCTCGGAGATCGCCACAACGTCGCCAGTGCCGGCGATTCCGCGCACGGCCGCGCCGATCACCTCGCCCAGATCATCTCCGTGCCGAATAAGGCGCGTCCGAACCGGAAGCGCAATGATTCCTGAGGGCACACCGCTCCGTCGCACAGCAAGAGAGCGCGTCATGATCCAAGCCTTTCGATGATTTCCTCGAGTTTATAGCGTCGCGATCCCTTGAGAAGAAGCACATCATCGTGGGTCGCTCGTGCGCGTACAAGCGCAACGGCCTCATCATTCGAGGAAAACGTGGCGATTTTCTCCGAGGAGAGTCCTGCGTTTTGTGCTCCACGTGCCAAGGCCTCGGCGAATTCCCCGCCGGCGAGAAGCATATCGACGCGAGAAGCGGCATACGCTCCGATTTCCTCGTGCATACGAGGCGAATCCGAACCGAGTTCGGCCATCGATGCAAGGACCGCGATTCGCGTTCGCCCCGCCTCGTGCGCAAACGTATCGAGGGCTGCACGCACGGACGACGGATTTGCATTATAGGCATCGTAGATGATGCGCGGCAACGAAGGGAGAGAAAGCGTTTGATAGCGCCCCGCCGGAAGCTGCACATCGGCACAGGCAGCAATGATACGGTCGATCGGTATTCCGATGCAACGTGCGCCTGCAATCGCTGCAGCGAGGTTCGATCGATGGTGGCGCCCCGATAATGGCGTTGTCATCGGGTGATATTCCCATTCACCCGCCGTCCGAATCGCCAATTGATTCGAACCAAGCATGATAACGCAATCGCCGTCAATGCGAAGATCCTCGAGCGTATCGAGTGCGGCAAACCAGAGCGGTGCTTTATCGAGCGTTCCCGCCCGAGCGCGTGATTCAGCATCGTCGGCGTTGAGAATCGCTTGCGCACCCGTCGAGAACAATCCCCATTTCGTTGCACTCAGTTCCTCACGAGAGCCGAAAATTTCAAGATGAGCTTCACCGATGTTGGTGAGGATACCAATGGTCGGCCGAGCAACGGCGACGAGTCGAGCAATGTCTCCGGGATGACGAGCCCCCATTTCAACGACGACGGCATCATGCCGAGTGTCATCGATCATCAGGAGCAACTTGCTTACGCCGATTTCATTATTTTCATTCGCCTTTGAGGCGAGAATTCGATCAGCAAACGCCCGGCGAAGCAGATGCGCGAGAAACTCTTTGGTCGTCGTTTTGCCATTGCTTCCGGTAATCGCGATGAGCGGACCGTTAAATTGCGATCGCGAGAGACCACCTAGTGCGAGATTCGCCTGCAAGGTATCGGCAACGACAATACAGGTTCGAGAAGCCGGAACGCGCTGCGCTTGATCGATGATGACGGCAGTTGCTCCGGCAGAAAACGCTTGCGCGAGAAATGCATGACCATCGAATTTTTCGCCGCGCAGCGCGAGAAATGTCTGCCCCGGTTGCAGGGCGCGCGTATCGGTCACGATATCCAAAAAATCCGGTAGCGCCGTTGCATGCACAACTCGGGCACCCATGGCTGCGACGGCGCGATCAAAGCGTAATTTCACGACGCCGTGCTCCGCTGCCGCAAGGCAGCCCCGGCGACGAGACGATCATCAAACGGAATACGCCCGGTCGCAAGAATTTGATAGCGTTCGTGGCCCTTTCCGGCAATCAACACCGTATCTCCGGCGTTCGCATCGACAATTGCTCGCGTTATTGCACGGGCTCGATCGGGCTCGATCATATGGGATGCGCTACCAACACCGCGTTCGATATCGGAAAGAATTTCATGGAGATCTTCGGATCGCGGATTATCAGACGTGATATACATAGCGTCGGCACCGCGCGCAGCAATCGCCCCCATCTGCGGGCGTTTGCCCTTGTCGCGATCTCCGCCGCAACCGAAGACAACGATGAGCTCGCCCATCGTCGTCTCGCGCAGCGCCCGCAACGCACTATCGAGGGCATCCGGCGTGTGGGCATAATCAACGATGACGCGAACATCTCCGCTACCGACGCGCTCCATACGGCCATCCACGGCTCTCACCGTATCGATGCCTTGCGCGCACGTTGCAAGATCGATGCCGACGCTCGCTGCAACGCCGATTGCCGCTAACGCATTGGAGACGTTAAATCGACCCGGGAGATGAACGCGTACATGTTGCCCGGAAAGATCAAACTGTGCTCCATCAGCATCGAGCAGCAGGTCGCGAGCGACAAGATCGGCCTCGCGTTCGAGGGCGAACGTTGTTACCGGCATCACTGAGCGGAGCTCCGTTGCCCAGCGCGAACCATAGGCATCGTCAATGGAGAGCACGGCTGCCTGCGCTTGATCAAAAAGCGATCGTTTGGCAGCTGCGTATTCATCCATTGTGCCGTGAAAATCTAAGTGATCTCGCGTCAAATTAGTAAACGCGGCAGAAGCAAACGTGAGCCCGGCGATTCTTTCTAACGCTAATGCATGCGACGACACTTCCATCGCGACGGCAACGGCACCGGCGTCTCTCATCTCTGCAAACAGTGCATGCAGTTCTTGCGGAAGCGGCGTTGTGTGTGCGAGATCCCACGATTGCGGACCGAATTTTGCGCCCGTCGTGCCGATGATGCCGCAGGGTTGATCGGCTGCGGCAAAGATGGCCGCAATCATCTGCGTTGTCGTCGTCTTCCCGTTCGTTCCGGTGACAGCGACAAGTTTAAGATCACGGTGAGCGTTTCCATGGAATTCAGCGGCAATCGCCGCAAGCGCACGACGCGTACCCTCGACGCGAACGACGCGAGGATCGGAATACTCGCCCTGCTCCACGACAGCGCAGACGGCTCCGCGTGCAAGTGCATCGGCGACGTAGTCGTGCCCATCGACGTGTTCACCGCAAAGGGCAACAAAGATTTCGCCAGGATGCACCGTCCGCGAATCGATCGCTATCCCGGAGACCCGATACTCGGCATCGGCCAGATGAATCTTACGCATGTGATTTCGCGATAGGTTTGCGCGTTGGTGGAAATTTCGGCGGAATATTTTCATGAAGCATCGCTGCGCGTGCAATCGTTACAAAGGCCGGAGCGGCAACTTCTGAACCGTAATAGGAGCCGACGGGGTGATCGACTTTCACAAGAATGACGAAGCGAGGATGATCCGCGGGAATCATGCCGATAAAACTTGCGACGTACGCCCCCGGCTCATAAACGCCGTCACGCGAAATCTGCGCCGTCCCGGTTTTTCCGGCAGTCGTGTACCCGGGAATTTGTGCCGCCGGATCTCCCGTTCCGTAGCGTACGACGGCTTTGAGATAGTTACGCAGCGTGGCGGCAATCTGCGGTGAGAAAACGCGACGGATCAATTCCGGATGATAGCGATAGAGCAATGTGCCATCGTGCTTACGCAACGCCGAGAGAATGCGTGGACGATAAAGCAGCCCACCGTTGGCAATGGCTGAATAATACCGCGCCATGGCAATCGGTGTTACCGCAACGCCCTGGCCAAATGACATCGTGGCAAGCGAAGAACCGCTCCACTGCGATGGCGGAGGAACGATTCCCGGATTTTCACCGGGCAATCCGATATTGGTGATGCGAGTGAATCCGGCTTTCTTTTCCATGGCATAGAAAATGCGACCGCCGATACTCATGCCGACTTCGGCTGCGCCGACGTTGTGCGAATAGGCGATGATCTGTTCAAGCGTCTCGCTTTGCCCCGTTCCGGCCATGAAACCGTCTTCCGCATTATGAATAACACGGTCATCGACGGTCAACGTATCCCGTGCCGCAAAACGCGAGTGTGTCGTGACTTTTCCGGAAGTAAGGGCAGCGGCTGCAGTTACCAGCTTATAGGTTGAGCCCGGTTCGTAGGCATCCATGACGGCGCGATCACGCCGTGCATTATCGCTTGCCTTCCAAAACGCGTTCGGATCGAAACTCGGCGCATTAGCCAGGGCCAACACTGCACCGGTATTGGGATCCATAACGATGGCAACGCCGCTCGTCGCGTGAAATTTTGCCACCTGTTTATCAAGTGCGCGCTCGGTGATGTACTGCAGATACGAATCGATGGTAAGCGCGAGATCGACGCCATCATGAGCGGGAATCACCGTGGTTTCATGCCCAAAGGGAATCGGCCGACCGAATTCGTCGGTTTCTAAGGTGACTTTCCCGGTTTGCCCACGCAAATACGAATCATAATAGTACTCCGCTCCGTCGAGGCCGTTTTCATCGGTGCCGACAAAGCCGATGATATTCGCCGCGAGTTTACCGACAACGTCAAAACGCCGACCGGTCCGTTCGCGCTTTATTTGAATACCGGGCAGATGAAGCGCGCGAATTTTCAGTGCGCGATCATGAGACACTTTACGGGCAAGCCAGACGAACCAAGCCTTCTTATCCGAAAGTAGGGCAACGGTTTGTGCATCGAGCTTGCCGAGAATCGGAGTGAGTTTTGCAACCGTTTCTTTCGGGTCGAGAATATCGTGCGGCACGGCATAAATCGATTGCGACGGTAGCGAGCGTACCAACACATTGCCGTTGCGATCGGTAATCGATCCGCGGCGGGCAAAGACATCGATGGTATCGGATCGCTGTTCTAAAGCGGCTTTTGCTAATGCCGGTCCCCGCTGAATTTGCACGTAAAAGAGTCGCCCGGCCAAGAAAAGCGAGACGAACGTGAAGAAATAAAAGACCCAGCGGGCGCGGACCGGCGGAACGCGGGCAAAAGCGCGTTTTTTCAACCCGAATTACCGGACCGTTGGTTTGTGTGGTTTAAACCATCCCGAAATTGCCGCAACGAGCGGAACACTCTTTTGCATCGCAACTTTTGGTGCCTCAAGGTGCAGCACGGCAACGCCTTGCGCGGGATGCATGCCGAGACCGGCGGCAATGTGGGCGAGTCGTTCATCGGATTGCAGCGATGTGAGACGATCATCGAGACGAGCATCTTCATCGAGCAGTGTTGCTTTTTGCGCATTCGCCGCTGCCAAGCGATAGGAGAGCGATGTCAAATTTGCCGTTAGCGTAACGTATGCCATCACGAATCCAAAGCCGAGAAGCAAGACCAGAGAAAAGCGAACGATCGTGGAATAGCGTGCGCGTTGGTGCGCCTTCATGCGCGAAGCCGTCGCACCTTTGGCACGGCGTGGGTTCGATATGCGCGGTTCGTGCGCGATCTGTTGCGCGTGAATCACGTTAGCTTGCCTTTCTTTCTGCGGCCCGGAGTTTTGCGCTCCGTGCTCGAGGATTTGCCATCATCTCGGCATCATCTGGAATCAAGGGTTTGCGCGTGATGACACTGAGCCGTTCATCACCGCGAAAGGTTTGCTTGACGATCCGATCTTCAAGCGAATGAAACGAGATCGCCACAACGCGGCCGGCACTGGCCAGACGACCAATTGCCTGCGCGATGCCTTCGCGTAATGCATCAAGCTCTTCATTCACGGCGATGCGTAATGCCTGAAAGACGCGCGTTGCCGGATGAATGCGTTCGCGTTTTCCCGGGCGGTGCAAAACGCCGGCAATAAAGCCCGCAAATTCCGTTGTGGTATTGGGGAGCGTTCCATTTTCGCGTCGAGCGACGATCGCGTGGGCAATGCGTCGGGCCGCGCGTTCCTCGCCGAATAAATAGAAGATATCGGCAAGCTCGCGTTCGGACGCTTGTTCAAGAACATCGAAAGCGCTTCTCCCGGTGTAGGGATTCATGCGCATGTCCAGCGGCGCTTTTTGTTGGAGCGAAAAGCCGCGATCAGCAACGTCAAACTGCATGGATGACACTCCTAAATCGAAGAGGACGCCGTCGATTTTGCCAATCGCCAGATCGTCGAGCACTGAATCCAATCGTCGAAAATTCTCGGAAACGAAGGTGAAGCGCGGATCGTGAATTTGCGCTGCACGCGGAACGGCATCCGGATCCGCATCCAACGCGATGAGGCGGCCCGTCGATCCCAACTGCTCCAGAATGCCCGATGAATGCCCGCCCGCCCCAAAGGTCGCGTCGACGTACACCCCATCCGGTCGGATCGCTAGATGCTCCAAGGCCGGCGCGTAGAGGACCGAAATGTGATTCATCGCCGAACCACATCAGTACAATCCGAGGTCGGCCGCAAAATCGGCTGCCTCGTCTCCCGGGGTGGCATGAGCGGCGTAGCGTTCTTTGGCCCAGATTTCAACGCGGGTGAGCGACCCTACGGAGATCACATCGCGCTCGATGCCGGCGTAGGCCCGCAACGCGCTGGGAATGCCGAGGCGCCCTTGAGAATCGCACGCGACTTCATCGGTGTGGGCAAAGAGATAGCGGACGAACCGGCGGAAACGCTCGTCTTTACGAGGGGCCTCCTGCAAGCGTTGGCAGACTTCGGCCCAGGTCTGGGCCGGATACATGACCAGGCAAGGATCTGGCTGGGCGATCGTCAGGACGAAGCCCGTCCCGAGCCGCTCACGAAACCGCGCAGGAACAATGAGACGCCCCTTGTCATCGAGGGCGTGCTCCACCGAGCCTACAAAACGCGGTAGCTCCGCCAGCATCAAACCTCCCTGAGACTCCACTTCACACCACTTCTCACCACTATACGCCCAGACCTGGGACGAAGGCAAGCACGGGGAAGCGCATGAACGGCGGGGCGGTCAGTTCGCCAGAGCCGAAATCCGTCTGCGATCCTGTGACGAGATTGTGAAGCGGCACAGATGGTGGCAAGACTCGCGGGCTACGGTTGCGCTCATGAGAGCGATCGCACTTTTTTTTCTTGCAGTACTTGCCGGATGCGGCGGCGCCGGTAGCGCCAATGGTTCAAGCTCGCTTGTGCCGACAGCAACGGCAACTACCACGCCGACTCCCGGCGATACATCGTATGTTGCCGCATACAAGGCCGCGAAATGGAGCGGCGTCACCGTCAGCTTCCCAACGAGCTGCACGATGACGCTGCAGACAACCGGCATTCCAGCGTACCACGCCGATTATTATCTCGCACCCGACAGCGCTCAGTATCCCACCACCGTTGCCACATCGCCCGTGAGCAACACCCCGATGTCACTCGTGCCCTTCACGCTTTCAAGCATCATGGGGCAAACGGTGACAGTCAATACTTGCCCGAGCAAAGCCGTCGCGACGACAACGACGAACATGGGCGCGATCGGCTACATGCTAACGGGCGAAGCGCTTTTCAATGCGTATGAAGGCAACGGCTTCGCAACTCCGGCGATGAGCGACAACGTCTCCTACACGTTTACCAACAACGGCACGAGTGAAACCGCCGCGTTCATTGACCAATGCAATTCGCATCCCACGCCAGTCTCGGCCGGCTATCTGTGGCATTACCATGGTGTGCCGAACTGTTTGACCGCGCAGATCGACGGCGCAAAGGGCCCATCGCACCTCATCGGCATCGCCCTCGATGGCTATCCGATCTATGGCGGCCGCGATATCAACGGCAACATCATTTCCGTCTCGCAACTCGATTCGTGTAACGGCATCACCAGCCCAACGCCCGAATTTCCGAACGGCGCCTACCACTACGTCCTGCCCGTCGGCGTCACCAGCGGGCGGTCGTCACTAAACTGCTACACCGGCACGCCGTAGCGCTTTAAAGAAACCGGCTCCGGATTTCCTCGGCCGACAAAGACGTGCGTGACCGCTGGCTTAGGCACAGCCTTCGCATGGCGTTAAGCGTTCAAAAAAACACTCGGATTTGTGTGAAAATGTGCCGCTAATTTCGCGATATTCGCCTTGCTTAAGCCACGTTTTCCAGCGCAGATTTGCGAAGCTAGGCCGCTCGAACCAAGCAAACGCCCAAGATCAGCGATCGACATGCCGCGCGCAGCCATAAGTTCGCGCAAAACCGCAAGCGGAGTTGAGTCGCCGATGGGCTCGCGACTGTCTTCGTACTCCTCGATGAGGGCGGCTAAAAGCGCAAGCATTTTATTTTCCGCCGAAGATCGGTGCGAGCGCTCCATTAACGTCTCGACACGCTTAAGGGTACGCTGATAGGACGCCTCGCTGCGAATAACTTCCGGACGAATTTCCGTTAGCAACGCGGCGTATTCTGCCGTTGCGGTCATTTCCAGACTCCTCTATCGTACTCATTATGCGTTAGTAGCGAACGAATAAAGATGATTTGCAGCGCGTATTCGATTTTGACGATCAAGCGGTACGTATTTCCGCGAATATTGAACACGGTATACCCTTTGACGCTGTCGGCATGAGGATAGACCGCGCGGGCCTCGGCGAGATTTCTCCATACCGCGTACTTTGCGACGCGGTACCATGCCTCGAGCGGTTCTTTAGCGTCGGGGTGGTCGCTCCAAAATTCCCGTAATCGCCGTTTCGAGATGATTCTCACCGAAAAGCAAACATACCTTACAAAATGTGAGGCCGTCAACACCCCGCTGTCGCTTGTCCCATGAACGGCTTCCAACATCATGATCCAAACAGCGACGACCATAGGCCCCATCGGCGTTACCAGCGGGCGGTCGTCATTAAACTGCTACACGGGCACGCCCTAACACGACGGGGGAAGCATCGGCGCTTCGCGTGCTCGGCATTTGGCCTGCTCGACGCCCGCGAGAGAGGGGCACGACAGGCTCGCCCGGTACGTTAGGAATCTGATGAGAGTGCGCCGAGATCCCTTTGAGCGTGGGGCAGAGCATGGTAGGCTAGGTGGGATGCGGCGTATCGCTCCCTGGTTGGCTTTGGCTCTTCTCTTCGGCTGCGGCGGCTCCGGATATCTTCCCTATGCGCCACGCGCCATGACCCCGGCCCAGATCGATAGCCTCGTCGCCGATGGGGCGGCCACGTCACACGCGCCGGCTGGCTTAATTCGCGCCGTTCTCATGGCCGAATCGGCGGGCGATGCCCATGCGATCTCCGCTGCTGGCGCGCAAGGCCTGATGCAACTGATGCCCGCCACCTCGCAGGCCTGCGGTCTCAGCAACCCCTTCGATCCCACGCAAAATGTTCGCTGCGGCTCGGCCTACCTGGCTTCGATGCTCGCACGGTATCACGGGAATATTGCGCTGGCGGCGGCGGCCTATAACGCCGGGCCCGGTGCCGTCGATGCCTATCATGGCATTCCACCGTTCGCGGAAACGCAAGCGTACGTCGCTCGCGTCGTCGACGCTTACCAGAGCTACTAGCCGCCGCGGGATGGCCACCTACTCGTCAACGCGTCCATTTCCACGCTTAAAGCGCCTGTCGCTTCGCATTCCCATTATGGATGCGTACGTGTTCAAAGAATTGCTCGGGCCGTTCTTTTTTGCGTTCTCGGCGTTCTTGCTCTTCTGGGCGCTCAACATTTTTTTCATCGCTGCGGATTACATCATCAATCAACATGCGCCAATTTTTTTGGTGCTGCGATTCGTCGTATTCCGCGTGCCGCAAGCAATTCCGATGGCCTTTCCGTTTGCTGCGCTTTTCGCCACGCTGCTTGCCATGGGCCGGCTCATGGGCGATTCAGAAATCACGGCGATGCGCACTGCCGGCGTTTCCATTCGCCGCTTTGCGATTACGCCGTTACTTTTTGGCATCGTTACCTTCATACTCGCGTATTTGATGAACGAATATATCGCGCCGGTGGCTGTCGATCAATCCACACGCACCTTCTATCAGATTATCTATCATACGAGTTCGCTCCCCGTCGAGCCGCAGTTCTTCCGCAAAGATCCCGACACCAATAACGTCTTCTACGTCACGCAACTCTTGCCGGATAATAAAACGATGCAAGGCGTGCAGATTTTTCGTCCCGGGCGCACGGGCTGGTGGAATGAAACCGTTCAAGCGAATACGGGAACGCTAGAAAACGGTCGCCTGGAACTTCACGATGCGATTCAAACGCGATATAACGATAAAGGCTACGTTGTCGCGCAGCAAAAAATTAAGAAGATGTATATCGGCCTCCCCTTAGGTGAGACCGCCGCGCAGTTTATGTCGACGGCAAACAGCGATCCGTGGACGATGAACTCCAAGGCTCTGGGCGCACAAGTCAACGCGTTGAAATCTCAAGGGATCGGCGGCACTGCGTTGGCGAATTTAGAAATTAATCTCGCCGATAAAACGGCGTGGCCGTTTGCCTGCGTCGTCGGAGTGTTGCTCTCGCTTCCGCTAGCGCTGCGCTTTGGCAAGCGTGGGCGCATGGTCGGAATGGCCCTGGCCATGGGCGCGTTTTTTGCCTATTATTTGTTGGTTTCGGCATTCGCAGCTCTCGGACGTAACAACGCGTTTCCACCCGAGCTTGCAGCGTGGATTCCAAACATCGCCTTTGGCGTGGCTGGGCTTATCTTACTCTGGTTAGAAGAGCACTGAAGCCGATGCGTTCATTTTTGGCTTCGCGCCGCAGCCTCATCGCTTGCGCGGTACTCCTGGCATTTGTCGCGCTCTTCGCCTCGCCGATTTCGGTGCATGCGTTCGCACACTCGCCCACGCACGCCGTTGCCACCAACGATGTCGCCCTAGAAAGCGCCGAACTTCGCGTTGTCTTGGCGATCCGGCAATTTCACGCGCCGCTTCGAATAGCACCGATCAAATGGAAATCCGCATTCGTTGCACTCCTCTGTGCATTTGCCGTCCTCGTGCAAACCATGCCGACTCCGGCGGCAATCCAACATCGACTCAACGATCATGTGATGCAGATCATGCGCGGCGCGAATTGCGCGCAAAGCATCGCAAGCCAAACGCTCGTCGCCCAAGCCACACCTCAGGCACTCGTCAGCCCGTCGCCGACGCCGCTCGGGGCAACACCGTCACCGACGCCGAGTGCGAATCCATTCGGGCCCTCGCCCACTCCCATGCCGTTCGGCATGCCGACACCGGCGCACGTGACGCCACCGCCCGTACCGACGCCAACTCCCGATGCAAACGCCAATCCGAGTCCGATTTTTCTCGTTCGCGGTGGTGAAACTCCGCCACCCATTCCGCCAGCCGGCGGGGTGCAGCGGCCCGGGCCGCTCGCCGCGCCATCGGGTGCGCCGACGCTACCGCCAAACGATATTGCGATCCTTTCCGATAAAGTCGATGGCAATACGAGCCTAGGAAAACCCGGCGATGCCATCGGCAATGTCCATATCTTTTACGCGACCGGAGAAATCGTCGGTGATCGTGCGCATTTCGACGGGCTCCGCACCGTAACCATCACCGGGCATCCCTACATCATCAATCACAATCGCGATTCGATTCTGCAGGGCAACACCATCGTCTTCGATACCATCTCGCAAACGGCGAAACTCACCGGCGGGCGTGGAACGAGCGATCAAGGTGTCGATCAAGGGCTCGTGCATTTTAAAGCGACCGATTTACATACCGATGCCGGCGGAGTCGCGCACGGCAAAGACGCCTTTATCACGACTTGCGAGCGCTGGCGTTCCGGCTATCACATGACCGGAAAAACGATGGATGTGTATCCGGGCCAAAAAATCGTCATCCACAGTGTCATTTTGTGGCTTGGTGCCGCGGCGGTCTTCTTTCTTCCGCTCGTTGTCATTCCGTTGCGTCAAGTGGTCGATGAAACCCGCCGTCCATCATATTTCCCGCTTGTCGGCTACGATGAGCCCGAAGGATTCTGGATCAAAACCCAGTTAGGCTTCGGCAAGGACCAATACTATTACGGGTATTATCGCGTCGATTATTTCACGAAGGTCGGCTTAGGGTTGGGCTACGTCGGGTTTTACACGAAGAAAAACGGCAAGCGATCGCTCTCCGTCAATGCCTACGGCATCCGTGATCGTCGCGTCCAGACAACGACGTTTAATCTTCAAGCCCAAGAGACGGAAAATTTCTCGCAAACATTGCGCGGACAATTCGGCCTAAACTATCAATCGGCATATGGGCCACTGACGAATCTGCCGCCGTCGACATCGCTCAACGGGATGATTACGCATACCGGCTTGCACGCGCAGCAAGCCTATGGATTCACGCGCTCGTCGACGGGATCGCAATCATCTTCAACGGCGCTTTCGTTCTCCGATACGCGACAATTTCGCGCCGGCCTCAGCAATCAACTGAATTATAGCTTTAACACCAGTCAAACGAGTTACGGCGGTTTTTCAAGTTCGAACTCCACCGCACATTTCACCAATACCACAAACATCGTCGGGCGAAAAACCAATACCACCGTTACCTTCGATAAGAACTTTTCTGCTCAACCGTTCGGCTATTCGAAGCTCCCCGAAATCACGATTCGACCTAATCAGTTTTTCCCGCATTTTATTGTTCCGGTTCAAGGGAACTTCACGGTTGGCGAATACAGCGAAGCCATCGATTCCTTTGCCACAAGCCGCGCCGCCTTAGCGTTTACCGTTGGCCCCGCCGTCTATCGCGTCTACAACAGCGATCTCTCGGCAAATCTGAATGTCACGCAATATGCCTACGGAACGGGCGATATGAAAGCCTCGATTCAGCAAGCTATTACCCTACAAACCCCGATCGGCCGACATTTCGCCAATACGCTGTCGTATAACGAAGCAAATTTTAACGGCCCGGCAACCGTCCCGTTCTCGCAACTCGATTTGCTCTCGTCGATCAATTCCAAATCGGCGCAAGATACGTTGCGCTTTTTCAACGGCGACGTGTACTCGGGAACGTTGAATTTTTCCACACTCTTTAACGGCCAGGCACAACCCGTCTCCTACAACCTTATCGCCAAGCCGTCACCGCGTTCGCTGGTCTTACTCGGCGGTGCATTTAGCCCGGGCTCGGGCCAAGGTTTTCAGCCGACGACGTTTCAAGTGTCGTCACCCTTCGGCCGTGGCGGGCAAATTCAATTCGTCGGAACCTTCGATTGGAAGAATAAAGGGCGCATCATCAACAAGACGATCTATTTCAGTCACATCATCGGCGATTGCTATGAACTGCGACTGCAATATAATCAAGCGCTCAAGATCGTCAACGTCTCCGTCGATATTCTCGCCTTCCCGAATCGCGCCGCCAACTTCGGCGTCGGCCAAAACGGGCCAATCATCCCCAGCGGCTTTAATTTCTAACCGAATCTACGGCGTGTTTGCGATTTCCCAGGCGTAGATTTGCGCTTGCGGCGGTGTGACTTGCTGCTGTCCCGTAACGGGTTGCGTCAGATCGAACACCGTCGTCGTATCCAAGGGTTGAGAAAACGAGACATCCTGGATGCCGTTGGCGCCGATTGCATCGATGGGGTTATTATTCACATCGGTCGTGAAAAAATTAAAGTACCACGTACCCTGTGACGGCAGCGATGTCGGTGTCGGGCTTGGCGTCGGGCTACCGGAGGGCGATGCCGACGGCGCCGCAGTCGGCGTTGCCGTTGGGACGGGCGTCGGTGTGGGCGATGCTGTTGGGCTCGGTGTACCGATGCCAAAGGCGAGTGCGCGGCTAAACGTAATCGAAAATTCCGTGCCCAAGCCATTGCTGTTGGGGTTAAATTGCAGTTGCTGCGGCGTATAGAGCAGCGGAAGAACGCGCGGTGCACCACCGCCGGGTTGCGGGAGATACTGCACGACGGCGACGCAGGTCCCCGTGCAGCCGCTTGGCGTCAACGATCCGAGATTGTTGCCGACGATAAATCCTAAGCTGTAATTCGAATACCCGCTTGAGAGGAGCGCGTAGGGAGTCCCCGTGCCCGTCGTGTTGAACACTACATCGTAGCGAACGTTATTGAAATCGAAGCCGTTAGCTACAGTGTATTTGACCAGCATGAACCCCGAGGGCAAGCCCGAACCCTGGGCGCTGGTCCGATTAGGCGTCACTTGACGTCCGCACGACACAACGACACAGGCTAAAACGAGTACGAGAAAACCGACTTTGCGAACCATTGATTCCTCCGGACGCCTTCGCGACGCACTCATTGCAATGTGCGGCGCCCTTGCCCTCGCAGCGGCATTTCCGAAGATTAACGCTGCGTGGCTCGCGCCTGTAGGCGCGGCGGCGCTGTTCTGGACGGCAACGAACGCATCCTACAAACGTGCCATTCTGCTCGGATGGTTCGCGGGAATCGTCTATTTTGCGGTCTCGTTCTCGTGGTTTGCGACGACCGTCGGTGGGTACGTCGGCCCGTTCTGGCCTGCGGTCATCCTTTTACCGGCGATGCTCGAGGGGCTGGCCTTCGCTGCCGTAGCCGCAAGTATTCGCTTTGCTGCACCGCGCGTACCGGCAGCATTGTTGCCGTTTGCGGGAGCATGCGCATTCACGGTTTTTGAATGGGGACGCTCCGTCGGCGTCTTAGGGGCTCCTTTTGCGCAACTCGGCTATTCGCAAGCGAATTCGCCGCTTGTGGTGTTCGCTGCATATATCGGCACATACGGCATCACATTTGTGCTTTGCCTGCTCGGCTTTTACGCGGCCGACGCACTACGTCGCAAAACTCTTGTGCCGATGCTCACGACCTACGCGACGATCGCCGTTGCCCTTACCCTTGCATGGATTTTTTGGCCCGCCCGCCACGCACCATCGCCAACTATTGAAGTCGCTGCCATTCAAGGCAACATTACGCAATCGCTCAAATGGCAGCCCGATTCACTGCAAACGGCAATTACGCGCTACACGACGCTCACGCAAGCTGCGGCACAGCACCATCCGAAGATGATTCTTTGGCCTGAGACCGTCATCACCACCGAACTGAATCGCGATCCATCGCTGCTTGCGCGCTTCGGTGCGCTCGCCCGTTCGACGCACGCAACGCTCGTCGTGGGCAGTTTGCTTGCCAATGAAAACGGCATCTACAACGCGCTCTATATTTTCGATGCGAACGGAGCACTCGCGGCAACCTATGCAAAACGACAACTCGTACCGTATGCCGAATCGTTTCCGGGAAGCGCGTTTCTTTCGTGGCTTCCCTATGTTGGAAAGCTCAATGGGAATTTCGCACACGGTCATATCGATGGTGTCTACGATAGCGGCGCGCTGCCTTTTGCTCCGCTGATTTGTTGGGAGTCGGCGTTCTCCGATCTCGCCCATGCGCAAATTGCCAACGGCGCGCAGATGCTCGCCGTTTCCACCGACGACGCATGGTTCGGTACATCGGCCGGACCCTATGCTCACGCACAAATTGCGCAGCTCCGCGCCGTTGAAAACGGCACCTGGCTGTTGCGCGCGGCCTCAACCGGAATCAGCGGCATCATCGCCCCAACGGGAAACTACACCGAGCGAAGTCATCTTGCGACGCAGGCCGTCGTCACGGGTCTGATCGGTTTGCCGACCGGATCGCCGTTTGCTCGCTATGGCCCGACGCCGGTCATCGTGATGCTCGCGTTCTTTTATGTTGTGCTCGTGCTTGCTCAGCGCAGACAAAGAGAGACAACCGATGGCTAATTGGCGACGCTGGCCCTGGAAACTTATTGCGCTGAGCAGCGGCGTTGCATTCGGGGTGTTTATTATTCTCGGCATCACCCTGGCTGGAAACGATCTGCCGGCGTTACCGACGCAGCAAGGAATGGATCTGTATGGCGGCACGATGCATGGCAACAAAATTTCCACCAAATCGTGGACCTTCGATTACACCCATGCGCAACTTTCAACAGATGGTACCGCCGGGACGATTCAAGGCATCCACAATGGCGTCGTCTATAAAAATGGCAAGCCATACATGCATGTTACGGCGCAAGAAATTACGCTCAACACCCAATCCTTAGATTTTACCGCAACGGGCAAAGTGGTGATCACGCGTGCCGATCCCAAAGCCGATGAACGCTTTGAAACCGATGAGATGATCTGGACGAACGCCTTGCATCTTATGCGTTTGGATCACCCAAGTTTTTTGCGCACCGGAAATCGCGTCCTTAAAATCGGCGGTGCGGTGATCGATTTCAACAAAAATACCGTCCACCTCACCAGCGTCGACGGCAGCGTCCTCATCCAGCACAAACCGTCGCAGGCATCTCATTGATTCGGAGGAATCCCGGTCCCATGGTTGCTCGCGTGTTTGCCGTACTCGCTTTTGCTGTACTCGTTGCCTGCGGCGCACGGCAGCCGGCTCCGTCACCTACCCCATCGGCAACGCCGATGCTCATTGAGGACCGTGGCGTGACGATGCCGCTCGCAAAGGTGATGACGCAAACACGGCTCCACCCGTTCCTTCCTTTGGCAGAGCATCAGGTGTACGCCGTCCTTCCGCCGCTTGGTGGCCCGGATAAGCCCTCGACGCGCGGAATCGCCATCGAATACGACGGCCAACATGGAGCTCACGTGCTACTTTCGGAATGGCCGACACAGACGTTCGCGATCCGCTTTGGGACGCATAATGTCTCCGGCAATCCATGCTCGCTTGTGGAATATGATTCGGGGAAATTCGTCTTCTCCACGCATCAAGGGCTCATCGCAACCATCCAGGGCGATGGCGGGAGCAGCCGGGCAGACGTCAAGGCATCTGCCGAGGCCGCCATGGCCCGAGTTTGTGGGGCTTCGAGAGCTACACCTCGGTAATTCGCTTGGCCGAGCCACCCTTTCGGCCGATATTCTCGAAGTGAGTCGGACCATATTTGGTCTTCGTCGCCTGGCCGCCGCGACGTCCAAGCTGTTCGAAATATTCCGGACCGTATTTGGCTTTCACCCGCTCTCCGCCGAGACGACCCGCTTCACGCACCGACATCCCCGGAACGATTGGTTTATTCTCTTGCATCTCTTCCTCCATACCGCCACGACTTGGCTACCCTGTCACCTTAGCTGCCGAGCGAGCGCCTGTCGTTCAATGCAATATCAAACCGCATGATCGACCTGATTTTTGAGGGTCCTCAAATCCTCGATGGGAGCGGCGGCCCCGGGTTTTGCACCGATGTTGCCGTCGTCGATTCGAAAATTGCCCTCATCGGCGATCTGCGCGAGCATGCGGCGCATACCCGCATCCCCTGCCAGGGGATGATCCTCGCTCCGGGGTTCATCGACAGCAACGCGAGTGCGCACGCCAGCTGGCTGGACCGACCCGATCTACGCGGCCTTCTCGGCCAAGGCATCACGACGGCCATCATCGGCGGCTGTGGCAGCGAGGCTCCGGGGGTCAAGGATCTTGCGGGCCTCCCGGTTCGTGCCCTGCCCTTAGCAGCCGGAACGACCGTCGCCAAGGTCCGCGAAGCCGCCGCCGGAGCGGTCGGCCTCTCGATCGATCTTCGTCGCGGGTATCTTGAGCCGGCGCTCCTCGCCGCCGCGCAAGAATCGGGCATCCGACGGCTCCACGTCCACCTGCGCGATGAAGGTGATGAGGTTGTTACGGCCGTTGACGAAGCCATAGCCCTTGCTCGTAGCGGGCAATTTTCCGTCCACATCACCCACCTCAAAGCACAGTGGAAGCGAAACTTCGGCCGCGTCCATGAACTTCTCGAACGAATCGACGCGGCACGACGTTCCAGCATCGATGTCACCGTCGATATGTACCCCTATATCGCCGTCTGGATGCGCCTCTCGGATCTGCTGCCTGCAACGCTGCCGAAGCGCAATGCACTGGCCTTGCAACTCTCGCAACCACAGCGCCGAGCGGCCCTCGCGATTCAACTCGATGTCGCCCGACGGTTTGCATGGCGCGATCTCGTGCTCGCTCATATCGATGATGAAACGCACACCGAATTACTCGGTTTACCCTTCGATGAAATTGCACGGCGCAGGCGCCTGCCGCCGGCGCGTGCGGCCGTCGAACTCCTCGCCGAACTTGGCGATAGCCTCGGCGTGTTCGCCTTTTCTCTCGATGAAAGCGATCTCGCAACGGTACTGTCGGCCGATTTCTGTTGCGTCGGCACCAGTGCCGCTCCCGTTCCCCTTGAAATCTCCGGCAATCTTCCCAATCTCGTTCATCCCCGAGCATTCGGAACGATGCCGCGCATTTTTGGTCGGTTCGTCCGCAAAAAAACAACACTCAGCATCGAAGAAGCCGTGCGCCGAATGACCTCGCTTCCGGCGCGAATTTTCGGCCAAAAATCGCGCGGAACAATTGCAGTGGGACTCGATGCGGATCTCATCGTTTTCGGTGCAGAGACGTTTACCGATACGGCGACGTACGCGATTCCACGAAGCTTGCCGACGGGTTTACGCGATGTCTTTGTCGGCGGATCGGCGCGCATGCGCAACGGAGTCTTCGTGTAATGCGTACGTTTCTTCGCGCATTGTGCATCGCAGCGGCCTGCACACTCCTTGCAAGCACTCCGCTACCACTTCACCTTTCGATTCAAATCAAGCGTGCGTCACTTGATTTGCTCGACGATACGTCGTTTGTGATCGTCGTCGATAATGCCGGAACGCGTCCACTCGCATTGCGCTTTGCTTCACCCAACGAATACACGTTAGAACTTCTTCGTGATGGGAAAACGGTATGGCATTCGATCCCGGCATTTAATGGCATCGCAACGATACCAGGGCATCAAAAAACCTTGTTTCCCGGAGCGCATCCGCTGGTTACCTATGATTGGAACGGCATTCTCGGCAACGGCCTTGCTCCTCACGCGGGAACATATGCATTGCGTGCAACGTTGCTCACCGAGCACAATCAACAAAGCGTCACCGTGCCATTACATCTTTCGCTTCCCTTGCCGATCAGCGCTCTGCAGCATATTCATGATGGCGTACCGGTAACCGTCTCCGGAGTATTATCGCCAAATTCGCAAATGCTCTCCGATCCGACCGGCAACGTGCTTCTCTTTCGAAAAATATTTTCCGGAGTTCTTCCTGGCGAAGTCGTTATCGCACGAGGATATATGCAACGTCCACGGGGCGGCACGGCCAGCTTTCTCGTCTCGCGTTTTGCGCCGTTAGCTCGCGTCGCTCCGAAACCGAACGCGTCGCCAACGCCAGCCGTTATTCCGTGCGGCCCGCGCGCAACACCGTGTCGTACATTTCATCAGCCCGTTCCAACAGCTGCTCCAACCCCGCATCGTTGACAATCACATACGTCGCGCGAGAGCGCGCTTCTTGCGGTGACATTTGCGCGGCGATACGCGCTTTGACCTGATCTTCGGCGATTCCGTCACGATTCATCACGCGAGCGATGCGATCGGCATACGGAGCAATGATCAGTAGACTTGCATCGACGAGCGCGTCATATCCGGTTTCAAAAAGAAGCGGGACTTCATGCACGATAAGCTGGCCGGGTTTCGCGAGATTTTCTCGCTGGGCAGCCAAGCGTCGCACCTCTGGATGAATGATCGCGTTGAGGTTTTCGCGCGCATGTTCGTCATCAAAAACGATCTGCGCCAACGCCGCGCGATCTAAGGTTTCATCCTTACGAACCACTGCGGGCCACAGGTGAGCGATTTCGGCTAATCCGGGACTTCCCGGAGCAACGGCTTCTCGGCTCAGCTCATCCGCGTCGATCAGCAACGCACCGCGCTGTGCAAAACGACGCGCGACCTCGCTTTTACCGCTGCCGATACCGCCGGTCAACCCTAATCGCATCGCGCTCGTCATAGTTCCCCTTTGTGGCAGTGTAATACGGAGAAGGCGGAAACGTACAGACGCCCTCGGCATCGCGATGATGTCGAGGGCGTCTTGTTGTGCTGCGTTATGCCGTTAGGCTTGCGCTGCGGGCTCCTCGGCAATCGCCATGAGCGGATCTTCATCCGGCAGCGGATCGATCCCAATGGCTTCTTCACCGGCAGCGAGCGCTTCGATCTCTTCTGGAGAGATATCGGCAACGTGCTGGATGGAGACCGTGATGCGACGCGTCTGATGGTTGACCGTCAGGATCGTCACGTCGACCGGTTGACCGACGACGAATTGTGCCGACGCATCGAACTCGCCCTTGGGAACCATGGCAAGAATGCCGGGGACGAGCTCAACGAGCAGATAATTCGGCGTGACCTTTACGATGGCCGCGTCGAGCTTATGAGTTTCGTAGAGTTTATCCGCATGCTGATCCCATGGATCGGGAAGCGCATGCTTGAGCGAAAGACTGACTTTTTTCGCTTCGGCATCGAACTTCATAATCTCGACATTGACCGTGTCGCCGATTTTGACGACTTCGGACGGATGCTTGATTCGCGAATACGAGAGTTCGCTATTGTGAATGAGGCCGTCAATGCCACCGAGATCGACGAACGCGCCGAAATCGGCAAGTCGAACGACGACACCTTCACGAATTTGACCGACTTCCATCGTGTCCATGAGCTCTTGCTTTTTCGCCTTAATCTCTTCTTCGAGAACGAGGCGTTGCGAGAGAACGACGCGATGACGTTTGTGATCGAGATCGATGACTTTCAGGCGAAGTCGCTGATTGATCAACTCGTCGAGATTTCCGACCGGCTGACGACGAATCTGCGATGCAGGCACAAAGCCGCGCATACCGAGATCAACGAGAACGCCGCCTTTAACGACTTGCGTTACCGTTGCTTCGATCACTTGATCGTGTTCATGCGCTTCAATGACTTTCTCCCACGTCTTGAGCGCGCGAGCGCGACGTTCGGAGAGAAAGAGCGTACCATCGAGTTCATCGATGCGATGCACCATGACTTCGAGGCGGTCGCCGACTTTGAGGAGTTTTGGTTCTACTGCCAGCGAGAGTTCGCGGAACGGCAAAACGCCTTCCGATTTTCCGCCGACATCGACGAGCAATTCGTCTTTGTCTTTTTGAACGATGACGCCGTTGAGAACTTGGCCTTCGTCCAGCACACGGAGCGACTCTTCGTAGAGCCGTTGTTCGAGTGCGAGTTGATCTTCTTCTTCGTGAATTTCCGGGGGAGCAATTTCCATCGTAGAGATGATGAAGTTCCTACTTTCTAATTTTTTTTCGCGAACGAGGTTGACACATCCGACACCACCATGTCCCGCGCCCCGCGAGCACCGATCGTTGTATCGGTGTTCCGCAACGCGTACACGGCTGGCCGAGGCGACCGTAGACCGCGAGTACATTTTGAAACCCGCCGCGCAATCCGTCGGCATCAACGTAATCGTCAATGCTGCTTCCACGCATCTCGACGGCTCGGCTGAGCACCTCGATGAGCGCGCCATGCAAACGAATCATCGCTGCACGGGACAGATCCTTGGCCGGAGTACTCGGGCGAATTTTCGCCTCCCAGAGCGCTTCGCAAGCATAGATATTTCCAATGCCCGCGATGCGACGCTGATCCAGGAGCAAGACCTTGATCGACGTCGTCCGCTCGGAGAGCATACTCACAAACGCCTCAGGAGTAAAGGCCTTCTCTAGCGGTTCCGGGCCTAAGTTTGCATCCCACGGGTCCCCGGGCTCCACGAGTCGCATCCGCCCAAAGGTCCGAATATCGGCAAAACTCAGTGTTTTCAAGGGCTTTAGGGTAAAAACGATGTGCGTTCCCGGGTAGGCTACCTCGCCCGGCTTGCCCACCACGAGCCGGCCCGTCATGCGTAAACTTGTGACCAGGCGACGCCCGGACGCAAGCTCAAGGACCGCATATTTGGCCCGGCGGGTCACCCCGGTGATGGTTTCCCCGATCAGTGCTCGCGCAAAATCGACCCCCGGAGGCGCCTGGGCGATCTTGGCAAGCCGGATATCGACGGCCTGGATACGCTCGCCGACAATCGCACCCCGAAGGCCGCGCACGATCGTCTCGACTTCGGGGAGTTCGGGCACGCTTACTGATTCGTCGAAAGGGCGCTCAAGCTCGTGAGCTTGGTCCCGACAATAATGCCGTCGGCTGCGGCCTCATGGGCCGCCAACTCGATGACATAGTTTGCCCGACCGGTTTCCAAGGGAATCTTGTCATCCGGCAACGCGGGATCGACGACGGGAACGTCGGAAAAAATTTTGCGCACCGTGCCATTGTGACCGACGAAGACCATATCGAGTGGAATGAGTGTATCTTTCATCCAGAACGCCACTTGGGCGTCAGTTGGAAAAACGAACACCATCCCCGTATGCGGCGCGAGCGAGTGACGATTCATCAACCCGTATTCGCGCTGCGCCTCGGTGCGGGCAATTTCGAGCGTTAGCGTTGCCTTCGGAGCCTGGACCACGAACTGTTCGTGAGCAGGGGCGGACTGCGCAATGAGCCACGCACACAGCATTGCTAGCATCTATATGATCTCGCTTCGATCATACAGATTGGGGCCCGATTTTACGGTAACCTCCAGGGGAACGCGAAGCTGATAGGCGTTTCTCATACAATCGGCGACGAGTTTGGCAATCTCGACGGCCTCGCTCTTGGGAACATCCAAGACCACTTCATCGTGAATTTGTAGGAGCATTGCCGCATCCGATGTACGTTCGCGCAGGGCCGCATCGATATGCACCATCGCGAGCTTCATGAGATCGGCGGCACTCCCTTGCAGCGGCGCATTCGTTGCCTCGCGCTCCGCTGCGGTTCGCAACGCGTGATTGGATGAAGAAAGCGCCGGCATATACCGACGTCGGCCCAACAACGTCTGAACATACCCATCGGTACGAGCCTGTTCGATGGTGTGATCGATATATGCGCGCACCGAAGCAAAACGTGCAAAATAGGCTTGCGTTATTTCGCGCGCCGGGCCTCGATCGATATCCAAACGCTGCGCCAACCCAAAATCGGACATGCCGTAGAGCAAACCGAAGTTCACCATTTTCGCAATTCGCCGTTGTTCATCGCTCACTGCGAGTTCCGCCGGTACGGCAAATATCTGACGCGCCGTAAACTCGTGAATATCGTGCCCGGCTTCAAATGCAGCAATCATTGCCGGATCGCCTGAGAAATGCGCCATCAATCGTAATTCGATTTGGCTGTAATCCGCCGAAACTAAGACCCAGTCGTCGTTACGGGCAACAAACGCCTTACGAATACGTCGGCCCTGTTCCGTTCGAATGGGAATATTTTGCAGATTCGGATTCGTGGAGGAGAGACGTCCTGTCGCCGTTGCCGTCTGATTAAACTGCGTATGTAAGCGGCCGTCACGTGGATCGATGAGCGTCGGTAAAACATCGACGTAGGTATTTTTGAGTTTACTCACTTCACGCCACTCGAGTACCTGCGCGCAAATCGGAAATGATCGCGCAAGCGACTGCAAGACTTCAACACCCGTCGCCCATCCCGTTTTATTCTTTTTACCGCCCGGAATGGAAAGCCGCTCGAACAAAATTTGCCCGAGTTGCAGCGGCGATCCGATATTGAACGATTCGCCGGCTTGCGCGTAGATGGCCTCGGTGAGTTCACGGATACGTGCGTCGAGTTCGCCGCGAAGATCTTCTAAGGCATGCGGATCGACACGGATGCCGATCTCTTCCATTTTCGCCAACACAAGTGCGCTTGGCACTTCCACATCGGCATAGAGCTGGAGTTGCTTGCGCTCGGCCAATGTCACGCGCTCTGACGCGACTAATTGTAAGGTCGCATCGGCACGCGCAGCCGGTTCGCTCGTCAACGTCACGGAAAGAACCGCGACACTCGCATCGCCGATATCGGAAAACGTTCGCGAAGGATCCAGCAAATGCGCGCCAAGCATGGCATCGTCGTTCGGATGAATCCATCCAAGGCCACGGCTATAGAAGAGGCGCGCGATGCGCTTGGCATCGTACGTGATGAGAGCTGTTGCCGTCGAGAGCGCATGACGTAGCGCCGCTGCAATCGGCTCATGTGCGAGCGCCGCACAAGAAAATGCGATGCCCTTTCCTTGCTCGGCGGTTATTGCGAGAACATCGTCGTCGGCCAAGGCAAGGGCCAACGATTGCGCACCGGCGAGCGCATCCAAATCCGCAGCCAGTTGCCGATACTCCGGAGGATCGACTGCGGCAACGTAACTGCGATAGTCGCCGTGTAACGCCGGTTGACCGGCAAATAGCGGCATCTCGGATGGCGGTGAGAGTTTCGCGAGTTGAGATTTAAAGCCGAGTTTGGAATACAAACGATAGAGATCGTCATTCGAAGCCGGGCGATACGTTGCTCGATCCCAATCCAACGTGATCGGCAAATCGCGACGTATGACGGATACATCGCGACAAATTCGGGCTTGATCACCAAACTGCGTGATCGCCGCTTCAAGCCGAGGACTGCCTGCAAGCGATGGCTGTGCCAAAAGCGCATCCAGGGAACCGGCAGCTTTCATCAATTTGATCGCGGTCTTTTCGCCGATGCCGGGAATGCCCGGAAGATTATCGGATGGGTCGCCTTTGAGCCCTCGATAATCCGCTAATTGCGCTGGAGTCAGTTCAAAACGCGCGACAACAGCTTCCGGCGTGTAGCGAACGACATCGCTGATGCCCTTGCGTTGCGTCAATACCGTCGTGTGCGCATCAACAATCTGCAAAAGATCGAGATCGCCGGTAATGACGAACGTCTCTTCGCCGAGTTCTTCCGCTTGCCGGGCAAGCGTAGCAATCACATCGTCGGCTTCCTGGCCTTCGACTTCAAGAATCGGAATATCAAGCGCAGAAAAAACGTCGCGAACAAGGGGAAATTGGGCACGAAGATCATCCGGCATGCTGTCGCGCTGTGCTTTGTAGCCCGGGAACAGAGCAAGTCGCTCCGCCGGTAAACCGCGATCGAAGGCGGCGATCACATGCGTCGGCCGCTCATCGGCAATAATGCGATTGAGCATCATCACCAAGCCATACACCGCGTTGACCGGCGTACCGTCGGGTGTCGTCATCGGCGGAAGCGCAAAGAAACCGCGGTAAATCAGGCCATAGGTATCGAGGAGAAGTAGACGCGCACTGTGTGGGGCTGGCCTCATGGAATAGTCACCTGTGTTCGTGTTGCGCCGACACGACCGTCGTCGGCGATTTTCAATATTGATAACGTATAGCGTCCTGGAACCGTTGGCATCGTTATCGCGACGGTCGCAAGATCCGTGGGAATAACCGACCACTGCAAGGTTCGAGTTTGCGCCTGGGCCAGCGTCGCCGGTTCCGGTGGCGATGTGCGACGCACAAATCCTAAGACTTGTGCGTGCTGGCCGCTTGAATCCACCCATGGATGCCACGTGGGATATCCCGGTGCCGATGTTTGCGTGGTGGTTAACCCAACCGATAACAATGCAGGTGCCTCCTCAAACGATGCAGCGCCCGATGGATCTCCGCTAGCAATACGAACGACGACGGTTCCTCGCCCGGTAAGACCTTCGAGATGAACGGTCGTGACGGCTCCCGCATGCACCGCCGACAAGGGAGCAATGCGTAACGTGACCGGACGCCCCGGCGCATTGAGTTCGATCGGAACCGCGTTCCACAAAAGCGTTCCATCGCGAACGAAGGCCGCTCCCAATCGCACTTCGCCAACCGTGTCTCGCGCCGAAAAACGCACGTTGGCTTCGCCGTTTTCAACGGTGCTCGTTTCTTCGTTCCCGCCTAATGCGCTTTCCAAGGTGAGCAACGCGGTTCCAACTGACCCGGCACAGCGTGCTTGCACCGAAAATGGCTGATTATACGAAATGTTCGAACGCGATGCAGTGATCGTAACCATCGGACTGGTCGTTCCAATCTGCGCTTGACTCGCTTGCGGAACCACCGAGACCTGACTTGCATCCATGGCAAAATTTCCGGGACGTGTCAACGTCGCGGTGATTATCGACGTACCAAGGTCGGCATTGCGAAAACTCCCTTGTGCGTGCCCATCTTTGTCCAGCGTCAAGGTTTGCTGTTGCACTTGAGGACCGTGCGCAAGACGAACAACAACACTTTCGCCGCCGCGCGCTTGGCCGTTGGCGACGTCCCAAGCATCGACCGAAAAATCAACCGATGTTCCAAGCGATATCGTTCGAGAGAACAGCGAAAGGCGCACAACGGAGGACGATGTCGGAACGACGATACGAGTGACTGCCGTGGCACCACCGGACCGAACTCGTACGCCATAGGTTGAAGCAAGGTCATCGTTCGGACGCGGAATTTCAAAAAATGCATTGCCATCGCGATCCGTGCGCACGGCGGCATCGTACCAATTCGACGTTCCCCAAGCGCGTTCGTCATTGGCAAGCGCATAGCCATGCGGAGACCGCACCACCGTCGCGTTCACGTCGATACCTTCTTGTGAGTGCCCGTCGCGCATTGCATGCACAACAACGGGAACAGGATTATTCGGATCGCAGACTCCGCGACAATTCGGACGTACATCGAGTTCTAAGCCGCCGACATCCGCATCGACATCGACCGATGCGCTTCCAACTCCGCCATCGGTTTGCGCGAGTAACGCGTAGGTGCCCGCCGTCGCATTTGCGGGAACGGCTAGCGCCGTCGAAAAGGCTCCGGCTTGGTCGAGCGCCACACGCGCTTGCGCGACGAGCGTCGGGCCGTTGCGTAACGTAACATCGACCATACCGCGCGCCGGATGGAGTGCGACGCCTCTTCGCGCGCGAGCAAAACCGGCAACGTGAAGCGTTTCGCCGGCACGAACGACAGCAGCATCGGTTCGCACGGCGACGATTGTGGACGGTAATGGCGCTTGCGGAAAAAACGATAAGAACGCGCGCGAATCTCCCCAACGAGCTAACGCAAAAATCGGATGCACGCGTTGCGTCCAGCGCAGTAACCCGTGCGCATCCGTATAACGCGTTTCAAAACGCCGATTCACGAGCAGCCGAACGCGCATGTGCGCATAGGGTCGTCCGCTTCCCAAATCGGTTGCGTAGAGAACCATCGCATCGGTCGTCTCTTTCGAGAGCAATCCTATGCGCGTGCGATTTACCCATACTTGTTCCGCCACATTTCCACGTCGCGCTTCAACCACGAAAAAGCCCTGTCGTGAGCCTAGCGGCAATTCCACTTCACTTGACTGAAATTGATAGCCGCCCGGAGGCGTGAATCGCCAGGTGGCGAGCGGATGCAAATGGCGGGTATCGACGGCACGTGGGCGTGCGTTACTGCCTGCGGTAAGCACGTCTTCGGGATCGACTGCGTACACGGCAAAATCGACCGGGGCGCTGGAATAGGTATCCAAACGAACATGGGCGGCGCGCCACGGGACATCCGAGTCGCGCGCGAAGAGCGCAAAATACGCGTCTAACCGGTGAAGGTCCACGATCTGACGGGCTGCCGATGCCGGATTGGCGACGAGCAACAGGAGGACCAACAGGGACGAAATGATACGGGCGGACATGGGTCTGCTCGGCTTCGACGGCGCGACGATGCATAGCCTTGCAGGGAAGGGCCAACCACGTGGCGGGCCTAACATCGCCTCTGTGAACGACCCTGAACGCGAAAGCGGCCAGACCTCAACCCGCTGCCGTCACTGCGGTACACCAGCCGAAGAGGTCACCACGTCGTCATTGCAAGAGCGCGACCATTTACAGGTCGTCGTCGCCTGCGGAGCCTGCGGCCACGTGTTTGCCGCCATGTCGCGGAACTAACTCCTCGCGCTTTGCGTAGTATCGCCGATGAAGTATCGTAGTTTTGCCCTCATGCTCGCCATCCTCGCCTTGGCCTTCTTGGCCGCGCCGGGAGCGATGGCGGCCACCAAGGCCACGCCGAAACCCCGCGTCATTCTCACCTTGCCAAAGGTTCCGCTTATGTCGTGGTTCGATGTCGAGGTGAATCGCCTTGGGCAAGTCGTCCGCGTCAAAAACGGAAAATGGTCCAATGATGCGGCGTTCAACCATCACACGTACGGAAATGTCTTGCAAATGTGGATCCGCAAGCCGAACGGCTCGGCGACCGTTGGAATGTTTCGCGTCACCTATAACTACAATCCAAAAACACACGACATCTCGCGCAGTATCAAACTGTTGTATGCCGGTGGATCGTGGGGCAATGATCGTGGAGCCGCAAACGATATGATGGATAAAGCGAAAGCGCGTGCGAAAACGCCGCAAAAACTCCCATCGTTCAATAAAATCGTACACCCGACGCCGCATCCGACGAAGCGTCCATAAGCGGTTCGATGGCTCGAAAACATCGCCCGCAGCAGCGATCGCCGCTACCGCGGGCGTTGTTTTTTGATGAGAAAGCCGATCGCATTCGCTCATGCGAATCAAAAGACGCCCATCCCTCCTATGAAGTTGCCCGCGCACATGCGCTGAGCAACGGCATGGGGGATGTACTCAATGCCTACGAATGCACGTACTGCGGCCAATGGCATCTGACGCGCAGACGCGAACAGGCAGGACGATGAAGTACGTGACCTATCGCATTGGCGATCAATCGCATCCGGGTGTTCTTGATGCCGAGAGCATCCGCCGTATTGCGTGCAGTTCCATGCGCGACTATATCGCACTGCCCATCGCCGAGCGAGAGTCGCGCATGACGACCGAGGCGATTCCACTCGCCAGCGTCACCCTTGATGCGCCCGTTCTCCCGCAACGCAACGTCTTCTGCGTCGGACGCAATTATCTCGAACATGCCAAAGAGGGTGCACGCGCTGCCGGTCGTGAGCTCAAACTTCCCGACGTCCCGACATTTTTCACGAAAGCGCCAACGGCGATTGCGGCTCCCGGAGCAACACTTCATTTGCAATCTCGCCTATCGAGCGAATACGATTTCGAAGCGGAGCTTGCTGTCGTCATCGGCGAACGTTGTCGCGACCTCACAATTGAAGATGCACCAGGAGTCATTTTCGGCTATACGTGCCTGAACGATGTCACCGCCCGAGATCGGCAACGCGCGCATATCCAATGGTTTAAAGGAAAATCATTTGATGATACGTGCCCCGTTGGGCCGTGGATTGTTTCGGCCGACGAAATCCCTGATCCGCAATCATTGAGCATACGTTTTCGCTTAAACGGCGTTGAAAAGCAATCGAGCACAACGGCTCAGATGATCTTTCCGATTACACGCATTCTTGCCGAACTCAGCGCCGGAATGACGCTGCTCCCCGGCGATATTATTGCGACGGGAACACCCGACGGCGTCGGTTTCGCACGGGTTCCTCCCGAATTTCTCCGCGATGGAGATCGGATGGACGTCGAGATCGAACGCATCGGCACACTGCACAATACCGTCGCGCTCTCCTGATATGCTCGCCATCACCCTCTGCTATCTCGCGGCGTTCGCGCTTCTCGTTATCGGAGTACTCGCGCTGATCGCTCCTGCGACACTCTCGCAATCGTACGGAGTGGCCGTCGACGATGCCAAGGCATTCGTCTATGTCCGTGCGACCGGCGCACGTGATTGTCTTTTCGGCTTGATCCTCATCGCTAGCGCCTACCTCGGTGATGTCCTGCAACTCATGATCATCTGCAGCGTCGGGCTCATGCTCTCACTCGCCGATTTACTCATTGCATTTTTCGGCTCAGGCCGGCGCATGAAGCCGGAATTACTGGCGCATCTCGCCGGCATCGTCGGCTTCGGCATCATTCTTGTCTTGCTGGCAGAACTTCGCGTGGCTCGTTAGGGTGTGAGAAACTCCGGCTCAAACGTGAGCATTGTGCCATCCGCTTTTTGCGCGGGACCCGCGCCACATAGCATCCAACGAGGATAGGAACGCTTTGACGCGCCGCCCATCGGATCTGGATCTCCGTCAGTGAGCCTAAAGGTGCGCATCTCATGCGGTTTTAAATCGAACAATATCGCGTCTGAATAGGCGCCGCCATTTTCAATTCTATAGACGATTCGCGTGTAACGAAGTTGAATTCCAGTGTTATTCAAGACCGTAGTACGAATTGCGAACCATGTCTTCATACCCCAATCGTGAAAATCTGCATCACATGAAAGCACGGCGACAGGTGCCCCTACATTGTTCGCCGGCACGCCATGAATGATGGGCCCGCCGGGCTTCATGATCATTGAACGAACCGTTTGAAACGGCGTCACCGGCTTGCCGTGATCGTCGATGGAAATCGTCATTGGGAATTCCGTTCTCGTCGGCTTTGGGATCGCGTGCGCGACTGGCGCCGACGTACGGCTCGCAAATAGTGCGACCACGGCGAGGGTTACCGCGAAAAAAAAGACGACGCGAAGGTTCATTCGCGAGACAGTTCGCGCCACAAAGAGACAACTCCCTAGCGTCGGGCGACTGATGAAATCTGCCGGAATTACTGGCGCATCGTCGCCCAGCAAACGGCGTTCAACAAAGCATGAGTGGGAAAGGCGAATGTTGAGACAACGCGGTTGTCGAGAGTCTTTTTTTTAACGATGAAATCCGAACGCCGTTGAACCCTCGGCTACGTCAGCCCCGCAACCTACTGGAAGACTGGTACTAACGTAATGCGTGGGCGTCACCAGGGTTCTTGTGACGCCCACGCCAACGACCCGTTCATGATCGTGGCGATACCGCGCGAACGCTTGGAAAAGGAGCGCCGCGTTGCGCTCGTTCCAGACGTTGTAACGCGCATGATAAAGAGCGGCGCGCAACTGCGCGTGCAACGCGGTGCGGGTGTGCGCGCCGGCTTTCCAGACGAGGTCTACGAACGAGCGGGGGCAACACTCTTCGACGATGCGCGCAGTCTCGTCGAGGGTGCCGATGCCGTCATCGTTGTTGGCCGACCAAGCGACGACGTGCTCGCGGCGATGCGAAAGGACGCACTTCTCGTCGGCTTGCTTGCACCGCTTGGCGATTCGGCGTACGTGCAGACGCTGGCAAAAACCGGCATTACGGCGATTGCAATGGAGCTAATCCCTCGCATCACGCGAGCGCAGGCGATGGATGTGCTTTCTTCGCAATCGAATATTGCCGGCTATAAGGCGATCCTTAATGCCGCTGCAGCCTTGCCGAAATTCTTTCCGATGCTCACCACGGCCGCCGGAACGATTGCTCCGGCGAAAGTTTTTATTATCGGCGCCGGCGTCGCGGGATTACAAGCAATTGCAACGGCGCGGCGACTTGGCGCGGTGGTCACCGCCTACGATGCGCGGGCTGTGGTTGCCGAGCAAGTCAAATCACTTGGCGCACAATTCGCGCAGATCGATCTCGGCGGCGATGCTGAGGGCGCGGGTGGCTATGCAAAGGAACTGACCGCCGAGCAAATCGCTATTCAGCAAGAGGGCATCGCAAAATACTTAGCATCGAGCGATGTCTGCGTCACAACGGCTCTAGTTCCCGGTCGGCCGGCACCTCGCTTGATCACAGCCGCTGCCGTCGCGGGAATGAAGCCGGGTAGCGTAATCGTCGATCTCGCGGCGGAAGCCGGAGGCAATTGTGAATTAACCAAAATGGATGAGATCGTGACGAGTTCGAACGGCGTCCGCGTCGACGGTACGACCAATTTGCCATCCACGGTTCCGCTACACGCAAGTCAACTCTATGCGCGCAACATCGTGACGTTATTGGAGTCACTCACAAAAGATGGCGCCTTCGTCGTGAATCGGGAGACGGATGAAATTGCTAAGGGAGCATGTATTTGTATGAACGGGGAGGCCTTCCAATGATCGATGGCACGGTGCTATTCTTTCTCATCTCAATCTTGGTGCTCGCTGCATTTGTTGGCTTTGAGGTGATCTCCAAGGTTCCAACGATGCTTCACACGCCGTTGATGTCGGCGACAAACGCGATTCACGGAGTGATTATCGCCGGAGCCATCATCGTTACGGCCATGGTGTTTTCGAACGGTACGCCGTCGTGGTGGCTGCAAACGCTCGCCGTTGTCGGCGTCGCTCTCGGCGCCATCAATGTTGTCGGCGGGTTCGCTGTGACTGAACGCATGCTGCAGATGTTCAAGAAGAAATCAGGGCCGACGAAATGACCGAGTTGCCAATCTGGTTTGATATCGCGCAGATTGTTGCCATTGCGCTCTTTATTCTCGGCCTGCGATATTTAAGCTCGCCGGCAACGGCTCGTTTTGGCAATCGTCTCGCGATGGTTGGCATGGGCGTTGCCCTCATCGCCTTTATCGCCGAAACGCACGGTATCGGCTGGTGGGCGATCGCCCTCGGCGCGATTATCGGCTCGGCGATCGGCCTCGTGTTCGCCCTCCGTGTGAAAATGACGGCGATGCCGCAGATGGTTGCGCTCTTTAACGGTGCAGGTGGTGCGGCCGCCCTCTGCATCTCCGTCATCGAAATTGGCGCCGGTCAACCACCCATTCCGTGGCTCATCATCGTCTCACTCGTGCTCTCGGCGATCATCGGTGCGCTCTCCGCCTCCGGTTCGATCATCGCGTTCTTGAAATTGCAAGAAGTCATGACCGGCCGGCCGATTACCTATCCGGGGCAGCAAATCGTCAACGCGCTCGTCTTGTTGTGCATCGTCGGCCTCGGTGGCTGGATGATCGCGATGCAAGGTGACGTTCCCATCGGCGCCGTCATCGGACTGTTTGCCGCAGCCTTAGCACTTGGCGTGCTTTTCGTCTTACCAATCGGCGGGGCGGATATGCCGGTTGTCATCTCGCTACTCAACTCGTTCACCGGTGTGGCCGTCGCCATCGCCGGCTTTGAATTAAGTCACGAAATTCTCATAGTCGCGGGAACCATCGTCGGTGCAAGCGGTACGTTGCTCACAATCATGATGGGCAAAGCGATGAATCGTCCGCTCAGCAACGTCCTCTTCGGCGCATTCGGTTCGGGTGGTGGCGGCGAGGCCGCGGCAGCTTCCGGTGGCCCGCAGAATGTTCGGAGCGCAAGCGCGGACGACGTGGCAACCATGTTAGCGTTTGCGAGTAAGGTGATGATCGTTCCGGGATACGGCATGGCGGTGGCTCAGGCTCAACATAGCGTCAAGGCATTAGCCGACCAACTCGAAGCACGCGGTGTTGAAGTCAAATATGCCATTCATCCGGTTGCCGGGCGTATGCCTGGGCATATGAATGTCTTACTTGCCGAAGCGAACGTTCCGTATCCGTCTTTGCTCGATATGGACGATGCGAATCCCGAATTTCCGACGACGGATGTTGCACTGATCATCGGTGCGAATGACGTTACCAATCCGGCGGCACGCAACGTCACCTCATCGCCGATCTACGGTATGCCGATTCTGGATGTCGACAAAGCGCACAACGTGATCGTCCTTAAGCGCAGCATGCGCTCGGGTTTTGCCGGTATTGATAATCCGTTATACGAACTTCCGAATACCGCAATGCTCTTCGGCGACGCCAAAGCCAGCGTCGACGGCCTCGTCTCAGCCGTTAAGGGGTTGTAGGCTCGCGCCAAGTTGGCGATGAGACGAAATTAAATATGAGCGAATAATGCCAATTGTGCTTATGCAACGCTCATGGAGAGACGATCCCAAGTATAAAGACACAGAATTTGTCGTCTATCATTACCCACATCAATATTTTGATAAAATTCATAGCGGCGCAAATTTCGTTTACTATAGGCCCTCTCGCGGAGCGACCTCACAGCAATCAAGCGCATATTTTGGATGTGGCGAGCTTGGGGACGTCTGGGACGATCCATACGATGCTACTCATCGATTCGTCGCAATCCGAAAGCCGATTCGCTTTTTTCGGCCTGTCCCATACTGCGACTCAACGAACACTATGTTCGAGTCGCGTTTTAAGTCGCGAAGTGGATTTCAAGGTCACTCGGTCCGATTCATCGATGATGTAGACTACTATAGAATACTCAGCGCCGCTGGTTTGACAGGGGCGATGATTTCTGGTGCCGCGACGGTTGACGACGTTTTAGCGGGCCTCACCTCACCACTTAGCTCACCCCCACTTGATAGCCTCAGACCACTTCTTATGGTACCTGAAGGTACCGGATATCGCCCGATCGGGGACGGGCCAGACGTCTATGAGTCGGCTGCTTTGCAAGAACGAGCGCGTTTTGATCATCAGGCGACATTGCGGCTTCTCAAGAACGAAATCGATGCGATTGGGGGTTCGTGCGAGTTTAATAACAATATCGATCTTCTCGCCAATTTTGGTGACCAACGGTTTCTCATTGAGGTAAAAAGTTTAAACAATCCCGCATCCACCGTCGATCGAATGCGCTATGGAATGGGACAATTGTTCGATTATTCAGTGCGCTACCGCGCCAAAATCGGAAATGCTCGCCCGGTATTAGCTTTTGGCTCTGTTCCGAATCGCGACGTCGCGTGGATTTCGGACATTCTCCAAGGGAACGGTGTTGCTTTTGTCGCTCGCGAACGAGATTTGATAAAGCCCATGAACGAACTTGCAAGAGAATTCCCTGTTTTCCATTAATTTCGAGATCCAAGAGTGCTCGCTTGTCGGGGCTAAACGTTTACAGAAACCACCCTGAGGATCTCCGCGACGAACGCTTGGCCGTAGCGTTCGAGTTTCGTATCGCCGACGCCGCTGATGGCACGAAAGGCCGTTTGCGACGTCGGTTTGTGAATCGTCATTTCACGCAGCGTTGCATCGGAAAAGACGACATACGGGGGCACACCCTGCTCGTCTGCAATGCCTTTTCTCAAGCGGCGCAAAGCTTCAAAGAGATCGGTATCCTGCGAGGCAATATTTGCTGCCGCTTTTCCCTTCCCGGCTTTCTTGCCACGAGCGACTGCGCGCGGTTTAACAAACTCGACGGGAAGCTGTTCTTTGAGTGCGCGCAGCCCTTCAGGTGTGAGCAGAAGGGTGCGATGCTCGGCTTCTTGCTCCACATACCCGCGACGCAACAGCTCACCGCCAAGGGCGAGCCACTCCGCCTTCGTATATTCCGTCCCGATGCCAAACGTCGAAAGCGCATCATGCCCACGTTCCAGAACTTTCTCCGTTGTCGTTCCGAGCAGAACATCGACGACGTGATTCATGCCGGTGGAAAAGCCGCTGTGCGCGCGAATGCGATAGACGCACGAGAGAAATTTTTGCGCGCCTAGCGTGCCGTCAACGCGATCCGGCGGGGAAAGACAGTTATCGCAATTCGAACAGGTATCGGCGCCATACGTCTCACCAAAATAGCGCAACAAAAAGCTACGGCGGCAAAACGGCGTCCCAGCAAAATCCAACATCTTGCGCAACAGGGCATCCGCTTGCTCGCGCTCGTCGAGATCACTGATCTGTCGAATGAAATGCCGTTGCTTTGCGGCATCGCCACCGCTAAAAAAGAGCGCACAGTCACTGGCGAGTCCGTCGCGTCCGGCGCGCCCGGTCTCTTGATAATAGCCCTCGACATTTTTCGGAAGATCGTAATGTACGACGTACCGAACATTCGGCTTATCGATCCCCATGCCGAAGGCGATCGTGGCACAGATCACGCGAATTTCATCACGAATAAAGAGCTCTTGATTTTTTGAACGGCGACGCGGATCGAGCCCGGCGTGATAGGGAAGCGCCGGTATTCCATTGGCTGACAGACGTTCTGCTAAATCTTCAGCCGACGCTCGGCTCTGCGTATAGATAATGCCGCTTTCGGTTGCACGAGTCGTACACCAAGCAAGGATTTGCTTCCATGCATCATGTTTTTCGAAGACGCTGTAGCGTAGATTGGGTCGATTAAAGCTCCCCACAAAGCGATGTGGTTTCCGCAATGCCAGAAATTGTTCGATATCGGCGCGCACGCGATCGGTCGCCGTTGCCGTTAATGCAAGCATCGGAACATCGGGGAAATGCTCACGCAGAACCGCAATGCGCCGATAATCCGGTCGAAAATCATGGCCCCACTCGCTTACGCAATGTGCCTCATCGACGGCAATGCGTTGCACATTCCAACGCGCTAAGCGCACAAGAAATCCGCCCAGAGCGAGGCGTTCAGGAGCAACGTAAAGCAATCGGTACTCACCACGCTCGAGCCGAGCCATCCGCGACGCTGCTTCATCAGCGGTGAGTGAGCTATTCAAAAATGTCGACGCAATGCCGTTGGCAGAGAGATTATCAACCTGATCTTTCATCAGTGCGATCAACGGAGAAATGACGAGTGTTAGGCCCGATTCAAGCATCGCTGGCAATTGGTAGCAAAGTGATTTGCCGCCACCTGTCGGAAGCAATGCAAGCACGTCCTCACCGGCAAGCGTACGTTCGCAGATCTCACGCTGCAACGGGCGAAAGCTTTCATACCCGAAATGATGCTTTAGCGCATCATCGAGTCCGACGGTCATAGGCACAATAGAATGTTCGATCAGTCGCTTTGACGCGTCAGTAGCGGGGCAAAATGAGCGCGCAGGGGGAGCGCGACAAGAAACCACAAGACGGTGACGACAAGAGCTGGCGCGATCGTGCTTGGCTGCATCGTGATGTGGAATGTAAGGATATTCACGATAACGGCGGCAAGCGCGACCAACGCAAGTGGCACATACTGCTTCACCAGAAGGAGCACGCCGCACACGAGCTGGGTTCCAGCAACCAGGTAAAGATAATGCGACGCAAACAACGCGCCGGAAAATTGTCCGGTCAATCCGCTCAGTGGGGGAGCCGGGATGAATTGCAAAAACCCGTTCAATCCGAATACGGTAAACATGATTCCCAATAAAATACGAGCGATCAGAGAAACAATTTTCATTTGAGTTCCTTACGTCGGAATGGCAGGGTACGAATCGTTTGGGCTCTTTGGAGCGACCCCAATACGCGGCTCGAACGGACCGCCCTGCATACGCTCGCGACCCATAGACGCTACGTGCGCATCGCCTGAGAACAATTCCCGCTCCCGAGCACGTCCCCGCGCTTGGTCTTTGCGCCAAGCACGGGGAAGCCGGGCGTATGATGTCGGACTCTTCAAGCCTACATTTCATCCAGCGCTTTGGGGGTTATCGATGTTCTCTGGAAAGGTCGCCATCATCACAGGCGGATCGCGCGGTATAGGCGCTGCGATCACGCAACATTTCGTCAGCAAGGGTGCGCATGTCGCTGCCGGATACAATCGCGGCAAGGAACAAGCAGAAAATCTTGCTGCTCAGCTCGGACGCGAAAAAGGCTCCATCTCGCTCCATCAAGGACGAGTCGATGATTTCGCCGATTGCCAACGCGTCGTGAACGAAGTGCTGGAAAAACATGGCCGTGTCGACTACCTCATCAACAACGCCGGTATCACGATCGATAAGACGTTGCGCAAAATGTCCCCGGAAGATTGGCAGCAGGTCCTTTCGGTCAACCTGAGTTCTGCATTCAACATGACAAAAGCGGTCTTGGAGCATATGATCGGCCGAGGCTCGGGCCGCGTCGTGAACATTTCATCGGTGATCGGAGAAACCGGTAATGTCGGGCAAGCAAACTATGCCGCCTCGAAAGCCGGTCTCTTCGGTTTTACGAAATCTATTGCGTTGGAACTCGCCAACAAGGGCATCACCGCCAACGTCGTAGCCCCCGGCTTCATCGGCACCGAGATGGTCGCGGCGATTCCCGAGGCTGCGCTGGCCAAAGTCGTGGCAAAAATCCCCACCGGCCGCCTGGGCAAGCCTGAAGAGGTAGCCCGCGTCGTCGGCTTCCTCTGCGAAGACGATTCGGCGTATATCACCGGCGCGGTCTATACCGTCAACGGCGGCCTCGATATGTAGCCGCGACAAAGTACGCTTGCTCGGGGAGCTCGGCTGTGGTATGGTCCCGGAGTCGCCGGGGCGGACCTTTAGCCTGCACCCGAGCGAGCCTATCCTGTTGTAAGGAGCACGTACCGATGCCATTGACCAAAGAACAAAAAGCCGAGCTCGCCGTTAAATACGGCCGCGGCGCAAACGATACCGGTTCCGCCGAAGTCCAGGTTGCCATTCTGACGACCTCGATTAATATGCTGACGGAGCACCTCAAAATCCACAAAAAAGATCATCATAGCCGCCGAGGCCTGCTTTTGCAGGTTGGCCAACGCCGCCGGCTGCTGACGTATCTTTCCGGAAAAGATATTGAACGCTATCGTAAACTCATCGCCGATCTCGGCCTTCGCCGCTAACGCGGAATCGCGCACGTTTCAAAAACTGCTCGCAACACTGCGAGCAGTTTTTGATGTCGACCTGAGCATAGGACTAGCTATGAGAAATAAAGCGAATCTCATCGATTCCGCTCTGATTGCTATCTGCATCGCTGGTTTGAGCGTGCATTTTTTTCCTTTCCCTTTATTTCTACGTTGGAGTATTCTCGCTGCGCAAATCGCTGCGGGTACTAGTGCGTATATTCGTACTCGCAAACGATCGCTACGATTGGGCCTCGGAGATCGGGACGATCGTGTCTAAAGCGATTCTTGCGGCGACGGTTATTTTTGGAATGTTCGTGTTAGCGGGTTGCGGGGTTCACGATACGCCTGGCTGCTACGGCGGCTGCGCCCTAGCACCAGGAATATCTCCAGCCATTCTGATCTACCCAGTGTCGGGTGCAACGGCGATTTCTGATGCGAGTGTTACCGTGCTCGTCGCCGCGCCCTCAAGCAACGGAGTGCTTTCAATAGCCCCGGCCATTAGCCCAGCCGTTGGTTCTAGCATCGTTGCGACGAATTCTTTCGTGGCGATTCCGAGCCCGCTACCGGCTCCGCATACGGCGGTGCCTCCTGGCGACACGCTCTACGCTTTCACCTATACGTCGCTAGCGGCACACATGCAATACACCGTCGTATTCCCGTCCACTTCCGGATGTAGTTCATACACGTGTGACGTGGGAACTTTTACAACGCAGTAACTCGTAAGGGGAGTCCGCAGTTAGAGGCAAGATAATACATTTTAGCATTGCCTTTCAGCCTCTTGCGATTTCCCCCAAATCAGCGTGTCATCCTTAAAAAGTTTTGCCGCATAAAAATCGCTGTCGATTGTCATTACTTGCAGCGACGCAAGTATTACGAGCAGCAATCAGTCTGATCACCGCTGAGTCTTAGAGCGGCGCTCCGATGAGCGCTTCCATAGTTGCGTTATTTTTCGCGCCGAGACTCCCTTAAAATTGATCCCAAAATTTGAAAATCTATGGCCTAAACGTCGCTACTGCCCTGCCATCATTAACTACAAAGAGGACGGCTCCGTTAGGCAATGCGGCGATGCCATCGACGCGATGATTAACCTGTCGCATTTGAAAATGGCTCCCGTCTATTGAGATACTCCCAATTGCTCTTTGGAGCGGGGCCGTAAACCAAATATTTTTGGTTCCTGCTGATAGCCAAAATGGTTGAAGCGGCTTCGTGGTAATCACGTTGAATCCGGGGCTCCTCGGCCTGAAACGCAAAATATTATAACCAATTGTGCTGGCCCAGACATCCCCCTTATGATCGACCGCTATGCTGGAAAGGCCGTATATCCCAGTTGGATAGATACTCCAATGTGCCATGTGATTCGCGGGGAAAAAACAGAGCGCATGTAGGCTTGAAGCTTCCCATACGCCCCCTTTAACTGCAGAGAGTGCTCGTGCTCCTCTGCAGTGCGCTGGCAACAAGAATGTCGTAACGTGTCGATTGCTATCCATGACAATCGAGTCGTTATTCGCAAGATAAACAGTCGTTCCCAGAACAGAAACGGAGAGTACACCTTCGGGCATCGACAGCGATTGCACCAATACTCTTCCCGCCCTCACTGTTGCAATGTCCACCCGATGTGACTGCGACCCCGATTCCCGAGACACAAACCAGGGCCTACCTCCACTTACATTTACCCAGTAGCCGGCATGGCTTGGCAATGCAAACGTCTGTAGCGTTTGCCCATCTTTGTCGAAGTGAATAGCTCGCGATGGACCCGCTACCCAGAAGCCACCTTCCGAGTCACTGGCAATAAATGGGCTGACGACGGGGATACGAACGACAGTAGTACGCGAATCGCTTTTGCAAAACGCGAGAAGAGAGACCAGGGCTAAGGATATTGCAATGATTACTCTCGTCATAAACTACTGATACCTCCCTCAAAATTATCAGCCATTTTGAAATACGCAATTTGCCCAGTATCCATCCGATAAACCTGCGTTAGGGCAGATATTTGATCGGCAACGTCATTGCCGAACGGTGCTGGCGTGCAGTACTACGAGACTCCTATTCGTAATTTTTCAACGAAGTGAACTGCTCTCAGTCTGCTGCAAATCGGCACGAGTGAGACTCTATTGCATTTAAAAGCATTTTGGCAGTCCGTCCAATGTGCCGCTACTGGCGAGCGTGCGGGACGTAACCGATCGACCCTTACGATTTCGGGTCGCAACCTTTCATTCTCAGTGCAAAAAGCGCTATGAAGGAGTGCCGCGCACCGCGGATCAGAACTGGCCTGATCTAACTGCGGATGCTAACGCCGCGACCCCAATGTGATTACCGTTGACTTTGGCAACACAGGGGCTGCCGCCAGGGCCAGCCGCAACTGGCAGTCAAAACGTCTTTTGGCTGACTTAACGACGTTAAATCAATCGTTCGCGTGACGCGAATCATCAGCAAGAAAGCCGCCTTTGGATGGACCGCAGTCGCCGCCAAACACGACGCTTTCGGTAATATGCGGGCCTTGCCTGGGAAGGCCGAGATTCCCACAAAGGCGGCGATCTGCCTAAAAAAAGAGCGGCTATTCGCCGCCCTCCGCCCTCGGACCCAACTTAATGGGCGCGACTTCTCGCATAATCTTAAGTTGGGCCAACATTATGTCGAGTTGGGCCTGGGTAGGCTCACTCGTGAAGGCAAGCTCGACCTTCGTTCCGCCTCCAAGCGGCCATGAATACGCCACGCTGCCTCCTACCGGGGGCTTTCGATGGGGGGAGGTGTCAGCGGGAGGCTTTTTTTCTTCAAAATCAGCCTGCGGCTCGTAATCCGTCGTTCTCTCTTCAAAGTCATTATAACTCCCCGGGACGAGTTTAGCAAACGAGACGGTGTCGCGGTACGCCTTAATAACGCGGGCCGAGCCCTCGGGCGAAAACTTAAGCGTTTTGACCAGGTGAGCGTTCATTGCGTCGTTTGAGCCGTCGGCATATTCCTTGAAGAGTTGCTGGAATAGTGGTGGGGTCATCGCGGCCGTTCGGGCGGCCTTCTGGTATTCGCTGTCGCCGGAAGCATGAAGGATAAAGTCAAGCGCCAGATCAGAAACCTTTAACCTGCCCGCGCCAGCCTTGTCTACCAAGCCATATTGTCGCAAAGAAGCGATCTTCGTCAGGGCGGGACCGCTGGGCGACGCATAGCCGAGCGCCTTGGCCGCCACGTCCACCGGGACGGCGCTCCGACGTTCTTTATCGTAAATTTGTTGCACGTACTGGACCGCCGTTTCCAGCCCAAAGCCAGGATAGTTGGGGCTTCGCTCCTTAGCCATTTCAGTTATGCTCCTTCACATGAGTTAGTTTACCTTAAAACAATTCTCAAGGTCAAGCAATTTTTAGCTTGACAGGTCGAGATGAAAAATTATATATTTAACTCGAAGGTTAGAAAAACCACCGCTGTAACGGTGGGCCTTCCGACTGGAGGTGATGGACCCGTGTCCCCGATTAAACAAACGTGCGTCGAGCCCAGATTATTAGCGCAGCCCCGGCCCCCTTTAATAGCTCCTCGTAAAGGGCGGGGGTCGGGCTCCCGATCCTGGAAGAGTTTCCGGGCTCTCACGTGAGTGCCAAAAACATCTGCCAGGGAACTTTGGGGTCACCTGGGCGCGCTAACGCCCAGGTGACGTGAGCAAGAGATTTAGCTCATTCCAACGACTGCTAAGGATACCGCCTCACGGCGCCCAAAGGCAAGCTCGGACCACGGACCACGCCGGACCTACGCCAGAATGTAAGGTCGCTCAAACCCACGAGAAGCAGAACTTAGCCGCTCTCTTGCGGTCTCTGTGCGAGGCGGTCGAATCGCCTTCGCAATACCGTGGCCGCCCGCGTATCCCGCTGAGCGATGCGATATTCTCCGCCGTAATGAAAGTTTACGGAACGACTTTTGGCCGCGACGCCATGACGGATATGCGCGAGCATGAGGCGCTACGCTTGATCGACAAGATGCCGAGCAATAACAGCATTTTAATGCTCTTGAGAACCTCGATTTGACGCCGTTGCTTAAGAGTTTGATCGAGGAGAGCGCGCGCCCGTTGCGCTCAATCGAGCGAGACTTCGCTGTCGGTTCGCCCGGCTTTTCAAGTTCGGTCTATCAGCGTTTGTTTGACACGTTGTACGGCGAAGCGCGCACTATGAGTACGTATGTCATGGCGCAAGCTATAGTGGACGTGACGATCAACGTCGCGACGAACATCGAGGTTCCGCCTAGCAACGGGGTCGACTAGGCAATGCTCGTGCCGTTGCTCAAGAGGACCGTTTCGCATTTCGAAATGGAGCCGCTATCTGCCGACAAAGCATATAGCGGGCGGAGCAACCTCGAAGGGTTGGAGCCGCCGCATATATTCCGTTCAAGTCGAATACGAGAGCGCCTATAGCGTGGCTTTGGAATCAGGCTTTCGATTTTCACAAAGACCACGAGGCAGAGTTCCTAGCGAAATATCATGAGCGTTCGAATGTCGAAACGACCTTCTCGATGAGTAAGGTGAAGTTTGGCCCCTTCGTTCGATCCAAGACGCCCGTCGCGCAAGTGAACGAAGTGCCATGCATAGCGCAAGCGCACAATCTCTGCGTATTGGTGCGATCATTCTACGGGTTCGGGATCGAGCTGGAGTTCTGGCAGAATGGGCGCTTCGCCCTAACCGAGAGCGGGTCGTTAGCGATGCCGAAGCTACCACAGCGAACGCATTGGGGAGCGACTAACTTCTACAGGTCACCTGCCTAGCTTCAGTTATTCGCGATATTCATCGGGTAGACGGCGTGCCTCGGGTCCCACCAGATGATGGTGCAGACCGCACCGTCCATAATTCCGAATATGCGCTTCGCACTTGCGACGCGGAGCGACATGACCTCTGCAACGTCGATGATCTCTGGGCAACTTTTTGCGTCGCTGCAGAGCGCGGAAGTTGGTATAAGATGACTATTCTTGCCGACAATCTCGGACCAGGTCATCGTTTCAAAGGATCGCAACGTATTGAAGACATCTTTAACCTCTTGCTCGTCCGCCTCATGCCAACCAAACGGCGTTTCCATGCGTAAACGCGCTATTCGCCAGCTTGGGCGTTGGCTAAACCATTCATCGGGATTTCCGCGAGACAAAACCTGCTTATCTGACGGACACCTTGCATTGGCGGGCTTTTTGCCCTCAACGGGAGCATTGAAAAAGGCTTTCTTTTTCTTTTTGTCGCGCTTTCCGCTCACTCAGTGCGCGGAAAGTGACGAATAATACTCCGCCATTGCCTCAAGAGTAATTTCGTTCGAGCTTGGCTCGCCAGGCGCAACCCCGCGACGAGCATCGCGCCAGGGGTCCTCCATGTGCGTCAGATTGCTCAACCATTGCGAGGACTTGTCGCCGTAGTATTTCATTACCGCGTTAATCGTATCGCATTGATCGTCGTTCAGCGCACTCGGGTCCCCGCCCGAAATGGTGCTAACAGAATACTGCCCGCGATGAGCGGAATATAGTGCGGGAATGACGGGCCCGTTGGTCCAGGCTTGGATAGGCTCATTAAAGAGCGGCCTGTCATCCCACACGAGCGACCAAGCCTGGGAATAATAGCAAAGCTTTTGAAGCTTGATTGCGGGCATTTCGCCACGGTCAGCGAGGATATAGGCCGCCACGTCAAGCACTGAGGGAAGGTCTTGTGCCTCCGTCCTGATCCGTTTCTTACTGGCCACGATTGCTCACCCCAAGCTCCCGGCGGTAGCTTTAAACAAAAACATTGCCCGAGTTTTTCGGTTTTGTCGGCATTACCCCTATGGGGCTACCCATACTATACAAGAGGATATTCCTTTTGCAAGAGGGTTTTTCTCTTTTTCTAGGCAGATCGCCGCCTTTGTGGGCACCTCGGGCTTCCTAGGCAAAACCGCACTATGCGTGAACGTCGCAACAGTGGAAACGGCACCGCCCCCGCTTAATGCGTCCCGTTGATAACACCAGCGGGACGTCAATTGTTGACGACGCAAAAGGTAGTCATCCTCGTCCTAGCTGAAAATCGCAAAAGGAGGCCTCCCTTGCCACAGCAACCTCGCTCGATGTCCCGGAAACAGTTGATTTCAAGCGCCCTTGCTACCGGCATCCTGGCCGCATGTAGCGCCAAGAGTATTTCGCTCCCGACGGCGTCGCCGCAGCCGTAACTCTGCCTGCCGGTACCCAATGATCTGCCGTGGCTTGACCAAGCCCTCGCGAACTCACTGTTTGCCGCGTTTGATAAGGCCACGCTCCTCAACGAGTTTGACACATCATCCGGCGTCACCGTCCTGCAGCAACCGTACTTCAACCGAGCCGGCCAGCAACCGCTCGTGGGAACCGTCATTTCTCAGATTCCGGCCTCAGGGATCGTGATTTCAACACCGGGAACCTACACGCTGGCCGGGAGTATTTCGTGGAACCCAAGCGCGCCGTATAGCGCCGCCATCACGATTGTGTGCAGCGACGTCACGATAAACTTGAACGGATACACACTAACGAACACGATGGCCGATTCCGGCGTGCATACTGCCGGAATTCTCGTCAAGGGGCCCGTCGACAACATCACCATCACCAACGGAATACTCGCCGCGTTTACCGAGTACGGCATTCTTGCGGCGCACGTGTGCGGGCTCGACATTCTCTCCATTCAAGTCACCGGATTACGTTTGAATGATTTGAGCATCAGAGAATTGACGCCGTCCGGCATTTTCGCGTCGTATTCGCAAAGCGTCACGATCACACAATGCACCGTATCGAATGCGACTATCACGGCCGATGCAGGGGCGGGAATTCAACTCATACGATCCAATCAGTCGAGCGTCAACAATTGTACGACTCAGTCGCTCGTCAACAATGCGGGTGGAATGCAGGGTTTCAGCTATCTTGCATGCGAGCAGATCGCGACGACCAGTTGCACATCGGATTCATTGCAAACGTTTCACGGTGGAAATGATGCAACGAGCGGCCACACGTGCATCGGGTTTCTCCCGACGCTCTGCTTCGGTTTGATATTTTCGCAGTGTACGGCCTCAAACCTGACAGGCTGTTGCGACGACTGTCATGGGTTATCGGTGTTTTTATGCGGTGATGTCACCGTCGAAATTTTTCAAGCAAGCAATATTCTCGACGGAGTCTTACAGGGGTCATCCTTTCCCTCGGGTGCCAAAGCGACGGGAATTGAAGTCTACAGTTTGCTCGGGACGACGGTTTCCAATTCGAGCGCAACAAATATTCGCGCACTCAATCCCCAGGATTTACAGGCCGCCGGCTTCAGCGCATGGGGATTGGGTATTGTATTCAACCGCTGTACGGCATCGAACGTATCCGTCCAAAACGATGCGGTGAACGGAATAACGAATCCTAATGTTCGCGGCATCGGATTCGGATGGGCGCCGGATCCGCGGAGCGGTTTTGACAGCACCGTCGCCTTGGGTGCGACGTATTTTGACTGCCAGGCGGCCACCTGCGATGTCGCGTTCGATACGTGGAATCACCAATTTTCATCGTGGACGCAAACGTCGTATACGAATTGTTCGACTGGGTACCTTGCAGAACCATACGGAACGCCAAGAACATTGAGTTGCAATCCGTGTTCGGAGTGCCCGACATCCACGTATCCAGCAACGCCGCCATCGACGATGTATGAAACGGCGTTAAAAAACCAGGCGCTCGGCAACACCCATCCATAGGGTCGGAGCGCCCGCGGAAAATGACCTTGCGCTTTTCCTTTGCATTTATACGCGCGACGAGATGTTGCTGCACGGGCACAATCGACGCCGGTGCCACCGAGGCGTGCTTTTATTTTGTCAGCGGCATGCGCGAGGTCGAAACCACAAGAATCTCTCCACCAAAACAGAGAATCGCGAGAAGGGCATTGCTCCAACCAACGATTCTCTGCGTTCGAACCTTCACTGCGGCAGTCTTTTCCGGTCGCATAGGATCGTACCAAGTATTCCATTCACTTGGAACGCGCGAAATCGCTTGGAAAAATACAATCCAAAACACTTGCATTAAGGGGACGAGAAACACCGTCCACTTCGGCCCCTGGCCATCGGGTCGAAAATTCCCATCGAGGTGCGTAGGCACGATTGCCGGGAGCGTCATGTACGCATAGAGCGCGATAATGATGCTCCCGGCAAGCACAACGAGACTCAGCACCTGGGAAAATCGCGGCACGGAAAGCTTACGTTTTTCCCTTGCGTTTATACGCGCGACGCACGGCTTCTTTGATGGCGGTTGAACCCATACCGTAATATTCGATAAGCTCGACGGGATCGCCGGATTGCCCGAAACGATCGTTTACGCCGATAAACTCCATCGGGACGGGGTGATGTTGCACAAGAATTTCGGCAACGCGAGATCCCATTCCAGCGTGCGTTTGATGCTCTTCGACGGTGACCACCGCACCGCAATGCTTTGCCGCATCGACGACCGCCGCCGTATCCATCGGCTTGACCGTATGATTATTGACGACCCGGCACTCGATACCGTCTTCACGGCTGAGTTCGTCGGCTGCAAGTAATGCGTTGTAGACGAGAATACCGCAAGCAACAATCGCAACGTCATTTCCTTCGCGGAAAATCTGCGCTTTACCGATTTCAAAAGGCGTTTCTTCCGTCGTGATGATTGCCGATTTTTCACGCGCAAAACGCAGATAGGTCGGGCCGAAGGTGGCCGACAGTGCCAGCGTCGCTTTCTTCGTTTGTACGCTATCGCACGGGACGACAACAAACATCTTCGGGATAACACGCATGATGGCGATATCCTCAATCGCTTGATGCGTTGCGCCGTCGGGGCCAACGGATACGCCGGCATGTGCGCCGGCAATTTTCACGTTGGTTTCATTGAGCGCCATAATGGTGCGGACTTGCTCCCATGAGCGCCCCGGATTAAACATCGCATAGGAGGCGATCCAGGGAATCTTGCCCGCCGCAGCGAGGCCGCCCGCCATTGCAACGAGCATTTGCTCGGCGACGCCGATTTCTAGATACTGGGCGGGATGCGCTTTTTTAAAGCCTTCCATGCGCGTCGATTCTGCAAGATCGGCGCAAATAGCAAGCACGTTCGCATCGCGATTACCGGCTTCGATGAGCCCTTCGCCAAAGCCGTTGCGCGTTGGAAGTTGTTGCACACTCGTGCGATAGTCGACGAGATGCATCTCCGATGCGGCGCGATCAATCACATTGCTAGGCATGAGCGAGAATCCTTTCACGTTCGGCGCTGAGTTCGCGCAATGCGACTTCTGCTTGTTCCTTATTTGGTGGCTTTCCGTGCCACGTGTAATCATCTTCCATATAGGAAACGCCCTTACCGGGGATCGTCCGCGCGATAATCACCGTCGGCATATCGGTTTTCGCCTTGGCCTGTTCGAGCGTTTCGATAATGGCGGCAATATCATGGCCGTCACATTCGAGCACGTTCCAATTAAAGGCACGATACTTATCGGCGAGCGGCTCAAGCGGCATGATTTCTTCGGTGCTGCCATCGATCTGAATGAAATTACGATCGATGATACAGATGAGATTATTGAGTTTAAACTTCGCGGCCGTCATCACGGCCTCCCAATGCAAGCCGCATTGATGTTCGGCATCCGACGTCACCACATAGACGCGCCAATCGGCAGCATCCATCTTCGCCGCCTGGGCCATGCCGACGCCCTGCGCGAGGCCTTCACCGAGCGGGCCGGACGTGCTTTCAACGGACGGAAGACTCACGCGTTCGGGATGGCCTTGCAGGCGCGAACCAAACTTGCGCAGCGTCAGAAGTTCGCTCTCCGGAAAATACCCGAACATCGCCATGGCCGAGTAGCGCACCGGAGCGATATGCCCGCACGAAAGCAAGAGTCGATCGCGATTCGCCATCTCGGGATGGGCCGGATCGTGGCGCAACACGTGCCCGTAGAGCGCCGTGAAAACATCGGCCATATCGAGGGAGCCGGCCGAATGGCCCGACCCGGCGGATGCGAGAGCGCGGATAATGCCTTGGCGCACGGCATTGGCGCGCTCCTGAAGCTCGAGCAGGCGAGCGGAAGAAAGCGTTGACATGAGGGCGGTTATACCAGGAGCATCCACCGAGGCCCTAGCGGGAAGGTCCCAAGGGTCGTCAAGAGCCCTTAATACCCTAGCGCGCTTCCGGCCGGGCGGCGGCGATCGGTTCCGCCGTAGCGTATGCCGGTTTTGGGATCGATGACAATGGCTTGCGCGCTCCCCCAAAACGGAATTTCCGAAAACGCATAGCCATCGGCGCGCAGCGCCGAGATGACCGATGGCGTCATTGCATTGGGCTCATACTGCACGACATCGGGTAGCCATTGCATGTGAATGCGCGGAGCATCAACGGCTTGCTGTACATTCATGCCAAAATCGTCAACATTTAAAAATGTTTCCAACGTAATCGTCGGGATGCGAGAGCCACCCGGGCTTCCGGTCACCATAAACACGCGATGATTTCGCACAGCAATCGTCGGCGCCATCGATGAGAGCGGGCGCTTGCCACCGGCAATAGCGTTGCGCTTGCCCTGGACTAAGCCGTACATATTGGCAACGCCTGGCTTCGACGTGAAATCATCCATCTCGTCGTTGAGCAAAAAACCGGTATGACCCGCAATGACGCCGGCTCCGAACCAATCGTTAATCGTATAGGTAACGGCAACGGCGTTGCCATCCTTATCGACAATCGAAAAATGCGTCGTCTCATTATTTTCGTGGCCGACGGGGCCGAGGCCCGGATGGATATCGACCGACGGCGTGGCGCGCATAGGAGCAATTCCGGCACGCAACTTCGCCGCATAGCTCGGTGATAACAATGCAGAAATCGGATTATGGACAAACCGGGGATCACCAAGATAGGCGTTGCGATCGGCATACGCGCGCCGCTCCGCCTCGGCAACCACATGCACTTCTCGCGCGGAATGCCAGCCATACGACGGCAACGGATAGCCGGAAAGAATGTTGAGCGTTTCGCACAACACGACGCCACCGGATGACGGCGGCGGCGCCGAGAGCAACGTCACATTTCCGTACGTGCATTTCAGCGGAGCAACGGCATCGGCACGATAATGTGCAAAATCGGCGAGCGTCAATAGACCACCGTGACGCCGACTCGATGCAACAATCGCCCGCGCGATCGGGCCATCGTAGAATGCGTGCGCGCCTCCGGCGGCGATGAGACGTAACGTGGCGGCAAGCTGCGGTTGAACGAGACGGTCTCCGGCACGCGGAAAGCGCCCGTGCGGATAGAAAATCGCGCGCACGTTTGATGCGACATGAGCGAGGCCCGCACGGCCTCCGATTTCACGTTTTGCTCCCGCGAACGGCACGAGATCCCCGCTTTGCAAGGTGAATCCGTCGTGCGCCAACGCGATTGCCGATGCCATCAATTTCGCGCGCGGCATGGTTCCAAACGTTTTGCGCGCGAGTTCCATTCCGGCGACGGTACCGGGGACGCCAATCGCCAGCCAGCCTTTCGTCGATCGGCCCGGCACGATGTTCCCATGTGCATCCAGATACATGTTCGGGGTCGCAGCAGCAGGCGCGTTTTCGCGAAAATCGATGAAGCGCGAGCGTCCGTCGGCCATCCGAACGAGCATAAAACCGCCGCCGCCGATGTTGCCGCAACATGGATCCACGACCGCCAAGGTGTACGCGACGGCAATCGCCGCATCCACGGCGTTCCCTCCGGCGCGCAACACTGCAAGCCCGGCTTTTGTCGCAAGGTGCTGTTCCGTCACGACCATTGCGTGCCGACCCGACGCAGGCGGTGGGCTGCCGGCAAGACTCGGCGCGAAGGTCATCAACGCAAGGGCGCATGCCGCAAATGCTCGTCTCATCATGCCTCCACCTATTTGCGCCCGGGCTGGCAAGCCCCGTCCAGGAGCCCACCTCCGGGAACCCGAACCCGCGAGGGTTCACAATCAAGAGAACAAGATATACCTAGAGTAGGAGTTACCGTGCCCGAATCCGTGACGTTAGAAGTCGGCGGGCGCACGATGGTCATCGAGACCGGCGAGCTCGCAAAACAAGCGAATGGCTCAGCCCTGGTCCGTTATGGCGACCAAAATGTCGTGCTCTGCGCCGTCACCGCCTCCGCCAAACCGCGCGAAGGCATCGATTTTTTCCCCCTGACCTGCGATTACGAAGAGAAGATGTATGCTGCCGGAAAAATTCCGGGCGGATACATTAAGCGCGAAGGACGTCCGTCCGAACACGCCGTCTTAAGTTCGCGACAGATCGATCGCCCGATTCGCCCGTTGTTTCCTGATGGATTCCGCAACGACGTGCAGATCATCGCGACGGTTCTTTCCATCGATCCGCAACTCGATGCCGATGTCTTGGCGGTTTGCGCCGCCGGTGCCGCACTTGCGGTAAGCGATATTCCGTTTGAGAAAACCGTTGCTGCCGTTCGCGTCGGACGTGACGAGCACGGCGCCTTCATTTGCAACCCAACCATGCCCGAGTATGAAACCGGCGGCATGGATATCGTCGTCGCCGGAACGGCCGACGCCGTCATGATGGTCGAAGGCGGCGGAAACGAAATTTCCGAGGAAGATTTCCTCGGAGCCGTTGAGTTTGCCCATGGCGAAATCAAGAAAATCGTCACGGCAATCGATAAGTTGGCGAAGAAAACCGCGAAAATGAAACGCGAATTTCCCGTGCAAGCCGTTGATGCCGATCTCGATAAATGGGTTCGCAAAACGTTTGCTAAGGACGTCGCAAAAGCGATGCGCGTAATCGAGAAGCAAGAGCGCGAAGCCGCGTTTGCAACGCTGTCACGTTCCGAAGCCATTGCTCGCTGCACGAAGAAAGACGACGCGATTCTCGCTCTGCTTTCAAATCCGGCGAACAAAGATTTCGATAAAATCATCAAATCGATGGAAGAAGACGAACTCCGCACGATGGTCGTCGATGAGAAGATTCGTCCCGACGGCCGCAAGACGGATGAAATCCGTCCAATTTGGAGCAAGGTGCATTATGTGCCCCGCGTTCACGGATCGGGCATCTTCCAGCGCGGACAGACGCAAGTCTTCACCGCGGCGACGCTTGGCTCCATCGGTGATCGTCAACGTCTCGACGGCATCATGGATATCTCCGAAAAATACTACATGCATTACTACAACTTCCCACCGTATTCGGTCGGCGAAGCTCGTCAAATGCGTGGACCGGGCCGCCGCGAAATCGGTCACGGCCACTTAGCAGAGCGCGCACTCGTTCCCGTGCTACCAAAGCGCGAAGACTTCCCGTATACGATTCGCGTTATTAGCGAAGTGCTTGAATCGAACGGCTCATCGTCGATGGCCTCGGTGTGCGGAAGCACGCTCTCGCTCATGGATGCAGGCGTTCCGATTAGCGATCACGTCGCGGGAATTGCCATGGGCCTCGTGCTCAAGGGCAAGAAGCATGCGGTCCTGACGGATATTCAAGGCCTCGAAGACGCGCTCGGCGAGATGGATTTCAAGGTCGCCGGTACGACCAAGGGTATCACTGCGGTGCAGATGGATATCAAAGTCACCGGTATTACCATCGACATCATGCGCGAAGCAATGGAGCAGGCGAAAAAATCACGCCTCTTCATTATTAACAAACTCAAAGAAACGATCGATAAACCGCGCACGGAGCTCTCCGAGTACGCGCCGCGCATGATCATCGTACAAATCCCAATCGATAAGATCAAAGACGTGATCGGACCCGGCGGCAAGATGATCAACAAGATCATTGAGGAGACCGGCGTTGCGAAGATCGACATCGAAGATGATGGCAAGGTGTTCATCACCTCACTCGATGGCGAATCGGGCGATAAAGCCAAGAAAATGATCGAGAGCCTCACCAAGACCATTAAAGTCGGTGAAATCTACACCGGTGTGGTTACGCGTATTCTCCCGATCGGAGCATTCGTGCAAATCTCTCCGGGCAAGGAAGGCCTCGTCCACATCAGTCAACTCGCAGCGCAACGCGTGGGCAAAGTTGAGGATGTCACCGCGGTCGGCGAAGAGATGACGGTTAAAGTCATGGAAATCGATGAACGCGGACGCCTGAATCTCTCGCACAAAGCATTGCTTGCCGGTGGCGACGATAGCCACAACGACAGTCACGATTCGCGCCCGCCGCGTCGCGAATCGCGTCCGTTCGAACCGCGCCGAGAGGCACCGCGCAACGATGCGCCGGCTCCATCGCACGAAGCCGCACCGCAAGGCGATGCGCTTCCCACGCGTCGGCGTCGCACGCGTCGCGACGGCGGCGGCCACGACGACTAACACCGAACGCTTCGACAAGCGTGCAAACGGGGCTTGGCAACGATGCCAAGCCCCGTTTTTTTATCGACGGCCCGAGTGAACTCACCCAAAGGCTGCCGTCATGGCTCGTTGAACTATGAGTCCATGCGTCTTTTGCGATACTGTTTACCAGTCGTCTGTCTTTTCGCGTTTCTCGGCGTTCCGGCACCGTCCGATGCCACGCCGAAGCCTGAACGCACGCCCGTCCTGTCCGGCAACGTTGTGCCCATTTCTTATGATCTGACCATCGAACCGAAGAAATGGGATTTTAACGGCGGAACGGCTGACGGGAATGAAACGATTATCGTAAACATTCACCACGCAACCCGTGGAATCACCATGAATGCGTTTGCCGGGATAACGATTTTATCTGCCACAATCGATGGGGCCGTAGCGGAAACAACGAAATTCCCAATTGAAGAGCAGATGGAATTTTCGACCGGCAAATCGCTCACGGCGGGTCGACACACCATCACGCTGCGATTCATTGGGAAAATCCTATCTGCTTCGGATTCAGGGGGACTCTGGGAAAATGCATTTTCTCGAAAGCATCCCACTCTTGTGAGCTTTTTTGAACCGGCCACCGCACGCTCGCTATTTCCGTGTTTTGATGAACCTCGCTTCCGTGCGCATTTTTCCATTCACGTAATCGCGCCGTCGACATGGAAGGTTATCTCCAATATGCCGATCGCTCAGGTCACGGCGCTTCCAAAACGGCCTGGGAAAAGCACGTTTTCATTTGCGAAGACACCGGATATGCCGACCTACCTTCTAACCCTCGACATGGGCGATTTCTCACAAGTTACGGGTCGTTTCGACCAAACGCCGATTACCGTCTATGTTCGCCCCGGAAAGGAAGCGCTTGCTCGATCAGTGCTTCACACAGCCGGGCAAACGCTCACTTTCTACGAGCATTTTTTCTCCACGCCATTCCCGCTGCCGAAACTTGATCTTGTTATTAGTGATGGCGCTCTTCAAAGTGATTTTGAAGGCTACGGAGCCGTCACATTTTATACCGAGTCCGTCCTCGAAGGCCTCGACAGCAGCGACCCTCTGAAAGGGAAACGTGATGCGTTTGAAGCGGTTGCCCAGCCGATTGCGCAGCAATGGTTTGGCGGTCTCGTCGGCATCAAATCCTGGTCGAATTCGTGGCTAACAACCAGCCTCACATCCTGGGCCGTCGCCCGCGCAGAGGCAAAATTGCGGCCGGAATTTCATGTTCTTCCGGCTGATATCGATTGGACGTGGAATTTTGTGAGCCTTTGGGGCTCCCTCAAACCATTGCATTATGCCGTGAACGACGATCGGGATACGGCATCGTACACGAGCTTCTTTGCGAGTGCTACCGATGCAGGGCAAGCCGTTCTCGATCAATGGGATGCGTACGTTGGCGATCCCACTATGCGTAACACCGTGCAAAAATTTTTCTCCAAATACCGTGGACGCGGTACAACCAACGCAGCATTTTGGAAAATGTTCGGCACGTCGCAAGCTAGTGGCTACGGAAATTCCTGGCTCAACGAGCCTGGCGCTCCCGTCGTGCAAGCGGCCTTCACGTGCGTCCATTCCCGGCAGATCCTTTCATTGAAACAAGCTCGCATTTTCGATGCGGAATTTCATGACCGGAAATCCACCGTGTGGCCAATTCCACTTTCCTGGACGACCAACGGGAAGACCCACTGGATCATGCTCGAAGGGAAGCCCCGACAGCTCGATGCCGGCTCGTGTGCGGACACGACGGTGATCGACGCTGGATTTCGGCCGACATACCTTGTGCATCTCTCGGCTCCCGAATTAAAACGTCTTAACCGTGACACCGCACTTTCAGCCGTTGATCGGATGCGAGTATTTCGCGATACGTTTTCCCTCATGACCGCCCATCAGGCAACTTTACCGGAATATCTCGTCGCATTACATATCGCGACGCAGATGCCGCGCCCGCAGTCGTTCGGATACACGCTCCGCGATTCGCTACGAGGTATTCTTCAGTATTTGGCCGGATCGCCCGAACTGCCAATCGTCTCGAAATCAATCAACGATTCGCTTCATCACGCTTTTCTACCGGAAGATCTGCATTCCGGGAAACTCCTGAATCTGCAAAACGGACTCTATTGGGAGCTTGCAATCATTCCTGACAGACGCTTTGCTCGCGAAGCTCTTGCCTCATGGCGCAAGGATCGGTCAAAAATGCGAACGCCCGAAGATATAGCCCTCATGACGTATAGCGGGACGGCAGGGACGCCCGATGATTTCACCTGGGTCATGCATCATATTTTGACCGGATGCAATCCGCACGGTTGGCTACCAGCCGATCCTATGCCATTTCTTTTCGGCGCACACACTCGGGCAACCGTACTTCGCATATTTACTCATATGCAAAACAAAGACTGCGACTACCCGGGAATTGTTTCTCGTATCGGCTATTATCAACCAAAGATTGTTGCTGATTATATCGTTACCCATGCGCACGATATCATGCGCTCGGCCCCGCCGTCGCAGCAGGCGTGGACGCTTACCGATAGCATTGTCAACGGCGCATGGGCCGGTCGGACTCCGACGCAGTGGCGCACCTTTTTGCAGCACACGCTCTCTCCCGCTGATGCGCCGGCAATTCACGACGCAATGATGAAGATCGAAGCGAAGTGGGCAAGACGTCGGCTCCTCGAAGCCCAACTCGCAGCGATGAAATAGGCACGTTCGCCGCGAATGAGTGGCGATATGAACGCAATTTTCGTGACCGGTGCATCGACCGGCATCGGCCTTGCTACGGCTCAGTTACTGGCCGAGCACGGAACGGTTGTGTATGCCGGCGTCCGCAATGAGGCGGATGCTTCGCGTTTGGCTGCATTGCATACGAATATTCGTCCCGTTCACGCGGATGTAACCGATGCCGCTTCTCTTGCAACGGCCGTTTCCCGCATCGTGCGCGATGGGTGCACCTTGCGCAGCGTCGTCGCGAACGCGGGTGTCGCAATTGCCGGGCCGCTGGAATTCGTTCCGCTCGATCAGATTCGGACGCAGCTCGAAATCAATGTCATCGGTGTGATTGCAACCATTCAGGCCGCTCTGCCCGAACTTCGCAAGAGCAGCGGCCGAATCGTTATCGTCGGTTCGATAGCCGGGCGCATGGCACCGCCGTTTGTCGGCCCGTATGGAGCATCAAAATTCGCCATCGAAGCGATCAGTGATTGCCTCCGTATCGAGCTTCGCCCGTTTGGCATTGGAGTCAGCGTGATCGAGCCGGGCGCCGTGAAAACACCGATCTGGCAAAAAGGCAGAGATCGTGCCGCAGCACTCACACCGCAATTTCCACCAGCTGTGATGGCATACTACGGAACGGCAATCGAAGCGTTGCAAGCACTCAGCTCGCGTGAAGAAGAGGACGGTATTCCGCCAATCGACGTCGCGCGTTCCATCGAACACGCGCTCACATCGGCGCACCCAAAACCGCGATATATCTGCGGTGGCCCTGCAAAAATTCAAGCGATCATCGCGCGTCTACCGGAATTCATGCGCGATGCACTGATACGCCGCGTGATGAAAATTCCGTAATGCGGGCATCACCCTAACGGGAAAAACGCAGGGTATGGCCCGAGCGGAATGAGTTGCACATCGAGCATGCCGCGCTGTGCGAGCGGCAGCGAATCGAGCGCGCTCTGCGCGCTGCTTGCGTTCTCAGCCTCGATGAGCATGATCGCCCCGGGAACATCCTGACGCACCCAAAGCTGGCGAACGACCCCATCGCGATAGAGTTCGCGTACGCGCTCCCGCTCGGCATCGATATGCTCGGCAAACTGCTCAGGTGAAAAAGCATCGACTCGACGCCGTGATAGCGAAATAAACTGCATAGCGACCGATTCTCGCACGGCACGGAGGCGGCCCGCCGATTTTACCCACATCGCTGCAACGCCCTTGCGGGGAGCGTGGTCAAGGGCACGGAAAGGATGATCTCAGCAATGCCATACGATTCTTTGCGCTCTTTCGTCGATGCGCTCCGTGCAGCCGGAGAGCTCCATACGATTTCGACGCGCGTCCATCCGCATTTAGAAATCGCCGAGATCACCGATCGCGTCGTGAAAATGGGCGGCCCCGCCTTGTACTTCGAACAGGTGATTGGGTCGAAATTTCCGGTTTTGACCAATGCTTTGGGAACGCAGCGACGCATGGCGATGGCCTTTGATGCAGAGTCTCTCGACGAAGTCGCCGCTCGCGTTCGCGGTCTCACGGCGATTACTCCGCCGGGGCCGTCACTTCGCGAAAAACTCGGCACGCTGATGAACCTCGCTCCGCTTGCCAACCTTATTCCCAAAACCGTTTCAAGCGGTTCGTGCCAGGATGTCATTATCCGCAATCCCGATCTCACGAAACTCCCCGTACTCACCACCTGGCCGCTCGATGGTGGACCATTCATCACCCTGCCGCTCGTGATCACCAACCATCCGCGCACCGGCGCACCGAACGTCGGCATGTATCGCATGCAAGTATATAATGCGCGCGAGACGGGCATGCATTGGCAACGGCACAAGCAAGGGCGCGCGCACGCCGATGCATGGGGCGCAAAGATACCCGTCTGCGTGGCGATTGGCGCGGATCCCGTCCTCACATACGCCGCGACGGCACCACTGCCGCCCGTCCTCGACGAGTTCGCCTTTGCAGGTTTGTTGCGCGGCAAGTCCGTGCGTCTCGTCAAAGCAATCACCTGCGATATCAAGGTGCCGGCCGATGCCGAGTTTATTCTCGAAGGCTACGTCGATAATGAAGACCTCCGCACGGAGGGTCCGTTCGGCGATCATACCGGCGTCTATAGCCTTGCCGATACGTATCCGACGTTTCATGTCACCTGCATGACCCATCGACGCAATGCCATTTATGGCGCGACGGTCGTCGGCAAGCCCCCGATGGAAGATGCGTGGATAGGTAAGGCGACGGAACGCATCTTTTTACCGCTCCTGCAACTCGTGCTTCCTGAAGTCATCGACATGAATCTTCCCGTCGAGGGCGGCTTCCATAATTTAGCAATCGTCTCGATCAAAAAACAGTATCCGGGACACGCGAAAAAAGTGATGAACGCCTTATGGGGCCTCGGCCACATGATGATGCTGACGCGCGTCCTAATCGTTGTCGACGATGATATCGACGTGCAAGATCCGCGCTCCGTCGCCTGGTTTGTTCTCAACAATCTCGCCGCCGATCGTGATCTCGTGATGATGCCCGGGCCGGTCGATGATCTGGATCACGGATCGTACTCCGTTGCGTATGGCACAAAAATCGGCATTGACGCAACGCGCAAATCCGCAGCCGAAGGCTACACGCGCGAATGGCCGCCGGACATTGTGATGGACCCGCGCGTGAGCGAGTATGTGAGCAAGCGTTGGCGGGAGTACGGTCTTGATCGCATCGCTAAAGCATGCACGCCGGATGCTTGGAGCGGGCAAGGACGATGAACGGGATACGACTCTTTCTTAAAGATATTCGTATCGAGCACACGTTTTTTGCATTGCCGTTTGCATATACCGGAGCGGTTTTTGCCGCGCACGGCATGCCGACGTGGTGGCAGCTGCTGTGGATTACCCTTGCCGTTCTCGGCGCTCGCACAGCTGCGATGGCGGCCAATCGCTACTTCGACCGCGACATCGATGCCAAAAATCCACGTACTGCGCGACGTGCTCTCGCAAGTGGAACGCTCGCCCCGCAGGTCATGATCTGGGCGATTGCCATCGGCTTCTTGCTACTTCTCGTCTCGGCATGGCAACTCAATCCGCTTTGCGTCAAGCTCATGCCTATCGCCGTCGTCGGCGTGCTTTTTTATCCGCTGTGCAAACGCTTCACCTGGATGGCCCACTTTGTTCTTGGTGCCGTCGATGGATTAGCGCCGCTGGGCGCCTTTATCGGCGTGGCGAATGCCGTTGGTTTGCCTGCGTATTTGCTCTTTTTCGCCGTGACGCTATGGGTCGCCGGTTTCGATATTTTCTATGCACTGATGGATTACGATATCGATCGCGCCCAGGGTGTCAACTCGCTGCTCACGCAATTTGGCGATGCAACGGCAAATTGGTTACCGTTTATGCTGCACGGCGCAATGCTCGTCTTGCTCGCCTTAGCCGGCTCCTTTGCACCGACTTCGGCCCTGTACGCCCTTGGGCCGGCTGCAACGATTGCCCTAATTCTCTACGAGTGGCGAGCGTATACGACATCACCGAACCATTTTGTCCTCAATGATCGTATATTTCTTTCGAATATGATCTTCTCGGTCGTATTCTTAGGAACGACGCTCGCAGGCTTTCTCGTTCACTATCCGTGAAACGTCGGAATTTTCTCACCGGTACCACAGCCGCGCTGCTGAGTCCGTTAGCCGCAGCAGCACAAGTGCCGGCATTTGCCCGGCAATTCACGATCGGCATGTCCGTCCCGCTCTCCGGCCCGTTAGCACCGTTTGCACAACAACTTGTCGCCGGTGTCCAAACCGCAGTGTACGTTGCGAATCGCATGGCGCTTCCTGGACAACCCACGTACGCAGTGCGCGCACTCGACGATCAAAATTCTGCGGCATTCGCAGCAACGAACGTGCAGATTCTTGCCGGAGATCCGACGGTACTCGCGGTGATCGGTAGCCTCACTTCGGTTGCAACCCTCGGGATGCTCCCGCAATGTGAAACAACCGGACTTGCGTGCATCGTCCCAACAGTCACCACCGATGCGCTCACGAATCGCGGCTATCGCTCCGTCTTTCGCCTCGCGACGCCCGATTCGACGACCGGTATTCTCACTGCGCGCCGGATAGATCTCAACGTCAAACCCAAACGGACGATCATCGTTTCCCGCGAATCCGGCTATGGTATCGATCTCGCCAAGGCCTACCTGCAACAAGCGCGCATCGATAAGCGCGATGCTACCCTTGTGACGATACCCGATGGTCCCTACGATGCAACCACACTCACACCATCGCTACTCGCCTCGGCTCCGGATTGTCTCTATCTCGCGGGAACGTCGGCGGATTTCGGGGCGCTCCTCGCGGCTCTGCATGCGGCATCGTTTCGCGGCACGTTTGTGCTGTCCGATGGCTTCTACGATCCGCAGTCGCTCACACTCTATGGATCGTTTCTCCGCGATGCTTGGATTGCGACGCCGATGCCGCCGTTGGATCGCATCTCGAATGCAAGCCCGGATTTCTTCGAACTACGCAATGCGCTTGGAGCAACGAGCGCGCTCGCAGTTTTCTCGTATGCGGCAGCGCAAATTGTTCTCGCCGTAGCGCAGCGAACCGGCGCGCTGTCTCGCCTAGCGCTCTTACAAAGTATGCGCATCGGCGGCGGCTACAACACCCTCATCGGGCCTTTTTCCTTCGATGCCTTCGGCAACCCGATCAACGCCAATGTGTACTTTTATAAAGCAGATGGCGGCAAGTTCGCCTTTCGAACTGCCGCCATACCATCGCCCTATTTTTTCTAACTAGCCTTTTGCGTGTGCATGTGCACATGCGTCGTGGCTTTCGATGGTCGATGCGTCGCTTCATGAGCAACGATCGTTTCATCCTCGAGCGCTAAGGCGAACCGTAATCGCCATGCGCCCAGGCCAAGGGAGAAATGCACTCCGAAAAGTTCCATCGCGCTAAGCCTCCACTCTGCGCCACTGCACGATGGCGATCGCCGCGTACCCGAGCGTCAACGCTGCCAAAATGAGCAAACGCACGTTGAGATCCGGGATAAACGTATCGACGGTGATCATTGCTGCGCCTGCCGAATCTTGATGGACATTGCCGTAGTAGAAGGGGATGAGGCGTTGTAATGCATTTGCCGTATGATAGATGAACTGAGCTAACGGTGCACCGTTGATCGCCCTCAGACCGAAGGCCATGATCGCAAGGGAAACCGGCCAGAGAATGCCAGCCAACGCTCCGTACCCCCGCTTTAAGGATGCTGTTGCCGCCAAGGTGAAGGCATACCATGCGATCGGCACGGCAATTTCCAGCGCGACGACCCGCAGATCATCGACGTTCAAGGAAACGTGCGGGAAAATCCACAGTGCAAATGCGAGCACACAGATTGATCCTTGGATGGCCATAACCAGGAGAATCCCGGCAATATCGACGCCGATTGCGCGCAGCGCTTCGGCTTCCCGTGAAGCTGGCCGTGTAAAGGCAATCTCTAAGTGACCATCGTTTTGAGCGGCAAAGCTAATTCCCAAAATCGTCGCCACGATCATCGCCGTTACCGATGCTCCAAGAAGAAAGATCCACAACGGCAACCCCGATGCCGTGCGAATTTTCGTATAGTTCATCGGCCTTGTCACGTTGAAATGATAGCCGTTGACATCGAAAGGTGCGCTCACCTGAGAATTCGTGAACATCATCACGTTCGTGGACTTATCGTTTCGTGAAACGATGCCTTGTAGCGGGCTGACAATATCGACATCGTACCCGACGAAATAGCCATGATCGGTTTTAACGATCGTCGTTCCGTCGCTATCGATCGTGATGGTTTGCTTTGCTCCATCCGGAAGCGTTCGCGTTTCGGTGTGTTGACGGTTTTCCACGATTTTCTTAACCGTTTTCGTTTTACCATGTGGTCCCGTGACCGAAATTTTTGTCGTTTTCGCGTGCGAATAGTGAAAACTGTGATCGCTATTGATTCCGCCGAGCGTGATACGCAAGACGACGACGAAAAGGAACGAGACGGCGAGGAAAATACCGACCCAAAATAGGACGCGCTTCACGCGGAGCCATTCGATATATGCCATGATTATTTGCCCTCCGAGACGGCAGTAAAGAAGATATCTTCGAGGCCAAGATCGAGGACGCGGATGCCAACGGCACCGCGCGATCCCAGCTCGTCGGCAACGGCGTCAGCGTCGCTATTGCAATGCAGACGAATGATTCTGCTATCGCGTTCGACATGGGCAATGCGTGCATCGTTTGCGAGACCGTTGAGTGCGAACGATTCCTCGACAACGCCTTCAACGATTTTGCGCGCCGATTTAAGATCATCGACTTCGCCTTCAAGGACGATGCTGCCGAGTTTGAGAATAGCGATACGTTCCGCGGCACGTTCGACTTGGCCGATCTGATGCGAGGAAAAGATGACCGTCGATCCATTTGCCGACGCCTCAACGATGAGATTGAGCACGATGCGTTGGTTGACGGGATCGAGCCCACTTGTCGGTTCGTCGAGAATGAGAAGGCGCGGCTTGCGAGCGAAAGCCAATGCAGCTTGCGTCGCCGTTTTCATGCCCTTCGAGAGCGCACGAACGCGTTTACTCGGATCGACGCCGAATTGCAGGAGCAACGAGAGGCAGCGCCCGCGATCAAAGCTGGTAAAGGAACGACGCGTCGCTTCGATATGATCGTTGACCGTCATCCAGTCGTAGAGCACGCTCTTCTCCGGAACATACGCTAACGATTCGAACGCAGCCGGTGCGAGTGGAACGCCATCGATGCGAATATCTCCGGCATCGCTACGAAGCAATCCGAGGAGACATTTAAAGGTCGTCGATTTTCCCGAACCGTTTGGTCCGAGAAGCCCGAAGACGCTCCCTTCGGGAATCGATAAGCAAAGATCGTCGACGGCGACGTGCTTGCCGTAGGTTTTGCGCAGATGCGAGATGGTGATACTGCTCATGATTGCTCCGGAAGCCACCGGTCGAGGGCGGCGATGAAAAGTAGGTTCGTAGCCTTGCGATCGAGGCCGATGGATTTTGCTTCGCGCACGGCAGCGTCGAGGGCGTTTCGAGCGACGTCGTGGACCGCAACTCGGGCGGAGTCTGCCGTTCCGTTGCCGCGTACGAAGGAGCCCCGGCCGGGTGCCGTTTCAATGACGCCTTCGCGCTCGAGATCTCGATAGGCGCGGGCGACGGTATTCGGATTGATCGTGAGTTCCAGCGCGAGGTGTTTGACGGTTGGCAACTGCTCGCCGGCCGCTAGGACCCCGAGGGCGACGCTTCTCTTTACCTGCTCGATGAGCTGGAGATAGATCGGCACGCCACTGCGGGGATCGACGCTAAGAAATGTCGCCATGAGGAGTTAGACTCGGGGACCCCAGCCGGGAAAACAGGTCGAAGGCGTGCTCAAGGCACGAGCGAGGCCGAGAACGGGGAGCGGCTCTTCGGTTTGCGGAGCGCGTTTGCGTGTGAGATTCATGATGGGCCTTTCCGTACCGTACCAACTTACTGTCGTACTAGTACACTAGTACAATAGCACGATTCACAAAGCTGTCAAGGGGTCGACAAGAAAAAAAGACCAGGGTCAACTCTGGTCTTTTTTGTCGTTCTTTTGAGGGCCGAACTATTCGGTGTCCTCGGCCTCTTCATCCGATTCGGGGGTCGGTGCCCCAGTCGGCGGGATCGGCCGCTCGAACCGAAGGGTCGAATAGTGTCGCACGATTGCTCCTTTCAAATTGAATGTCGGGGTTTTGGAGTTACGGCTCTGCCGTGCGTTTTACACTTGGCTGCTGCAATTCCCGCGCCAGCTTAGCAATGACTTCCGCCCGGGATTTCACACCAAGCTTCATCAGTATCGACGTGACGTGATGTTCAACCGTTTTTTCGGTCAGTACGAGTTTTTGCGCAATACTTCGATTCGTTTGACCGCTACAGAGCAGCTCGGCAACTTCGGCTTCACGGCGAGTAAGAAGCGAAAGCGATCCGGTAACACCCGACGCACCGGCTAAGCGCCGAACATCCGCGATTGCACCGCACTCGCCATACAGAGTTCTTGCGCGCAACCGATCTTCGGCAATCTCAAACGCGATAGCCTCCCACAATTTCCACCCGAGCTCCGCAAAGCCGTTCGCAGCGCGCCGCGCGCAGACACGGCGCGCTTCGCCCATCAACGCGAAGGCATCATGCAAATGTAAGGCGGCAGTCGCCGATCGGCTCTTTGCCGACATTTCAAGAAGGAGATCGCGCGCCCGCTCACGCGCTTTCGGTGCCGCTTCCATTTGCGCTGCCTGAACAAGCAATGCGATGTTTTGCGTACCGTCGGATAAGCGCGACACCGTTCGCTCAACCAGCATCGATGCCTCATCGCGTCGTCCGCTCAGCCACAGAAATTCTGCCGTTGCAGCAGCAATCGGCCCAAATGTTACGCTCGATTTCGTGGCAAAGGCCCGGTCTAAAAGATCATCACGCAGACAACGCCGAACGAGGATATCGTCATCGGTTCTCAAACCGACAAGAATACCGACACGTGCGCTAGCAACTCGCAATCCAATATCATCGTCCGAAATCTGCAGCGCCTTTTCAATATCGATCTTTGCTCGACGAATATCGCCCAAGGTATACGCCATAAAGGCTGCCTGTGGGAAAAGCTGTGGAACGAGCAAGCCGCCCAACGTCGATTCCAGGGCAAAAACTCTCTGTGCACAGTCCAAGGCATAGGCGTAATCATCGACGAGTGATGACATTGCAAGCGACGCAACCGATGCAAGCCGACTCGCTAAAACAATCGGCGACACTTCCTCCGCCGCGACGAGCATTGCGGCACAATGGTCGCGCCAATGGAGCAACGTTCCGGAATGGACATCATACGCAGCTAATGCTTCATAGAGCCAGGCACGGCCGCGCGCATCTCCCGCACGTTGCAAGGCTTGCGCTCGTTGAATTGCAGCAAACGCTTCATCGAGGCGTTTTTGATGCACGAGCAGCCAAGCCAAGAGCGCCGATGCAGAAAAGCATAGCGACTCATCGGCATGAGCCTTGGCGATATCCACCGCACGTTGCGCATCCCGTAACGACGCTACATCATTGGCTGCTGCGAAATGCGCACGGGAGAGTTCGATATAGTACCGTACCGTTCGAGCGTATTCGCCGGCTGCCTGAGCCCACGCAACCAAATGCTCATACGCGCGAATACGAGCCGTGCCATTTGCTGCGGCCTCCGCCGTCTGCGCAAATCGCTCCCAAAGCATCACGGATTCCGCATCAACGGTGCGATCCGCTAAAGCACGATCAAGTGCTCGAACCGCATCGGTATAGGCAAAAGCCGCGAGCGCCTCGTCGGCTGCGCGCTCAAAATAATACGCTGCCCGAACACGGTCGCCGCTTTCAGAAAAATGATGGGCCAACCGTGCGGCGCGCTGTTGCGGGCGAGACTCGATAGCGAGGGCGATTCGCGCGTGGAGATCTGCCCGTTCATCGGGCATGAGCTCATCGCAAATTGCGCGCTCGAACAATGCATGGCGAAAAACAAACCCTTCCTTCGCCCGCTGAACGATCACGCCGCGGTCCCGTGCGAAACGAAGTGTCTCACGCATGACGTCTCGCGACTGCTCGGTGATATCGCTAAGAAGCGATTCATCGAACGTTCCGCACAATGCCGCGATGCGCAACAGCGAGCGTTGCTCGGCTGTAAACGCCGTAAGCCTTCGGCGAACGGTCGATTCAAGGGAGCTTGGCAGCGATTGTAAGAGCTCACTCGGATTCTCGGAAATGTGCTCCACCAACGCAATCGTATAGAGTGGGTTTCCACCACTTAAATCGGCAATCGTGCGCTTTGTCGTTCCGTCAAGCGTATCGCTCTCGATGCAGCTTTCAATCAATGCGATGGTTTCATCGAGAGATAACGGCGATAAACTCAATCGCCGTAAACCTCGGCGTTCGAGACGCTCGATCCAATCGCGAATCGACGGGGCAACGGCATTATCATCGCGCAGGGTAAGCAAGAGAACAAGGCGCCGTTGTTCGCAGTTGAGCGCCAAATGCATCAATGCATCGGCACTTGCGGCATCGATCCACTGTATGTCTTCGAAGACCACAACGATCGGAATGGCCGCCGCATAGGCATCAAAGACGGTAACGATTGCGTCGAGCGTTCGACGTCGCGCGGCCTGCGGATCGTCGGCACCGCGCCCGGAGTCGACGAGATCTTCTACAGGCGTTAGGGCACTTTTCAGCGCGGGTTCTCGAGCCAACACCTTCGGAAGCCGGGCATCGAGTACACGAAGGACATCTCGGATTGCAGCGTAGGGTGCCGGCGCGTATTCGGAGATGGTCGCCATGGCAGTGATCACACCGACGTCGCCATGGGACGCCGTCACTTCGGCGATGAGGCGGCTCTTCCCGAGGCCGGCTTCGCCCGTCACCAAGCACGTTCCACCGCCCCCTTTACTGAGGGACGCTAGGAGCTTCTCCAGTCGTACGCGTTCATCTACGCGCCCAACAAAGGGCGCCTCGGAAGCCAACATGCTGGCGCTGGCTTCGTTTCCACCCCGGGGGTTCCCCTAAAAGGCAAAATTAGGGGTTTTCCCCGATGTTTGACGCGAGCAACTACGGCTATCCTGGCTTCACCAGGCTCGCCCACGAAAGAGACACTATGACCCGCTACGACGATCGTTCGATCGCTTGGACAACCGACTCCACTCTGCACGTCGCGACGCTAACGGCTCGGCTGCGTGACGCGCTGGAATCGGCCGCGGATACTACTCCGATCTCTGTGGGCGAGCTCTGGCCTGATCCGAACGATTTCAATCTCGTCACGATTGCGCATCGCTTTGCCCTCGATGGCGACGGAAGCGATCTCGTCGCTCGCCGATGCGGCACCACCTATCGGCTTCGTGTCGATCCACTTATGAGTATCGACGGAAGCATCGTCGGCGTCGTCGGGCTTGCGACCCCGGTTAGCGATGATCACGATGAGCGCAAGATGCGCGAAGTCAGTCTTGATGCCTTGGATTGCGAACTCGGAAGCGGCTGGTGGTATCTCAACCCCACAACCGGAGACACCATCCTTTCTCCCGGGCTTCGCGCACTCTATGGTATCGACGCGTCCACGCTCGTTGACATCCGCACGTTCGATCATCCGGATGATCGGCAACGCATTGCTCTGGAGATCTCTCTCAATACTATGAGCGGCACCGGATTTCGCTGCGATCATCGTATCGTGCGCGCCGATGGACATGTACGGACCGTTCGCGAACACGTGCGCGCCATACCCGGGCGCGAAGGCGCGGTGACGGCATGGATCGGCCGGGTGCTTGATCTTACCGAATTACGAGCACGAGAAATGACGCTTGAAAAACTTGCGCACTTCGATGCGCTCACGCGCCTGCCGAACCGCTCCCTCATTCGTGAGCGCATCGATGCGGCGATGGTTCTTCGCAATGAAGATCGCGCCGATTGCGCAATGTTTTTTGTAGATCTCGATGATTTCAAAGCGATTAACGACTCATATGGGCATGCTGCCGGTGATCGCATTTTAGAACTCGTATCCCGACGCCTCGAACGGCACGTTCGCGCGAGCGATGTCGTTGCGCGAAATTGCGGCGATGAATTTCTCGTCTTCGCCGAGCAGATCGATGGTCTCCATGGGTGCGAAGTACTGGCACAGTCGCTCAATAGTGCCTTCGCCGCACCATTTGCCTTCGATGGCATCTCGATTACCATCCGTGCTTCCATCGGCGCAGTGCTAGCCCCGCCGGATCGCTACACGACCGACGAGTTGATCGCGGCCGCCGATCACGCGATGTATGCAGCCAAACATTCCGGTGGAAACGCCATCCATTTTGGCGAAAATGAAACGCGACAGGAATTATCGGGGTATGAGCGGCAAAAGTTCGCGTGCATCCGCTCTTCTCCGGCCCGCTCTCGCTTCGCATTCGTGGCGAACGCCTAGCTTTTGGCCTCTGCCTGCTTTGGGCACTGCCGATCGCAGGAATCATTGCTGCTTTTGCCCACGAAACTATTGGAGAAGCGCAGGTCGCGCTGTTTGTCGTGGCCGCTATGGTCTACGTTACGCTCGCTCGCGGGCGCCTGCTCGGTTCATCGGTGCGCATTCATGAGGCGCAACACGAGCAGTTGTTTTCTATCGTACGACGCTGCGCAACGGCGTTGGAATTGCCGATGCCGCTCGTTTTCGTGCGCGACGACGATCTCACACCGATAACCATTCACGGGTTCGGCGAGCCTTACGCCCTCGTTTTTTCGGTGAAATGGCTGGAAGAGTTTCGCGACGATGAATTGGCCTTTCATATCGGGCGACAACTTGCGCATGTCGCCGCAGGCCATGCGCGTTATCTTTCACTTCTCTCAGTGACGGGACGAGAGAACGCTCTCGTTTCGTTTATATTCGGGCCATGGTTACGTCGCTGCGAACTCACCTGTGATCGGGTTGGTTTGCTCGCCTGCGGTTCGTTTGAATCCGCGCGTCGCGCGATTGCCGTTGCAGCATTTCATCGCTTCGGACGCAGTGTTGAGCTCAATGCGTTTGCCGAACAAGGGCGTGAAATCGCAGGGGACTCGGTCTTGAAGTGGGGGCAATGGCTTAGCGGTGAACCCTATGCAACGCAGCGCATCAGCGAACTTCGCTCGTTTGCAGACTCGCGACTCTTTGAAGAGGCGGATGCCTGGTTTCTTTCCGAGCGCGATGCGCTGGCGCGTTCATCCGACATTGTGGAGCGAGTGGTTGAACGCGCCGACTGCACCCGACTCGGTCGGCGTGCTCTCGCGCTCCTCATCGACACGATTCTTGTGGGATCGTTACTTTCAACCATTAAGCCGATCATCAACAGAGTGCTGATTTTACCCTCAACAAGCCATACCATATCGTCGAACGCGAACCACGCATCGGATGTTCTGTTTGCGATAAGTCTCTATCTGTATCTTGTTTTTCTCGTCGGTTTAACCGGTCAAAGTTTCGGCATGATCATTACGGGATTGCGCGTCGTCACACCGGATTTTACGCAACCCTCATTTCTCACCATTATGTGGCGCTATTTTGTCGGTCTCGCACTCATACCCGTCGTCGCGATTGTCGGGCTTTTCCGCGGACGCATCCTCATCCACGATTCCCTCTCAAAAACACGCCTTATCCGGACGGAACGCCTACTCATGCACTCGTAAGCGAGGCCCGAGCGTTTTCGATCCGATTCGCTGCATTCACGCGCGCGATTTCTCGGATCAATTCGTCGATAGCTTTCTCCTCATAAAATGTGCGCAGAGAGGCAATAATCGCCGGAGGCACGGCGCGAGGCTCGCGCGTGAGTGAAACACAGAGCGAAAGCGCGGCCCGTTGCGCCGGAGAGAACCGATCGCTGCGCGCGTAATCGGAGATCGCATCGAGCGTTGCATCATCGAGTCCGGCGCGCCTACCCGAGGCGCAATGCTTATCGAGTCAATGTTCACAACCGTTGAGCAACGAAACCAGCGCGGCAACCAGCTCCCGCGTTTGCGGATCGAGTTGAGCAATCACGACGAAACTACGATGCGGTTTTTAGCAACGCTTTGAAATGCGCGTCCCGATGAAGCGCGGCAAAACGCGGATCGATGCGCGCTGCAACGGCAGAATTCGGATCCCGGCGCAACCATTGCAAGGCCTTCGTACGATCGCCTAGCGCGAGTAGAGCAGCTGCAATATCGTATGCTGCACCCTGTGCGCCTTTGGCCGCCATCGTCGCATGCGCAAGAGAAGCACGGGCACGCCCGGCTTGGTGCATTGAAGCAAAGACGTGAGCTCGCAAAGCATCTAACGACGCCGGGCACTTACATAGCCGCCCGTAGGTTTCATACGTCGCTAATGCGCGCGTGTATTGGCCTTGCGCTTCTTGCGACATACCGAGTATTTCATAGAAATCGTCATCACCGATACCGGCGCCTCGCGTGCGCAAATCGATACCTTGCCGCGAATATCCAACAGCTTGCGCGTAATGATGTTCGGAATAGGCCGCCTGCGCGAGCCACAACAAGGTTGCCGTTGAAAGCGGATCTTCCTGCGCGGCTGTGCGTAATTGCGAAAATGCCGCTGCGGCATTGCCATCATGCAAAAGAACGATGCCATACCATTCGTGCGCCGGGGCGTAGCTTGCATCGGCGGTGATCGACCGCTGAAGATAAGTGCGAGCCTCGGCCATCTTATGATGCAAGATCGAAACGAGTCCGAGTGCGGCTAATGCCTCGCCCGAAGATGGATCGATAGCGAGCGCCTTTTTTGCATACGCTTCGCCCCGCGCAACATAGACTTTGGGAGCAAGCGGTCCGAATTGATAATCGGCAAGCAGCACGTTTGCATCGGCCAACGCTGCATAGCCTTGCGCTTTCGTCGGATCGAGTTCAACGACTTGATGGAAATAGGACAGCGATTGCTGTAAGCCGGCCGCAGTTCTCATGTTCCAGTAGTAACGACCGATGGCATACAGTCTGGCTCCAGCCGATGAGAGTTGGGGCGGTGCAGGCGTCGCAACATGCGCGCGTGCGTTCCATGCATAGCCGAACACCAATGCAAAGACGAGGAGCGCCGCGGGTGCGGCCAGGGCGAGTCGCCGGAATCGAAAACGTCGGGGCGTCTCGGAAAACGCGGCAACACTCGGTTCGGCCAGCGGACCGCGCTGCGAGCACGTCACAGGGACGACAAATCGATACCCTCTGCGCGAGACCGTTCCGATGACGTCGCCGGGCAGATGCGCCCGTAATTCGCGACGCAACACATAGATATTCTGCGCAAGATTCGCTTCTTCGACGAAGCCTTCGGGCCAGATGCGTTCCAACAGTGCGCGCTTCGACAGCACTTCGCCGGGATGCTCGACCAAGGCTAAAAGCGTTTCGACAACCTTGGGACCAAGGGCCACGGGCTCGCCGTGACAGGTGAGCAAAAGCTGCTCGGCATCTAGGAGATAAGGGCCGAATGAATACTGCGACATCGAAATCACCACCGTTTTAGGGAACTTTGAGGGTTTTCCCATTGAGGAGCGGAGGCCTTTTCACGATACTACCACCTACCGTGTACAGAGCCTATCTCTTCCTCACTACGACACTGGTTCTGGCATGTTTCGTTCCAGGCCCGGTTCGAGCCGCCTCACCAATCGCAAGCGTCCGAGGGACGCCGAGGGCCGGCATGTGCGCGGCGGGCCAGCTCCCGATCGCGAGCATGACCGACCTTGCGACCAAGAAGGCGGCATCCGCCGGGACGAGGGCCTGGCTCCTCTACGACTCCCACGCCATCTATGCGTGCTTCCAGGTGTCCCAGCCGTCGACGCCGATCACGGCCACCCAGAGTCAGAACGACGTCGGCTTTGGCATCGACGATTTCGTGGGCCTTGGCTTGGACCCGACCGGCAACGGCAATCGCGTCTATTACTTTGAGGTCAACCCACTGGGAACGCACTTCGCCCAATCAAGCGAAAATGCACGGTATCGCCCGATCTGGACCTCCCACGCGACCAAAAGTGCAGGTTCGTGGACGGCCTTCATGCGGATTCCGCTTCGCGTCCTGCGCATCGCCGGCGGCTCACCGCAAACCTGGCGAATCAACATCGTACGCTTCGTGGCAGCAACCGCACAGCGTGAATCCTGGGCGTACGACGGGCTCATGAGCGATGGGCTTAACGGACCGCCGTGGCCGGATTCCGATGCCGCGCGTTTCTGGCCGTCCTGGACGGGGCTCCGATTCGGCACGCTCGCGGCGACAGCACGGCCTCGCCCGCGCATCGCCATCTATGGCCTGAGCAGTAGCGGCTCGGATCGCGAGCAATTCTTACAAGCCAACGGCTTGTTTCAACAGCAACCCGTGCGCTCAATGGGTGTCGATATTCGCGTACCGGTCACTGCGACGACGAATTTTGTGGCCACCGTAAATCCCGATTTTTCCAACGTCGAGATCGATCAACAAACGATCTCGCCACAAGAATTTCGCCGCAATCTGCAAGAGTATCGTCCATTTTTTGCTCAAGGCGCATCGTTTATCAACAACAACCCGTACGGGAGTCTCGTCTTTTATTCTCCCGGAGTCGGTGCATTCGATCGTGGAGCAAAGCTCGAAGGAACGTTCGGCAACCAAAGTTTTGGTGCGCTGACATTTCGCGGCTTTGATCCCACTACGGGAAATACGTTCGACGATACGGCCTTCGGCTTTAAACATGCGCTCGCCGACCGAACGTTTCTCCTCTGGACAAATGGCGTACTTGCACACCACTCGCTTGCGGGAAACGATAGCACCGTTGAACTTGGGGTCGGTGGCCGCAATAATCGATCGGGTTTTGTTTGGGCACTGAGCCATGACGCCGAACACGGCTCGTGGCTTGCAAACGGAACGGCCAATGCTACCAATGGTTTCGTCGATATTCACCGCACGAATTACGAAATAAACATCGGCGCAACGGATATTTCGCCGACCTACAATCCCCTTGATGGATTCACCCCCGTCGCCGACCAACGAGGCTTCACGCTTTTTTCCGTCTTGAACGGCTCGCCATTAGGAATAAAACACGCATCGTTGTTCCTCAATGCAGATCGCTTCTTCGATGCGAGCGGAGCGGTTCGCCAATCGGATTTTGATCCGGCCCTGTCGATGCAATTCAAAAATGGTTTTTCCATCAACGGGTTGGGCCCCACCATTGGAACGTTACGCTCGTATGATATCCCCTCCGGTCCGAGTTGCAGTGGAGCCTCGGTAGGATCAACGGCCTTTTCCGGCTACCCGTGTTATCGAAATGGGCAATCGCAGTATTACAATCTCATGGCCATCCCCATCGGCTTTCGAGATGGAACACCATCGCCGATGGATGCGAGCGTTTCTTGGGGAGTTTTTGGAGCAAGCTACCTGCACCAATACGACCTGACTCATACGCGACAACTCGGCCCGCTCACGCTCACGTTTGAATATGGCGGGACCTACGAGCGAAGCCAGGCCGACGGCAGTCTCGATTCGCAATGGCTTCGCCGCTTTGGCCTTGGCTATAATCTCAATCGAACGAGCAGCATCTCGCTTGGATTGCGGTCGGTCAATGGGTACGGAGGCTTCGTTCCGTTCCCGGGAACCAATATTTCAATGAGCTATCATCGGCGGTTTTCGCGCGGTGATCTCTTTGTGAATTTCGGAACACCGGCTGCATCGAATACACTACATCGCCTGATTGTGAAGTATCTCTTTCGTATCGGTTCTCATTCCGGATGAGCAAAAGAGTGTTATAGACCGCGACAAATTCGGCATGAAACAAAAGCGCTACAACTCGCGTAGCAAGAGACGTATCGTTAAGGACGTCGGCAGATCATCGCCGAGCGAAGGAACAAAATGTCGCAGACAATCGTTAAGGAAATTAAACCAGTTCAAACAAAAAACGAACCGACTCCCATTATTTCGATCGCTCGCTGCATCGAAATCGCGCCGCAAAGCTCAGGCTTCGCCGGCTGGGGACCACGCTTCAACTAAACTTTCATCGATCGCTCTTGCGGACGATGAACGGGTAGCGAATCGACCTCCACCGATTCGCTACCCTCCTAGACCCTCTGTACGAACGCGTACACAAGCAAGCATTCCAGGCGAGCGCCCCACGCGCTCGCCTGTAGTGTTTTCCGGGATGCAACACGAACGTGAATGCCCCGACCGTGCAACTCCCCTTTGCGATTATCGATGCGTTTACCGACCGGGCGTTCGCTGGAAATCCGGCCGCCGTGTTTGCCGATTTCGAAGAGCGCGAAGCTGCGGCAATGCAAGGCATCGCAACGCGCATAGGCCTCGCCGAGACGGTGTTCACGATGCCCAGCACGGCCGCAACGTTGCGTGCGCGCTATTTCACGCCCCGAGAAGAACTCGCGATGGCCGGACACCCGAGCATCGCACTCGCGCACGATCTCTGCGAACGCAGCGTCGTCGAAATCGGCACGACGATCACGCTGGAGACGAAGGCCGGAATCATTCCCATCAGCATCGGCCTTCGCGGCGAGCGCGTGGATTATACGATGCAGCAACGTCCGCCCGAATTCGGCACCGTGTGGGATCGTCGCGAGATCGCCGCGGCTCTCGGTCTTCGCGCCGCAGATCTCACCGTTCCACCGCAGATCGTGTCGACCGGAAACCCGATGTTGCTCGTACCGCTCAGCGATGCAGACGCGCTCGCGCGCATCCACCCCGATCGCGACCGGCTCTTTGCCCGCGCCGATGGCGCGTTTGTAGCCGTTCATTGTTTCTGCCGTGATGACGACGCACCGTTCGCATTCGTCTGCCGCAACATCGGGCCGCCTGGAGATCTCCCCGAAGATGCGGCAACGGGCTCGGGGATCGGCCCGATGGCGGCCTTCGTTTTCGCGAACCGACACATCTCGCATCCGACGTTTCTCGTCTCGCAAGGAACGCACATCGGACGACCCAGTGAAATCGCGGTGCACATCCTCGGAACTCCCGACGCCATCGAAGGCATCCGCGTCGGTGGAAGCGCCGTCACGAGCCTACGCGCAAGCTTGACGCTATGAGTATTCTGTCGATCCCTTTTTCAATTGCATCGGCATGCATGCCGATGCCTGACTCCGGCATCCGCTCTCTTCGTCTTTACGGCCCGTAGCTGCAGCGACGCCCTCAGAAGCTTCCCGACGCGATGATTTTTAAGGCGTCGATTCTCGGCCTCAAACTCGCGCAGGCGCGCGTTATTGCGTACGCTCATTCCGCCGAATTTCGAAGGCTACTTACAGAATGTGGCCTTGCTGCTACCGTACTTCAGGGAGAAACTAAGCGTATGAGCACCCCCTTCGCGAACGATTGAGCACGATAATGCCGTCTCAAACGTCTTTGCGAACAAAACACTTGGTTCGAGCAATGACTTCTCCCGTTGCTCGATCAATGGCAAACTCTTGCCCAGCTCTCCAATCCATTTTACCGATCAACCGCCCCATCGCATCGATCTCTATTTCGACGAAGCAAATGTTTGGCGCCGCGAACGGTTTCTCAGAAACGCGCCAGCGCAGCGTACCGTCGGCGTTATAAAAATAGAGATTTCGTGAATCATTCCAGCCACTTGAAAGTAACACAGCGTACCCATCAGAGACTTCCGACACTGAGAATAATGGTACAGGTACATGAGCGACCCCACCCTCTCGCGTGACGAACGCACATAGGTCGTCATCTACGAGACCGATCTTCGAACCTTTAACCACTGTCCCAGACATGGTAAGTGCAGACGGTTCGAGGGGAATCCAATCGGGGAAGGCCTCCCGAAAGCCCGCTAGTGTTAATGGGAAGGCCGATACGACTTCACATTCATCCGTATATGAGAGACGCACGAGAACGCGTTGCCCATATACCGTCACGGATCGGATGGGCAATGGGTTCGTCAAAATTCGATCAGGCAGCGCAACGGCACGACCTGCCGTAAAGCCCTCCTTAATAATCTCAAACGGTGAATCCACCTGTTCATCCGATTCCACGCTCTTTTACCTTCCTATTGGTTGCGGCGATTTTAGCGCACTTCAGTATCGCCTCTACATCGGCACCGATCGACGACAATACCGCTTCAAGACGTTTGGCCCTTTGCGGGAGCTCCGCGAAATCGCCGCGGCCCTTGGCCTTCGCTCCGCAGACCTCACCGTTCCACCACAGATCGTGTCGACCGGAAACCCGATGTTGCTCGTACCGCTCAGCGATCCAGACGCGCTCGCGCGCATCCACCCCGATCGCGACCGGCTCTTTACCCACGCCGACGGCGCGTTTGTGGCCGTGCATTGTTTCGCCCGCGATGACGACGCCCCGTTCGCATTCGTCTGCCGCAACATCGGGCCGCCTGGAGATCTCCCCGAAGATGCGGCAACTGGCTCAGGCATAGGCCCGATGGCGGCCTTCGTTTTCGCAAACCGACACATCTCGCAGCCGGGCGTTTCTCGTCTCGCAGGGAACGCACATCGGGCGCCCCAGTGAAATCGCGGTACGCATCCTCGGAACTCCCGAGGCCATCGAAGGCATTCGCGTCGGTGGAAGCGCCGTCACCACCCTCCGCGGAACGCTAACGGTAGCTCCTTAAATCTATCGAGGAAGAGTGCGCAATATATCGGTAAATAACGCAAAAACCATCGCCGCAAAAATTAGCAGCCATGTAATCGCTCTAACCAAGAACACCCGAACGGCAGCCTCATCCGGCGAGAAATGTTTAAAAAGCTTCAATAAAAATTCGTCGGACGGCCAAAAATATCGAGATCCCAACCACGTCACCATCATTGCGGCCAGCGTAGTGAACACCCAAATACCACTCGAGAAGGGGGATATTGTGTAATCAACGAGGATTTCGGAGATCCAAGTACAGAAAAGCGCGCCCGCGCTGAGCCAAGCTATCCGCCGCGCTATCTGTAGTGCGCTCATGCCACAGCAATTCCCGGTGACGAGATCGTCATCCTTACGTCTCTAGGGCCCAATATACGTCTGCGCACTGGAAAATGGGATCGGCCCGGGACAAACTGCTAGTCCAAACCAAAAATCATCAGGTTATCGAAGATGAAACCATCTTTTGGTGCTCGGGAAGGGACTCGAACCCCCACAATGTTGCCATCACTGATACCTGAAACCAGCGCGTCTACCAATTCCGCCACCCGAGCACGGGGCCAAGCGCGATTCTCGCATAGAATCCCTCGCCCTGCAACCGCCCAAGGGGGCGGCGGTTCATAGCCCACGGCCCCCTCTCCCTATGGAAGCGCCGGCATGATTCGTAAACTCGCGCCCATTCTCGGCATCACGTTCATCGATATCATCGGGTTCTCCATGATGATCCCGATGCTGCCCTATTTCATCACGCATTTCGGTGCCTCACCGATCGTTGTTGGGATTCTTCTCTCGATTTTCTCGCTGTGCCAGCTCATAGCCGGGCCCGTGTGGGGGCATCTTTCCGATCGCTTCGGCCGCAAGATCATCCTCATCATCAGCCAGATCGGCGCGACGATCGGCTGGGCGATGCTCGCTTTTGCCCCAAGCATAGGTTGGGTCTTCGTCGCTCGGATCATCGAGGGGGTCAGCGGAGGGAACATCGGCATCACGCAGGCCTACGTCGCCGATCTCGTCGAGCCCAAAGAACGCTCGAAAGCATTCGGTTACATCGGGGCAACCTTCGGCGCGGGCATGGTTTTCGGCCCGGTCGGCGGTGGCTTGCTCTACGCAAAATTTGGTTTTGCTATGCCCTTTCTTGTCGCAGCGGCATTGCAATTTCTTACCCTTGGGCTCACCATTTTTCTTTTGCCGGAATCGCGCAGCAAACAAGAAGAACAGAATAGTCTCGGCCTGTCAGAAATTCTTTCCACGTTTGCACGGCCAAAACTCGCGCGCATCCTCCTGCAAAAGGCCGCACTTTCCCTCGGGCTTTATGGATGGTTCGCTGTTTTTGCGCTGTTCTTGCAACGACAATTTCACTTTAATTTAACGCAAACCGATATCTATTTTTCCGCCTTTGCGCTATCGAATGTTTTCGTCAACGCGGTTCTCATTGGCCGGCTCTCGCGCGTGCTCGGCGACCGCATGATGTCGAATGTCGGTTTGGGGAGTCTCGTCGTTGCGTTCGTTCTCGTCCCGCTTTCGCACAATTATGTTGTTCTCGTGCTTGGAATGGCGACATTTAGCCTCGGCATGGGACTCGCCAGCACCGGCATCACCGCACTCATTAGTGCAGCCGCAGGCGATGAAGAACAAGGTGCCGTTTTGGGAACGAGTTCTTCACTCGATGCAATGGCCGGAGTCGTCTCCCCGCCGATCTCAACGTCGCTGCTCGGGCGTTTTGGGCCCGGTTTTGCTGCCGTTGAATCCTTACTCTTCGCAACAATTGCGTTTATTCTCGGCTTCTATGCCACACTGCGGCCGCAAACCGACATCATTGAAGAAGCAGCCTCATCATGAGTTTTCGTTTTTCGCCGCGCGAGAATCGCGCCAATGACATTGCGTGGTCGTCGTGGAGCCCACAAGCCTTTCAGCGCGCAAACGACGAGAAAAAGCCGATTTTGCTTTCGATTTCCGCCGTTTGGTGCCACTGGTGCCATGTGATGGATGAAACATCGTATTCGGATCCTCAGGTCATCGCACTCATCAATGAGCGCTTCATTCCCATACGTGTGGATAATGATGAACGCCCCGATATCAATGCCCGCTATAATATGGGCGGCTGGCCGACGACGGCGTTTCTCACACCGGATGGCAAAGCACTCACCGGTGCCACCTATCTTCCGCCGGAGCAGATGCGCCGCGCACTCGCCGATGTCGCCACGTATTTTCACGACCACGCCGATGACATTGCACAGCAACCGGATCGCTCTCGGATGAGTGCGCTCGATCTGCGCTCGCACAACGAACCGCTTGATGAGACGCTACTTACTGCAGTGCTTGATGATGCCTGGGCGCACTTCGATGCAGAGTACGGTGGATTCGGTGATGCGCCGAAATTTCCACATATCGATTTGCTCGAACTGCTGCTGCAACGTAGCCGGAGCACTCGCGATGAACGCGCAGCCGAGATGTTCGTCGCAACCCTGCGTGGCATGAGTACCGGCGGCACTTATGATCACGTTGAAGGCGGGTTCTTTCGTTACTCGACAACGCGCGACTGGTCCGTTCCACATTTTGAAAAGATGGCCGAAGATCACGCCGGGCTTCTTCGCGCGCTTGCCGGTCTCGTCATCGAATCGCGCGATGCAACATTGCGCGTAACGTTGCAAACGGCAACAAACTATGTTCGCACGAATTTCTATGATGCCGCAACGCATTTTTTTGCCGGCAGTCAAGATGCCGATGAAATCTATTTCGCGCTCGATGCCAAAGGCAGAGCCGGCCACAAAGCGCCCTACATCGATCGCACCTCCTATACGAATTGGACGCTGGATCTTGCCTCCGCATTTTTCGCGTGCGGAACCGCCCTGGATGATGCCGCTCTCATCGCCAACGCCTGCGCAACGCTGGATGCCGCGCATGATCGCTTGCGCGATGCAGAAGGCCTGCTCTTTCATGTCCTCCGTCCGGGGCAAGCGCCCAGCGTTCGGGGCTTGCTGACCGATCAGGTGGCGTATCTGCGCGCCGTACTCGATGCCTACGAGTACACCGGCGAATCGCGTTTTCTTTCACGCGCGCAAACGCATGCGGCACTCGTCTGTTCGCGCTTTCTTGACGAGACGGGTGCGGCAAGCGATCACCTCGCCTCCGAAGGTGCTCTTGGGCGTTTATCCTTAGCCGATCATCCGCTCACCGAAAATGGGCGCCTTGCCTTTGCGCTTCTTCGCTTAGGCCGCATCGCGCAAACGCCACAGCCGCAAGCGAGTGGAATTCTTCGCGCGTTTGCGCCAACGGCGGGAAAATCAGGCATCTTTGCGGCGGCGTTGGCTCGCGCCGTCGAGTTTGCCCTCGCTCCGGACGCGCATATCACGCTCGAGGGACAAAATCTTGGATCCCTTGCGCCCTTGCGCGCGGCGGCATTGCGCTTGCGCAACCCGTTTATCGTTATCGCGACCGACCTCCGCGATGAAGCCATCCCGCGTGCGCTTCCGTGCGTTGGCACGGCCTGCGGAGCCCCGATTGCCGATCCCGCAAAACTTGCCGAGGCATTCGAAAACCTCTGACGGGCGGAGTTGCCGTCAGCGTGTGTAACGTTCTTCGGATGAAGAAAACAATTGCTCTTACAACAGCCGCCCTGTGGATACTGGCCGGCTGCAGCGGAAACCATCAACAGAACGCTGCCGCATCGCAGGCACCTTCGACGCCGTCGTCACCTCCGGCAATGTCATCGGCCAAACCGAAAGCAGCAGTCGCAACGACACCATCTGCCTCCGCTACCATTGCGCCGTCCAAGCAGGCGAATCCGGCGATGCAAAAATCAGCAGCGCCCGCCGCGGTGCCGCACGCGACACAGGTAGCCAATGCTCCCGTCGTTCACACCGCAACCGCGCATCCCGCGACCGCGCCTCCGGCAACCGCGCGTCCCGCGACCGCGCCTCCTACAACCCCCGCGCCGACGAAAGCACCAGTCGTCGCGGCGATTTCATTGACGTCGTCGCAGGCGAGTGCGGGGCAAGCCGTCTATGCGCAAAGCTGCGCGATGTGTCACGGCGCAACGCTGCACGGAGCCAGCGGTCCGTCGATCGCTCCCAGTGCAACATTACATACGGTCGGCGCATTTTACACGTTTATGTCGGCAAGAATGCCGTTAACTGCACCGGGGAGTTTGTCGTCGACACAGTACGTCAACTTGATGGCATACATACTCGAACGGAACGGTTACGCGGCCAATGGGACGTCGCTTACGGCAACGGCAGCGTCGAGTTCAAGCGCCCGGCTACCGGCTCCGTAACGATACTTCGCCTAACTCCCGTGGCGAAGAAAGGCGTTCCAATACCAACAGCCCCAAAGGCCGACCAGACACGAATACGCGATGAGCGCCGCGCCCCAGCGCGGTAGCTTATCGCGCACGGCTAAGGCCATGAGCGCGAAAAGAAACGGTTCAAAATCCAACGCGTGACGCATGCCGAATTGCGAAAAACCATCAACATAGTAGATAAAATTCGGCGCAGCACAGAGAAGCGTCGCGGCCCACAGGGCGAGCACGAGTTGTGTCGGCCTTCGCGCAAGAAATGCGAGCACTAACGCAGGCGATGTCCAGGGCAGGGCAACGCCGAGCATCTCCGGGCGCAACCAGGGAAAGGCCGGCAAGACGGTTGGAAATTGCACGAAGAATGCAGTAAGTTGCATCGGCAAATAGCCAAGACGAAACGGTGATCCCGTTGGCTGGCCCATCGCATCTTGGTGATACCACGCGGAATATCCGATATCGTTCCATACTCCCCAGCGGGCCAGGTTATACGCCACCCAAAGCACGGCAAAGGGAACCAGCGTCGCGCAAAACGCTCCTAGACGCCGCAATCCGGCAGAAGAAAGACGTAATGGCTGCTCGGGATCACTGGCCAAAAGGTACGCATAGACGGGCATCGCCACGAGCATCGTAAAGCGCGATTCGGTTGCGGCAACAGCGTAGAGCGCAACGAGCCAGCCACGACGCTTTCCGGCGATCTCGACAAGTGCCAACAACGTAAAGGCAACCGAGAACACATGCGCGATGAACCAGACGTCACCAAGCATCGCCGTCCACAGAAGATCGGTTCCGGCAAGCAAAAACGCGCACAGCCAGACATTGATGTCATCGCTCACGCCGTAGCGCCGGGCAAGCTCCCACGCGGCGCCGACGCCGACACCGCACATGATCACCGCAAGGAGCGTTTGGTTTGCCGCCGATCCGAAGATCGCGACAAATGGCATCATAAAGACGCCTGGTAGTGGCGCTTCGATGACATAATGCTTCCCGGCAAAGGCGAGCGCATCGATATACGGACCAGGCCAATCGATCCACACACGACCATGCAAAAACGCCTCGGCCAACAACGTGTAGTTATTATAGGGCGTGCTACGCAGATGCGAGGTGATCAGCGTGAGCACAAAGGCAATCACGCCGGCGAACAGAGCGCCGCGTGAGGATTCGTTTTTAGAAGACGCGGTAGAGGCCAACATCGGGATCGATCAATTCGAGGCGATGCCCGAAAACGCTTGCTCCCTGCGGGTCCAGAACATAGACGGGCCGGGTGCGTAACCATCGCGGAATCGCATCGCTCACATCGTCGAGCCAATGCGGAACAAGCGTTCGCCCGCCGAGCCGATGCCCAACGTACGCGGCATACGCAATCGGCGTCGCATACGTCCACGGCGCAATAATAATACCGTCGTCTTGCGTATGAACGATGACGTGCGTGACCATCAGACTCGCCGAACGATCGTAGGACTGGCGAAACAAATCGCTATTCCCGAGAAAAAGGCCGAGCGCGACGCACAGGATCGCGACTGCCGCAACATTGGCAACCCACACGGGCCGGACAATGCGCCCACAATACTCGCCCGCAAAAACAATGCCGATCACGAAAACCGGTAACAGATAGCGCGTACGATCAGCCTCTCCGGGATAGTTCATGGCAAAGGCGATGCATGGAACTACCATGAGCAGCAACCCAATGGAGCGCAGCGCATCGCGTTGAACAAGCATGATTACTCCAAGGACGATGATCGCCGTACCGAAAACCGTCCACTCGCGCATCGCATAGGCGGCGAACGTCGACCAATGCGCAACGTATCCGGAAAGACTTCCAATCGCACGCACGCCCCCATGAACATTGAACTCCGCTCCCGTCAGGTACGAAAGCAATCGCGAAGGTGTGGAAGGATTACCATAATTAAAAAACGGCTGCCCATCGGGCAGGCCGAGAAACCGTGTGGGATCGGAAGGATGAGCGTTATACCACAGACTCCGCAATGGGATATAAAGATAGGCGAGCAACGCCGCAAAGCCCGCCCCGGCGGCTTGAATCATCGTGCGTGTTTGCGTGCGATGGACTTCCGTTGCAAACAAGAGTAAGAGTCCGAAGGTGCTAAGCAGCAAAATTGGATGCACCGCGACCCCGCAACCGAAAGCGAAGGCAGCAGCAATGAGTGCACGCGGCGAGCCGGTTCGTTTCCACCGCAAAAGAAAAAATACCATTGCCGTAAACGCGAGTATCGCCATCGCATGCGGATCGGGTCGCGTCGCAATTTTCCACGCAATATCTCCGAACGCAAAAAATCCGGCACAACTGAGTGCCAGCCACGGATGATCGGTAACGTCATCGATATGTGCGGCCAAGAAGGCGGCTGCAGCGGCAACGCAGAGTCCCGATAACAGCGACATGCGAAATGCCACGGATCCTAGTGGGACGGCGTGGGAGAAGAACCAGCCAACCATGATGTACAGCGGGAAACCCGTTGGATGAGAAATTCCGGCGATAAAAGGAACGAGCGCAAATTCGCCCATATCCCAGTACATGAGATGTCGATGTGCGCTCAAGGCGTACACCGCAAATGGAATCGCGAACGCGAGCGCTCGCGCGACGCGTCGCGCCATATGGCTTAGAACGTCGGGAGGCTGAGTTGCGGCAACGGTTTAGGAGAGAGAAACGTCCCGGTCGGCAATGCCGTCGGGAAGCGATAGGCGCTAAATGCGATCGTCTCGCGCGCGGGCTTGCCATCGATCAATGCCGTGATTGACGCTTGTGTCGGCATCCAATACGCGCCCATGCGCGCATAGCCGATCACGCCGTTGCCATGCGCGTTTGCGGAACCCGTCGAGAAATGAATTTCCAGCGGCAAACTGGACTTCGCGTCAATCAGCATACTATCGACAACGAATCCCGTGCTCTGGCGCACCAATGGAACAGCATCGTAGAGATAGCCGATCTGCGCACCGCGATGCAACGCCTTGACGAACACAAAACCATATGCATCGGCTCGCGGAGCAATGCGGGTGAGCGCATAATGATCTTCTCGCGTTCCGATATGGATTTCGCGCTGACGCAAGGCCGAACCGGCCACCGAAAGCGTTTCATCACGAACATGAAGACCGGACCGGTACAAAATATGATGTTCGTCGATCATCGATGGGCCGGATTGTGAGATAGCGTAATCTAAAATCACGGCTTTAGGCGTTTTCACGCCATCGATGGCCAGCGCGTAACGGGCCAGCACGACCTGCGAATCGATGGGAATTGCGGCCTGCCCAACACCCACGGTCAGGCAACACACAGCAAATCCGAGAAGCAGGCCGCGCACGTTCATGCCAGAGCCGCCTCGCGAAGTGCGGCCATCGCCGCATCAGCACCGCGAACATCTTTACCGCCGCCTTGGGCCTGCGTTGCCTGGCCGCCGCCCTTGCCGCCAACACGCGGAGCTGCAAGTTTTACCAGATTTCCGGCGTGACTTCCCTGCTTTGCAGCGTTTTCACTCACAGAGACGAAAATGTGCACCGATCCACTCTCGATACCGACAAACCCGATGATCGCATCGGGAAGTCGCGAACGAATCGCTCCACTCAAATGCCGCAGCGCTTCGCCATTCGCTTCATGCACGACTGCGCCGACAAAGGTGCGACCATTCGCGTGTTCGGCCCGCTCGATATAGGCGGCAGCATCCGCTGACGCTAAGCGCGCCTTTAACTGACCGATACTCTGTTGTAACTCGCGAACCTCACCCTGTAATTTGCCGACCCGTTCACCAAGATCCGCCGGCGATGTTGCAAGCGACGTCGCCAAATCGGAGACTAACATTTGCTGATCCGTCACAACCCGCTCGGCGGCGAGCGAAACGCAACTTTCGATGCGGCGAATACCGCTTCCAATGGACGACTCGCTCAGGAGCAAGAACAGTCCGAGTTCTCCCGTCGAGTGCGCGTGCGTTCCACCACAAAATTCCACGGATGGTCCGGCTTTTACGACGCGTACGTGCTCACCGTATTTCTCACCAAACATCCAGATTGCACCGGTTTGCTTGGCTTCTTCGATGGGAAGCTCGCGCGTGATGAGAGCCTCGTCGCTGCGAATCATTTCATTGACGCGCGCACTAACGGAGCGACGTTGTTCGGTCGTTAACCCGCCACCGGGAAAACGAAAATCAAAGCGCATGCGGTCGATGCCAACCCACGATCCCGCTTGATTCACTTCATCGCCAAGCACATCGCGCAACGCCCGTTGCAAAAGATGCGCCGAAGTATGATGACGACGAATTTCGCGACGCCACCAGTCGTGCACATGCGTTCGCGCCAGGTTTCCAACGACGATCTCGCCGCCACGAACGATCCCGTGATGCGCAATTGCCTCGCCGAGATTCTGCGTATCCTCGACTTCAAACGATGCCGTATCGAGCTCGATGACACCTCGATCACCGATCTGCCCACCACGCTCGGCATAGAACGACGACGAATCCAGGATAACAACGCCACGTTCGCCCGCGTGAAGCGATGCTGTGGATTTCTCATCTCGCAAAAGCGCAACAACCGTTCCGCTTCCATCGAGTCCGTCATACCCGGTGAAGGTCGATTTCATCGCCGGCAATTCAGCAAGGCCAACCACGGCTCGTTTGGAGGCCGCATCCGCGCGCGCGCGATCACGCTGATGCTCCATCGCGCGCTCGAACTCGAGCGTATCGATAGCGACGCCGCGCTCCGCGGCAATTTCACGCGTCAGTTCAACGGGGAAGCCATAGGTATCGTGCAACGTAAATGCGTCGCCGCCATCGATTAAACGTGTGCAATCATTGTTGGCATCATCGATCAACCGATCCAACATCGTCATTCCGCGTTCGAGCGTTCGCGCGAAGGCTTCTTCTTCCGTGCGTAGCGCCGATTGAATGCGAGCGATGTTTTGCCGTAGCTCGGGATAGCCGGATTCAAGCGATTTCACCACAGCGGGGACTAATTCTGCCAAAAATCCCGAGGGGTAGCCGAGCAATTTGCCGTTTCGAATGGCACGGCGAATGAGGAAACGCAACACGAATCCGCGATCCGTATTCGACGGGTAGATGCCGTCATTAATCATGAACGTTACGGCTCGTGCGTGATCGGCGATGATATTGCGACGCTCGCTCTGGTCTTTTTCGGAGAGCGACGTTTGCCCAACTACCGGCTGGGCCGCAATGAGATCGGTAAACAGATCGGTTTCATACATCGATGCCTTGCCATTGACGATGGCAAGCATGCGCTCTAAGCCTGCGCCGGTGTCGATGGATTTACGCGGAAGTTCGGTCAGTGTTCCATCAGCCGATCGATTGTATTGTTGAAAAACGACATTCCAAATTTCAACGAAGCGATTGCCTAAATTCGGTCCGACATCGTCAGGTCCGGATGCATACTCCGGTCCGTTATCATAAAAAATTTCCGTCGATGGGCCGCACGGGCCGGTTGGACCCATTGTCCAAAAATTATCGTCATCGAAGCGCGACACTCGCGCTGCATCGACGCCGATCTCGCGCGTCCAAATACGCTCCGCTTCGTCATCGGACGTGTGAACGGTCACATAGAGTCTCGTCGGATCGAGGCGCAATACGCGCGTGACGAACTCCCAAGCCCAGGCGATCGCTTCCGGTTTGTAATAATCGCCAAACGAAAAATTGCCGAGCATCTCCAAGAACGTGCCGTGCCGTCCGGTACGACCGACATTTTCGATGTCGGATTTTGCACCGGCAACACGCAAGCATCGTTGCACGGTAACGACGCGCGGTGCCGGAGGTGGTTGCTCGCCCAAAAACTGAGGGACGAACTGCTCCATTCCGGCAATCGTAAAAAGCGTTGTCGACATCTCATCGGGGATGAGGGAGGCGGACGCAACGTGCTTATGCTGCTTAGCGACAAAAAACTCGATCCAGGCAGCGCGTAATTCTTGGCTTCTCATAGGTCTGTGCTCATCATATTAGCGCCCACGGCCCGCAGCCCCTTACGACCGCGGTGGTTCCTGACGAATCCGAACCACGAAGGCCTGGACGAGCCCAAGCTCGGGCGCGAGATCGAGATCGCACGGTCCGTCGATGACCAGCGTATCGCCCCCGGGAACGTAGATGAAGGCACGCTCATTTGCCGGAACCGCTAGCCGCGCATGTGCGGCGAGATCCACGTACTGGACGACATGCGTAGCATGGGCGCGTAAGGTCATCACGTTGAAATCGCGCGCCGGCGAACCGGCCAGCACCGCATGCGCGCTGGATTCGCCGCGAAACGCATGCGGTTCATTCGGCCGAAGCGGCAACGCTCGGGCATCGACGCTCAACGTCACCGGCCCTCCGCCTATGGCCGCGATACTGCGATCATAGCCGGGAAATTCCGAGAATGGACCGCTCTGCGCGATCGTCGCAACGCTCAAGCGCCAATGCGGAGGCTCATTTGCGTCGCGGGCAATCTCAAGCGTCGTTCCGCCACCGTTTTTCCACGGCATAATCCGGTACTCGGATGCCGGAATTCTCCGCACCGAATCACTCACGCAAAAACGCGCGCAAGCGATCTAAAGCGCGGCTCTGAATCCGCGACACATGCATTTGCGAAACGCCGAGGTGTTTCGCAACTTCGGCCTGGGACATCGATTCGTAATACCGTAATTCGAGAACCGCCCGCTCTCTACCGCCGAGCATACGTAATGCCGACGTCACGCGCTCCCGATCTTCAAGCATCGCGAAATCATCGTCCTCCGATGCAATTCGATCCGCTAGTCGTGTACCGGATTCATCATCGTGCAACTCGGCTTCCAGCGAAAGCGGCGACGAGCTTTGCGCCAAATCCATCGCTTCGACAATTTCATCTTCGCGGGCTTGCAGTTCCGTCGCTAGTTCGGCAATCGTCGGGTGTCGGCCAAAGCGCATTGCCAAGCGTTCATTTGCGGTATTCACTCCGAGAACGAGTTCTTGTAGTCTGCGCGGCACGCGTATCGACCAACCCTTATCGCGAAAATACCGTTTTATTTCACCGATAATCGTCGGCGTGGCAAACGTCGCGAATTCAAATCCTCGCTCCGGTTCGTAGCGATCGATCGCTTTGAGTAAACCGATCATGCCCACTTGAACTAAATCATCGAATGGCTCACCTCGTCCGGCGAATCGCCCGGCGAGAAAGTAGACGAGATTTAAATTCGCTACGATCAGTTCATCTCGGAGTTGTTGGTACGCTTGCCCACTATCGCTCGCTTGTCGCAATTGGACGAGTCGAATGAAAGCATCGCGGGACCTCACACGAATTGCTGCCGCTTGCTCATAATGAGGTCGAGCGCACCATGCGAGCCTTTTTCATAACGTACTTCATCCATCAACGCGCGGATAAGATAGGATCCGAGCGCCCCAATGCGCGGTCCTTGTCCATGATCTCCGCGCAACTCTTGCAGATCGGAAAGCGGCGCGAAGGCAACGACGCGCACATGGAGAGCCTCATCACCGCCCTCAAAAAGCAATTCGATGCGTCCACCAAGTTGCGATCCGCGGGCAATCGCTCCCGTACACGCCTCGGCGACCGCCAACTTCACATCTTCGACATCCTCGATGGAAAAGCGCAGACGCCCGGCAATTGCAGCAACGGAAAGCCGCGCTACGGCGACGTATTCCGCCCGTCTCGGAATTGCCAACTCAATGGAATCGCTTCCCGTCACTTCAGCGCGCGTAATGCCGCCTCTTCGGTATCGAATATACCGAATATTTTCACGAGTCCGGTGATATCGAAAATCTTGCGGATTTGCGGATTATTGCAAATAAGATGAACGCTTCCGCCGTGTTCGCGAACACGTTTTAATCCGCCGATCAAAACGCCGAGCCCGGTTGAATCGATATATTTTACTTGCGCCAAATCGATAATGATATTATAGATTCCCGAATCGATAAGACCGCTGACGGCATCTTTGACTTTCGGTGACGTATAGACATCAATCTCGCCGACGAGTTCGATGACCGACGTTGCGTCATTCGCTTTACGAATTGAGATCTTAATTTCCACTCCTCGGGCCTCAGGCATCGTGGTCTAAACCAAGCGTTTTGCGCAGTTGATCGGCTTGAGCACGCCCTTCTTCGACGGCAGAACCCATTGTATCGCGTGCTTGATCGACGACTGAGCGTCCGCGCTCGTAGAGCTGCGATGCGCTTTGTTGCCATTGTTGCGCAGCATCGTCGACTTTTCCACGAAGATCGCTCGTCGCATCCATTGCGACATTACTTGCTTCGCGCGCTTTGCCGATGAGCAAATCTCGCGTTTCTTCATCCATTGCAATCCACGCGACTGCACCGCCGAGCAAAGCTCCCACTACCAACCCCGCGGCGAAACCGCCGCGACTATCGTTTGCCATTTCTCTCCCCTTTTATTGTTCTGTGCGATCGTCTGCGCGTTTTCCGGTGACCAATCGGCGTAGGCCAGCCGAAATTCCGGTGAGCGTCGCTCCGACATTCACCATTGCCGGTGACACAGCGTTCTTTGCTAACGTCACCGTTTGACTAAGCGTTCCTGCGACGTTTTCAAGTGCGTCTGCGACGCCGCCTAAGCGTGCGACCGTCTTATCTGCGGTTTCACTGATTCCGCCGATATGCGTCAGCATTTCGCCTACCGGTGTTCCAAGATTTTGCACCTGCTCATCGACGACATCCAAGGTCGCGTTAACGCGGCGTAGGGTTCGCGCAAGCGCAAGCATGCCGAGTAATGTTCCCAACCCGAAGAGAAAAATGCCGACTCCCACTCCGATGTCGGTAACGATAGTCCAATCAAAACCCGTCTGCAAGAACACCTCCGAGAAAAATGCAACGCCTAGAAAGAGTATTCCCCAAGCGAGCTAGAGTTACGCCATCGTACTGCCTAGAGCCCGCAGACTCCCTACTGCGGCAACGATTCGCCCGCTTGCTTGGAGGATCTGCTCTCGGCTCGTGGTGCGTCCCAGGGAGAGGCGGATGCTCCCGAGACAGCGTTCGCGGGAGAAGCCCATGGCCGAAAGCACATGACTCGGCTCCACCGCCCCGGAGGTGCAGGCACTGCCCGTCGAAACGGCGACCCCGTCGAGATCCAAGCGCATCGCCAACGCTTCGCCGGAGAGTCCGCTAAAGGCGAGGTTGCTGATATGCGGCAAACGCACCGGCGGGACCACCGCTTCGACACCGGAGACGCCGCGCAGAGTCTCGGCTTCAAGCAGATCCCGGAGCTCGCTGAGGCGCCGTTTCGCCTGCGCCCGCTCGTCGACGGCGAGCCGAAGGGCCGCGGCAAACCCCACGATCCCAGCGACATTTTCAGTGCCGGAACGCGTTCCGAATTCCTGACCCCCGCCGACAACCATCGGGGCAATCGGTAGCCCGCTGCGTACCCACAGAACCCCAACGCCCTTGGGGCCGTAGAACTTATGGGCGGAAAGCGCGAGTGAATCGACGCCAAGTTTCCGCACATCGATCTCCTCGAAAGCCGCCGCTTGCACCGCATCGCTATGAAAGGCAACCCGACGCTCATGCGCGATTGTCGCGAGTGCGGAAATGGGAGCGATCGCTCCCGTTTCGTTATTTGCCATCATTACCGACGCGAGGATCGTCTCATCGCGCAGCGCATGCGAAAACCGCTCGGGATCGACGCTTCCATCCGATTCGACCGGCAGAACGCTCACGTCAAACCCATCGTCACGCAATACATCAAACGCGTGGAGAACGGCGTGATGTTCCGTCGCCACCGTCACCACGTGACGTCCGCGATCTCGGTGCCGACGGGCAACCCCGAGGATCGCGAGATTATCGGCTTCCGAACCACTGCCGCAGAAAATAATCTCCTTACGCGAAGCACCTAAGAGCGCCGCGACGTCATCGCGCGCCTGATCGAGGGCCGCGCGCGCGCGCCGGCCTTCGGCATGCAACGAACTCGGGTTGTAACTGGCAAACCACGGGAGCATCGCCGCGAGAACTTCATCGCGGACTGGCGTTGTCGCCGCGTGATCGAGGTAGATGCGCTCAATCACCGATCGTGCTCTCCGGGCGTGTAATAACGATGCCCGCGCAGATTCTCGGGCAAATTTTCTTGTGTGATGCTGTAATCGTTATGGGCATAATGATAGTCCCGCCCGTACCCGAGCGCTTTCATCAACCCCGTTGGGGCGTTGCGCAGATGCAGTGGCACCGGGTCGCTCCGAGTTTCCCGAACGTCGCCGAGCGCCGCGGCATACGCCACGCCAACGCTATTGCTCTTTTTTGCCCGCGCCAAATAAAGGGTCGCATGAGCTAACGCATAGTAGCCTTCCGGCATGCCGATAAAATGAACGGCTTGCTGGGCTGCAACGGCAATTTGCAATGCCTGCGAATCGGCGAGCCCGATATCTTCGCTCGCGAGAATGACCATGCGACGCGCAAGAAAGAGCGGCTCTTCGCCCGCATCCAACATTCTCGCCAACCAATAGATCGCCGCATCCGGATCGCTAGCGCGCACCGATTTGATGTACGCGCTGACCGTATCGTAGTGCCCGTCGCCGGCCTTATCGTAGCCGCCTGATCGTCGTTGAAGGGCTTGCTGCATCGTCGCAAGGTCAAGATGCTTGGTCGTTCCGATTTGCGGCGCGCTTGCAACGGCAAACTCTAGTGCATTGAGCAACGCACGCGCATCACCGTTTGCCGCCTGGACAAGACTGTTTCGGGCATCGGCATCGATTCGAATATCGAAATGACCAAAGCCGCGCTCCGGATCGTGCAGCGCTCGCTCGAGAATTGCATCAAGGGCTTCGTCGCTCAATGCGTGCAAAACAACAACACGAGCGCGCGACAGCAAGGCGGAATTCACTTCAAACGACGGATTCTCAGTCGTCGCGCCGATCAGGGTGATCGTACCGTCCTCAACATACGGGAGCACCGCATCTTGCTGCGCCTTATTAAAGCGATGAATCTCATCGATGAAAAGCACGGTACGACGGCTTTCACCCGCACGGGTTTGCGCTTTTGCGACGATGGCGCGCAGATCCGCAACGCCGGCACTCACCGCCGAGATTCGCTCAAATGTTGCGTTCGTGGAATGCGCGATAATTTCAGCGAACGTCGTTTTACCGGCACCGGGCGGCCCCCAAAGAATCAGTGAGGGACAACGGTCGCGTTCGATGGCAGTACGCAAGGGTTTGCCGACACCGATAACCTCCTCGTGACCAACGAGTTCGTCGAACGTTTGCGGGCGCATGCGCGCGGCAAGCGGCTGGAGAGCACGTTTTGCTGCGGCGCGTTCTTGATCGAACAGCGAGGGATCCACAACGGTTACGGTGGAGTTTTCTTCTTTTGCAAGGGATTTTTAATCACAATCGGCTTTGGCGTAGCAATCGGATGTACATTCGACGCAAACTGCAAGATGACGTTGCCGGTGGCGTGCGCCTGGCCGGAAAGCGTGTCGTAGACGACATGATCGGCAGCGAGGTTTCGCCCATTGCCCGACATTTTGACGCTTCCATCAAGCGTCAGGGTGTGCGTGAAATCGTCGAGTACGGCGTGATCTGACGTAACATCGGAATCGGCTTGAGTAAAATGCACGTTGCCCGTTGCAATATAGGTTTTTGTTTTCCCATTGATTTGCAATTTATCGGTCGTTAGCGTTGACGGGCCATGCGACGCTGCTTTTTTCGCACTCGACAGACCGCCTAAATTTCCGCTGGTATCGTGCACAATGACGTGCCCATATAACGTCGCGATACTCGTGTTGCCATTTCCGTTCGCACGATCGGCGGTGATATCGCTGCCAGGTTTGGTGAGATACACTTTGTTCGGAACGCTAAAATCGCCACTCTTCATATTGTAATCAACGGCTTTTGCGTGAACCGTATAATCGCCAAGAGCAAATGTCGCGCTCCCCGACGGCGGTGAAACCGCGAGCACGATGACGGCAAGGCCTAGAATGAGTTGGCGCATTATTGACTCCCTCTGATCTTCGGAGCAACGAAATGAAGCTCCCCAAACGTTTCCCGCAAGCGTTCGGCGGAAACGGCTCCCTCCCGAATCAGGAGCGGATGTGAGCCGGAAATATCCACAATGGACGGTTCGGCATCGCTCCCGGTTGGCCCAGCCGAGACGAGGAGATCGGCTGACGGAAGCTCGTTCGTATCGCCGATGCCCCGGTACGCGCGCTCCCCACTAATATTCGCACTCGTCGCCGCCAAGGGCCCACAACGTGCCAAGATCGCCGTCGCAATCGGCGTATGCGGCACCCGCAAACCGAGCGTCGGCAATCCAGCCGTCACTTCACCGTCGATGAACTGAGGACGCCGCACGAGGAGCACGACGGCCGCCGGAAGCAAACGCCGCGCGGCGAGCGTCGCAAACGGATTGCCCCCGGCATATTCGAGGAGTTCCTCTACGGAGGCGACGTGAAACGTCAGCGGCTTGGCATCGGGACGTCGTTTTACCCCATAGAGATGATCGATGGCCGCCGAATCAAACGGGTCGCAACCGATGACGTATGTCGTTTCCGTCGGGTAAATAACGGTACCCGACGCAAAAACGACGCGTGCGATTTCCTCGACGCATTCGTCAAGCGGTCTGCTGACTGCGTCAAGTGTTTGCATGATGTCGGCGATTAGATACGGATGCGCATTCCCGTTCCGATCGCTACGCATGAAAGCGGATCGTCGGCTACGGTCGCGGGAACACCGGTGATTTCGGAGAGCAAACGATCCAAACCACGCAACATCGCTCCACCTCCGGTTAGAATCATACCGCGGTCGATGATATCGGCTGCCAATTCCGGCGGCGTCTTTTCTAATACCGCTTTGACCGCGTCGACGATTTGGCCAACGGGTTCGGAGAGTGCTTCGCGGATTTCTTCGCTGGTGATTTTCACCGTCTTGGGAAGACCGTTAATGAGATCGCGTCCGCGAATTTCCATCGCCAATTCTTGCTCGATTTTATTGGCCGAACCGATTTTGATTTTGATATCTTCGGCTGTGCGTTCACCGATTTGTAAATTGTACACTTTGCGAATATAGCGAATGATCGCTTCATCGAGCTTATTGCCGGCGACACGAATCGACTGCGAAACGACGATGCCGCCAAGGGAAATGACGGCGACATCCGTAGTGCCGCCACCGATATCGATGACCATGCTTCCCGAAGGTCCGTCAATCGGCAACCCGGCGCCAACGGCTGCGGCCATCGGCTCTTCGATGATTTCCACGCTGCGAGCACCGGCCAATTTGGCGGCGTCTTTTACAGCGCGCTCTTCAACCGACGTGATTTCCGCCGGAACGCAGATGACGACGTGGGGTTTGGGCTTAATGAGTGCCGACCACCAGGAGCGATCTTTCATCACTTTTTTGATGAAATAGGAAAGCATGGCTTCTGTCACTTCAAAATCGGCGATCACGCCATCGCGTAACGGACGAATGGCTTGAATGTGCGCCGGAGTTTTTCCGAGCATCAATCGCGCTTCTTCACCGACGGCGAGTACGCGTCCGGTATTCATATCTTTGGCTACGACGGACGGCTCGCGTAGAACGATGCCTTTTCCTTTGACATGAACGAGCACGTTTGCCGTTCCTAGATCAATTCCGATGTCCACTAATCTCTCCTAGATGATGTTCGTGTTAGCTGGCGGTTCGAACGCTTGGATAGGCGCTCGTTTCAAAGAGTGCGACGGGTTCCACGAGCTGCGTAACACCGCTACTGCGTTGGACCTGAGCGCCGAGTTCTGAAAGCATTTCTTCGAGCCGCGAATAGCCGCGATCGATGTATTCGAGGCCGATGATATCCGTCTGACCACCGGCGGCGAGGGCTGCAACAACGAGGCCGGCACCGGCGCGAATATCAGGAGCTTCGACAGGCGCTCCGGAAAGCGGAATGCCGCCCTTAATCGTCGCCGTATTCGATTCCATCGCGACGCGCACATCGGCATTCATGCGCGCAAGTTCGTTCACATACGAAAAGCGAGCATTAAAGATCGTCTCTTCAACGACCGATGTTCCCGGTGCGGTACACAAAAATGAGACCATCTGCGGCTGTAGGTCGGTGGGAAATCCCGGATGCGGGGCCGTGAGAATATCCGTCCCGCCGGTGACCGTTGCCGCATCGGCGCGAATCCAATCGTCTCCCGTTGTGATCGCAACGCCGCAGCCGCGCATCTTATCGAGTAACGCCGTTAAATGATCCGGCACACAGCGCGTAACCGTCACATCGCCTCTCGTTGCGGCTCCGCACAACAGCAACGTGCCCGCAACAATGCGATCGGCAATGATTTCATAATCGACGCCGTGGAGTTCCGTCACGCCTTCGACGATTAATGTGTCGCTGCCGATCCCGCTGATTTTCGCGCCCATTGCGACGAGGAAATTACAGAGATCGACGACTTCGGGTTCCATGGCAACATTACGAATGGTCGTCGTGCCGACCGCTTTGACACTCGATAAGAGCGCGTTTTTCGTGGCGCCGACACTGGACATCCGAAAATCTATTTCCGCCCCGACAAGATGTTCGCCAGTGCGCTCTGCGATCAAATAGCCGTGTTTACTTTCAACGGTGCAACCGAGAGCGCGAAATGCATGTTCGTGCAAATCCGTCGCCCGCGTGCCGAGAATACATCCGCCCGGGAGCGGAACTTCGGCACGTCCGAACCGGCCCAACAATGCACCGGCAACATCAAAGCTTGCCGCCAACTTTCGCACGAGCGCATACGGCGCGCGATACGTCGCAACATTACTTGCATCGATGAGCAGCCCATCATCACCATCGAATGCCAAACGCGCACCAAGGGCTTCGAGAAGCGACCACATCACCGAGACATCGGTAATGCGCGGAACGCGCCGCAATCGCACGACGCCACGCGCAAGCAGTGCGGCGGCCATAATCGGCAATGCGGCATTCTTGGCTCCGTGCGTTGCAACGGAACCTTCAAGGCGAACGCCACCGTGGACGCGCAGAGTTGTATCGAGTCTATCGAGCAAGTGGGGGTGTCTTCTCCGAGTGAATGTGCAGCGATCTTTGATCGAAAGGGCCGCCCAGGAAGGTAACATTCAACGTCGTGCCTTCATCTACCCCGATAATCGCCTCAAAGGAGGTGGTGCCATCGGTGAGGCTGGCGCGCGCCTGAGCGACCGAGCCCGAATAGCGCGTTGCCGCATCGACGGAGAGAAAGACTCCACCGGTCGAGGTAAACGTGAACGCCAAGAGATGCCGGTCCAGCTCGCCCCGGTAATGTTGCGCGAGCGGATCATCAATTGGCGCAAGGCGCTCGTTTGCATCGCGCCGAGGCACCGAAAACAACCGTTCCACACTCAGCAAAACGAAGATCGGAGCAACGGCCAGGGCGACGCTAGCCCAGAACGCGGATCGGCGCATGCATCCTGCGTTTCGCGCTGGAGGACAAGACTCCCCGAGTGCCCGTTAGTGCCCTGTCAGGCGCAATTTAGCGGCAGCAAACTCGGCCACCAGTGGATCGGATGACTCGGCGAGTTCAATGCGCGATGCAGCTACGTCCACATCTTCAAAGCGCAAGGCCTCATCGGCAAGAACGGTGATCCCATCAGGTAATGCCTGAATGAACCCACCGCGCGTTGCGAGTTCCAAACGTTGCGGCTTCTCCTCGACGATGACGTTCGCACGCAAAACACCCGGTTTGAGAGCGGCAAGAAATGGCGCATGCTTCGCAAGGATGCCTTCCTCGCCTTCCGTCGTTGTCACAATGACAAGCTCGGCCTGGCCCGAAAACGCAACGCTTTGGGGTGTGATGAGGGTGAACGGAATCGTCGAAGCCATACTCTCTCCCTTTGCCGCGCTTTAAACCTTGGCGCCCATCTTCTCGGCCGTTTCCTTGACTTCGTCAATGCCACCGGCGTAGAAGAATGCGCTTTCCGGAAGATGGTCGACTTTGCCGTCGAGCACTTCTTTGAACGATGCAATCGTATCGGCAAGTTTCACATACTTGCCCGAGCGACCCGTGAACTGTTCGGCCACGAAGAACGGCTGCGAGAAGAAACGCTGAATGCGACGCGCACGTCCGACAACAATCTTATCTTCTTCGGAAAGTTCTTCAACACCGAGAATCGCGATAATATCTTGAAGATCTTTATAGCGTTGCAACGTCTCTTGGACGCCACGCGCAACGGCGTAATGTTCTTCACCGAGAATCTGCGGATCGAGAATACGCGACGACGACGCCAACGGATCGACGGCCGGATAAATGCCGAGTTCCGAAATCGGACGCGACAGTGCCGTCGTGGCATCAAGATGTGCGAACGTGACGGCGACGGCCGGATCGGTGTAATCGTCGGCAGGCACATAGACGGCTTGCACCGAGGTGATCGACCCCTTATGCGTCGAGGTAATGCGCTCTTCCAGCGCACCCATGTCCGTTGATAGCGTCGGCTGATAACCGACGGCAGACGGCATGCGTCCCATCAATGCCGAGACTTCCGAACCGGCTTGCAGATAGCGGAAGATGTTATCCATGAACAAGAGCACGTCGGCCCCTTTTTCGTCACGGAAATACTCAGCCATGGTAACGCCCGTTTGCGCGATGCGGAAACGCACGCCCGGCGGCTCATCCATCTGACCGAACACCAGCGTCGTCTGCGCGATAACGCCCGACTCTTTCATTTCCACCCACAAATCGTTGCCTTCGCGCGTACGCTCACCGACGCCGGTGAAGACCGAAAAGCCTTTGTGGACGTTAGCAATGTTGCGAATCAACTCTTGAATGAGCACCGTTTTGCCGACGCCGGCACCGCCGAATAATCCGACCTTACCGCCGCGTGTATACGGGGCCATGAGATCAATGACTTTAATGCCGGTTTCAAAGACTTTCGGCGTGGGATCCTGATGCTTGAATTCCGGAGCTGGGCGATGAATCGGCCAGATTGCTGCGGCTTGCACGGGTTCGTCGCTATCGATCGCCTTGCCGAGCACGTTGAAAATTCGTCCTAGCGTGCCTTCACCAACTGGGACGCTGATCGGTCCGCCCGTCGATGTTACTTTCGCGCCGCGAACGAGTCCGTCGGTCGATCCCATCGCCAAGCAACGGACTTGCGAATTGCCAAGTTCGTCTTGCACTTCGAGGGTCAACTCGCGCGATTTCATCGCGGTGCCGCCAAGTTCGATGCCCGAGGTCGACGCAACATTATCCGCTTCATCGTTCACGCGAACGACGAGCGCATCGTTGAGCTTGGGAAGCATCTCCGCCGGAAACTCTACGTCGACGACGTTACCGGTGATTTGGACGACTTTACCCGTTGCTGTAGCCATGATGTTCTACGTTCCTTTTTCGTGGTGTTATGAACCGGAAAGTGCTTCTGCACCGCCGACGATTTCAAGTAGTTCTTTGGTAATCGCGGCCTGGCGTGCGTTATTCATTTGAATCGTATATTCGTCGATGAGTTTGCCTGCGTTCTCCGTTGCATTGTTCATGGCAACGAGCTGAGCGGCAAAAAATGAGGCATCGGTTTCAAGCATGCTCGAGAAGAGCGTAAATTCGAGGTACTTCGGCAAAAGGCGCGAGAGTACAAATTCCGGTGAGGGAGCAAATTCAACGGCGCCTTTAGCACCGCCACCCTTCGCATGCTCGGCTTCGCTTGCCGCCGACTGTGAAAACGGCACGAGACGACGCGTCTCGGGACGCTGCGAAATCATCGAAACGAGCTTTGCCGAAATCAGGACGATTTCAGAAATTTTGCCATCGACAAATGCTTGGGTGACGAGAGAAGCGACATCTTGCGCCGTCGCTAATTTCGTCGGCACATTGAGCGGCCACGTGGCGTGATCCGGCTGCCCCATTCTGCGGATTGCGTTGCGCGCCTTAATGCCCACGGAATAAAAGACGGCGTTCGGATGCGTCTTTTGAAACTGCTCGGCAGCGCGAATGAGATTGCCGTTGAACGCGCCGCACAGCCCCTTATCCGCCGTCATCAAAATGACGCCGACGGGAGCACCTTGGCGCCCCGGCTTCATAAACGGATGATCGACCGACGACACGGCAGCCATAAGATCGTTGAGCATACGCGAAAGCGCATCCGCGTAGGGACGTGCCTGCTTTTGAGCGGCTTCGGCGCGACGAATTTTCGCAGCAGCCACCTGTTTCATTGCTTTGGTGATCTGCTGCGTATTTTTCATCGACCGAATTCGGTCGCGTAAGTCTTTAACACTCGGCATTGTGCTACTTCGCCCTTAGAAGGACGTATTGAACTCCGTCAGAGCAACTTCGATTTGCTTCTTCGTCTCATCCGAAAGTTGATTCGACGAGGCAATCGCCTGAGGAATGGCGGCGTATTTCTCATGCAAGAAGCCGATGAATCCGCGAGCCCATTCTTGCAGACGTGCCGTCGGCACATCGTTGACAAAGCCGTTTGTCGCTCCATAGAGCAACACGACTTGATCTTCCATGGCCTGCGGTTGATACTGCGCCTGCTTGAGCAGCTCGGTCAGCTTCTCTCCGCGCAAGAGCTGCATCTGCGTTCCCTTATCGAGATCCGATGCAAGTTTTGCAAACGCTGCGAGGTCGCGATACTGCGCAAGCTCGAGCTTGAGTTGGCCGGCAACGGATTTCATGGCCTTGGTTTGCGCCGAACCACCGACGCGCGAAACCGAGAGACCGACATCGACGGCCGGACGAATACCCTGGAAGAAGAGCTGCGGCGTGAGATAAATCTGACCATCGGTGATCGAAATCACGTTTGTCGGAATGTACGCGGCAAAATCTCCGGCTTGCGTTTCGATAACGGGAAGCGCCGTCATCGAGCCGCCGCCCAGCTCATCGGAAAGCTTGGCCGAGCGCTCTAAGAGTCGCGAATGCAGATAGAAAACGTCGCCGGGGTACGCTTCGCGGCCTGGCGGACGACGCAACAAGAGGGCCATCTCACGATACGATTGCGCGTGCTTGGTGAGATCGTCGAATACGATGAGGACGTCTTTTCCGGCGGCCATGAGTTCTTCACCCATCGCAGCGCCCGCAAATGGCGCAATCCAACGCAGAGCGGCGGCTTCGGATGGCCCGACGGCGACGATCGTCGTGTATTCGAGCGCACCTTTTTGTTCGAGCTGTTTTGCCAGCGCTGCAACCGTCGAGTTCTTCTGACCGATGGCCACATAGATGCAGAAAACGTTTTTGCCCTTTTGATTGATGATCGTATCGATCGCGATGGCAGTTTTGCCGGTCGAGCGATCGCCGATGATCAACTCACGCTGTCCCTTACCAATCGGGATGAGCGCATCGATGGCGCGAATTCCGGTCTGCAACGGTTGTTTGACACCCTGGCGTTCGACAACCGATGGCGCGGTGTTCTCAATCGTCCGGTAGCGATTCGTTTTGATATCGCCTTTGCCGTCGATCGGTTGGCCCAGCGGATTGACGACGCGCCCGAGGAGCGCCTCACCAACCGGAACCGACGCAATGCGGCCCGTCCGACGAACTTTATCGCCCTCTTTAATATCTTTATCCGAACCCATGATGACAACGCCGACGTTATCTTCCTCTAGGTTCAGCGCGACGCCGAGCATGCCGTCTGCAAATTCCACGAGTTCCGAGGCGCGAACGCCGCGAAGCCCATACACGCGAGCCAGATTGGCGCCGACTTCGATGACGGTTCCAACTTCGTCCTGATGCAGGTCGGTTTTGAAACCCTCAATTTGTTGTTTGAGAATTCCGGCAATTTCGTCTGCGTTGATCATCTCTTTTGCTTTCCTCGGGTAGTGTTAATTCGGCGCGAGCAATGAGCGCGTTAGTGATTCCAGGCGGCCGGCGACGCTACCGTCGATCCGTTTGTCGCCCATCGTCACGCGAACACCGCCGATGAGTTCCGGATCGACGTTGCACGTGACATCAAATGTTTTCGCGTAGGTTTTCGAAAGCGTTCCAACGAGTTCGGCCACTTGGCTCTCGGTGAGCGGCGATGCCGTCGCAATCGTCAATGGTTCGGCCCCTCGTGCCGCACGCTGCAGATTGCGATACTGAATCACAATTTCAGGCAGCAATGCTTCGCGACGCTTGCGCACGAGTAACAGGATCGTATTCACTGTCACATCATGAAGCTTACCGGCGAGCGCGCCGTTGAGCGTCGCTTCTTTGACGCCACGATCGATAATCGGCGCGACAAAAAATTCCGTCATCAGCGGTTGCGAATGGATGAGATCGCTAAAGCCTTGCAATTCGGCGCCAACCCGATCCGTCAGGTCGGCATCCTTTGCCAGGCTGAAAATCGCCGTCGCATAGCGTCTCGCGAGAGTTTCGTTGACCATCTACTTCACGCTCCGCGCTGCAGTCGTAAAATCGCTAATGAGCTTGGCCGCGCGGGGCGCATCGAGCCGTTTACGAGCGTGACCCCGAGCCAGGCTCAGTGCTTCATCGAGAAGTCCAATGCGCAAGGCTTCACGGGCAGCGGCCCGCTGGCGATCGAGTTCGAAGGCAGCGTTCGCTAACATGCGCTCGCCTTCGGCCGTCGCTTCAGCAACGATGGCATCGTATTCACGTTGAGCTTGCTCTGCCGAACGCGCTTCGATCGCTGCCGCGTCGCGCTTGGCCGTTTCAATCTCGGTGCGTAAGACGTCGAGCGATTTCACCATCTCATCGCGATGCCGGACAGACGTTGCAATGCGATCATTCGTGGCCTCTTGTGCCGATTTGACGAACGGCGCAAGAAACTTGATCCACACCCACAGCAAGAAGACAACGAAGAGAACGAACGCAACGACTTGCGACCAGAATGCTATCGCTTCGTAGTTCATGCTACCGGCTCCGCAAGCACACGATCGACGATGCCATCGGCGAGTGCAGCAACGAGTTGTGGCCGTGAGGCGTCGGTGGCCCGAACCTCGCCGGCTACGACGCGTTGTGCATCTTCGACGATTTTTGCCACTTTCGATCCCGTCTCGGCTGAAATGCCGGCCGCTTTATTCGATGCATCCGCACGCGCTTTTGCGAGCGCGTGCTCGCCGTTACGACGAGCGGCTGCGCGAATTTCCTCGGCTTGCGAACGTAGTGCAGCGGCCTGCACTTGCGCTTCATCGTACTCATGGGTCAAGCCGTCGATGAATGCACGACGCTCGGCAATTGCTTTGCCGACCGGGCGCAAAAAGACGAGCTCCAAAATCACGAAGAAGATCGCGAAATTGATGAGCTGGACGAAGAACGTCGCGTCGGGGATCAGGAACATCGGTTCGCTACTACGGTCCGCCGAGCGCCTTGGACACGAGCGTCGGAACGTTGGCCACACCGAAGAAGAGGTAGAGGGCAAGGCCGAGCGCGATAAATGCGTTGGCTTCGACGAAGCCGACGCCGATGATCAGGAATTGGAAAATGTTCGGACGAGCTTCGGGCTGACGCGCAATCGCTTCGACGGCGCGCGAGCTAACGAGACCGTTGCCGATGGTCGTTCCAATGGCGAATGCCGCGATGACGAGGGTAAACCCGATGATCGTTGCGGCGACCAAAATAACTGCAGAACTCACGTGAGGGTCCTTTCTAGAGACTTAGTGCTCGTCGGCGAGCGCGAGCGAGAGATAGACGATTGAGAGCAGGACGAATACGAACGCCTGCAGGGCACCGATGATAAAGTTAAAGATTTCAACGAAGAACGGGCCGACGGCCGCTGCCGCCGAGAGATCAAAGCCGCCAACTTTAATATGTGCGGTGATGATCTGCGAAATAACTATCAGCAAAAGTTCGCCGACAAAGATGTTAAAAAAGAGACGTGCAGCAAGCGTTGTCGGGCGCAAAATTTCTTCAAGGATGTTAATGAGAACCATCGGCCAGTACGGCTTCACAAGGTGCTTGTAAAAACCAATGCCTTCACGCCGGATTCCGGCAATCTGGATAATCACGAACACCATCACCGCGTAGGCGGCGGCGGTATTGATATCGGCCGTCGGGGAGCCGCCGAACGGGAGACCGAAAATTTTGAACGGAATCGAGCCGAATTCATTGAGGATGAAGATGAACGTGACTAAAGCGATGAAGAACGGCACAAACGGCTCGCCTTTGGAGCCCATCGTGCTATTCGCCAAATCGGCAATGTAGTTAACGAAGCCTTCGAGCACGGTTTGACGCTTCGTTACCAATGCGGAACGGTACGACGCGCCGACCCACGCAAAGAGTGGAAGCGTAATCGCCATGACGATCCATGTCGTCAAGACCGTGTCGGCATGAATCGTGAAATTCCCGATATGCCACAGGGCGTGTTCACCGATTTGTTCGTGCACGAAGTGTTACAAACTCTCAGGCGGCTGGCGAACCATGCGGACAACATGGAGCGCTAGGGGGATAAAGAATCCGGCTAGGAAGACGACCATCGACCACCAGGGGCCGACCGCTGCAAACAGCCCCGCGAGTATAGCGAACGCGCTCGTCCGAAGCAAACTACTTAAGACAAAGGGATTTCGGGCGGCCGTCTGCGTGAGCGCATCGGCAGCCGCCTGCAAAAGTCGCAGGTTGATCACGCCGCCGCCTAGACCGGCAAGAGTGGCCAGAGCAACCATCAGCGGGATATGCCCATTTCCCCAGCCGAGCACCTACTTGGCCCCAGCGAGGAGCAGGCGGATCGCAAGCCCTCCGCCCAGAGCCAAGCCGGCAAAGAGGCCAACGACGGCCCACAGGCCTTGGCCCGTGCGCCCGGCAAGCCAAAATCCGCCGATCACGCCGAGGGCTACCCCGCCGGCAAAGGTGCTCCCGGCGATCATTGCGCTGCGCACGAAGCTAGCGGCGCGTCGCGTGGGCGAGGAGCCAGGCCACAATTCGCTGGGCGGCCTGGCCGTCACCATAGGGGTTTTTCGCCTGGGCCATGGCAGCATACGCAGTCGAATCGGAGAGCAGACGCGCGGTCCGCTCAACGATCACATCGGGATCCGACCCGACGAGCTCCAAGGTTCCGGCCTCCAGCCCCTCCGGGCGTTCGGTTTGATCGCGCATCACCAGGACGGGCTTTCCTAGACACGGAGCCTCCTCTTGAAGGCCGCCCGAATCCGTGAGGACGAGCGTCGCGCGCTGAATCACGCCAACCATCTGCGCATAATCGAGCGGATCGACGAGAAGCACACCGGGAACATCGCCCAGCAATTCTCGCGCAATCGGCCGTACCTGCGGTGAGGGATGCACCGGCCAGTAAATTTGCGGCCGCATCGGTAACGCCGCAATGCGCACGAGGGCCGAAGCGATATCGCGCATGCGTTCGTGATTTTCGCGGCGATGTGCGGTCACCACGATCAACGGACGACGGGCATCGAGTTCGTCAACCCTGGGTGGCGGCGGAAGATCGTCGCGCTTGGCGGTCTCTAAAAACGCATCGATAACGGTGTTGCCGGTGACGACGATGCTGTTCGGCGGAACATGTTCGCGGAGCAGATGCTCGCGCGACGCTTGCGTCGGGGCAAAATGATACGAGGCAATGCGTCCGGTCAAACGGCGATTCATCTCCTCGGGAAAGGGAAGCCAAGGATCATCGGTGCGCAGGCCCGCTTCAACGTGACCAACGGGAACGTGGGCGTAAAATGCGGCAAGCGCCGACGAGGTTGAGGTCGTCGTATCGCCGTGAACGAGGACGACATCGGGTTGCGCCTCGGCCAACACCGACTCCATGCGCTCCAGGATGCGCACGGTAATTTGCGTGAGCGTCTGATGCTCGGTCATCACATCGAGATCGTAGTTCGGTTCGATCGCAAAAAGCTGCAACAGATCATCGAGCATTTGTCGATGTTGCGCACTCACACAGACCAAGGCATCGATCTGCGATTCACGCTGCAACGCATGAACGACGGGAGCCATTTTAATCGTGTCGGGACGCGTCCCAAAGACCGACATCACGCGCAATTTTCTTTTCATGTCAGCCGATCCAATGCGTCAGGTGATGCAGCCCACCTGCCAACCACAACGCAACGGCACCCAAAACAAAACACGTTGCATAGATAAACAAAACGGCTTGACGCTGATTTAAGCCGAACCGAAAGACAAGTTGATGATGAAAATGACCGCGATCGGCTTCCGTGATGCGCCGCCCACCGAGCGCACGACGCGCGATGACTGCGGCAGTATCCAAAATCGGAAGCGCGAGGACGACGAGCGGCACCAGCAGCCCGATGGCGATTTCCGTCTTTGAGGAGCCGATGATGGAAACCGTCGCAAAAACATACCCGATAAAGAGCGAGCCGGCATCGCCTAAGAAAATTTTTGCCGGATTAAAATTATACGGCAGAAATCCGATTGCGGCACCGCCCAAAGCCAAAACGACGAGTGCTACTACCGTATTTCCGTGTAACATCGCCGCGCCGAACAGAAAAACGCACGATATTGCCGTAACACCCGAGAGCAAACCGTCGAGCCCATCGATAAAATTAATGGCATTCATCATGCCTAGATACCAAACAATGGTCAGTGGCAACGAAACCCACCAGGGAAAGCTAATCCAAGCATCAGCGCCATGCGCAGCGAGCGGATTGGAAAACCCGCTAATCGTGAAGCCATAGAGCATCGAGATGGACGCGACGATCGCTTGCGCGATAAACTTATTCCGCGGTCGCATTTGCATGACGTCGTCCCAAATGCCAACGGAAAGAATGAGCATTGAGCCGAAAAGTAAACCGATAAGATCGTGCGTTGAAATCGAACCGTCAGGAATGAAGTGCGTTTTCGTCAACGCAATTCCCAAGACGGTAAACAGCGCGAAAGCAAAGCCGAAAAACACTGCGACGCCTCCGATACGCGGGGTCGGCGTCTCATGCACGCGTCGCTCGTCTTCAGTCCCATCGATGATCTCCAGATGCGTGGCCAACCGCATGACAAGCGGGGTCGCAAGATAGGTCACAATCGCGGCAAGTACGGCGGCGATGATGGCAAGAACATCGATATTCATTCGTGCATGTCGTGCCCGGGAGAAAACTGCATAAGTGCGACACCTGCCTCACTCAGGAGAGCGGTCGCAATCTCATCGGGATAGGCGATTTCAAAAACAATTTTTCGCACACCGGCGCTTATCAGGAGCTTCGAACATCCGGCGCATGGCTGATGCGTGCAATACGCCGTCGCACCATCGAGGGAAACGCCATGCAATGCTCCTTGGACAATTGCGTTGGCTTCGGCATGAACGGCCCGCGCGCAATGAGCCGCAACCATCATGCAGCCGACATCGCTGCAATGCCCCGTACCGCGCGGCGCACCATTGTACCCCGTGGTGAGCAATCGATGATCGCGAACGATGACTGCACCGACCGATGCGCGCGGACAGGTTGCCCGCGTTGCAACCGTGCGCGCGATCTCCATAAAGTAGACATCCCAATCGGGACGACTCACGTGCGCACCGAGGTCGGCACGGAACTCGTGCTGCCGAACATGCGATCCCCGGCATCGCCGAGTCCCGGAAGAATGTAGCCATGATCGTTGATGCGATCATCCATCGCGCCGGTCACAATATGCACCTGCGGATGCGCGGCGTGGATCGTATGCACGCCTTCAGGTGCGGCAATAAGCGCAATGAACGTGATATCGCGAGCCCCATGGGCGATGAGCGCTCCAATGGCGGCGACGCCGGAATTCCCGGTGGCGAGCATCGGATCGAGAACGAAGACTTGGCGATCACTCAAATCGGCGGGAACGTTCGCATAATAAGGCACCGGTTGCAGAGTGGATGGATCGCGATAAAATCCGAGGTGGGCGACGATGGCATCATCGATGACGCGCAGGAAGCCGGGCAACAGGCCGAGACCCGCACGCAAAATCGGCGCCACGACCGGCGCGCGCGCAATGCGCCACGCGGGAGTCTCCTGCAACGGTGTGCGCACGACCGTCTCCGTAAGCGCAAGAGAACGGGTTGCCTCATAAGCTAGCGAAACGCCGAGTTCTTCTAGGAGAACACGGAATTCCGCGCAGGGCGTATCGCGATCCCGCAGACGCGCCAAGCGATCATAGACCGATGGGTGATCGAGGACTGTTAAAGATGAAGTCGCCATAGCCAGGCGCTTGGTTTTTGTTCGCGACTGGCGAAGCCTCCAGGCGTGCCCGCATTCATCTCGCGATGGCAGAGCACGTGGCACGAAGCTGCGATAGCCCACGGGCCCGGTCGCTAAGGGTTCGACCGCGTTCGTCGAATACCGAATCCATGAAGTACGCTAGCCGTTTTCTTGTTTTTGCGTTCGCTGCGATCGTGACCGCCGTCTGGCCGCATGCCGCATCTGCCGCTCCTGCACCATATGCATCGTTTATCGCAGGCGCGAAAGTCCAGCCAGGACTTTTTGGCGTGGTGCATCGCGACGGACATATCTATCTCGACGTGCGAACGGACCAACTCGATACGGATTATATCGAATCGATCGTTCCGGGAAGTGGACTAGCCGGCAACTTCATCGTTTGGGGAAACACCGATCATCTTCCCTGTATGCTCGTTCGTTTCGAACGGCATGGAAACGCGGTCGCAATGATTTGGCCGAACCCCAATTTCATGGCAACTCCGGGAAGTTCCGCTGCACGATCGCTGGAGTACAATGTCCCGCGTTCGATTGTCGGTGTCGGGAAAATCGCCGCAGCCGGTGATGGGCACGTGGTCTTCGATGCGTCGTCGCTTCTCGGTGATCGCTTAGATCTCGAAGATATTATCAACTCGTCGCTGCGTATTCCGCCCGGCGGGAAATACCATCTCGATCCGTCGCGCTCGTTTTTTGGTCACACCAAAGCATTTCCCGAAAATATCGTCGTGCCGGTTCACCAAACGTGGGCCAGCGCCGTACCGCACATTGCCGATATCGCGCCCGATGCACGCAGCGTCGAAATGCGCGTCGTCTATAATTTTGCGCTTCCGCCGCACGATGGTGATTATCAGCCACGTTATGCCGATGATCGAATCGGTCTGTACGATGTTGTCTATCTCAATTTCAATCACGACGAAGTACTCTCGCGCAAAGTTCGGTATCTCGTTCGCTGGAATTTGCAGCCGTCGAATCCGTCGCTGCCGATCTCTCCGGCCAAACATCCAATGGTGTTTTACATGAGCAACACCATTCCAACGCGCTATCGGCCGGCAATTGCCGCCGGAGTGCTTGAATGGAACAAAGCGTTTCTTAAACTCGGAATCTCCGATGCGTTGCAAGTTAAGCCGCAACCCAACGATCCGAATTGGGATGCCGACGACATCCGCTACAACGTGCTGCGTTGGGTCTCCGAGGCACAGCCATCATTTGGGGCCGATTCGCAAACGCTCTTCGATCCGCGTACCGGCCAAGAGTTTCGCACCGGCATTCTCATCTCGGCGGCAAGCCCGCGCGGGCCGGCCATGACCTGGAAGTATCTTGTCGATCCGGCGCGTTTCGGACGGACGACGGATCCCGTTCCCGCATCATTCGTCTTTGCTTCGATCAAGGCCGAGATCATGCATGAAACCGGTCACAATATCGGCATGCAGCATAATTTCATCGGCTCGATGGCCTACACCGCCGCCGATCTACAAAACCCGGCATTCACCGCAAAATATGGCGTTGCATCGACGGTTATGGAATACGCGCCGATCAATCTCTGGCCACGTCCCTATCATCAGGGCAACTATTATCAACCGACGCTTGGACCCTACGACTACTACATCGCACGCTATGGCTACGCGCGCATTCCGGGCGCGACGACGCCTGAGTCCGAACTACCGACGTTACAACGTTGGGCTTCGAAATGGAGCGATCCGCGTTTTCGCTATGCATCGGATGAAGATGTCTCGTGGGGCGATGGGCACGCTTCCGATCCTCGCGTCAACCAAGGCGATCTGACGAACGATCCCCTTGCATGGTGTGGCGTGCAACTCCGTATGGACCGCAATCTGATTCATACCATGCCCGCTTCCGTGCCGGCAAACGGGGAAGCCTATCAAACGTTGACCGATGCGTTCTGGATGCTCATCGGACGCTATAGCACGTGTGCAGCCTTGCCTGCGCATTTCATCGGCGGTCAATATCTCTCGCGCGCGCATCGCGGAGATCCCGGCGCGGCCGCCCCCGTCGTACCCGTCTCGCAAGCAAAACAACTCGCAGCGCTTACGATGCTCAACGCCGATTTGTTCTCCGCGCGAGCCTGGGCATTCACGCCGAAACTCCTCTCGCATCTTCCCTATTCCGAATGGGCCGGCTATGGATACGTCGGGTGGACGAACTACGGAAACCTTCCGGCCTGGGCATACAATCCACCGGCTCGTCACGATATCGCCTTGGCTCGTTATGTGATGGGGCTACAAAATCGCGTCCTCAACGAACTTTTCCAACCACTCGTCTTGCAGCGCTTGGATGAAAACTCGCTGCTCGCATCACGTCCGACGTTGACCTTAGCGGGCTTTTTCTCTCATCTCCAAGATGCGATGTACGGAGATCTTGGCAATCGAACGTTGCGCCATCTTCCGCTCATTCGCCGCAATGTGCAAATTGCGTATCTCACAAAGCTGCAAGCAACGGCAACGAGCACAATCACGTCGGTTCCAAGCGATGCAAAAGCGCTGGCCGCCATGCAGCTCCACGATCTCCACGCACGAGCCGAACACGCCCTCACCTCGCACCACCTCGACGCCATCACCCGCGCGCACCTCACCTATCTCGCAGCAAAAACCGCCCACTAATCGCCGTCATGCTGAGGAGGGATGCGTTGCTTCCGTCATGCTGAGGAGCGATGCGTAGCATCGCGTCTCGAAGCACCATCACGACGGAGCACGCGTAAGCGTGCAACCTCTGTCCGCGCCCTTCGAGACGCGCACTTCGTGCGCTCCTCAGGGTGACGGGGATTTCTCTGTCATGCTGAGGAGCGATGCGTAGCATCGCGTCTCGAAGCATCATCAAAACGGAGCACGCGTAAGCGTGCAACCTCGGTCCGCAGCCCTTCGAGACGCGCACTTCGTGCGCTCCTCAGGGTGACGGGGATTTCTCTGTCATGCTAAAGAGCGATGCATCGCTTCTGTCATGCTGAGGAGCGATGCGTAGCATCGCGTCTCGAAGCACCATCACGACGGAGCACGCGTAAGCGTGCAACCTCTGTCCGCGGCCTTCGAGACGCGCACTTCGTGCGCTCCTCAGGGTGACAGAGCTGCGCATGCTTCTCAGGGTGACGGGGGGTCAGGGTGACGGGCGGGAGCGACGTTCTTGTAAGGCGGTGTTTTCGGTGCGGATTCGCCAGGTGAGGAGCGCGGCGTTTAGGATGGTGAAGAGCAGCGCAAGTGTCCAGGCGCCGAATGCGAGCGGCAATACGGCGAGCTCGGCGGCAACGATCGCATAGTTCGGATGACGCATACAACGATACGGACCGCGCCGTACAAGAGGTGCATCGGCAATGGTGATGATGCGCGTCGTCCAGTAGGGCCCGAGCGTCCGTATCACCCACACGCGGAGAAGTTGCAAGACCGCAAACGCCCCGATCAGCCACCAATTCGGAATGCGATCCCACGGAACGAGAACCAGCATACTCACTAACCAGGCGGCATGAAGCGCGATAAAATATCCGTGCTGTTGAGGGGCAACTTCAACGGCGCCACGGGCGAGGAGCGCGCGCGTATTGCGCGCGGCATAGAACATTTCTAAGCTGCGTTGCAGCGCAACCAAGCCCACAACGATAAGGAGAATCATACGCGGGCAAGACTAACAAAGGCAGCGGTAAAGCCTGGCCCCATGGCAGTAAGAAGCGCATGATTCCAATCATCACCACGAATAGCGCCGTCCTGCATCGCCCGCTCCAAGACAAAGAGAACCGTTGCGGCCGACATATTTCCGTAGTCCCGCAAAATAGAGCGTGAGTCAACGAGCGCCCCATCCGCCAAGCCGAAAACGGATTCAAGCGCAGCGAGGACTTTCGTCCCTCCCGGATGCGAAAGATATCGATCAATCGATGCGCGAGTGAGATGCTGCGTTCGAAGATACGCGTCGAGCACGGTACGAAATTCCGTCTCGACGAGCTTCGGAATATCGCGTGAAAAAACGGCCTGTAACCCATCATCGGCAACGTCCCAGCCCATGATATCCAGCGTATTCGGAAACGTGTATTCACCGGATGCCGTAATCATCGGCCCTGCAGCGTCGGTGCTGAGGACGACTGCGGCGGCGCCATCGCCAAATAGTGCCGTAGCAACAATATTGCTCTTGGTAATCTCTTCGCGACGAAACCACAATGCGCACAGTTCGATGACAAGCAAGAGAACAACGCTTCCGGGTTGAGACTCGGCCATCGTGGCCGCGCGCGCTAAGCCGACTGCACCACCGACGCACCCGAGACCAAAAATCGGCAACCGCCGAGTGGTCGGCTTGAACGGCAGGCGTTGCATGAGCAAAGCGTCCAGGCTTGGCGTAGCAATGCCGGTCGTCGAGACGACGACGATCGTATCGACATCTTCCACGCGTCGCTGCGCGCGCTCCAAGGCCAGCCGCGTCGCTCGCTCGAGAATATCGAGCGCGCTTGTTCGGTAGACACGATTGCGATCGGCCCAACCATGCCCTTCGTAATACCATTGCAGTGGAACGCACGAATAACGCCGTGCGATGCCCGTATTCGCAAAGACGGGAAGTAGGCGTTTTACAACGGCCGACTTGCTAAATTGCGCCTCGACACGAGTCGCGATATCGGATTGATCGAGGGCATACGCCGGAACTGCCGTAGCGATTCCGGCGATGCGGGCATATTTTTTAGGGCACAGCAAAGCGTGCTGTCAATTCGTGCACGCGACCGCGAAGGCGTTCGATATGTGCGCGCGCTTCGATATCCTCAAGCGCATCGCAAATGATCGCCGCAACTTCACGACATTCATCAACACCGAGCCCGCGTGAGGTAATCGCCGGGGTTCCAATGCGAATACCGCTGGTAACGAATGGTTTTTGCGGATCAAACGGTATGGCGTTTTTATTGACAGTGACGGAAATTTCATCGAGATACGTTTCAACGGCTTTTCCCGTGAGATTTTTCACAGAGAGATCGACAAGCAGTAAATGCGTGTCGGTTCCGCCTCCAACTAAGCGCAATCCGCGCGATTCAAATGCTGCAGCCATGGCTTTGGCATTCGCGACCACGTTGCGTTGGTATGTCGTAAAATCAGGACGTAGGGCTTCATTGAAGGCGACGGCTTTTGCTGCAATCGTGTGCATCAGCGGCCCGCCTTGAATACCCGGGAATAACGATTTATCGATCGCGGCAGACCACTGCTCTTTACAAAGGATGATACCGCCGCGCGGCCCGCGTAACGTTTTATGCGTAGTGGATGTCACAAAATCGGCATAAGGAACCGGCGATGGGTGCAAACCGGTAGCCACGAGTCCAGCGATATGCGCCATATCGACGAGTAGCGCTGCGCCGATTTCATCAGCGATTTCACGAAACTGCGCATACTCCATCGTGCGCGGATACGCCGATGCACCGGCAATGATGAGTTTGGGTTTATGCTCTCGTGCCAGCGCTCGCACTTCATCGAAATCAATGAGTTCGGTATCGCGACGAACGGAATAGGCAATGGCATTATACAGTTTGCCGGAAAACGAAACTTTCGTGCCGTGCGTGAGATGGCCGCCGTGAGCCAGCGACATGCCGAGAACGGTATCACCGGGCGCAAGATGCGCCATAAAGACGGCCATATTCGCTTGCGCACCGGAATGTGGTTGAACGTTAGCGTGATCGGCACCGAACAGCTTTTTTACGCGTTCGATCGCGAGCGTTTCGGCGACATCGACGAATTCACAACCGCCATAATACCGTTTTCCCGGATAGCCTTCGGCATATTTATTGGTCATGACGCAACCCATCGCTTCGCGCACGGCGACCGATGCGTAATTCTCGGATGCGATAAGCTCGAGATTTTCGCGCTGACGCCGCTCTTCGTTCGCGATCGAGGCGAAAATTTCGGGATCGCTGGCTTCAATTGCCGAGGTGGAAAGCGTCTGCATTATAACAACTCCTTGGGGGTAGCGGCATCCGTGACGGCGTGTGCTTCAATCGCGCGAAGCGTACGAGCACGTTGTTCGTCCGTAAATGAGAATAGCTGCTGCACGCGGTTTGCATGGCGACCTCCGTCGAAACCCGTGCTCAGAAAGACATCGACGATGCGTTCGATCATCTCCCATCCGGTGAGGCGCTCGGCCAGGGCGAGTACGTTGGCATCGTTGTGGCGACGGCTGAGTTCGGCCGCCAAGGGCTCGGCAACCGGCGCGCAGCGGATGCCCGGAACCTTATTCGCTGCAATGGCAATCCCGATGGACGACCCGCACACGACGATGCCGCGCTCGGCCTGCCCGCTGGCAACGGCTTCTCCGACGGCATACCCATATTGCGGGTAATCGACGGGGCTCGCATCGTGCGTTCCAAAATCGAGAATCGTGTGGCCTCGGCCGAGCAAGAGAGCGACAAGCTTATCCTTGCACTCAAAACCGGCGTGATCGGCGCCTAGGGCGATCATCATTGACAAAGGGCTCCCTCTGATCGAAGCGAATGCGCGACGCCGATGAAACCTGCCGTCGCGAGCAGTGCCCTCCACGATGCTCTCGTCAGTGGTGCACTGACGCAGATTGAATTCGTTGAATGGTGTGCCCGAGACGTCGTCTGCGACGCCGTTCTCGATATTCGCCATTTTCCGCGCTCCGATGACGACTACCTCGCGCAAATGAAGAAGATGGCTGCCGACTACGGCCTCACGATTGCCGCCCTCGTCGACGATACACTGTGCTCGCGCGATGAACTTGGTGTCGAATCCATCTTTCGTATGGCCCTTGCCCTCGGTGCGCCGCTGATCGCCACTGCACTCGAGCCGGAGTTATCGGCACCGTGGATCGATCAACTCGTCCATATCGGTCATGTTGCGCGAGCCGGAAAGCGCCATAACGTCACCGTCGCATTGCGTAATGAACCGCTCAGCCGAGCAGCAAGCGTCACGGCATGCAAACAAGTCATCAAAGAAACCGATAGTGCGTGGTTACGCTACGGTCCTCGGCTCGATCGTTTTACCGATGCCGATGAACCTGCGCAACTTGCGCAAAAAACCGTGCTGCTTTGGGCTGATCTCGCCGACGATCCAAGCGTTACTTTGCCGCATTTGCAACAAACGATGCCCGAGTATCATGGCTTCCTCGCACTCGATGGCACCCTTGATTTCGCTGCAGCGACTGCCGCTGCAAAACTCTGGGTAGCCGCAGTTCGCGCATAGCGGGCTTTTCCGCAACATCACAACGACGAGTCGTAATGTATTCGAGGGGAATGTGTGTCGACCAAGCTAGCCGTCTGCTGCGCGAGGTAAAGGACCTGCTTTCTCGCAGGTGGGTGCGGCCCGGTTGCGTCTGCAGTAGGCAGATGCCCGACTACATGTTCAGATCCGGAGCTGATGCTCCCTAGGTGGTTTCATTGGCCCGGCACCTATGCACAGTCCGCGAGAAAGCCTAGTCGACATCTCTCAGCGTACCACCAAACGTCAAGGACTTGACAACCATTCGGAACGTCGTGATGTAGCCGTGCACGTTATTTTTCCGAGGTACCTCCATGCACAGGATCGCTCACGGCTCACTATTCCTCCAGCAAAGCGCCAATGCTTCGTATGAAGCAGCAAAACACTATCTTTGCAAAGCTCCTGTCGAACGCAGCCTCTTTACGCGCCTAGAGCACAATGCAACACGCTCCTTTACCCTCGACATCATTCACGACGG
>JAJYCL010000029.1 GCA_021778415.1 bacterium | reverse complement strand
ACCGGCATCTCTTGGGCCGACCGGACGATGCAAAGAATCGTATCGTCGCCGCCGATGGTTCCAAGAATTTCAGGCCACGAGGCTTCGTCAATAGCGGATGCCACCATCATCGCGCTTCCCGGAGGGGTTCGAAGCACCAGGAGATTGACGCTTCCTTCCACGCTTGTCACGAGTTCTGCAACAACTCGGTGCAAGCGGCTGACGTAATTGACGGTTGCGCTGGGAACGACATATTTAAACATGGGTTCCTCGTCGCTTTCCGTTTTTATCGGCACCTTGACCAATCCGAGTTCTTTAATATCGCGAGAAACTGTCGCTTGCGTGACCTCGAAATGCTGTTTTTCGAGCAGCGCTACGAGTTCGTCTTGGGAATGAATCGGTCGCGTGGCAACGAGGGTAAGAATAGCGCGCTGACGGCGGTCTTTCATAGTGGCATCCCTTTGCAATCGGTGAGAAGGGCGACGAGGAGCGCTTTTTGCGCATGCAGACGATTTTCGGCTTGGTCGAAGACGGCACTGCGTTCTCCGTCGATGACTCCGGAGGCGACTTCCTCGCCGCGATGTGCAGGAAGGCAATGCATGAAGATGGCGTGTGGTTGTGCGAAGGAAAGCAAATCATCTGTGACGGCATACGGGCGAAGCATGGCATCGTTGCGTTCGCTATAACGCTCTTCGCCCATCGATGTCCAGACATCGGTGTAAAGGACATCGGCACCTCGTACGGCTCGCACAGGATCGGTAAATGCGCGCGCAGCGCCGGGACGCGAAAGTGATGCGAGGTGGGCGAGAAACGCTTCGCTTGGGCGATGGGTCGTCGGCGATGCAAAATGGATCGTTGCGCCCAACATGACGGCGGCTTCGGCAAGCGAAGCGGCCACGTTATTCCGTGCATCGCCTAAATAGCACATGCGAAGTCCGGCGATATTGCCGAAGCGTTCGGCAATGGTCAGCATATCGGCAAGCGATTGACACGGATGCGCGAGTGCGGAAAGGCCATTGATGACCGGAACGCTCGATGCGTCAGCAAAGCGTTCCAACGGCTCATGAGCGTGCGTGCGTACGACGATTGCATCGACATAGCGCGAGAGCACGCGTGCGGCGTCTTCGGGAGTCTCGCGAGATCCGACGAGAAATTCCGAGCCGTTAGCGAACAGCGTTTCGCCGCCAAGTTGCGTCATTGCGACTTCGAAGGAGACGCGTGTACGTAGGCTCGGCTTTTCAAAGAGCATGGCCAGCGTGCGCGAGCGAAGGAGGGCGTGCTGCTCGTGAAGCGGCCGGGCCTTGAGGTAGATGGCAAGACGAAGGAGCGATTCGAGCTCGCTGATCGAGAGATCGCTCGTCCGAAGCAGATTGCGCCCCAAAAGCCCGTGGCTGGGGGCTGGCGTTATGGCAAGCATGTGTTGTATAATTATGCATATGTCGCATGATTATGCAAGCCCTACCCTGTCGGGTCCGATCGTCGTGAAATATGGTGGAAACGCCATGGGCGCGTTTGGCGATGCCGATCCCGTGCTAGTGGAGATTGCTGCACTCCATGCTGAGGGGGTGAAAATCGTGCTTGTTCACGGCGGCGGCCCGGAAATCGATCGACAACTTTCTGAACGCGGCATTGTCAGTGAGCGTGTTGATGGCCTACGCGTTACCGACGCTGCCACATTGGAGACGACAGAATCCGTTCTTTGCGGGACGCTCAACAAGCGTCTCGTGCGTGCGTGTTTAGCGCTCGGGTTGCCGGCCGTTGGCGTCAGCGGTCAAGATGCCGGTATGCTACGAAGTGGTCGCGTCCGAAGCGCGTCGGGGTGTTCCTTAGGGTTTGTGGGTGGCGTTCCAGCGTGTGATCCTTCCCTGATCATCGCTCTTTTGTCTGCCGGTTATCTCCCAGTTATCGCCCCGCTTGCCTTGGATATCGCGATGTCGTCGGCGTTAAATGTGAATGCGGATAGTTCTGCGGCGGCTATTGCCGGTGCGCTGCACGCGCAGGCCTTTGTGGTTGTCAGCAACGTTCCTCGCGTGCTTGCCAACCCCGGCGACGACGCTAGTGGGATTTCTGCGTTGTCGTGCACTGAGGCGCAAGCGTTCCTTACGAGTGATGCATGCCGATCGAGCATGAAGCCGAAGATTGAAGCGGCGATTACTGCCGTACAGCGAGGAGTTGATACTGCATATATTTGCGCCGCCGCACCGAACGCAATTCGTCGTGCAATTTCCGGCGATGCAACCGTCATTCGCGAAGAAGCACCCCTTCGAAACGACCATTTTGTGCGCTCCTAAAAGGGTGACAACATTCTGTCATGCAGAGGAGCGAGCGCAGCGAGCGTCTCGAAGCACGCGCTGTCATGCAGAGGAGCGAGCGCAGCGAGCGTCTCGAAGCTCACGGCCCTTCGAGACGCGCACTTCGTGCGCTCCTCAGGGTGACGACTTTCTGTCATGCTGAGGAGCGAGCGCAGCGAGCGTCTCGAAGCACACGGCCCTTCGAGACGCGCACTTCGTGCGCTCCTCAGGGTGACGCGGCCCTTCGAGACGCGTGCTTTGGGCGCTCCTGAAGGGTGACAGGAAACGCCTGCGGCGTTTTTAGGTCACGGCGTTTGGCTGCGGTGCGTTTATTTGAAGTGCCAATGGTAGACATTCCAGAATACGGTGGCAACAGATCCGCTTACGCCATGAAGGCGCGAGGTAAATGCGTTAACCCCTCGCGCTTGAAAGAGCGGTAGCATCGGCAAGTCTCGTGCCAGTTGGCCCTGCAGCCGACGATAGATATTCGCCCGTACAATCGGATCATAGGTTTGTCGACCGGCAAGTAAGAGTGCGTCGATTTTTGGGTCGCAAATACGCGGTTTGTTATAGCCGTTGGGTGGTATTCGGTTGCAAGCAAACTGGTCCGTGGTATCCGGATCATCTCCAGGGACAAACGGATACAGCGCAAGGTTGAAGTTTCCGCCGTAAACCGGACCACCGGCCTCGGCGGGAGCTGCGAATTGCGTCATCGCGTAGGTTTTAATTTCGACATCGATGCCTATGCTCAAAAGTTCTTGTCGAATTTGTGCTGCCATCGCAGCGTCGCTTGGCGTTCCAGCAGCAATGGCCAAAAGCATCCGTAGCGGTTTCCCATCTTTTGTGCGAATGTGGTGGCCATCGAATTTCCATCCATCTCGTTGCAGGGATTGCGCGGCCAAATCTGGCCGAAATGGCAGCATCGGCCATGCCCTGTCGTTTGCCATCTCCATGAAAAGGCCGCGCGTTGCATGGCTGGCAGTAATTGCATTGCGATAAGATCGAGAGACCAGCATGGGAATGTTGAGGCCGAAGGCGACCGCCCGTCGAATCGCGATGGCATTGGTCGGAGACGCGTGCAAATTAAAAATTAAGGCACCGATGCCGTTCATCGGCGTGACAAGCGTCCTTATATGTGCAAGCGTCCGAAGCTGTGGAATGGTCGACCAATCTTCGTCGTTAAAAAAGAACTGAGCTTCACCTGTTTGCAACTGTTCGATTGCGACGTTGGGACTGGGCACGAAACGAAGAATGAGATGCGCGATGTGCGGAATTCCACGATAGAAAAAAGAGTTCGCAACAAGGTCAATGCGATTCCCGTGATTCCACCGCACGACACGGTAGGGACCTGAGCCGATGGGAGCTTCGTTAAATGATGATGTATTGAGATTGGCGATATGGGTAATACTGTGCTTCGGTAATATGGGGAATCCCATAGGCGCAAAGAAAAGCGTTAGTATCGGTGCAAACGGTTTGCGTAAGTGAATCACGAGCGTATAAGGAGTTGGAGCATTGAGCGCACTGATTCGATCGTAACCATACCGTGATTGAACGAGCAAATGAGGATTCATGATCGCATGAAATGTTGCAATGCAGTCATTGGCCGTGAGCGGTGTTCCATCCGAGAAACGAACATTGGGGCGCAGATGGTACGTTATCGTCAGTCCATCGGAGGAAATCCCTCCATTTGCAAGCGTGGGGACTTGCCTTGCTACATCCGGGACGAGTTGCCCGTGACTATTCCACGTCAGGAGATAGGAGAAAATCAGCTCTCCAAATTCCTTACTGGCGGTCCCGTTCTCGAAGAGCGGATTTAGAGAGCGAGGTTCGCGCTGTTGTACGATCGTGAGCGACGTGGTTTCGATGTTGGTTGCTCCGCGTTGACTACAGGCGGCAGCAAGCAAAAAAAATACTGTGACCGACATCGTGAGGACGAAGAGGGAGACGATCCTTCGAGACGCTCGCTGCGCTCGCTCCTCAGGATGACAAGCCGGTAGCTCGGGATGACAAGCTCGGTTCTTACGGCGTAGCATGCGTATCGTCATTATGGTGGGAGTAGCAGATGCGCGTCTTGTCACCCTGAGGAGCGTGCGAAGCACGCGTCTCGACGGGCCGGCCCAAAGGTTGCACGCTCCGCGTGCTCCGTATCGACGATGCTTCGAGACGCTCGCTTCGCTCGCTCCTCAGCATGACAGATACGCGCTTGTCAGCATGACAGATACGCGCTTGTCAGCATGACAGATACGCGCTTGTCAGCATGACAGATACGCGCTTGTCAGCATGACAGATACGCGCTTGTCAGCATGACAGATACGAACCCTGTCACCCTGAGGAGCGTGCGAAGCACGCGTCTCGAAGGGTCGGCCCGTGAATACGCCGTGCCTCGTGTCACCCTGAGGAGCGTGCGAAGCACGCGTCTCGAAGGGTCGGCCCGCGTAACGCGTCATGCAGCGCCGAGGTTGGAGAGAAATGGTAAATTCGGATCGGGTTGTAGCATGAGAGGGTCGACGCGGGCAACGTCGCGACGGTAGTAAGCGGCGGCGGCAATCATCGCCGCGTTATCGGTGCAGAAGTGTCGCGGCGGAATCCAAATCGGCATTCCGTTGGCTTCGCCCCATGCACGTAACGCCGTTTGCAAACCGCTGTTTGAGGCAACGCCGCCGCTCAACGCAACGGCACGAAACGTCTCGCGCTCGCATGCAGAACGTACGCGCGCCATCAAGACATCGACGACGGCGGCCTGAAAGGAAGCGGCGACATCCTCTCGACGGGCAGCTTTGCCTTCGGGCGTTGCAAGATAATATCGCACCGATGTTTTGAGCCCGGAAAACGAGAGATCGAGTGATCCGTTTTCGGGTCGGTGTCGTGGAAAACGATGCATGCGGGGATCCCCGTGCTGCGCCAATGCATCAAGCTGCGGGCCTCCGGGAAATGCAAGGCCGAGAAGCCGTGCAGTCTTATCATACGCCTCGCCTGCCGCATCATCGTGTGTGCGTCCAAGAATGCGCATCGACGTTGGTGAATCGACGGCAACGAGCTGCGAATGGCCACCGGAAACGAGAAGCGTTAAAAACGGATAACGCGGTAGAGGGGCATCGCGCATGTGTTGGTCGCGAAGAAATGTCGCGAAAATATGCCCATGGAGATGATTAACGGCATACAATGGGAGATTGCGTGCGAAGGAAAGTGCCTTTGCCGACGCGACCCCGACCACAAGACTTCCGATAAGGCCAGGCCCTTGGGTCACCGCAATACCGTCGAGATCGGCCAACGCGACATCGGCTCGCGCAAGGGCGTTCTCGATGGCTGCCGAGAGTAATGCGAGGTGTGCGCGACTGGCAATCTCCGGCACAATGCCGCCATACGCTGCATGGAATTCGTCTTGGTTGGTGCTCACCGACGATAGGACTTCGCAGCCGTCGCGCACGACAGCGGTTGCCGTATCGTCGCAGGACGTTTCGATACCAAGAAGCAGCATCGGCTATCCTATGTCGATGATTCCGCGAAATCGGCGCTTCGCATTTCCGGTTTAACGAGATGACCAACGAGTGCAAGAATCCCCACGACGAGTAAAACGGTCGCAGCCATAGCTGCCATCGCTTTGCCGTAGTCGGGTTCACCGGAGGGTAAAGCGAAATATGATTTTGCAATGGTCGCTTCAATTTGTAGAGCCCCGGCTGAAATGAGGTTGCCGATCTGATAGGTAAAACCAGGAAATGTGCCGCGCAAATCCTCCGGTGAAAGCTCATTGAGATGCGCCGGAATGACTCCCCATGCGCCTTGCACGGCAAATTGCATGGCAAACCCACCAAGTGCGAGCGCTAATATGGATTGCGAAAATGCCCACAGAGGAACGACCAGAAGTCCCAAAATCGTCGCAATGACGATCGTTTTTCGTCGGCCTAAGCGCTGCGAGAGTCCGCCTGCAACAACGCCGCCGAGAATCGCACCAAAGGCTGCAATGATCCCAATACTCGATGTGATCGTCGGCGCGAATCCATGTTGTTTTTGTAGAAATGTCGCGTAGAGATCTTGCGTTCCGTGGGACATAAAATTGAATCCGGCCATAAAAACGATGGCGTAAAGAACGAGTGGAGCATTGCGCCAGAATGCTAGGAGCATAGCCCGCGAATCGATGCGAGTGGCGATGCGTTTCATCCAAATGCGCGATTCAGGGACGGCATTACGAATATACATAACGAAAACCGATGGAATCGCGCCGATCACAAACAGCCCGCGCCAACCCCAGGGAGTAAACGTCGAAACAAGATAAAAAGCGAGCGCTGCTAAGAGATAGCCGACCATATAGCCTTCTTGCAAAATACCGCTGAAAAGCCCGCGACGATTCGGCGGTAGGGCTTCCATCGCCATCGCGGCACCGAGTCCCCATTCACCGCCCATTGCAATGCCGAAAAGCGCGCGGAGCACGAGAAACACGGTGATATTCGGTGAAAAGGCTGTTGCGAGTTCAATGACACCGAAAAGTGCAATGTCGATGATGAGCGGAATTCGCCGGCCAAACCGGTCGCCGAGCCAGCCAAAGATCAGTGCGCCCAATGGGCGGAACATCAACGTTAGTGTGACGGCAAAGGCAATTTCGGGGATCGATCGTGAAAAATCATGACTGAGTTGGACCAGTACGAACGTAACGAGAAAAAAATCGAATGCATCGAGTGTCCAGCCGAGGAATGCCGCGGTAAACGTTCGTTTTGCCGCAGCGTCGAGCTCGTTCCAGACGCTCCGAATCATCATGGCGAACTCGAAGCACTCGGAGTTGGAAGCGGTGAGGCACTTGAGGATGCGCTTGCGGACGGGGCAGTCGACGGTGCGGGAGTGGCAGGTTTATCGTCGCCGTAAAGAACGATCAGCCACCGTTCATTTGCTTTGACGGAAAGCGGCGGGACGGTGAACTTAAAGGCAAGCTTCCCGTTTTTTGTGACGGTGCTCTGATTATATGCTGCAATGAAGTGATCGACGAATTTCTTTTTCACTGGGGATTCTTCAAAAAGTTGTAAGGCAAATCCACGTCCACCCAGCTGTTCTTTCGGAATGGTAAAAATGATTGCGGCTCCGCCGGTAATCATTTCATCGTGGTCCGTTTGCACGCGCAAGACAACGAGAGGGATCGTTCCGACGGATTTGGGATTCGGATCGTGCATCGGCGGAGCGTTTTTGGTCATCGCTTCGATTTCGAGCGTGACGCGGGGACCGCTCGGTTTTGGAGACTGCGACGGACTTGGCGATCCGGACGGCGATCCCGAGGGTGTTGGCGACGGCGTTGGCGTCGGCGTTGGTGTAGGAGTCGGCGACGGGGACGGGGACGGGCTTGCCGACTCACCCGGTTTTGGTGACGGTGGCGGTGTCGGTAAATTAAAGACGACGATACACGTAAATCCGGAGGATTCGGGGCATTGCAATCCCTTTGGCGCGTCGGCGAAGGCGTACGTCACCGAGGCACCTGGTGGAATTTTTGGCGCGGCAGTTGGCGTGGGAGACGGCGTTGGTTGCCCAGGAAGTTGCTGTTGGCCGTTCATCGGCGGCGTAACGCCGCCGGGTGCAGCGGTACCGCTGGCAAAGTTTCCGGAGCATGCTGCAAGGGCAAGCGTTCCAACCGCAAAGCATAGTGCCGTTAGGCGATGAAATTGTGACTTCATGATGCGCGAGTCTCCGTTTTTTGACGCAGTTCTTGAGCGAATTCATCAACGGTGACGGTGCGCTTTGTTTCCGAGCCGCGTTCATTGACATTGACGCTTCCATCGGCCATCTCTTGTTTGCCGACGACAAGGACATAGGGAACCTTCTGCGTTTTCCAATGACGAATTTTATAGCCGAGTTTTTCGTTCGATTCATCGACCTCGATGCGGAAACCATGCGGACGCAATCGCTCGGCAACGTCTCGCGCATACTCGAGTTGCGTTTCGCCGATGGGAACGACAACCGCTTGTACGGGAGCGAGCCAAGCTGGAAACGCGCCGCCGAAATGCTCGACAAGAATGCCGAAGAAACGTTCCATTGAGCCCGCAAGCGCACGATGGATCATCACCGGCGTGTGATCATGCCCGTCGGCTGCGCGGTATTTGAGCCCAAAGCGCCCCGGTAACACGAAGTCGACTTGTACTGTTCCAAGCTGCCATTTGCGACCGATCGCGTCGCGAACGTTGATATCAAGTTTGGGGCCGTAAAAGGCGCCACCACCCTCATCGATTTGATAGGGAAGGTGGTGAGATTCTAAAGCTCGACGAATTGCGTCCTCGGCGATCGGATCGGTTTCACCGCGCTCCGCAGCCGATCTCGTCGATAGGAAGTATTCGAAATCGGTAAATCCGAAGGCTTCCATGAGACGAAGTGCTTCATCAAGCGTTTGCTCGAACTCGAATTGCAGTTGTTCAGGCGTGCAAAATAAATGCGCGTCGTCTTGGGTAAATCCGCGCACCCGCGTAAGACCATGAAGCACGCCGCTTCGTTCGTAACGATAGACGGTTCCGAATTCGCTGTAGCGAATGGGAAGTTCGCGATACGAATGCAGCCGCGATTTGAAGATGAGAATATGCCCGGGACAATTCATCGGTTTTAAGCGAAAGCGTTGTTCTTCGACCTCGATTGGGCCGAACATATTCGCCTGATAATTTTGCAGATGCCCGGATATTTCGTAGAGTTTCTCGCTGACGATATGCGGCGTTACGACCGGCTGATAGCCGCGGTCGCGCAGTCCGTCGCGAATAAAGTTTTCGATGATGCCGCGTACGGTGGCGCCTTTTGGATGCCAGAAAATGAGTCCGCCGCCGGCCTCCTCTTCGACGGTGAAGAGATCCAGTTCGACGCCGAGTTTGCGGTGATCGCGTTTGTGAGCTTCGGCAAGCTGAACGAGATACGCATCGAGTTCGGCTTGCGTGGGGAACGCGGTGCCGTAGATGCGTTGGAGCATTGGATTTGTCTCTTTGCCGCGCCAGTAGGCGCCGGCAACGCTCGTTAACGTGCTGCCGCCTATGGCTCCGGTCGTGTGAGCGTGGCCGCCGCGGCAGAGATCGGTGAATTCGCCAATGGTATAGAGCGTGATCGGCTCACCTTCGGGAATTTCGCGCGCTATTTCCGCCTTATACGGGTTGCCGGCAAAGCGCTCGATGGCGTGCGCACGCGTGACTTGTTCGCCCGTCATTGGGTAATTTGCAGCGACGATCTCTCGCATGCGAGCGGTAAGGCGCTCGAGGTCTTCCGGCGTAAATGGCTTCGCACGGTCGAAATCGTAGTAGAAGCCGTTCTCGATGGCTGGCCCAATGGTGGGTTTGGCCTCAGGGAACAGATCCTGGACAGCATAGGCTAGAACGTGTGCTGCGGTATGCCGTAGCTCAGCCAGCGTCGGATGGTTGGTCGTAGAATCACTCACGAGGCCTCAGATTAGCGGGCCTCATGGGCTGAGCCTTCGTGGAGGTAATGCTGCGGCAATAGTCGCATGCTACGCTCCCCACCATGGCAACGAAATACACGACTGACGATGTGATGAACGCCGTTTTGGATCTCCACAGCGCGATGCTTTTTGGCTTTACAAAGGTTGACGCGTTAGAGACGAGGGTCGGCACGATTGAGACGAGGGTCGGCACGATCGAAGCCAAGATCGGCTCGATCGAAGCCAAGACGACCTCAATTGAGGCGGAAGTTCGGGGCTTGCAGCGCTGGCGATTGGCGACGGATCAGCGCCTTGATGTGGCGGGAATCGCGCGCTTAACGAGGTGATGAGCGTTGCGGCGGATTAGCCGCCGCAGTCGGGTCGTGTACACGCTCCACTCGTTGGCTTGTCAATTCCTTACGGCAGAAGCGCGGATTGATCGGGCGATTTGCTGCATCAGATTGTTAAAGCGGTTTTTGCCACTGCAGAGGCCACGGGCTAGGACAGGCGTTCGCGATGATGCGGAGCGAGCAGATTCTGTTCCGGGCCGATGGGGACGATGCGGGTTGGGTTGATTTCGTCGTGCGTCATATAGTAGTGGCGCTTGATGTGATCGAAGTTCACGGTTTCGGCGATGCCGGGAATCTGATAGAGATCGCGTAGATAACCGCAGAGATTGGGATAATCGATTATTCGTTTGAGATTGCATTTGAAGTGGCCGACGTAGACTGGATCAAAGCGAATGAGGGTCACGAACAAGCGCCAATCGGTTTCAACCGGCAGCGATCCGAAAAGATAGCGTTGGTTCGTTAACCGAGCCTCGATCTCATCAAGGGCGGTAAATACGTGGTGTGCCGCAATTTCATAGGGGCGCTGCGATGTCGCAAATCCGGCACGGTAGACCCCGTTGTTGATTTTTTGATAGATGATCTCGTTGAGATCGTCGATACGCTCGCGGAGCGCATGCGGATAAAGGTCGGGCTCTGCACTCGCAAATGCGTCAAATTCAGTTTCAAACATGCGCATAATATCGTCATCGGAGTTACTGACGATACGTTTCGTTGCTTTGTCCCAGAGAACGGGAACGGTCACGCGCCCAGAATAGTGCGGATCATTTGCCTGATAGGCCTGGAGTAAATACTCAAAATGATTGACGTCATCGCCGCTAGCCCCCGGGACATCGCGAAAGGCCCATCCGCGTTCATCTCGGATGGGATCGACGATGCTCATGCCGATGGCGTTTTCCAGATGCTTGAGCTTGCGCACGATGATTGTTCGATGCGCCCACGGGCAGGCAAGCGATACATACAGATGATAGCGATCTGCTTCGGGAGCAAACGCAGTGCTTCCATCTGCGCGCACCCAGTCGCGAAACGCATCCTCTTGCCGGTGAAAGTGGCCGTCGGCCGATTGTTCGTCGGGAAATTGTGCGCGAGACATCGTTGCGTTACGGGCTCACCGTGACCGGAATCGTCAAAGCGGTTCCCGATGCCGGAGTCACAATAAACGAGCAGCTTCCTGTGGCTTGGCTCGTAATCGGTCCGAACGTCAGCGTTGCCGTTCCGTTGGAGAAAAGCGATGTCGTGGAATTTGGCATCACGAGAATCGATGTCGGCGATGGTGTCGCGCCATAGCACGACGTCGTCGAATACGTGAGCGCGCCCGTTGCGTTGGCCTGGGTAACGGTAACCGTCGCGATCGATTTCGGCACGGTTCCGGCTCCAGAGAGCGAGAGTGCGATTGTTGCTACTGACGGGGTCAGCGGGCCGGGAGTTGGCGTTACCGGGGGCGCCGAAGATTTCTTTGCGCAGGCAACAAGCGCGATGAGCGCGAGAGATCCAATGAGCGAGGCGACTCGCGAAAATCGCGTGTGGGCGTGTCCATTCATGGACGGGGGTGTTCCGTGCCACGAAAGGGAGCCCTTGCCGGCGAAAGATTAACCCGGCATAAGATCATCTTAATCTTGATAATCTCGCCTTTGAATTGACTTGAACTCGACGGGGTAGAGTAGCGGAGGTGCCATTTGGCACTGTTAGCAGTTCTCTCCCTTTGCTGCATGGAGTAATTAATGCGTAAGATTTCTGCCGCCGCGCTCGCGCTGGCGTTCGTTCTCACGAGTGCTGGTTCGGCTTTGGCCGCAACGAAGATGCTCGAAACCGGTTCATCGCTCGTCTATCCGTTGATGAATCTCTGGGTTGCCACCTATCAGAAGAAGAATCCCTCGGTTGAGATTACCACGCAATCGACCGGCTCAGGTACGGGCATTGCGCAGGCGGTTTCCGGCGTTGCTCAGATCGGCGCTTCGGATGCGTACATGTCGAACGGACAGCTTGCCCAAGGCAAAATGCTCAACATCCCGCTTGCGATTTCCGCACAGCAGATCAATTACAATATTCCGGGCCTCAACAACGCTCATCTCAATCTCTCCGGTCCGGTTCTTGCCGGTATCTATAGCGGCAAAATCACGATGTGGGACAATGCGCAAATCAAGGCGCTGAATCGCTCCATCGCGTCAAAGCTTCCGCATCAAACGATCATTCCGATTCACCGTACGGACGGTTCGGGCGACACGTTCATTTTCTCGCAGTACCTCTCGTTTTCGACCCCGTCGTGGAAGAACGGTCCAGGGTACGGTACGAGCATTTCCTGGCCAGCCGTCGCAACGGCCGTCGGTGCGAACGGTAACCCGGGCATGGTGCAGACCTGCCAGAACACGCGTTACTCGATCGCCTATATCGGCGTCTCGTTCCTGAACCAAACGAACAAAGCCGGTCTTGGCTTCGCTGCCCTCAAAAACCGCGCCGGTCGCTTCGTGCTGCCGACCGCTTCGACAATCTCGTCGGCTGCAGGAACCCTCGTCGGCAAGACCCCGAACGATGAACGTATTTCGCTGATCTTCGCTCCGGGTGCAAACTCGTATCCGATCATTAATTACGAATATGCCATCGTGAATCCAAAGCAGGCCAATGGCCAGGTTGCGAACGAACTCAAGAAGTTCCTCAACTGGGCAGTTGATCGCAATGGCGGCAACAGTGCGCACTTCCTCAACGCGGTGCGTTTCATTCCGCTCCCGGCATCGATTGTCGAGAAGAGCCGTAAACAGATCGCCAGCATCAAAGGCTAGGGTGGATTCGAACCTAGGATATGCAGGAGGCGCGCCAAAAGCGCGCCTCCCACTCCTCCAGCGCATCGGCACACAGCGTGTCGTGCGCTTTCTCTTTGGGTCGGCGGCGACTATATCTACGCTGGTTATTGTTTTGATGCTCGTATTTCTGGGGATCTATGCGTTCCCGGCCATACGTTTCAATGGTCTTGGTATTCTGACGCAATCCGTCTGGAATATTGGCGATCAGTACGGTAGTGGGCATGTCGTTCGTGCCGGCATCACGGCCATGCAGGGCGCACAATTCGGCGGTCTTGTGTTTGTTTTCGGAACCGTCGTCACCGCATTCGTTGCGATGCTCTTTGCTGTTCCTCTGAGTTTGCTTGTGGCCGTTGCCCTCGTCTATCGCGTTCCCCCTCGTCTTCGCCCGCTTGTTAATGCTGTTGTCGAATTGATGGCCGGCGTGCCGTCGGTTGTCTACGGGCTTTGGGGAATCGTCGTACTCGTGCCGTTTATCGGCCAACGATTAGGGCCCTGGACGACGGAACATCTCGGCTTCCTTCCGTTTCTCGGTGGGCCGGCGGGAAGCGGCAATGGCCTGCTTGCCTCGTCGGTTCTGCTTTCGCTGATGGCGATGCCATTTATGGTTGCTACCATTCGCGATGTCATTCTCGCGCAAGAAAAATCGATTTTCGAAGCGTCGATGGCGCTGGGATCCACATCGTGGCAAGCGGTCACCAAAGCGGTGATGCCCTCGGTGACAAACGGCATTTTTGCTGCCGTTCTCGTTGCTCTCGGGCGTGCACTTGGCGAGACGATGGCCGTGTTGATGGTTTGCGGAGGAGCCGTCGGAATTTTTGCGCAGAATATATTTCAATCGGTGAATACGATTGCCGCAGTAATTGTCTCGCAGTTGGAATCGGCGCTGACCGATCCAACGGGATTGGCGCAGAAATCGCTTGCAGAATTAGCATTAATGCTGTTTGTCATCACGCTTTTCGTCAATATTGTGGCTCGTTTAATCCTTCATGGCGCCGATCGTTCCGGTGAAGCATGAGGGCGACCACATTGCGTAATCGCGTGTCTGGACAGTTTTGGTGGGCCGCATCGGTCGTCGCATTGCTGTTGGTGATTGCTGTTTTGGTGGCAATTTTCGGATTTGTGATTTCTCGCGGTCTTCCGGCGCTGAAGCCCTCGGTACTCTTTACCGTAACAAGCGGTACGAGTGGTGGCCTTGCTAACGCCATCGCGGGAACATTTTTGTTGGTCATTTGCGGCGTCGTTTTAGTGACGCTCATCGGCATTGGAACGGCACTCTGGATGGTTGAATTCGCGAATCCGTCGCAACGTCGGTTGGTGCGATTTGCTATCGATGTTCTCGCCGGAGTTCCATCGATCGTTGTCGGGTATTTTCTCTACGTGGCACTGGTGGAAAGTTTAGGCTGGGGATTTTCTCTCCTCGCCGGCGCGATTTCGCTGACGATTATCATGCTTCCATTTGTCGTCCGTGCTGCCGATCTAGCCCTTTCGGGAGTGCCCAGGGCCTTGCGCGACGGCGCCATTGCGCTCGGTGCGCGGCCGGCAACCGTAACCTTTTCGATTGCAATCCCTTGGGCGATTCCCGGAATTTTAACCGGGCTGTTAGTCGCGACCGGTATCGGCTTAGGGGAGACTGCTCCGCTGATCTACACCGCCGGGTGGTCGAATTTTATGCCGTCGCTTGCACCGACGCATTCGCCGGTGGGCTATCTCACCTATGTCGTCTGGACGTTTATTAGTATGCCGTTCTCGGATTCGCATGCGCTTGCGTACGCGGCTGCGGCGTTGCTCATGATTCTGATTTTTACCCTCAATCTCGTCTCGCGCACTGCTGTCGACTATTGGGTCCTCCGCACCCGCGGCGGCTAGTTCCCGTATGGCGTGTCATGCTGAGGAGCGAGCGCTGCGAGCGTCTCGAAGCATGAGGAGCGAGCGCAGCCCCTTCGAGACGCGCACTTTGTGCGCTCCTCAGGGTGACAGCATTCCGTCATGCTGAGGAGCGAGCGCAGCGAGCGTCTCGAAGCATGAGGAGCGAACACAGCTCCTTCGAGACGCGCACTTTGTGCGCTCCTCAGGGTGACAGCATTCCGTCATGCTGAGGAGCGAGCGCAGCGAGCGTCTCGAAGCATGAGGAGCGAACACAGCTCCTTCGAGACGCGCACTTTGTGCGCTCCTCAGGGTGACAGCATTCCGTCATGCTGAGGAGCGAGCGTAGCGAGCGTCTCGAAGCAGCTAGATTACTTAATGCAGGGCAGTTTTATTGAGTTCATCGATGCTGGGGCAGCTGCGGACAAATTCGCGATGTCGGAGCTCCACCACTCGTTTGACGTTAAACAGGAGATGATCCAACGTTATAACGGCGAGCCAACGGCCGATGAGCCAGTCGAAAACCCGTCCGGGCACACCACCAGGCGGATCGTATGATCCTTCGATTCGCAGCATTGTTCCGCAAAGGTGTGGGCGAACCGTAATGGCGCCTTTGAAGTGAGGAATGAGCCGCGATTTTGGGCGCAAAAACAACAAGACGGCTTCGTGATGCCTGGCGGCGTCGGTGGCATCGTCGATCACCCGTGCTTCGGCAGTGAGGGGAACCCGGGCCGAAGCCAGCGATTCAACCCGCAAGCGTGGATGGGCGGAAAAAAACTCGGCGACATGCGATATGGCGGTACTAAAGGGCGCATCCACGCGCGTCGTCCGGAGGACGTGTTTCATCCTCTCGGCTTAGCCTATCTCTGGGAATAAATGAGGAATAGGGCCGCTCTTTCGATCTATCGGAAACAAAGATGCTTGTGATAGCGTTCACGGTCCAAACCCGTTGTCGTCGGAGATTGTATGAAATATTATCAGATCGCTACGCTCGTCTCGTTATGTATACTGCTTGGGGGATGCGCGTCGTCGGCAACGGATGCTCGTGCGGATGCCTTGGCCAATGGAAAGGCGATTTTCAGCACCGGGCGCGATAGCCAAGGTCAAACGATAGCGGCGCAAACTCCACCCTTAATGCCAAGCTGTCAGGCTTGTCATGGCGCAAACGGAGCGGGTGGCGTTCATCTCCCGGGCGGAGCCGTTAGTGCCGATTTGCGTTACTCGGCCCTTGTCTCCGGGCAGAAACACCCGTACACGATGGCGCTTTTAGAGCGTGCAATTTCCACAGGTATTGATGACGATGGTGATTCGCTCAATCCCGTGATGCCGCGATGGCAACTCTCAAAGCAAGATCTTCACGATGTCGCCTATTATGTGTTGCACAAACTAAAGTAACCATACGCACGGTTGAGCGATCTGTTGCCGGCGAATGCGTCGAATAAAGGTGCTGCGACGTATGCGTGGCTAAGGCGAGTAAACGATGTCATTCACAGTTGGGCATTGCGCTGAAGCCCTCATTGGGATCGATGAGGGCGGAACGATTGTCCTTTGGAACCAGGCTGCCGAGAAACTCTTCGGTCGGTTGGAGCGCGATGTGCTGGGCTTGGCATGCCATGATGTGCTTGCCGGGTTAACACCGGCTGGCGGGCATCTTTGCGGCCCGAACTGTGGAATTCGTAAGAGCTGCTTGGACCTTCGAGCGCCCAGGCGATTCGAAATGGTCGTGAAGCAACCGGACGGAACCGAACTTTGGCTCGATGTGGTCACCTGCGTTATTTCCGACGATCACACTCACCCGATATCACTGCACGTTTTTTGCGAGAGCGTCGCCGCGCGTCATATGACGACGCTTGCCACGCGTGTACTCCAAGAACTCGGGTCCGTTTCTGAACCCCGCGAAATCACCTCGGAGGTTCGGAGCCCGTTAACGAAGCGCGAACAAGATGTCCTCGCGCTCCTTGCGCAAGGATCGAAGACGGCAACAATTGCTCGTGAATTGAGCATATCGCCGGCGACCGTGCGCAATCACGTACAAAATGTGCTTGAAAAACTTAGCGCTCACTCGCGCGCCGAAGCCGTTGTTTTCGGCCTTCGCCAAGGCCTGATTCGTTTGCACTAGGAGAGTTGGGTCGGCTGCCTCTGCCGAGTCGTCGGGAATTTCTCGTACAGTCGAATCTAGTGAACGTTCGTTCGAGCGCTCCGACATCGATGCGAGGAGTCAACACGCGGTGCAAGCTCACGATAGCCGTCTCGAAAGTATCCTCGATAGCGTCGAAGCACTTTTTGCGCGAGACGGCTATCACGCAACGAGTATGCGGGACATTGCCGACGCGTCAGGGCTAAGCGTCGCCGGTATTTACTATTATATTCCGAGTAAACAGATTGCACTCGCAATGGTTTGCGAACGTATTTTCGATCGACTTGATGCAGGCGTGCCGACTCCCGATAGTGCGGCGACCCCAATAGAACTCTTGCAACGTTTTGTGCGAAGCCACTTGCGTTATGTCCTTGCTAATGACAGCGCCTATCGCGTTCTTTTGCACGACATGGAATTACTTGAAGGCGCGGCAAGCGAACGCGTCAGGCTACGGAAACGAAACTATTTTCGGTCGCTTGCGCATATGATCGCGCGGATCGACCCTGCCGCTCGGTTCACCGCTCGTTTAGCCGCCGGAGCGCTTTTCGGTATGTTAAATTGGGCGCCAACGTGGTATCGAGCTGAAATTGACGGAAATTGTGATCAGGCGACGGATGCGCTTACATCGCTCTTTCTCGGAGGGCTACTCGCCTCAGGAAACGTTGCGGAGGCATTATTGTGAACTCGCGAGTTATCACGCGCATCGACGGCCGTTTAGGGCGGATTACTCTTCATGCAGGGCCATTAAATGTCTTAGGTATCGACGATATTCTTGCACTTTGTGATGCTATTGTTTCCTGCGAGCATTGTTCAGTAATACTCCTTGATGCAAGCGGCGAGCGCGCATTTTGCGCCGGCGTTGAAGTGTCCGATCATGTTCCCGAACGGGCCAATAGAATGCTCGACGTGTTCGAGCTCCTTGCGAAGACCTTTGCCGCAGCCCCGGCCCCAATCATTTGCAGCGTTCATGGACCGGCCATCGGCGGCGGATTCGAACTGGTACTTCTCGCCGATGTCGCACTGTGTTCGCCAAAGGCGTACTTCTCTTTGCCGGAAGTTCAGCTTGCAGCGATCCCGCCGATCGCGAGCGTGCTACTTCCATCCCTCATTGGACGCCAGCGCGCATTTGATACCGTCATATCGATGCGAAAAATCGATGCGCAAACTGCGCTTGCGTGGGGGATCGTCGCCGACATTGTCGAGCCGAGTGAACTTGCGCGTGCAGCGCAAGACTACTGCGAACGCGTGCTGTCTCTCTCAGATATAGCCGTTCGGGCATGTAAGCGAGCGATCGACGTAGGCGAAATTTCTCGAGCAATGCATCTGTATCGGGATGTCATCCTGACCAGTTCGGACGGCGTTGAGGGCATTGCCGCATTCCTTGAAAAGCGTTCCCCCGTCTGGGCTCACTCAACACCTGTTGGAGGCTAATTCATGTCGGTAACTTCGGATCCGGTTCGCGTCATCGAGGAAGACGTTCTGTACACTGTGAGTGATCGAGTGGCAACGATTACCTTTAATCGCCCGCATGCTCACAATGCGTACACTACGGAGACGCTAGAGCATTTGCATAAGGCACTTCGCCGAGCTATGTGGGATGACGAAATAGGAGTCGTCGTGCTCACAGGTAGCGGCAACGTTGCATTTTGTACCGGCGGCGATGTGAAGGAATATGCCGAGCGCTATGTTGAGCGCCCAGAGCAGTTTTGGAAATATATGGTTTTGTTTCAAGACTGCATCGATGCAATTCGGACTATGGGTAAGCCCACCATCGCTCGTATTAACGGAATGGCCGTAGGCGGCGGTAATGAAATGAACATGGCTTGCGATCTCGCGGTCGCAGCCGAGCATGCTGTGTTTCGGCAAGTGGGCACACGCGTGGGAAGCGTCGCAGCTGGCGGGGGAACGCAATGGCTGCCGATTATGGTCGGAGACCGTCGAGCGCGAGAGATGCTGTTTTTGTGTGAGCCGATTTCTGCTGAAAAAGCACTCGAGTGGGGCCTCATCAATCGCGTCGCGCCAACCGAGAGATTGGATGCGGTGGTACGAGAGCTGTGCGATAAGTTACTTGATAAGTTTCCTCAGTGTTTAAGCTATACACAGTGTCAGGTGAATTACTGGAAGGATCAATCGTGGTACGCCACGATCGGGCATGCTCGCGAATGGCTTGCATCCCATTTTGCAAGTCAGGAAACTGCGGAAGGTATGCGGGCCTTTGTTGAAAAGCGTCCTCCCGACTATGCTGCAATCCGTCGCGCACGCCGATGAAAGCCGCCATTTTTTATGGCCCGGGAAAACGACTTGTCGTCGAGGATCGGGATATGCCCAAAGCTGGTCCTGGAGAAATCGTCGTTCAGGTCGCCGCATGCGGCATCTGTCACACCGATTTACATTACCTCGATCACGGCGTCCCTACGTTTGCGAAGCCACCTCTCATTTTAGGGCACGAAATATCCGGAATCATTAGCGAAGTCGGTGTTGGCAGTGAACGGTGGAAAATCGGCGACTCGGTTTTGATTCCTGCTGTGCTGTCATGTGGAAAATGCCACATGTGCCGACTTGGTCGCGAAAATTTATGCGAAAAATCAACCATGCTCGGAAATCATATCGATGGAGGATTTGCCGAGTTCATATGCGTGCTAGAAAAAGACGTTGTTGCACTTCCAGCGGGATTGCCGCTAGAAGAAGCATGTCTTATCGCCGATGCGGTGTCGACTCCGTATCATGCGGTGATTCGTCGTGGTGAAGTAACGCTCGGAGATCGCGTTGTAGTTTTTGGTTGCGGCGGGGTAGGAATCAACGTTATTCAAGTCGCCGCCGCCGTTGGAGCGCAGGTGTGGGCGGTCGATACGCGCTCCGACCGACTGGAACTCGCTCGACAATTCGGAGCAGCTCACTGTATCGACGCAAGCAGCACGAGCGACGTCGCTCGCTACGTGCGTCGCCAGATGGATGGCGGCTGCGACGTGGCATTTGAAGTTATTGGAAAGCCGCAAACAATTCGCACGGCATTAGATTCGGTGCGTCGAGGCGGTCGTGTCGTCGTTGTTGGATTTAGTGCAGAGTCGGTTAATTTACCCGCTGGAAAAATAATGTTTTCCGAACTCGAAATTCGCGGATCCCTAGGCTGCCGACCAGTCGATTACCCGGGCATTATAGAATTGGTGCGCTCCGGTAAATTGCGACTCGCAGAGCTCGTTACCGGTCGCGTTTCGTTAGCCGATATCAACGATGGCTTGGATTCCCTGCGTAACGGCGAAGGGTTGCGAACTATCGTCATTCCATCGATGCCTCGCGGAGGTGCATGATGATCACCACGACAGCTTCTCGAAATCTCGAAGAGGTCATTGAAGAGTGTCGTACTATTTTCGATATTCCCGGAATAGAACCGGCTGTAGCATGGAAACATGCCGAACGGGGTCGCAAGTTAATCGGTTGTTTTCCGGTCTACACTCCGGTGGAAATTTTTCATGCTGCGGGAGCGTTGCCGGTCGGACTCGCCGGGGGCGGAAATCGGCTGGAAATCGTGCATTCGGATTCGCGCTTCCAATCTTTCGTGTGCTCGATTATTAAGAGCACCTTGGAACAGGGAATGACGGGAATGCTTGATGAGATCGATGGCATGGTCTTTCATTCGATCTGCGATTCGGCTCGAAATCTTGCTAGCGTCTACACGCGAAATTTCCCAAATACTCCCGTCGAATATCTGCATTACCCGCAGAATTTCGCCCTTCCCGAGGCGGCCATGCACTTGCGCAGCGAGTATGAACGACTAGCTACGTTTGCAGCCTCGATAACAGGGACGACGGTAACCCCTGGCCGGCTCAAAGAATCTTTATCGCTCTATAATCGCATACGTCGATTGATACGACTTCTCTATGGGTTGCGCGCAGAGCGCCCGCACGCTATTCGCACAAGTGAATTGTATTCGTTGGTTCGAGTGGGAAATCTCACACCACCCGAAAGGCATGCGGAAATTCTCGTCGAGGCGCTCGCTGCAATTGAGCGACGTGAAGGGAAGTCACGTGATCGACTACGCATTCTGATAGTGGGATCTTTTTGCGAACAACCTCCGATCGATCTTATCTCGGCAGTCGAAGACGCTGGTTGTTACGTCGTCGATGATGATTTTCTCATTGGTCGTCGTTGGCTCATTGGAGATGTTGATACCGGAGTCTCCGATCCGTTGCTGGCGCTCGCAGATGGCTATAGAAACCAGAGTGTCGCGTCGCCTGTGAAGCACGATCTTCGAGTCTCACAGTCGCAAATGCTAATTGATCGGGCTCGCAGGCTCAATGCCGATGCCGTTATCGTTCTTTGCGCAAAATTTTGCGAGCCTGCTTTGTTTGCGTATCCTCTCTATCGCCGAGCGCTGCAGGCGGCCGGCATCCCAAATCTCTTTTTGGAATTCGAAGAAAAAATGTGGATGTTCGATCGCGTCAAAAACGAGATTGAAACATTTGTCGAGTCCATGCTGTTCGCATAGGAGTTAGAAAAATGGAAAAATTGCAGTATCAGGGACATCTCCATACGCTGCAGAAAGAGCTGATGGGAGACTACTATGCCGAATTGACTGCCTCGGCAAACGGAAGTGGATTGCCGGCTGCCTATCTTCTTATCGGTGGAAACCCGGTGGAAATCCTCAGGGCGTTCGATATCCTGCCTGTTTTTCCAGAGGTAAATGCCCTGCAACTCGCCGTTCGTAAGCAATCCTTGCCGTTTATTCAGGCGGCAGAATTTATGGGCTATTCATCCGATAATTGCGCGTACGTTAAGGCGGATATCGGCATGTATTTCGGCGGCAGAACAACCCCCTTCGCTACGATTCCGGAACCGTCGTTACTTCTCTGCAACTATGTTGGCTGTAATGTCTATTTAGATTGGTTTGAACATCTCGCCGATTATAGCCGACGACCAATTTTCCAGTTAGATATTCCCTTTATTCGTACAGCATCAGGAAAGCCTTCGAAGGACGATATTGCATACGTTACGACGCAGTTGCACCGACTTATTGAGCAATGTGAAGAAATAACGGGGCGCAAGCTTGATCAAGATCGCCTTCGAGAGGCGGTTCGCCTTTCTTCTGAAACCGGCGCTTTATGGTCGAAAATTAAGCATCTTACAAAAGCGCACCCCGCCCCGTATGACGCGTATTTTGATTCGGTAACCATGATGGCACCTCTGTATTGTTTGCGAGGAACGCAAGCAGGGTTGGATTTTTTTGAAACCGCCTATGCGGAGTTGCAGGAAAAGGCAAATGCCGGCATTGGTGCGCTCTCCGAGGAACGTTTCCGATATGTGATCGAGGGCCCTCCCCCATGGCCGCATTTGCGAACATTTCGTGATATGTTTTCACGTTGGAGTGCTATTGCGGTGGCTTCGACGTATTCCACGGTTGGTGGTTTGTGGGAGTTCGGTTTTACGCACGACCCGGATTCTCCAATTGAATCAATTGCCCGTCATTTGCTGGAATGGAACCTAACAAACAGAAATTTTCTGCAACGATATGATCAAATTGGCCGCTACATCGAAGAGTGGGATGCTCACGCGCTCGTTATTCACTCCGTGAAAAGCTGCCGACTTTTCTCAGCCGGCCAAGGTGACATGCGCGAATATTTCACCAAGCGTGGAATCCCCACGCTTCTGGTCGAATCGGACTTAGAGGATCCCCGCTATTTTAGCGAGGCACAAATGCGCAATAGGATTGATGCGTTTTTCGAATCCTTGGAACATCGCTCAACGCAGGGACAATCGGTGACCGTATGAAGTACGCTGCCGGAGTCGATGTTGGATCAACGCAAACAAAGTGCGTTCTCATAGATGAAAATGGGAAGATCGTGGCGCGTGCACTGCGTGAAACTGGTGCGAATATCACGCGCGCGGGGGAACGTGGTTTTGAAGCGGTACTCCAAGCCGGAAATATTTCCCGCGACGATGTTTTGTGCGTTACGGGAACCGGGTACGGTCGGTTTAAAGTCGAATTTGGGGATCTTCAAATAACCGAGATTACCTGTCACGCCAAAGGAGCGAGCGTCCTTTTCCCTGGCACGTCAACAGTTATCGATATGGGCGGCCAAGACGCTAAGGGAATAAGCATTGCCAACGGCGAGGTGACCGATTTTGTGATGAACGATAAATGTGCAGCTGGCACGGGGAGATTTCTTTCCACAGCTGCCGATACCTTAGGTTTGCGCTTAGATGAAATTGGGGCGCTGTCACTGCAGGCGCGCAATCCTGTCAGGTTATCGACTGTCTGCACTGTATTTGTCGAGTCTGATATCATGTCGTACGTTGCTCAAGGAAAGCAAATTGAGGATATCCTTGGGGGTATTCACAGCGCGATCGCTGCGAGGACGATTGCCTTAGTGCGTCGCGTTGGTCTCAAGCCGGAATATACGTTCACCGGTGGCGTCTCTCTCAATGTCGGCATGGTTAAAATGCTCGAAGAGAAGCTTGGGGCGAAACTTAACGTATGCGAGGATTCGCATTATATGGGGGCTATTGGCGCAGCGATGTTTGCGCTCGAGCACGCATTGGCTGCGAGTGGTTCGTGAGGGAGGATTGAATACATGATTATCGCTGGTGTCGACATTGGTTCGCGACATACGAAAGTCGTTCTCGTAGATCGCCTGGGGAATATTTTAGCCGTGTATAGTTCTCGTACGCGTCCACCCCTAATAGATCTCGTCGATTCGAATATCGAAAATGCATTAAAACAAATTGGTGCACTGCGTACTGATGTGAGTTATGTCGCGACTACGGGCTTTGGTCGCTCAAGTTATCCCGATCGTGATTTGCAACTTACAGACGTCACGTCTGCAGCCTTCGGTGCAATGCACGCATTTCCGAACACGAAGTGCGTTATAGATATCGGGGCACAAAGTTCGCGTGCGATGAAGCTTGCTCCCGACGGCCGGGTCCGGGAATTCAAATCAAATGATAAATGTGCCGCCGGAGCTGGTGGCTTCGTGGAGCGTGCGGCCCACTATCTGGAAGTACCATTAGAAGACGTGGGACGGCTCTCCATGAATGGGAATACTCCTGTCACGATATCTAGCGTCTGCGCGGTACTTGCAGAGTCAGAAATTATTAACCATGTAAGCCGAGGCGAAACCGCTGAAGATATTCTTCGTGGGGTGCATGATTCGCTTTCCGAACGAGCAACGTTGTTACTAAAAAGAATAGGTATTGAATCGGAAGTTACGCTTGTTGGTGGGATGGGGAATCAAGAGGGAATGATACGTTCTCTGAGTGATACGCTTGGAATGCCAATGAACTGTCCGGAAAATCCTGAAATGATCAACGCGCTCGGTGCCGCTCTACTCGGTATACGAAAACTAGAAAAATCAGCAGCATGAAACTGACCGAATTGCGCAATGAGCATGAAGTGATATTGAAGGTTTTCGATCATGTTGAAAATCAATTGGCAAAATGCCGTGACGATGCATTGTTTGATCGTATAGTTAGTGATTTCTTGTTATTTGCCACTCTTTTTATCGACGATAATCACCACGGGAAAGAAGAGGGTTTCTTATTTCCGAAGTTACTTGCGAACGCATTCTTCCAAGATATTCCGCATGTCTTGTCGGAAGAACATATTTATGGGCGTCATCTCGTAGTAAAAATAAAGGAGGCACTCGGCGATCGAGTAGTACAATCGCGAGAAATTGCAAACTATACCGATTTTATGCGTCATCATATTCGCCTAGAGAACGAAATGGTTTTTGATGCAATAGAATCGGGGCTGGATGATTCGATCGCCTCTGCTCTTAGCGCTGAGTTCGCTCGTGTTGAAAGCGATGTGATTCGATCAGCAGGTCCCGCGGTGTGGGAGCGACTTATTCAGAACCAAATGGTTGAAATAGAAAAATGATATCGCCGACACAGGCTGGTTTGGATGCATGACGCTTTTCGATAGTCACCCTTAAGGTTGTGCGCAGCCCGTGTGCCGAATCTCGAGCATCGATGATCTGGAATCGAGCGCGAATTTCTGAACCGGATTCGACGTGAGATGTAAACCTCAGTCGATCTATTCCGTAGTTTATCGTTACTGCCGTATCGAGAACGTTGCATGCCTGATGCCAGAGCATTGGTACGAGAGATAAAATGAGGTATCCATGAGCGATCGTTGAGCCAAAAGTACTATTGCGAGCTCGATTGACATCTACATGCGGCCATTGGTTATCACCCGTGCAAGCGGCGAATGCGTCGATTTTTCGTTGAGAGAGTTTGATCCATGGGGTTGGAGGAAAATCGTGCCCAATGAGGGCGCGAATACCCTCTAGCCCGTGAACGACAAGTGCAGCCATATTTGCGTCGATTCGTGAAGGAGAGAAAATGCCCCGGTCAATTATCGAACCTTTCCGCATAAAAACTGTCGAGCCGATTCGCATGACAAATGAGGCGGAGCGAAGACGGTTTCTTACTGAGGCATGGTTTAATCCATTTTTGTTACGCGCAGAAGATGTCTTGATCGACCTCTTAACCGACAGTGGCACGGGTGCGATGAGCGCGGAGCAATGGGCTTCGATAATGCGCGGCGATGAATCCTATGCTGGAAGTACTTCGTTTTTCCGGTTCGAGGAGACGGTGCGTGAAATTTTTGGATTTCAATATATTTTTCCAACGCATCAGGGCCGGGCCGCGGAGCGTATTCTCTTTGAATCGTTATGTAAGCCGGGCGATATCGTTCCTAACAACACGCATTTTGATACCACGCGGGCAAATATCGAAAATACCGGGGCCGTGGCTGTAGATCTGCCATGCGTGGAGGGTCGCAACCCGGGTATTCCATTTCCATTCAAGGGCAACATGAATGTCGAGGCTCTCCAGGCACTCATTGCTCAGGTCGGCGCCGCTAAAATACCTTTAGTCATGCTTACGATCACAAACAATTCCGGCGGTGGGCAGCCCGTTTCGATGACTAATATCAAGAATGTTCGTGCGGTCTGTCAGGAGCATGGTATCCCATTATACATTGATGCATGTCGCTTTGCGGAGAATTGTTGGTTCATCCGTGAGCGGGAGGCGGGCTATGCTTCCACATCGCCCTATGATATCGCTCGCGAACTGTTTTCTTACGCTGATGGCTGCACGATGTCGGCGAAAAAAGATGGATTAGTCAATATTGGTGGGTTCTTGGCTGGCAACGATGCCGTACTGGCCAAAGCAGAATCTCGATTACTTATTCTCACCGAGGGATTTACGACGTACGGCGGCTTAGCGGGACGGGATCTGGACGCTATTGCTACGGGATTGCGCGAAGTTTTACGTGAGGATTATTTGAACTATCGGATCGCATCGACGGCGTATCTGGGTCGCCGCCTTACTGAAAGTGGTGTCCCGATCGTGCAACCTCCCGGCGGGCATGCCATTTATATCGATGCCGGGGCTATGCTCGATCATTTGCCTGCGACGATGCTTCCGGGCCAGGCGCTCGTTGCCGAGCTCTATCTTGAGGGGGGAATTCGGGCGGTCGAAATTGGGACCGTTATGTTTGGGACAACAGACGAAGGAACTCAGCTCGAAAAGACAGCTCCTATGGAATTGGTTCGTCTAGCAATTCCCCGTCGTGTGTATACACAGAGTCATATCGATTACGTGAGCGAAGTAGTGGCCGACGTGTATGCGCGGCGACACGCGATAGCGGGAATGAAAATCGTCTGGCAATCTCCACCGTTACGTCATTTTACGGCCCACTTCGAACGTTGCGAATCAGTGGCGAGTGGAAGCCGGTGAAATTCTGGCACGGTCGCACTAGATCAAACCGGGAGCAGAGCTAGTGCAACCGTCGATGGGGCTAAACGGAGGCTGCTTGCTTGTCGTGATGGGCTAATGTGTGCAATAAGCAGGGTATGGTGTGAATGTCGCGCCACATAACGCGGAGAACCATTGCTGTGGTATCCCCGTAACCGGCCGCAATGAAAGGGAACAAGAGTGAAGTTCGAATCGTTTATGCGCTCATTTTCCGGCACGAGGATCATGCTGGAACTCACGTCGGGAAGACCAATTAGCGGCGAAGTTATTTTCGTTGGTGACGATTTTCTTGGCGTTAAAGTTCATCCCGAGCATGACACAGCCGAGATCGTTCCATTTACGAGCGTTGCAACCATACACAATATTGAGGCCTCCCGCCTTCGCGTCGAAGCAAAATAGCTAACTGCCCTTCGCCACGCGCTGCTTCGCATCGCTCCTCAGGGTGACTATGCTGACTACTGTGTCATGCTGAGGAGCACGCGCAGCGTGCGTCTCGAAGCATGAGGAGCACGCGTAGCGTGCGTCTCGAAGCATGACGAGCACGCGCACCGTGGGCCCTTCGAGACGGGCCCTTCGAGACGCGCTGCTTCGCATCGCTCCTCAGGGTGACTATGCTGACTACTGTCATGCTGAGGAGCACGCGCAGCGTGCGTCTCGAAGCATGAGGAGCACGCGCAACGTGCGTCTCGAAGCATGAGGAGCACGCGCAGCGTGGGCCCTTCGAGACGGGCCCTTCGAGACGCGCTGCTTCGCATCGCTCCTCAGGGTGACTATGCTGACTACTGTCATGCTGAGGAGCACGCGTAGCGTGCGTCTCGAAGCATGAGGAGCACGCCCAGCGTGCGTCTCGAAGCATGACGAGCACGCGCACCGTGGGCCCTTCGAGACGGGCCCTTCGAGACGCGCTGCTTCGCATCGCTCCTCAGGGTGACTATGCTGACTACTGTCATGCTGAGGAGCACGCGCAGCGTGCGTCTCGAAGCATGAGGAGCACGCGCAGCGTGTGAAATGGGTTTGCAGTTGCAAAATTGACGAGAGTCAATGTGCCGTCGTTGCCATCGTGCTACGGTGGGCTCGTCATGCCGACTAGGCGTGATATTTCAGCCCTATTGAATAAGAAAGACGCCACATGGACGTTTCTGTCAACGAACTGGACGTTAGAATTCTGCTGCCACGAGAAAAGCATCCAACGATCCATGCTCGACTCTCGGCACTTCGAATTGGTGACTCGCTGCTCATTATTAATGATCACGATCCTCGCCCATTGCGTTTCGAAATTGAGGCCGACCATCCCGGTATGTACACGTGGACCTATCTTGCAGAGGGCCCGGAAACATGGCGCGTACAAATCGGGAAAATTGCGTGAAACAACCACAGGCGGTTCTCGACGTTCGCCCGTTCCATGCGCGAAAAGAGGAGCCATTTGCTGCCATTATGGATGTTGTGTATGGTCTCGAAGAAGGTCAAGAGTTTTTGCTGATCAACTCTTTTGATCCTAAACCGTTGCTTCGGGTTATGGATAAACGCGGCTACGATGCAGAGTCCGTTGAAATACGTCCGGATGAATGGCACGTGCTTTTTACCCCGCGATGATTGCTTCGGAATCTTTTCGCGCCGGCGATGCTCCATTGGGGAGTATCATAATACTTTCAGGAGCGATCCTGGTACATCTTAGCGCTTCTTGTATGCTCGCATTCGGCGTTTCTGAGCTTTCGGTTCTCCATGCCTATGCGGCTTTTGTTGTGTTGGCAATCGTTGCCGCAAGTCACCAACTCTTGCCCGTTCTCTTTCGTGTCAGACCGCTTCCGCTCTTCGTGACCATCGGTGCTGCCCTACTTTACTTTGTAGGCTTTGTACTTCTCGTTGCAGGCTTTTCAGGTGCATCGACATTTGAGTTTGCAGCGATTTTTCTCGGACTGGCTACAATGGTATGGGTTGTCGCAATCGGTACACGCATTTTGCTTGCGCGGGCGGAGCGACGTCTGGCAGTGGGATTCGGGCTTGCCGTCGCTGCATTTTCGCTTGCTGTATTCCTAGGAGTGACAATGCTGCTCCGATGGATGGGCGGGTTTTCTTCGTGGCTTCCGCAGATGCACGCGGCGCTGATGCTTCTATCGTTTTCCTCAATCCTCATTGTCGCACTGTCCTATAAGTTTGTTCCAATGTTTGCTCTTTCGCATTCCGGTGCGTATGGTTCTCGGTTTGCTCTTTTCATCGCTATCGCCAGCACCACGATGATCGCAGTCGGAGTGTACGCTCGTATAGGATATGTCGTTTTACTGCTGATTTCCGTCACTTTGTGCTGGCAACATCTTCGCACATTTTCCACTCGCTTACGGAAAAAAGTCGACGCCAGTTTGCTCTTTGCCGCAGCCTCATGGGTTCTCGGCGCTGTCGCATTACTCTGTGCAAGTTTTTCGTCATCGATTGGGGCATCGTTGATTTGTTTAGCGCTTATGGGTTGGATCGCAATTGCAATCTTAGGTTATGCGATGAAAATTCTCGGTTTTCTCGCATGGCAATTTGCACGTGAGCGTGGAGCTATTACATTGCTTCCATTGGGAAAAGCGATCCCAGAGATTCTCGCACGTATTGCACTTTGTGCATTATTCGTTGGCACGCTAGCTACTTCTGCGAGCCTTGCATGGGCGCCGGGGTATCTACCCTTATCCGCTTCCATTTATCTTGCCGGCAGCGTGTGCTACGTCATGCTCTTTGGACAAATTGCGCGAAGCTACGTTTTCGCGAAAACAGGATCATGAATATAATCAGAGTTGATAACCGGGGCCTAGCGCCGCCTGAGCCGCTTGTACGAATTTTGACTCTGTGCGACGGGCTTGCTACGGGAGATAGAATTGAGGCTCTCATGGACCGCCGGCCGATGTTCCTTTTACCTGAGCTTGAGGAACGCGGTCTCCGTTACACGTGCGTGGAGCAGGATGATCAGAGTTTTCTTTTCACTATCGAACAACCATGAACGATAAAATATCTCGTGAAGAAGCAGTTGTTGCCGTCTTAGATGACGTGATTGACCCCGAGCTCGGAATTGGCATTCTTTCGCTTGGCTTGATTTATAAGATCGAGGTCCATGGCGATGACGTTGAGATTCTCATGACGTTGACCGTTCCGGGTTGCCCCATGCATGAATCGATTGCGAGAGACGTGCGGTCAAGCGTTGGAAGAATTTCTTGGGTCAACCTCGTGACTGTGACAATCACGTTTGAGCCACCGTGGTCGCTCGATCGAGTTTCGATGGCTGCCCGAAAACAATTGGGATATTCGTAAGGCGCGCTGACGGCGTGTTATGGCGATTGAGCAATTTCTGTGAGGAGGCGTCGGTCGAGATGGGTAATGCGGCCACGGAGGCGGCGAATCGCGCCCGCAAGTTCAAGCTCAGCGAGCGCTCGGCTGAAGACTTCCTTCACGGTCCCAGTCGACGTGGCCATTTGGACTTGCGTCATGCCCTCGAGCGTCGCGAGAACGGGCGTCAGGCCGGCAGCCGGTTGCGCGAAAGCGAGAAGCATTGACGCGACGCGAGCGATGATCGGTCGCGAAAGTTGTTCGGAGAAACGTTGAATCATCAAGCGACTGCGTTGTCCGGCAAGCAAGGCGATGGCGTGGATACTCACGCGATCGGTGAGCATTTCGTCGATCATTGATGCCGGTAAGAGCACGACTTGTGCCTCTTTCGTTGTCGCGACGAAACGTGCGATCGTCGCTCCGCCGTCGAAGAGACTGATTTCGTTGAATGCCTCGGTCGCAAAAATGTCATAGAGTGTTTGCTCTCGGCCATCCGCAGAAACCAGAATGGCACTGATACTGCCAGTGAGCACGAGGCCGATATACGGCCAGTCCTGATCCTGCTCTACGACCGCTCCATGACGGGGAATCGTGACCGTCGTGGCTCGGTTCGCAAGCGAATCCCGCTTGTTGGCAGCGAGACCTTGCATGATTGGGCAGCGAGCGAGGAATGCGGGGATGTCGTTTTCCGCCCCGGTATCCTCGACGCGACGAATCGTTGCAACCCAGGTAGCGTTGCCTAGGAAACGTTGCATCCAGATGAATTTTCTCGGGCGAAGCTCGTTGAACTGGGCCCGAAGGGGGCGGGGCTCATGGTCCACGATGAGCGTCAACGCCTCGCCGACGGCAAGGCCGTCGAATTGCGAGAAAATGAGGGCGTGGCGCTCCATAGTCGGAATCTGTCTGACATCCATTCGCCGGGAGGATTTATTGCGTTCTCGGCCACGACCTGGTCAACGCCGGTTTTTCATCGCGTAAATTGACTCGGGTTGCTTTTGTTCGAGGCCTGCTCAGGTACTCTGCGAATGGGTAGATGCTCACTCCCGGGGTGCTTGCTGTGGAGATTGTTCGTTGCAAAGTACATTGGTTTTAGAAATTTTCATCGGAGTTGCCGGCTTGGCAATTGTGCTGATGCTCTGGCTTGCGAATTACCGTTCGTCGGATCCGATCCCGCAAGCCGATGTTTCGGCGACCGGATACGCTATTCGGCGATACTGGCTTTGGACGACGCTGATCGTAGCAGTTGCCGTGTTCGCGTTTACGGTTCCGCAATTTCCGTATCAAAAGGCGAAGGCCGATGCAAACGCTCGTCACTATCCTGTGGTGGCACAGCAATATAGTTTTTCAATGCCATCAACCCTGCCATTAAATACGCCGATTGTTTTCGACGTTACATCCAAAGATGTCAATCATGGTTTTGGAATTTACGGTCCCAATGATAAAATATTTAGTCAGGTACAGGCTATGCCGGATTACGTCAATCACTTGGCAGTCACGTTTACGGTTCCGGGGCATTACACCGTTCGCTGTTTGGAATATTGCGGCATCGCTCATGCCGCAATGCAAGGAGGCTTTGACGTAAAATGAGTCAGACGAACATAGCCGATACGTCAGCCGGAAAACGTGTCATGTGGACGTACATGTTAACCGGATTAGGGATATTTTTCCTCATGGTACTTGTCGGAATCGCGATGCGTGCCGCTCAGGCAGGATGGATCGGAATTGATCCCGGAACCTTCTATTCGCTTCTGAGCCTTCATGGTATCGGAATGATCACGGCGATGGCAATAGCCGGCCTCGGCATTCTCTGGTATTTTGTGAGTCGCTATACGCCCCTAAATCAAGGGGTAGCATTTCTTGCGTATGGATTCTTTCTTGCCGGGGTTGCAAGTGTCATCATCAGTGTTATTCCGGGGCATTACGGCGCCCTTTGGACTGCGCTCTATCCGTTGCCATTTACTGGAACATATTGGCCAAATTGGGCAACAGGAGCCTGGTTAATTGGTAATAGTCTTGTCATGATTGGCTTTATGATTTGGTGTGCGCAAATACTTGGTGCATTGTTGGCTCGTTTTGGCGGAGTTCGGGGCATCCTTGCTATTGATTATGTTTTTAAAAATCGCGAATTCACGCAGAGTGGAAAAGAGCCGCCACCTCCGGAAATGTTTGCTGCAGCAATTACTGCGATCGATGGATTTATCGGCGGAACGGCCGGGTTACTGGTTGTTGTAGCTCTTATCGTCCATTGGATTGATCCAAGCGTCGCAATCGATCCGCTTTGGGCTAAAAACCTTATTTACCAGTTCGGTCATACGTTTGCGAACTTAACGATGTACATGGCCGTTGCCGGCGTATACGTCGGATTACCAATGTGCACCAAGCGAGCGTATCACACGTCGATTCCGCTAGCAATCGCCTGGTGGGGAACACTAACCTTTGTTATCATTGCCTACTTCCATCATCTTTATATGGATTTTGCGCAGTTGCAGTTCGTTCAATATGTTGGTGAGATTTCTTCTTACCTCGCCGCAATTCCAGTTGTGGTTGTGACGGTATTTGGCGGTGTAATGCTGGTGCATCGATCCGGAATGAAATGGAGTGTAGGGTCGATGTTTCTGTTTGCGGGAATGATTGGATGGGTTGTCGGTGGCTTAGGAGCAGTGCTCGATGCGACGATTCCAATTAACATCGAGCTGCATAACACATTATGGGTGCCAGCGCATTTTCACACCTACCTATTGGAAGGCGTGTTACTCTTTATCATGGGTTGGGCATTCGTCAATCTTGAACAGCGAGCCGGCAGCGCTTCATCACTTCTGACGCGTTGGCTTATTGGAACCGGAATGTTTGGAGGTGGAGCCCTATTTTTGCTTCCGTTCTACATCGCGGGCGCCGATGGCGTGCCACGTCGATACGCTACCGAGCCTACACCGGGACCGTATTATGCGGGAGTCGCAACTGTTGGCGCAGCGATCCTCTTGCTTGGATTTCTGTTGGCAATCATTGAGGCGGTCCGCTTAGCGAGAAGCAAGAATACGAGCGTGGCAGCATGAGCGTAAAGAAAATTCTCGGTTGGATCATTCTCGCATTGACGGTGCTTGTCGCCCTAATCCCGCTAGTCCGTGGTGCGGTTGAAATCCCCATTCCGCAGCATCACTTGATTCACGCCGCACTCATTGCCGGTGGGCTACTTTCCGCGTTGTTGCTTGCCACGCCGTCGCGCGATGTTGGGAGTGGACATTATGGTTGGTTGTTGTTAGCGGTTTTTTCGCCATTTGCCGCAATGCTCTTGATGTGGCCGTCTGAGTATGCCTGGTACGAACGTCATGCAAGCGGACATATTCTTGAGCATCTCGGGATTCTCGGCTTAGGGTTTATTACGGGATACGCCGGCCAACGCTATGCGGCCGGGGTAGGCTGGGCTACGGGTTTGAGCGTAGTCTTTATGGCGGTAGCCTCGGCTTGGGGCTTTGGTGTGGCGCATGCTATTTCGCCGATGGTTACGACAGGGACGACCGCGCAGTCTGCCGCAACGTCTGCGGCGCAGATGTTGCGGTCTCCCGATCTCGCACTCGGAGGGAAGTTGTTTGCGCAAAATTGTGCCGTATGTCACGGTGCGCACGGTGTTGGAGGTGAGGGGCCGTCGCTCATTGCAGAGAAAAGCCGAAAAAATTTCGCCCAGGCTCAACAGTGGATCATGAATCCGAGCCCTCCTATGCCGAAGTTCTATCCTGCGGTTTTAACGCGATCCGATGTTCGCGATGTAGCGGCATATATCGAAACTCTATAGCAGCATTATTTTGGAGTGTCTTGGGCGATGAGTTGCGTGACCATCGTAGCGATTTGTTCGACATCGGTTTCGGTCTTTTGAGCGATAGCGAGTAGAATACGCTCTTGCACTTCTTGATGGTAGAGCAGGCGCGAAATCGATTCATGATCGTGTTCGGCTCGGAGTTCGGCGTGAGCCGATGATTGCCGCTGGCCGACGGCAAGTACGAAGATAAGAATGAGCTGTAGGACGTTAGAGCATGTGAGCAGGAAGACAAATGGGAACGGATCCCACTTTGTCATGACGCCAACGATGATCCAAACTGCCTGTAGAAGAATTGCCAAGGCTAAGGCAATTGGCGCACCGATTGCATTCGATATCGACTTACAGGCAAGTTCCGTTGCTGATAGGCGGTCAATGCTCTCCTGATTGACATCGCGAACAAGCGGGTGATCGCTGATATCGGAAATGGGTAGAGGCGATGACATCATGATGGGGGCCTTATTCTTGAGATCGGCCCAACATCCGCCTACGAGAACTTACGAATGCGTAAGCAAATTGCGGAAATTTTCGCTAAGATGGGCAAGCGATTCGGAGGTGCTCGCCAAAACGCGAAGCCGTCCGCTAGGATCGATATAATAAATGTAGTCGCTGTGTCCGATATCGGATCGATGAGGTTCTACGCTAACGCCGTAGGCTTTCCAAATTGGCTGCAGTTGTGCCAAGGTTCCAGATAGTCCCGTTGCAGTTACTCCGACTCTTCGGATGAACGCACGGAGTGCGGCTGGCGTGTCACGTTTTGGATCAACGCTCACGAAAATAATGCGAGTCCGCGAGGCGACGCCGGAAGCGCGCACTGCTTTACCGAGAAGAGCGAGCGTAGCAGGGCACACGTCGGAACAATGAGTAAAACCGAAATATAAGGCAACCACTTTGCCGCGCTCGTCCGTGAGTGAAAATGCACGTCCGTTTTGATCTACGAGCTCGATGCTCGGGGCTTTTTTCGCGGGAACAAAGATGTTGCCGTAGAGGTGGGTCGGTCCACCGCAAGCGGCGAAAAGTGCCGCCACGAGCAAAGTGCCTACGTGTAAAAATTTTCTGACGCCATTCACCGGGTTATCGTACCCCATAGGTAGGGGAAAATATAGAGCATTATGTGCGGCATTCGGAGGAAATTGCCCGGTAGTCGCCTCGATTCACCTCGTAGAAGTGATTTTTGCGCAATGTGCAGATCGACGGAGGTGCT